>DATBFG010000045.1:0-48602 GCA_036558645.1 Terriglobales bacterium
AGGGCTTGCGAGGCCGAAAATGGCCTCCCCCACCAAAAAACAATGCACTTACAACCCACTTGCACCTAAATCGGGGCAAACTTTTCCGCTCATAGTATCGCCTTTTGCTAAACTCCCACCCCCCGCCCCCCACGAAAAACGAGGGATTTCAAAACGATCTCTAGACGAAAAAAAGGCGACGATTTGTGATAAGCAGGTCCGTTCGGATCGCCAGCGCAGAGCTAGCCTTTCGATTTTCGATTTAGAGTTACCCTACACGAATTCTCCTCAACCGGCATCGGCATCTACGACGCTTGCACCTGCTCCTCATTGCGAAGAAGCATGTCTGCTAGAATCTGCCCCATGCCCAAGACGATGATGCAGACAATAATTGAGCAACTCGAGCACGAACAGGCTCGCTTACAGAACGAGGTCCGGGGAATTTCAGCCGCACTGGCTGCATTCGGTCGCTCTTACGTCAGTGGAAGCAGCTCCGCTCGAAAGCGACACACCATCTCAGCGGCAGGACGTGCCCGCATTGCTGCAGCCCAGCGTGCCAGATGGGCAAAAATGAAGGCGAAACAGAAGAAATCCCGTGCTGCTCGGCAAAAGTCTTAATCAATTCAGCGTTCGGAAGTCCGCCGAGCCAGCTTTGGGAAATGGAATCTGTCGAGTCTGACGCCCCTTTTCAGCCATTCGCCAATGAACCAGAGAGGTCGAATCGATCGGTGCTGCCTTCGGGCATCTTGAAGGGCTCTACAAGCTTTACAAGGCCGAAAAGCAGCTCCCGCCAATTTGATGTCTCAAACGCGTCTCGACACACACGGCGTGACCGTAGGACAACCCTTCACTGGATCGAACTTGCAACTGAGGAGAAAACGTTGTTCGACTGAGTACCAATCAGTCGGATGGTGCCAACTACGATCACCAGAATCACGGCCAACATGACAGCATATTCCGCGATGTCTTGACCTTCCTGATCTCGCCATAAGCCTTCAAGCCGACTCAACATTGCAAGCCTCCGGTGAATCTAAGTTGGATTGTTATTGATCGCCAGAGGGGTAATTGCGTGGATTTTGCTCCCGCGATTCAGAATTGTCAACATGAACCAGGGCCAGGAGCAAGGATGGATACGAGTTAGTCCCATCCAGATCGTAGTTGAGATGAACAGGACGGGGATGAGAAGGCCGTTCTTTCAACTAGTGCTGTACGCAAGTTATCGAAGACCCCGAGGGCAAGTTCAGAGCGTCAGGGATGCCCGGACCTGTCTCGTTGCGTGTGGGTATTGGGTCACCTATCGGGCTTGATTGTAAACACCACGCCTGACCTATTTGGACCTTCCCGGAGCGGGAATTGCTAGGAGCACGTTATCGGCGAAGAGCACTTGTCCCGCCTATCGCGGGGACCTACGATGTCATGGAGGAGCACGGGAGACATGCAACAGGCCCTGCTCCAACAAGCGCGTGTTCCAGGCAAGCTCGGTCACTACCGGATCGACGACAAGATTGGCGCCGGTGGCATGGGAGAGGTTTTTCGTGCCCATGACGAGCATCTGGATCGCGAAGTCGCCATAAAAATCCTGCCTCCCGGTGTTCTCCAGAATTCTGCCGCACGCCATAACTTCCGACGCGAAGCGATGGCACTATCCAAGTTGAACCACCCCAGCGTCGCCACCATCTTCGATTTTGATACTCAGGATGACATTGACTTTCTGGTTATGGAGTACATACCAGGTGTTACCCTGAGTGACCGCTTGCTCTGCGGACCGATTCCGGGCACGTTGGCGCTGGAACTGGGAGTGCAGCTCGCAGCCGGCTTGGTCGCCGCACACGAACACGGCGTCATTCACCGCGACCTCACGTCAAAGAACCTTCGCATCACGCCGGACGGACGCCTTAAGATTCTTGACTTCGGCCTCGCCCGATTGCTCGCTCCCGTTGACGTTGCTTCCGAACCAACCATGTCGAGCACCGAAGCATGTGAGATTGCAGGGACTCTGGACTACATGGCTCCGGAACAACTGCGGGGTGAGCCCCTCGATGCGCGATCCGATTTATGGGCCGCCGGAGTAGTGCTGTTTGAAATGGTCACTGGACGCCTTCCCTTTCATGACAAGGCTTTCAGTGTGACGATCGATGCCATTCTGCATCAGCCAGCTCCCAATCCCGCATCCATCGTTCACGATCTGCCTGCGTGTTTGGAGACTGCCATTCTCAGATGCCTCGAAAAGAGTCCCGGAGACCGCATGCAGACAGCCGCCGAACTGGCAATAGTATTTCGTGAGCCGGGGGAGAAACGCTCCACCGTGCCGATAAACCCTCCGGTGCAATCGATCTACAAGCCCAATCGGCGAAAAGTTGGCTACCTCGCAGCTCTCGCTGTGATTTTTCTCGTGACATCGTTGAATATTGGAAAACCACTCGGCGGCTCTCCAGCACCATTGCCCGTGATGAAGCACCTTGCTGTGTTGCCGTTCGTCGCGGTCGATCCGGACACTAATGCACGAGCGTTTTCCCAAGGCTTATCAGAGGCTCTCACCGCTAAGTTGACTCAGCTCACCACTAAGCATCCGTTGCAGGTAGTACCTGCCAGCGAGATACGTGCCCAATCGATTTCATCCGTGGAACAGGCGCACACGATCCTAGGTGTAAACCTCGTTTTCGAAGGGAGCTTTCGCCTTTCTGGTCCATTAATACGCGTGACTTACGACCTAGTAGACGCTCGCAGCCGTCGAGTGTTGCGCGCAGATGCCATAACCGCGGACGCGAATGATCCCTTCCTTCTTGAGGACCAGGTGGTTGACAGTGCATTACGAAGTCTTGACCTTGAGTTGACGTGGCAGGAGCGGCACCGGATTGCCTCAAGAGGAACTACTGAACCAGCTGCCTACGATCTCTACTTGCGAGGTCGCGGCTATCTTCTCGATTATCAAGATCCGGAAAACACCAAGAAAGCCATCGCAGCCTTCACCGAGGCCCTGCAGCGTGACCCTCAGTACGCACCTGCATTCGCCGGCTTAGGCGAGGGTTATTGGCAGAAATTCGAACAGACGCACGACAGCACATGGGTTCAACAGGCGGAAGAAGCTTGTCGTCACGCCAATGCATCCAGCGTCGGGCACGGCTGTTTGGGAACAGTTTTCAATGGCACCGGGAGCTACGAGCAAGCGGCGCAGGAATTTGAACGCGAACTGAAGATCGACCCGACTAGCGACAGCGCCTACCGAGGTTTGGCGTATGCCTATGAGAAATTGGGAAAGGCCGATGATGCAGAACGAACGTATCTCAGCGCCATCAAAGCGCGCCCGCGGTATTGGGCTGGCTATAGTTGGCTGGGTGTCTTCCTCGTGGACCAGGGACGTTACGCGGAATCTTTGGAGATGTTCGCCAAAGTTAACGAATTGGCCCCAGACAACATTCGTGGTTACAACAATCGCGGCGGAATTTATGTTCTGACCGGCCGCTTTGCGGAAGCGGAGACGGTGCTAAAGAAGTCCTTGAATATCCGCCCTACTGCAGATGCTTACCTGAATCTCGGTACCGCTGATTTCTATCTTCACAAGTTTGAGGACGCAGCTTCCGCATATGAACAAGCGCTCAAACTCGACTCTCAGAATCGTACAGCGTGGGGAAATCTCGCGGATGCGTATTATTGGATTCCCGCCAAACGAAAGGATGCACTGGACGCCTACCGGAAGGCGACCACTCTTGGTGAAGAGCAAGTGCGCGTAAATCCAAACAATGCAGTGCTCAGGAGCTATCTGGCGGTTTATTACGCCATGCTCAACGAACGGCGTTCCGCCAACATGCACTTGGCTAAAGCGCTGGCCTCTCACGATCACGCGCCCGACATATTTTTGAATTCGGCCATCATTTACAACCAATTCGGCAATTCGGCCGATGCCATCTTGTCTTTGAAAAAAGGGCTGCAGCTGGGTCTTCTTCCAGTTGTGGCGAGCAACCACCCATCACTCGACAACCTGAAGTCCGATCCTGCAGTAAAGGCCCTGTTCGATACCAGCAAAGTCCAGTAACTGCCGCGCGGGACATCCCTCGCGGCTCAACACATCACGTCCGAATCTAGGAGGATTTATGTCAAATCTCGGAGTCGCACCTGTCGTTTCTCACAAGCTAGTACATATGACTGATATCGCTCCACACGTTGACCTCGAAGTAGTAGAAATCAGCAAGGGCAACAGAGAAGAGGTGGAGTGGAAGCTGCCGTCTACCGCGCACGAGGCTCGACTCATAAAATTCGCCAACTCACCGTTTAAGGAGAGCCAATTTGTGGTGCCTGTCGGTGATAGCGTCTTCTCAGGACCGGCGATGCCCAATGCCGTGATCGGGAAACACTACAAGTACAGTGTCTGCCGTCCGAACGGAACGGTACTTTCCGACCCAGAAGTCGTCATTATTAGATGATTCTATTCGCGAGATTGCTGAAACCTGGGACAACCTGCGTGACGCTTCTTGGCTCCTTGCCCATAAGCGCTGGTTGTCCCCGGCTATGCCAGGAAGATGGACGGTTTACCCATGTAGTGATCTTCACGATGTACGAGGTTGTGGTCTTCCAGCGATTCCAGATGTGTCACGACCTCTGCGGGCAGCCCCAACGCCGAGACGAGCCGTTCTTCGACCACTGTAGCGAGGCGATGAGCCTCTCCCAGTGCGATTGTGTTAGGAAACAGCAGGTGGACCTCGACCATTACACGACGACCAGTCGTGCGAAAGCGAACTCCATGGTAGTGCACACCCAACTGAGTCTCGAGTAGATCCAAGGTCACGCGCAAGCAGCGCCCGACTTCCGGATCAGAATAATCAAGCAAACCGGCTGCGGAACGCCAGATTAGCTGCCCACCTGACCACACTATATTTAGTGCAACAACAATTGCGAACAGCGGGTCAAAAGGCTTCCACCCCGTCAGCAGCACCAGGCATAGTCCTCCAACAACCCCAAAGCTTGTCCAACTGTCGGTGAGGACATGTTTGCCATTGGCCTCCAGGATGAGCGAGTTCGTGCGGCGCCCGGTGCGCAGTAGGTAGTATCCGAGGGCAGCATTGACCAAAGAAGCGATCAACACGATCAACGTCCCCGTTCCTAGCCGCTGTAGTTCCAGGCCGTGCAACCATTTGTAAACAGCTGCATAGATAATGGCAGCTGCGGCAAGCACGATCATTCCCCCTTCAAATCCAGCGGAGAAAAAGGTGATGCGCTCGTATCCGTAGAGAAAGCGTTGATTGGCAGGGCGGCGACTTAACCACAGAGCAAAGGCAGCGAATGAAACTGCGATGACATGAATGACAGATTCAGCGGCATCCGAGAGTACTGCGATGGAGCCGGTGAGAAGGTAAGCGGAAACCTTTCCCACCAACATCGCCACTCCAACGATTAGCGAGAGCCGCATGGCTACTCCCTGATCATGGGCGGTTCGAGATTCCGAGATTACAACCGATACCACGTCGAAATTGTAAGCTTAGGAGAACGCGATTGTCCGTGATCTACTCACACATCTTTCCACTCTGTTGCTAACAGTGCGGGAATAGCCGATGAGAAATCTCCGTGACACTTAAAATCCATAGCGCGGGTCAATTTACGCGGCGCAACGTCAGCGATGAGTCATTCCCGAATTGGTACGGCTAAAGGAACATGTGAATATTAGTAGGCACATGCCAAGAAGGCCCACATCGTAAGATCGCATTTAAGACGCGACAGGGTTATGCGCAAGCATTTGTTCTCATCCATAAGAATTAATGAATCTCGATCTGTTGAGCGACGCCGTGCTCTAGGCACTGTAGTCTCTGTCGTTATTTTGTTTACGGGAGATGACGCCAAGATGGGCTGCCATGGCGGCCAGTATCACGATAGAACTCCTTACCTAAGGAGTTGGTGATGAAGAAATCACGATTTGTTGCAGTCCTGTTGCTTCTCTGCGGATCGGCGCTGGCTTCAACCAAGTCCTTCACACAGCCCCGGTTGGCAGTCTTTCTGAGCAAAACCAGCTATCACCGCGCCTGGGAAACGAGTCAGCTGGCAGGACACGGCTGGGTCGGTATCGCGACACTGGCGGGCATTCCTTACGACACGCTCTTTGTAGAAGAAATGCCCAGTAACCAGGAGCTGTCGAGGTACTCCACACTCGTGTTTGCGCAAGCGACCCTGGTGGATGACGCGACGTACTCACAGATGGTCCTTCGGCTGCGGGCCTACCTCGTTGGCAACCACAGCGTAGTCCTCGACGGGCCACTCGCCACCAAGGACGAGAACGAGAAAGAACGCGATCACCACGCTCTCGATGATCTGCTCGGGCTGCAATACAAGGGTCTGCAGGGCGGAACCGAGTACCGGATTCGAGTCATTTCAAATGATCATTATGTAACCCGTGGATTCGAGGTGTCGCAGTTCCTAACACCGGTGCTGGCGTCCGCCACAAATCTATTGCAGCCGAAATCCGGCGGCGCTGTATTGTTGGTCTCGACCGATGGCCAGCAGAGTTTTCCTTACCTTTCCTGCGCAACACGGGGTAGCAGCCGCGTTGTGCTCGTGAGTGACTTTGGAACGGCGGCTGGCGCAGGAACATTTTTCCGCAATGACCCTCCCCAGGTCGCTTATGCGAACCAGCTTTGGAATGCGATGATCCGCGCGGTTCAATGGGCTACCTATGGCGATATGGAGGCACCGTTTCCTGCTCCGCAGATCTCCAATGCCAACCTGACCGCAGTTGTGCGATTCGATGGAGACAATAGCGGTGACCTCAACTACCAACTCAAGACACTTAACTTTCTTATCGACGTCGCGCAGGATACCGGAGTCGTTCCGCTCTACACCTGGGTATCCAGCTTCGTGAAGAAGGCAGGTTGGGACAAACTTGCGCCGCTCGGCAAGAATCTTGAGGATCTCGGTGGCGAAATTGGAACTCACAGTAAGTTCCACGAAATCGATCGCAAGATGACTCCCGATCGCTGGCGGGAAGAACTCGACGGGTCGGTCGAGGAAATCGAGCAAAACATGCGGACACAGGGCTTTCCGATTCGCAAGATTCAGTCCATGATCAACCCCGGCGACACGATCCCGATGGAGGACTACGGCGAAGTCGCAGGGCGCTTCTCGTTCTACATGACCCACGGCCTGGAACAGAGCGTGCCACTTGGCTTTGGCAACATGACCTGGTTTAGCGGCGCGAACAAGGACTTCGTCGTACTCGAGAATTCTCCCCATCCCGACTACCAGTGGTTCTATGACCCGATGTGGAGCTATACGACAGCTCAGATTACCGCCAATGAAGAAGCCATCTTTGACCACATGTTCCAAGAAGTCGGGCGTGGTGTGATCTTCAACGAGATGTGGCACGACTACTCGATCTCATCGGCACCCGTCAATGAGGGCAAAGACAAGCGCATCACCAATCAGAACAACTTCCCGTTCTACGAGGCGATGAAAACGAAGTTTGGGACGCTTCCGATTTATTGTCCTGAACCGCAGGAGCTCGCGCAAAAGCTACGCGCGATGGCGCAATGGAACTATTCATGGAAAGCATCGGCCGACACGCTTGAGATGACAATTGATCTTTCGAGCGTACGCCGAAACGATACCGTGGAATCTCTGGGCGGCATGGGAGTCCGCATTGAGAACAGCCGAAAATCGATCCATTCCGTTCTGATTGATGGGCGCGTGCATCCCGCTTTTGATGACCGGCTGTTGATTCTGCCGAATCTCACACCGGGGAAGAAGCACACCATCGCCATCAAGCTGGGCGCTCAACCAACAACTGCGCCCCACCTGACGTACGTGTCCAAGCTGATGACAGCGGCGATGCCGACGCAAACCGGGTTGGCCTTTACCGTAAAGGCGAAATCAAAGGCCAGGTTCGCGGTTGCCGTCGCGGATCCGGCGGTCGTTCTGAATGCAGACTGGCAGGACTGGGACGATAGCGAGGGTCACATCAGGGGGTTCGTGCGCTCGGAACGCAGAGTTGAAGTGGTGAAGCTATCGACCGCCGGATTTCATCTCACGCGCGCAAATCTACCCGTTCTCGCAGTGAAAGAGAACCCAGGCGCATTGGCATTGCGACTCGCGGCCCCAGGTCAGGAAACGCCACAGGTTAGTTTGCGATCTGACCGACAGCTGCATCGAGCGACCCTGGGCGGCGAAGATCTGCAAATAAGAAAGATCGGCCGCACGTATGAGTTGCAACTTCCACTCTTCACCAAAGAATCAGATCTAGTTCTCTATTTTGGGGAAACGAGCCGTTGAGCAAGTCCGCAGCCCATGACCGTCGCACAAGAGTTCTGATCCATCCGCGACTCTGTGTCTCAGGTGCCGGGTCTTCCGCGCCATCATCTGCGGTCACGAGAACGATCGTTAGGAGTCCATATGCAATCAAAGTCCTTAATTCGATACCTGCTTCTTGTTGTTACGACGTTGATGGTCACGTTCGCGCAGGAAAACCCTGCGACATGGAAGCCCGATACCGACTGGGGGCATTGGCGGCTGGGACAAACATCGGACCTGGAATTCCTGAAGACGAACAACATGACCGTCACATTTGGAAGCGGTGCGCCCAGCTTCGAAGACGTGACTCGGGAAAAGTTCAATCGCGGGATGGAACAAGCGAAGATAAACAATCGAGCACTGCACGACAAAGGGTACATTGTGCTTCGATACCTCACGAGTTCGCTTCACGGGCATTCGGCGTCTAATAAAGACGAACCCCAAAAAGATCAGATCCGGATGCTGCAATTCTGGCGCGAAGGCTGGAACGAGTACGAGGATTACTTGGGTCCCAGGCCGACCGAAGACCCGACGACGTGGATTACGGTTCGGCCCGACGGCAGTTTCCCGCACTATCGCTATGCCCCCTATGGCCAGGAAACTACGAACGAGTTCGAAACCTGGGGCTGCCCCAACAATCCCTACTTCACTCGGTTGATGGAAGGCCGGATACGGGCGCAGGCGGAAACCGGGATCGACGGCTCATATATCGATTGGACGCAGATCGCGGGGGGAACGTGCTATTGCGGCTACTGCAAACGAAACTTCGCTGTGTATCTGAAGAAGAACCTTCCCGCGAAAGTGGCGCAGGCCAAGTACGGTGCGGATAACTATGACAACATCGCACTGCCCAAGAAGCGCGGTGAACCGTTCTGGGCGGAATGGAATAGCTTCCGTGGTCATTCTGTAGCCGAATTTCATCGTCGCCTACGCGAAGTGGCTCGGAAGTACAACCCCAATTTCATGATTTCCGGAAATGTGTTTGGAGGGTTCGGCTACGGTCCAATTGGCTATGACGCGGCTGGTAACATGGAAATGCTCGGCCGCGACGAATATGACGACTTCGTCTACTCCGAAGTGCAGGAATACCTCGATTCGGCGCCCCGCAAGGACGAACAGGGCACGAAAATCACAAATAGCCCGGCGTTCAAGTTCTTGGCGGCAGCCACACATGGCAAACCGGTGATCGTGTACGCCACCGAGATCACGCCACCGATTTTTCCTCACCCTACGGAAGGCTGCTTGAATGCCATGTCTCAGATCAACATCGCGGAGGCCGTGGCCAACCACGCTGTCTTCCGGGAAAAAAGACTGACACCCACGGGCGCCACTCAGATGTATCGGTTTCTGGCGGCGAATGAGGAAAGTTTGCGCAATGTACAAATGCGCGCAAACGTCGCGGTGGTCGCCTCATTGCGACAGTATCTTGCGGATGAGTTGAGCTTTGCGTTTAGTACTTCGCGCGTACTGGGGGACAAGGGAATCGCTCACGTCATGCTGACCGAAGACGACCTATCGAGCTTGACGACCAACCAGTTCGATATGGTGATAGTTCCATATCTTCCGCTGATGAGCCCGGAGAATCAGCAAGCGCTTGTCCGTTATGCCAATGCCGGCGGGACTCTACTGGTTCTCGGTACCAGTGGCAACAAGGATCAGTACGGTCGCGCTCAAGGGCGGATTCCTTTGGCGCAATCATTGGGCAACGGGCAATATCCCGCTGCCGAAATTACGCGGAGAGTCGGCAAAGGGCAGGTCCTGTTCATTCCTCTCCAGATTCCTCCATCCCGTTTCCTGATCCCGATGAAGTCGCATGGAGACTACACAACCTTTGGCCCGACGATGGCCGACGTCTTTGCCGATATTCCGGAGGGCTATACCCGCAACCGTATCGATCCCGACTTGCGCAAACTTCTGGAGCGAGTTGCCGGCAGAGTACAGGAGAGCCTCGGTCCCCGCCTGACACACCTTACCTCTGCAGCTCCATTTGTCGAAATTAGTACGATGACCGAAAAGGCCGACCGATGGATGCTGCTCCACCTCGTTAATTACGACGTAACGGTCGATGGTACGATAACGCCTGCGCGGAACCTGAAGGTGCAAGTAGCGATACCTCGCGGAAAGAACGCTCGAAGCGTTACATGGAGTGGATCTCTCACTGAGATGAAGCCCGTCCAGTACAAAGCCGTGAATAGTGGGGATCGTCAGATGCTGACACTCGACCTGGATGAGGTGAGTATTTATGGGCTCGCCAAGATCGAACTCGATTAACGTTGATGGCCGCGAGTGTCGGCTGTTTACCCGCGACGGAAATACGTCCAAAAACATTTATCACCCTGAGCAAAGCCGTTCTCACCAAACTCGGTGCACGGTCAGCATCCTTGATGGGGATCTTCGCCATTGGCTCCTGCGCTTACGGCGACGGCATGTGGCTCAAGTCATACAGATCCTGCGAGCGTTCGAAAAAGTCATTTCCGTGGATCACTACATTCTGCCGGCCTCGTCCGGAAACGATCATTCACGGGGTCGCTTTAGCTCTCGACCTGATTGACAAGAAAGTCTGTCCTGTCGAGTTGAAGCAAGTCGAGTTCCCCATCCCTCGTTATCATCCGGACGACCAGAGGCACGATGACGAATTGGCGGTCTATCAAAGCTCGAGCGAGTTTGAACGAGGCATATCTTGCCAGCATCGCGGTTATCACGAACGACCGCCGCCTGCGTCAATCCGCAGGGTGACCCGGGTCACAGACCCTCGGCTGACAACTCTTCAGAATTGAGAGGACATAGGTCTCCAGACCATCGTGGAGTGCTCTCATATGACTATCCCTCGTTCGCGCTCCCTTACTTCGACTTCATTCCTGGGCCGTATCATTGGACCAATTCGCGGCTTTGTGCCTCGTATCGACGATACGCCTCGCCTGGACCGTGGCTGGATTATCGCCAACCACAAGCTGGTCTCATTTCATGCGGCTTTCCTGAGTTCGCTCGCAAGTATTTCCATGCAAGTTGCCTCGCGCGTGGATGTGGTCCGCCAGATGTTCTTGAGCATCGAGGTCGTGATCTCAACATTCATGTGGTACGTCGCTTGGCACACGAATATCGCCATTCATGAGATGGGACATTATCTGGCGGCCGTTAAAACCAACAATCTCCGTCCCGAGTTCGCGAATGCCGCAGACAAGAAGCTCGATCAGCCGTCGCTCCGTCGTTTGCTCTGGTATTTCGAAATGTTCGTCAAGATCCCCTACGGCAAGTTCGAGGGGGTGCACAAAGAGGCCGGCAGCTTCCACCCCGCCGTTAAGACGCAAAATCTCGCTGTCTCAGCTGCTGGTCCCGCTGCCAGTAGGACTCTGGCGCAGATCGCATTCCTACCCGGCATCTTCCTGGCCGCAATTGGCTTGTATGGAAATATTCCTCTGGCCGTCTACCTCGGACGGTTCTTCTTCACAATCGGCGTCGTTGCCCTTTTCGACTTTCTGCTCTCCGACTCCGGCAAATACAAAGCATTCTGCGAGCGACAACAGCAGGCCGAAGCGAAAGCCGCTGAGGTCCACGCCGCTGAGCCGGCCCGTGCCGTCGCCGATGCTCGTCCCGTCAATCCCGCTGAACTCCGCCGCAAGCTCCGTCTGCATCGTCTGCAGGAACTCGAGCTCCCAGATGGCCGCATCGTCTTCGCCCCTTGGGAATTCCGAAACTCGCTGATGGGGGGACGCCACACCGAAGAAATGGGCGGCAACCTGAGCTTCCAGGAATTCATGTTCCTGCCGCTCACCGCCAAGGACTACGTCGAAGCCCAGCACGTCACCAATCTCCTGCAAACCCGCGCCATTCAGATCATTCAGGATACGGAGGGCCTGAATTTCGTCGGCATCGGGCTGGAGGGTGGCGTGGTCGCTTCTTACGCCAAGCAGAAAGATGATCTGCTTCCCGAGGAGCGCGCGCTGCGTGTAGCCGTACAAGCCATCGAAGAGTGCGGCTTCGTTCCCGACCGCGACGTCTGCCTCGCCCTGGATCCTGCAGCCAGCGAACTCAGCAACGCCTTTCGCGAGAAAACCGGCGAAAAGGAATCGATCGGCCAATATCTCTTCTGGCGTGCCGAAGATCCCAAAGTCCTCAGCACTGACGAAATGGTCGAACTTTACGTGCGCTGGGTAAAGAAGTATCCCATCGTCTCTCTCGAGGATCCCTTCGCGGAAGACGACTACGAGGGCTGGAAAAAGCTCATGAAAGTCTTCGACCAGGAGATCCTCATTATTGGCGACGACCTAGTTACCACCAAGGATTCGACGATCGCCCGCTGCGCCGATCAAGGCCTGATTAACACCGCTTTAATTAAGGCGAATCAGATCGGAAGCCTGAGCGAGACTCTGCTTGCAACTCGCACCGCAAAGCAGAAAGGACTCGCTCTAGTCGTATCGCACCGCTCGAAGTCACCCAACGAAGTTATGGAAGCCGACATCGCCTTTGCCGTTGGCGCACTCGGTCTCAAGTGCGGTGGTGGCGCCAACACTGAACGCCTCGTCAAATATGGCCGCATCGTGGATCTTATGGAGATGGCAAAGAAAGGCGTCAAGATTACCCGTAAGCTGGATCCCGATCTGATTATCGCCGACATCTCCGCCCATGAGGAGCCCACCAACGCAGGCATCCCCACCGTTGGCGTCGTGGTGATGCTCGACAACGGAATGAAATTCACGGCCGCTACGCCTCTTGGCACATCCGCTGGAACCGACGAGGCCATCCACCTAATCGATAGCGTCATCGAAGGCGGACCGCTCACCCGCAAATACCCACAATATTTCGTCTACAAGGAGAAGGACAAGACATATCGCTTTGCACCCAATATTAAGGCCGACGTTCTTACCAAGGAGAATCGCGAACTAGCCGACCTTTGGGTTCGCTCGAAGCGCTACAACGGCAAGGGCTGCCTGAATGCAGTTGCGAACGTCACCGAAGTCCTCGCGCCGCGTTTTCTCGGACAACGCATCTCGACGCTCGGTTCGATCGTGGATATCGACCGCGAACTGCTGCTGCTAGAACTTGATCTGGCGACAAAGCGCGGAAAGATCGCGCCCAATGCGTCCGCTGAAGAGAAGATCCAGATCATGCAGCGCAAGGCGAACCTGGGTATGAATGCAGTGCTGTCGCTGTCGCTCGCCTTAGGGCGCCTGGCTGCTGCCCGCGACGGAAGAGAGCTCCCCGACATTCTCCGCGACCTCGAGCCCGTAATCGATCGCGAGCACCTCTACGGCCTGAAGGACGATGTTAAGAAGGAAATGAAGCTTGAGCTAGAAGGCGTCGGGACGAGGTAGTGGCAGGTTTTCCTCGTCGCAGATTTTCTCCAGCTGCCTTACCGACCAATTGGCGTTGAAGTCATAAAAGGTCTGGTAGGGCTGCTGGAGGATCTCCAATACCTTCGCCGATTGCACATCCGCCCACTCCGGCAGAGAATTTCGCGCTTCATCCAGGCTTGTGCCGCTCAGCTTCAGCGTGATCAGGGGCCGCACGTTCCCGGGATGCAGCGAAAGTTGCTCAAGTCCATGCTTCAGAATCTGCTTGCGCGCCATCAGTACTTTCCGCTCGCCCACGCTGTGCAGGATCTGCATGTACTTCTCGAACAGGACCCACTCGTTCACCAATAGCCCAATCTCCGTCGGGCTGAAGCTCTTCCAGAACGATACCGGGTAGCGCAGGCACAAAAACCGTCCCAGCATAAATGCGCCAGCCTCATATCCGGAGATCCGTTCCTTCGCGCATTTCTGCAATGCACGTTTGAAGAACCTGATCTTGCGCTCGAGCGTGAGCATCTCGAAAACGTTGGTTTGTCCCAGGTGATCCCCAATATCACTCTTGAGAACTTCTTCCATGTACAAGTTCTCGCGATCATCGAACCAGCCATTCACCAGTTGCCGCGCTTCCTGCGATTCCCCGCGCAATTCGAAATTCACCAACCGCGTCACTTCGCTCAGCGTGGAAATTTGCTCGAGCTCCATCCCGCGCGTCACTTGCTGATAGTACCTGTAGGCATACGCGATTCCGGCAAACATCTTCTCTTCCTCGCGATCCATCTCAACGCGCTCTCCCCGCATATATCGCAACAGTCGCGCCGGTTTATACTTCGCTCGCCCTTCATAAAGCGATCTCAGCCGCGACGAAATCGTGATCCATTCCCCCTCTTTCAGTTCCTGCCCATGCGAGTTCACCAGTCCGCCGCCATCGAGCAGCGTCACTCCATCCTTCTCCAAGCTTAACAACGCCGGAATACCGAGGCTCTGGCAGATGGTCACCACGTGCACCGCTGCCGATGTCAGACTGATAATTGCGTCCATTTCCCGCATGACCACGCTATCGGTGGGGACGAAACTCTTTTTGCATAAGCAGACTTTGTCACCCTGGCTCTTGGCGCGCAGTGCAGCATCCCCACTGAAATACATGCGCGCTGACACTGCCGACCTCGGTAATACCGAAATCCCTGAGCAAAACGGATTGAGCACGCTGAAATCTTCCTGATCAATCGTGTCGCTCGTGAGCTGCTTAATGTGATACGGGCGTATCAATTCGGTTACGCGGTGCCGCGAAATGATCCCCGACTTGTGCATGTCTACCACAGCCGTGATCGCCGCCCGACCCGCCATTCCAGTCTGATTCAGTTGCAACAATGCGAATGACTCATGCGTCGGCGTCGCTTCTACAGCAAACTCGATCGTAACCGGCGACTCGAAGTCGCGCTCCAGTTCACCCAAGTGCGGCACAAAGTGGTACACGGCCGGAAACGTCTTCTTGATCGCTTCTCGATCCTCAAAGACGGTTGTCTGGATTTCGGCTGTACCGGTCATCATCTCTTCTCCGAAGATGTTGTGCGCTGTCTGCAGTTCCACACCCAAACCCGTCTGCGTGTGCCGACTGGACACTACGCCCGCATAAGCACTCTCATGCCGCACCGTACAGATCATCTTCTGCAGGATCAGGGCAGGAAAGTGCTCAGTCCCGCGGCACAGGGTTAAGACTAGATCCCGATTCTCTTCAAAGTGTTTGTACGACTGCTGCGCGAAGAACCTTGCCTGCGCAAATGGATCTTCAACCAGGGTCTTGTCGACACGTCGTACAATTTCCGCGAGTCGGTCGATCAGGCCGTCCACCTCAGCCGCGCCAAAGTCGGACCGAATCGCGCTGACGAACGTCGCGTACTTCTCCGGGCTCAGCAAATGAACCTCGTTCTTCAAAGTATTGAGGAACATCTTCCGAGCGCCGATCCTGCCATACATGTTCTCTAGCGCTTTCAGCGTGCTTTCCGTAACACCCACGTTTAGATAGGTATCCATCAACCCCGGTATGTACGAGGCTGTCGCACACCGGATCGCTAAGACCAAGGGGCTCGATCGGCCGCCCAGAGTCTGCATCGTCAGGATTTCCAGTTGCTTCAGGGCATCCCGCAGATGCTCTTCAAAATCGCGGTCTCGCTCGGCATAGGCTTTCGAAGTTAGCACCACAAAATCTGGCACGGGATAATCCTGTTGGCTCAATTTCAGCAGAATGAATCCCTTTTGACTGATGTCCTGCTCCGAGTGCGGCTCGGTGCTGGTGGACGGCACCCAATACTCGTTCTCGGAGGGTTGCGCCAAACCTTCAGGCAATGGCGAAGTCTGCTCTAGGATGGCGAGTTCCTTCGCCGCTTCCGCATCGCCTCGCCGCGCATTGACAATCAACCCCACGCATCGCGCCGCCGTAATCTCGTCTCCCTTGCAAAGGACTGGGAGATCACTTTCGCTCACGATGATGCTGCCGCGGGTTCCATCCTCACCTTCGAAATCGACCACAGGTGCAGAGTATCCAGGGGGCGCCGCAAACAGGCGAGTGCCGTTGTTCACGTGCTGAGCGATCCGCCTGAGCAGAGTACGCTGATTGAACGAGTTCGCCCGCACGCGAAAACTGCGGACCCCATTCGCAACGGTACTCTCCATATGTGCCAATTCTAGTGCGGTCTCGAGCACCCCGCCGTCACCGTTGAATGTGACTTACCTCACTAAAAACCCAGCTCGGAGGCTACCCCTGTGTTCACTCTGGCTCTGTGGGTTATTTCTTCTTCCAACTTGGCTACGATACGAACCCTTGGTGTCCTTACGGTGAAGCTTTTTTGAACCTGCCTCCGAGGACGTAGATTTTGCCCGTGATCCCGAAGTATTGTTCTAGGTTTCAGACAGGGCTAGCAAGATCGGAGCGTGTCAACGCACAGTGAATTGCATATCACCGTTAGCTGTGCGCGGGCGCACTTTCTCCGTTAGGAGCGAAGCGGACAATAGAAGCTGAAAAGGTGTCGAAGCCTGGAAGTTCGGCATTGGAAAGGACTCTCCCATGTCGCTCAATCGGCTTAAGGATTTTCTTGATAGTCACGACATCAAGTACGTGATCATATCTCACTCGCTGGCCTACACCGCACAGGGTATTGCTGCGCTGGTACACATTCCTGGAAAAGAACTGGCGAAGACCGTAGTGGTCAAGATCGATGGCAAGCTAACCATGGCCGTAGTGCCAGCCTCAAGGTACGTAGATCTGAGACTTCTGAAATCCGCGAGTGGTGCAAGCTCCGTGAAAATTGCGGATGAAGATGAATTTCGCGACAGGTTTCCGGATTGCGAGACGGGTGCCATGCCACCTTTCGGAAATCTCTACGATATGAAGGTCTTTGTTGATCCGATCTTGTCGCGGGACAAGGAGATCGCCTTCAATGCCGGCTCGCACCGAGAACTAGTACGGTTGGCGTGGGACGATTTTGAAAGACTGGTTAAACCCACAGTTATCGCGCTTGTCACGAAACGCACTTCAGAAGCGGCTTGAGCAGTTTGAAGACAATCATTCCTTCCGCAAAGCCCGGCAACTCCGTCATTCACTACCGGTTCGCGGCAGCATGGAACGTTAGCGTTGGATTGGATGGAAAAGGGCCGCATGATTAAGAGTACCTGGCCCGACAAATCGGATGCGACCCGCCGTTACAATCCAATTCTCGTCGGTCACTGGCGTAGTTAGAGAGCATCCGGCGCAATCGCGTAGGAAGTCTTTCAATAGTCTCACGCGGATCCACGCCCGTAGTCTGCTTCGTGGCAAGGATCACAGAGGCTGGTGATCGCTCTCACGGATACGACAATGCGAGCGCGAGAACATTCCACCTAGAGGTGGGCCATGCCGGTATTGATTTTGGCCATTGCCTCGGTGCTCCTCCTTATTGCGGTCTTAGGGTTGGTAGCGCTAGCCGACGCGCTTGACTCGCGATCCCTTCGAAAGCAGGTCATGTGTGCATCCGCGATCCCGCCAGTTTGCTTCTCAATCGTTGATGCATACGATCCCGTCTATTCACTTCTTTGGGAAGCACCCGTCGAAGCTCTAACAGTAGTAGATGCTGCAGGGATGACTGGAGTTCGTGCTGTCACCTTGCGGCGAATTTATAAACGGGCGGCTGCTCAGTTCCCAGAGATTTATGACGGATGGGACTTCGCTGCTTGGCTACAATTTCTCGAGAAGACGCAATTAGTTTCCTGGAATGCCCTGAACTTGGTCGTTACTCCTGACGGAAAGGCCTTCATAAGATTTCGCTTCGTTACTGATTCGACAGCGGCGGCCTGAACCAGTACTCCCTTGTTCAGCGGCAACCAAAGAGTTTGCCTTCGCGAGCCGGAATGCTTATTCGAGGGATGCCATTGTGTACGCAAGCGTTTGTTTGGCATTGAAACGCCAGTAGGTGCAGAGACAGATTGCCTGCGCCTGCCCTCAATTCAGGGACTGCGCCACCACCAGCACGATCAATAAAGCCAGAAAGAAGCAAGCGGCCAGTGAAAAAAGTGCGAGCTGTACATGAAAATAAGATCTGCAATTTTCGTCCCTCTTCGTATGTATCAGCGCCTTCATAAATCCTCCTTTCCTAAGGCCCGGCGCAGCAAGCATTTTCGCAAGCAAGTTGCTGTATTTGCTCTTCGCTGAGGCTTGTCTCGAACGTCGTTCCTTCTACTTCTTGATTGTCTTCTCTGTTTCATCCAGACAGGCCCGCACTTTTTCAAGTAAATGAGGAAACAGGTATTCCTTGGGGAGCCACAGCTTGATGTGTTCGCTCTCCACCGGGCCAAAAGCCGTCATCACGATCACCGGGAAATCGGGAGTCATGTCACGAACGGCGCGGGCCAACTCGACTCCGCTCATGCCTGGCATGACAAAATCTGTGACCAGAAGGTCAAACTCCTCTCGCCGAAAGGCGTCGAGCGCCTCTGCCCCACTACGTGCCGGAACCGCCGTGTACCCTTCCATGCGGAGGATGTCGCAGGCCAGACGACAGAGCATTTCATTGTCATCGACTACCAGAATTCGCTTCATAGCCACCACCCCTACTCCGCCGCAACTTCGATAGGCTGCGCTTTCGGAGCTCTCTTTCCAAAAACCAGGCCTCGGTCGCTCCGCACACTGATCTCGATGCAATCGCCGCTTGCCACCTGGCTGGTTGCAACCAGATTAGCGATGGGATAGACAATGTTTCTCTCGATCACGCGCTTGAGATGTCGTGCGCCGTACTTCAGATCGGTGCCCTCGCTTAGTAGCCATCGCTTCACTTCTGGACTGCAGCGAAACAGGAGCCGATTCTGCCCACTGGCGCGCATTATCCTCTGCTGCACTTTTGCAAGTTCCAGCTCGAGGACTTGCTCAAGTTGTTCCGGTTGGAGCGTCTTAAAGACAACAACCTTATCGAGTCGGTTCATGAACTCCGGAGAGAATTTGTGCCGCGCAGCTTCAGTTGCAGTGCGACTAATTTTCGCGTCCAGATTCATGTTCGCCCCCGGTGAACCGCCAGCAAAACCTAAGCCGCCCTCAACCAGGCGGCTGACCTCAGTTGCACCCAAGTTCGAGGTCATGAATATCAGGCAGCGAGACAGATCAACGTGACTGTTGTCTCCTAACGTAAGGCTGGCCTTGTCCAAGATGCCGAGCAACAATTGCCATAAGGCCTCTGATGCCTTCTCGATTTCATCGAACAACAACAACGTGAGCTTGAGCTTGTCAGTTTGCCAGCGGTTGACCGCTTCCTGGCTGAGGAGTGGCGGAGTGTTGCTATGTCCTACATAGCCGGGGGGAGATCCAATGAGCTTGGAAATCTCGTGATGCTCCTGAAATTCGGCGCAATCAACCTTGATAAAGCTGTGAGAATTGCCGAACAACGCCTCGGCCAAAACTTCCACCACATAGGTTTTGCCCGAGCCGGTCGGTCCCAGGAACAGCAAATTACCCACAGGCCGATCGGGCGGGGCCATTCCGACAAGGAACATCTGGTACAACTCGGTAACGGCCGATACCGCATCTTCTTGGCCCACAATCCTGGCGCGCAGAAAATTCTCAAATTCCTTTGTTTCTTCTCCGTGCCTAGTAGCGTCCAGAGGTTGCAGGTCAGCCGTTTCCGGAATGGTAACGCCGAGCTGCGGATTGGATCCTGCTTGCATACGTGCCTAGCTCACCGCTGCATAGTGTTCCTGCAGTCGCTGTGCCTCCTCTTGCCTGATTGCCTCGTATCCGATCGAAGCTGAATACAGCAGGTGATCAAAGAACCTGGCCATGGAGTGCGCTAACCCGAGTTCACCAAAGAGCTCGAGAGGCTGCTCCAGCATTCCCTCGGCCTCGAGGAATTCCCAAAGGTGCTCTTTTGTGCAGCCCACGGCCCAAAGGAATGCACTGAACGGGACAGCTTGGCGAGCTCGCCGCATACCCAAACCTATGTAACGCTCTTCAATTTCCGCTTCGGTCTTGCTGAGCAGCCAATCTGTAAGGTTGTGGTAGATCTCGAACGTCCGCCGCCGGACCTCTTCCTTTGGCACTCGCTTCATTAACTCTCGGCATTGCGGCGCTTTTTCGAGTTTGCTTAAGAGACCTTCGGAGAGTTTGTCGGCTCTGGACTCAATGAGATTGATCAGCCTGATGGCGAACATAAGCGCCTCCTTTGCATGCAAGGGTGGCTAACGCGATGACGCAGAACCGGTACTTCTATCGTATTCGCTCTTGCCTCGTTCTACAGTGACGCTGCTTACGGTCACGCGTGATCCTCTCCCCGTATCTACGTTCGGGAGGCAGATTGATCCGGGCGTGCTCTGCACGAGGTTTAATTCCGCTATTTCCGGACCAGTTATCGAAGCCTCACGTGCTCAGGTTGGGCCTCTTTCAGAATGGGAATGTCAGGATGATTGGCGCTCTGCATCAATTGCGGTTTTCATTGCGCAAAGGTGCGCGAAGGAGGAGCATTTCGTGCAGGGAAAATCCCCTCAAAGGAGTCTCTTATGCCAGTGAAAACCCCCAAGGAAACCTTTGTGACCCTTCTCTCCCATGTGCGCGAGAACACAGAAAAAGCGACAAAGTTTTATGAGGAAATAGGCCAGATCGCACAAGATCCGGAAATCAAGGAAGCGCTGGAATCGCGTGCCTTCGTTTCGAAAGGCGTGCTGGAAAAGCTCGATCAATGCTTCAAGCTCATCGGCGAGAAGCCGGTGAAAATGACTGGACGACTCCAGGAGATTTTCGTGGAGGACTTCCGGAAAGAAGTGAATGAGATTCAGTCGCCCATCGCTAAGAAGATTTTTGTTCTAGCAAAACTGATTCACCTCACCCATCTGCGTATCGGCGAATATGTTGCCCTGATCGCCGCCGCAGATGTAACCGGCAACTTTGGTGTTGGGGTTCTGTTGGAGAGCTGCTTGGCGGACAAGATGGCTTTCATGGAGCGCAACCGTCGCATCCTTCGCAAATTAATTGAGACCAAAGCCGTGGAACGGAAGGCCATGGAGCACGTTGCGGCCTGAGCGGACGTTGTTTCTTTCTTTAACTCCCTACCGGGAGCGGCCCGAACTGGATGCCTGGCGGGTGGTTCAAGCGCCGAACACTCCAACCGAACACTCCAGTTCGGGCCTTTTAGCCTATATCCTTGGTTCGGCTTTGTAGCGGAGGCAGGAACAAGCTCTCTTGAATGAGCAGCAAGTCCCAAAGGGCAGGTACGGTCACCAGCCGCGACCACAGGCCCGCAAAAGGATTGAAGGTTCTTACAAACCGGCGTAATGTGTTTTGCAAATTTCGAGCCAGCGCCCACCCACCTCGTCAGGACTCAGGAGGACTTGCTATGACCAAGGATAAAGCCGCACTGTCCACCCGCTCGAACGTTGAGCCGCAGAATCTCGAAGAACAGATCCGCATGCGTGCTTTCGAACTGTATGTAGAGCGCGGTGGCGGAGACGGAAGTGAGCTGGAAGATTGGCTCCGCGCCGAAGCCGAGATTACCAACGCCTCAGCCAAAGCCCAGGCAGCCTAGGCTGGCGCGACTAATACATAATTTCATGAGTGGGGCCCCAGCACCGGCTGGGGCCTTTTGTTTGACGCCGGAGAATAACGCCGCTCCTCGCCAAGAGTTATGTCACGCACATCACTGACACGCGCTCGAAATCTCGTGAGAGCAACGCGGATGGAGTTTTATGGAGCGACGATCTATGCGACCGGTAAGGGCCCCTGAGTGATATCCAACGCGGGAATCCGAAGCGATAAAAGCAGGGTGATCACGATCACCGAGGGTCGTAACAACAGTCATTTCTTACCCGCATCGAGCTGGCCTAGCGTTGCGTACGAGGAAATCACCGATGGAAACCCCACCATTTCGTTTCCGGACTTTGGCGATCAAAACTGTAGTCAGCCACACGATCACGTATTTCGTCATGGGAGCGCTGGCTTTTTACTTCCTTCATTACGCGGACCTCATCAATAAGCCAAATTCAGGGATGCGGCCGACGACCGACTTACTTGTGATGCTCGGGCCAGCCCTGCAGATTGTTCGCGGGGTGCTGTTTGCTGCAGTCTTCTATCCGTTCCAAGGCGCCCTGTTTGGCCGTCGTAACGGATGGTTGCTCATTGCTTGGATGCTGATCGGACTGGGCATTCTGGGAACGTTTGCCGCGCCCGATGGTTCTCTCGAAGGCTTTATCTATACGACGGTTCCATTTGCCGTGCACCTTCGTGGGTACTTAGAGACTGTTCCCCAAGCTTTCCTGTTATCGGCATTGCTCTTCTACTGGACCAGACATCCAAGCAATGCATGGTTGAGTTGGGTGCTCGGCGTGCCCTACGCTGTGATTGTGCTTCTCCCACTCATTGGCCTCCTCGCTCGCAATCACTAGCGATACCACCCTTCTCAGAGCGAGCGTGCGGCGAGGTTAATGGATCACGCCTCTCTATTCCCAATCCTCGTGATCCCACTTGTGCTCTGGATCATCCTGGTGGCAATCAGGACCGGAAACTTCCGGCCGAAAGGGCAAGCTAGTAGCGGTCGACACCCACCCTTACGCTCATATACCTGCTATTTTCCATTTTGGGAACAGTTAAGAGCGCAACAGGCTGCTTACAACTTTCGCGGCAGCCTTCCTAAATCGGCGCTCCAGATTCACATTTGTTAACCCACTCCGTGTTTGTAATCACGGCATATTTCTATGCACAGTGCTATCATTCGCCACGAAAGCTGAGGAGAACAGCGCTCTGGCGAATTCCCTGACGGTCTCAACCTGAGTCGCCCCAGCCCTCAACTTGTCGAAGCTGAAGCGGTGCGAATATCCGGCACACGTCCCCTGGGAGCGCACGACAGGCGTCACTGAACGCGCGCACCGCCCAGCCCCTCTCTCGACTGGAGGCCGGAAATGTTCGAGCAACCAGACTCCTGGCTAGATCTGGTAGAAAAAGCTCTCTTCGAGCGAAATCCACACCTTCGCCCTGAGCGTTTCAGGGAAGCAAGAGCAGCCGTTCAGCGACGCCTCGACCAGCTCCAAGAACAGGAAGAACTATGTCGCTTGGTGGAACTCGACATAAGCGCCGAGAGAGAAATGCTCCAGGGCGCCGAAGTAAAGCTAAACTCGCCGAAGCGTATTCGCAGACTGAATTCGGCAATTGGACACCCAGGCAACAAACCCAACGTAGTCGCGATCACCGACGGAAAGCATGCCGAGCAACCGTCAATTCCCGCCGACATCTCGGCAGACATTTGACATTGATGCTAGGCAGAACCCCTCACATCGGTAAAGAGCTTGGCCTTCTTTTCTGAGAGCGCCATCATCTCCAAACATTCTGCGTAGCCGGCGCTAAACTGCGATAACAAACCTGTGAGAACGTTTTGAGCTGCAAAACATTCTGCTTACTCACTGCTGCTCAACAACGGTGACGGCACACTGCAATGGGTGGGCGGCGCCACCGTAACCGAGGGCCTGCCTGCTTCCCTTCACCCTGGGAGACTTCAATCACGATGGCAGAATCGACGTTGCAAGAACTGTCCGCCACCCAGTTCGGCCAACCTCGCGGCCGCGATTTGTGGGATCAAGGATGGTGACGTTGTAACCTCACCTGTGCTGCTCAGTATCTGAATGGGATGACCAGCTTTCCAGAAAATTTACACTGAGCCCCGGAATGCATCTTTGTAGTCGCGAAAGATAAGTTCATCGGATCCGCCAAACGGTGGTCAATGTTACGGTCCAGTAGAAGTGCTGCCTGTGATGCGAGACCTTGGCGTGCGTGCGGCGCGTCACTGCGGGATCGATTGAGTGCGCGTGTAATGTGAGCAACGCCGTTGCGAGTCGAAGAGAGAGAGCTACGCACGCCTGCTACATTTTGTCTCTGCCTTCTTCCCACACTGCTTGAGAGGTGTCTTATGTCTGTATCTTCACTTCGCACTTTGTGCGGCGCTTTCCTGCTGACCGTCGTTTGCTTTGGCGCGCTAAGCACTGCGCACGGCGGCCAACTAGCCGCATTTACTAGCAACTGGACGCTGAACCCGGAGGTGAGTTCGGCGATTGCAACAGGCGACTTCGATCACGATGGGCGTGTCGATCTCGCCTACACCGATAATATTGCAAATACGATTACCGTATTTTCTTCAACGGGGACGATCGGCGTTTATCCAACCGGGAACAGTCCGGACCAAGTTGCCAATTTGAACGGCAATCTTGCCGTGATGAACAGCAAAGATTTGTTCATTACGGTGCTTCTGAACTACGGGGATCCGTTCACCGTGGGAACTCCGATTCCCCTTGCGGGATCTCCTATCGCGATTACTGCAGTCGACCTGAATCGAGATGGGATCAGCGATTTAGCGGTGATCGATTGTGCGAGCAACTGCTCGTTGCAGACATTTTTCCAAAACACCAGCGGTGCGTTCACGCTGTCCCAGACCTTGCCGCTTCCCACCGGACCCTCAACATATAAGCGGCTCATGGGTACGGCCGATCTCAACCTTGATGGATGGCCCGATCTGGTCTTGTTCTCCGGCGATTTGAGACTCATGACATTCACCGGTTCAACAGGAGGGCAGTTGCACACCTATTCGTGGTATGACCTGCCCGCAGGTACGGTCGCTACCAGCATGAGTATCGCTTCGTTCGGGCCGGATCTTCCGCCCGATTTGGTGGTGCGAGTGATTGATCCGTGTGGCGCGTCGTGTTCTTACACCAACCATGTGGACCTGTTCAGCGGGATTGGGCTGGGATCATTTGCGTTCAACGGGCAGGTGGCAATCAAGGCCAGCAGTTCCGGAGGCCTGATCGTGGCTGCGGACATCAATAACGACCAGGCGCAAGACTTCGTCACCGTGAGCAGTGATCCGAATGCTCCAGCCGTGCAATATTCGATGGGGCACGGCTACGCTGCCTTCGATCCGGTTGTAACGTTCTCGGCGTCGCCGGGAACTTACCCGGATAAACCCACGGACATGCTGGTGCGAGATATGAACCTCGATTCGCGTCGAGACATCGTGGTTGCGACATCTGATGCCTTGGGCAACGACTACGCCGGCATTTTTACGCTGATGAATAACACTTCCAAATCCAACTGCAGTTCACCAGATGCGCGTAACCTGGCTATCAGCCTCTGCTCTCCGATGGCAAACAGCACGATCAAGTCCCCGGTAACCATCCAGGCGGTGGCAAACGGACCAAACGGGGTAAAGCGCATTGATCTTTGGGTGGATGGAGTCAAGCAACAGCAGCTATGGAGCGATCAGACTTGGACGCAAGTGACGCTGCCAGTAGGCCGACACAGCATTGGATTGGTGGCGTTCGATCAGAACGATGTGACGGCATCGACCCAGCCAGTCTCTCTTACCGTTAAGTGAAAGGTGTTGAGCGGGTGATTGCGTAGGACGGGCCACAAAGACGAAGGACGCAGCTGCCAAGCTTTTGCGCCCGGCCTTCCGAGCAACCTCACCCCACGTCTATGCTCTCGCAGCAATTGCGAAGTTGTTTTCGCTAGGGATCCGTCCAGCGGGGGTCGTTGCTGCATTGACCCAAAGGGTCACGACAGCTTTCTGGAACTCCAATGCGAGCGGAAGACAGTGGAACGCTAACCGATACGAACAAAATGTGATCGGACTCTCGTGTCAGCTCAAAGATATAAAAGAAGTGGCTGGAGAAATGTCGGGGAGAGCGCGGTCAAGAAAGAACTATTTATTTGCAAATGTCGAGTGTAGAAAACTTGCGTCCAACTTGCGTCCAAGTTCGTCCAAAGGTGCGGTTTTTCCACCCTTGGTCGTACTCTAAGTGCTTGATTCTTTACGTCGGGATTCGGCGGGAACGCCCTTTTAAGGCATGCGTCGCAGGTTCGAGCTATACAGACGCAAAAACTAGCATCCCTACGGAAGGCGTCTGGTCGCTATTTCTGTTTATAGGCAAAACTCTCCCACGGCATTGCATACCGTGGATGCCCGGACTGTACCAAAGCGCCTGAAACGGTGTGAAGAGCTTTCTTGGAAATTCGACCACGTAAGGGGTCGGGCTCCTGGATCTGGAAACGCGGTTAAATTCGATCTCCCGTAGGGGATCGTTTTTTTCCAGTAAAGCCCGAGCGCTTTTCCACTTTTCCTATCTGCAATGCGTAGTAACTAGTTTCCTGCTTAGATAGAAACACGGTCGTTCATAAAAACAAGAAAAGCCCGCCGGGTCGGCACTGACCGGTAGGCCGGATCGAGGTGAACTATAAAACACAGCAATCAAACTCATCATGGCTCAGGGTCCATGTATTAGTCGATCACCGCTTGGTGCTTGCGATTCTGGCTCTGGTTCTAACAGCGCTGCTTTTCACGAGGTAGCGTTCCAACCTTGCCCAGGGCCGCAACCCCTGGGCGGGCTCCGTATACCCGAACAAGAAACCTCCCGACATGATAGGAATGCCAGGAGGTGCCACGTACCAAAAGCGGGAATGAGCGTATCAATTCCGATCTGGAACTCTTTGTGATCGCCATCACTGATCACATCACAACACGCACCTTCGTGTTCTTTACAGTGATTCCGAGGTGCGCGGATGATCGGCTCAGGAGGTCAGAAAGGTAATGGAGGTTCAGGAATCATTTGCCACTGAGTCGTTCGTCGGGCCTGCATTCGAGCGGCACTACAGCGTCGCGCAGGTCGCTGAGCTGTGGTCATGCTCTGATGAGACGGTGCGCCGCTTGTTTCAGGGTGAACCTGGAGTGATCGAGATCTGCAATCCGACGTTGTTGCCGAAGCGCAAGCGTCAGCGCGAGCCTAGGAAGACGCTGAAGATTTCCGCGAGCGCCCTCGAGCGCGTGCATCGCAAGCTTCAGAAGCAGCGGCCCATGTAAAAACATTATTGCTTGTTTTTGTTTTATGGATTCTGAGACAATCAAGTGAACAGGAACCACCTGTCAGGAGGCTTTCCACATGGAAGCATTTTTGATAGGTCCTGTCGCTAGGGCGTACAGGTAGCTCTCAGGACTTTTGATGTGCAGCTTGGCGACGTAAAGGCTTGAGCTATCTCTCTTGGTGGCATGTCACCATGTGTCTTGGTTGGCGTAAACCAATACGCCTCACCTGACCCCCTGGCAATCGTCGCCGTCGGTGAAGGATGAGCCTGACGAGGTCGGCCGATCTTGTTGGCTTTCCGCAGCCCGCCGTTAAATGGGCCGGGGGAGTCCCCTCCGGCCTTGAATTTTTGTACACGTTTTGTACACGCCGACCCAGGATAAGGGCATTCCCAGTGGTAAGGTTGTTTTTAGTTTCTGTAAGTTGCAGAAAGCGTTGAACCTTGGGTTGTACGACTCCCGCCGCCTCCACCAACCTCTTTAACTATCAATTGTTCCCAGGCACTTACGGCGCGGCCCGAGCGCCGAGCAGCGGGAACGTTTAGACGCGAGGCGAGCCTACTCTCCGAAGTCACGCATCAATCGCGCCGAGGGTCCTTCGCAAAAGAGCCTTCCTTTCGAACCTTCTTTCGCGCGCGCTTCCGCGCCAAGGCCTGTTTCACTCGGCGTTTTTCGCCGGGCTTCAAATAGTACGAGTGACGTTTTACTTCCTTAATGATGTCTTCCGTCTGTACCTTGCGTTTGAATCGACGAAGTGCATTCTCTAGGGATTCACCCTCTTGCAATCGAACTTCTGCCACCCTCATCCTCCAAGAACGAAAAATTATTGCGATGTCGATCTCTCAGAGTCGACGCTTCGCATCCTAATCTGCTGCCAGTTCATTGAGGCCCGGCCAACCCGGAAACAGAACTTACTCACCGGCACGGTCACCGTCTTCTGCTCCAAGATTGAACAGCGCCGCCTGCTCTGCGGCATGTTCGTGCAGTTCGGCCATTTCGTTTGTGCTGTCGACAGCAGCCTTGTCTTGTTTCCGTTGATTTCTGCGTTCAGCCTTGTCCCGCTGTCTCTGTTGCCGTGTTTGTTCCTTCTGACGCTTTGTGAACGTCGAACGGCCTCTTGGCATATATGTACCCCCTAAGGATCTCTCGTTTTTCGCCGACAGGCGTCGCCAACTGGACACACTCGGTTCGTCAAGAACCTACCAACGCGGTTCGCGCGGCTGTCGTGGATGGCCACGGTAATCGTCCCGCCCACGGCCGCCGCCCCCACCGCCAAAACGATGCCCTCCCCCACGGGGGCGTTCCGATTTTGGTTTAGCTTCGTTAATGGTCAAAGTCCGTCCGCCAAGATCGGTTCCGTTCAGCGCCGCGATCGCCTTGTCGGCTTCACTAGCGTTGCTCATTTCAACGAATCCGAACCCACGGGAGCGGCCCGTATCCCGGTCGGTCACGAGCGTTATCTTTTCCACCGCGCCGTGAGGCTCGAAGAGATTTCGCAATTCGGCTTCGGTAGTGCTGTGCGGCAAATTCCCAACGTAAAGGTTCTTCATCGCATTTCCTCTCTCAATAAATCATCCAGGGTTGACGGGTTTTGTTTGGCCGGTCGTCCTTCGAAATCTCGTGGAGGCGGGGGCAGGGCGCGTATTGCGTTGCTGCGAGCGACCGACGCGGAGCGCACTGCGGAAATTCGCCGCGAAGCTTCCAGAATACCCCAGTGTTGAGTCGAGTCTCCCAGATCAACAGGCGCGACTTTCGGACTGACAATGGCCGCCGGTTCGTCTCCGCGCTCCATCAGTAATTCTTGATCTGCGTTGGGCAACTCCACGAGATATTCTGGCTGGCCAACCAGGAATGCCAGGCGCTGACGTGGCGTGGCGCTCCGAAGATCATCGCAAAAACTGTCGCGTAGCCCCTTTCCCTTCTCCATGTTGATCAACACGAGGTCGTACAGCGCGGGTCGCCACCATGACCGCGCTTCGGCGATGTCCGCAGCGATATCCACGTACATTCCATGCTTCCGCATGGCTTCCGCACGCATCTCACGCTTTGTTTGTGAAGAGTCGACGAGCAACACTCGCTTTTTCTTAACTACGTCCGGAATCGGTGCGGAAAGCGGTAATGACAGAGTGTTCATACCGATGTTGACTTTCCCTTGGCGCGGGCTGACACGTCCGTCGATTTGTGTCCTGGTGCCTCCCGTTTTAATAGTTCAAGGGTTCGCTGACGTCGAGCGATCTTCTGCTTGCGCTCCCGGTGAAATCTCGACTTGTCGCCATTGCGTGCAGACATAAAGAACTCCTGTCATTGTCTGGTAGTAGACCAGCGGATGATCACAACTTTCCTTGTGTGCTTGAGGCTGCTGTGTTCTCTACATCTCGGCGAGAATCGGTAATGCAATAGAAACGCCTCTCGATCTCTCAATCGCGAAGGCGCAAGTCTCCTGATGAAGTGTCTTCGAGGTTAAGGTGTTCTTAGTATACGCGATTTACGCCCATCCTGCCGAAACCTGGCAACCCCAATCGCAGCCAACTACTCGCTGGCACCTTTGGCTTGCTAATTGTCTGTTTTGCACGTACGATTTCGATGTGCGTTAGACCGAATCGGTCGTGAGCAGCTCTCGCCTTAACAGCAAGGAATCTGCCCAGATTTTCTTCCGAATCCCTCCAGCGTAACTATCACAAAGGAACAAGAGTACAAACACATGGAACAAGGAACAGTAAAGTGGTTCAACGACGCCAAAGGCTACGGCTTTATTAGCCGTCAAAATGGTGAGGACGTTTTCGTGCATTTCTCCGCCATCCAAGCGGGAGGCTTCAAGAGTTTGCAGGAGGGTCAGACGGTGCAATTCAATGTCACCAAGGGACCGAAAGGCTGGCAAGCCGAAAACGTGCAGGCAATCTAAGCTGCAACCACTGTGGAGAGGCGAAATCTAGAAGAGATCGCCTCTTTTGCGTTTGTAGTGCCATGGCCCTCACCTTCTCCGCTTGGCCTGATTTAAGAGTCGATCTGCGGCAGTTTTAAGATCAATGATCTCCTCTGGAGTCGCGGTTTTCACATAATCATCCACTAACATCTCGCAATTCTTGCGGACCTCGTCGTAGGCCTCAGAATCCTCACCACGAATCGCCAGCAGCTCCTTAAGCCATCGCCTGCCATAGCTGGCGTGCAGTGTTTCGTCAGCCCAGTCGAAGTCCATATCGTGCTCACTCAGCGAATCCCCATAAGAATGAAACAGGCGCGCGCGCTCTGGCTTATGGCGAATGTTCTTAGTCTCGAAGAAAAAAAGCATGCCTAGCAAATTGATCGGGATGTCAGCCGTAGCCCCCGTTGCGCTCTCATAAATGTATGTGCCTAAGGGTACGTCCGACAGGTTAAGCTTCCAGGCCACCAAACGCTCATAACCCATCCGGCAATGCCGCGATTCGTCGTACGTCCAGCGTGCCGCATCATGAATCCATTCCCAGGGTAAGACATCAGCAAACGCACCTAGGATCACGCCTCCCGCCTCAACAGCCCAAACCTCGTTGATATGACTGATGGCAGAACGCAGCTGCAATTGCATCCCTTCGCCATACGGATAAGACGAATCAACAATGTCCGGCCAATAGAATCGGCATCGCCAGAATCGCGGATCTCTCGCGGGATGCGCTGGGATCGAATAAGGCGTAGCTCCAGGCAGTGGCGAAGTATTACCGGTACAGCCAGCCGATTCGATTCCCACTCCGTCCACAACCGATAACCGTTTCGCCACTTCGTCTCTCCACGCGGTTGCCTCCTCCCAAGCCTCAGACTTCTCCAAGAGATCCTCCCCGAGCCAAGATTCAAGAGCTGCAACCTGCTCCGTCTTATCGGCTAACGCTTGTGTCAGAAATCGGTGAGTCGGGCCATCCGCAATCAGGTCGGAGGCCTTCAGATACGACTGGTAGGCATCGCGCATTGCGGGAAGCAGAACCCTTCCCATGCTGAGCAGAAATGCCGGAACGGAAGGTGAATCTCTCACCGCGTCGAAAAGTGTGATCAACGAGCTATCGGCACCTTCTTCCTCCAGCAAACGGCTGGGGAAACGAAGTTCGAAAATCCGCTCCCGCAGCGAGTGAGCAGTTTCCGCGCTTTGCCAGATATGGCGCGCCAAATTAATCTTGATTTCTAAAGGGGCAATCGCCGGAATCCACGAAGCTTGGCTAATCAGGAGAGATCGCTCGCAAAAATAAAAGCGCTTGAGCAGTTGCGCCGTGTCGGACCGCATCCAGCGTGCTCGCTGTTGTGGAGTTAGTAGGAATTCGGATCCCTGTGACATGCTGTCCAGCGCACATTCTGCAGTGCCGACCGAGCCCGGCTTATTGTAAGACAGCTATCGAGACGATGCACGCGTGGCGCAGAAGAGAGCCAGCCAAGGCGCTTATTCATCTGGCCCTTCCACCAGCCAATCTGGTGGCGTGTGACCTTCTCCCCGATAGAATTGCAGAACTTCGTTGCGGGTTGGGAGCGATGGAACCACTCCCTCACGTGTAACCGCGAGGCCTCCTGTCACCACCGCGAACCTTACGGCATCCTCCAAACTCGCATCGTTCGACATCGCTACAGCCAGACCTGCGTTAAAGGCATCTCCAGCGCCCGTTGTGTCCACGGCTGGGAATTTAATAGCGGGAATGTACACCGCTGACTCCGTCGTCACGAGCAACGCTCCCTTTTCGCCTAATGTCATCACCACTGATTTGACGCCGCTGCGAATCAGTTCTTGCGCCAACTGCTCCGGCTCGATTTCCGCGTCAGGGTTTCGACCCGTTAGTACTTTTGCTTCGCTTTGATTGGGTGTGAGAATATCCACCGATTGAAGAACTGATTGCGGCAACCTTCGAACCGGCGCCGGATTCATGATCGTCAGCGACTCCTTTTTTCGGCCCTGCGCCATCGCCTCGCCCGCAGCGCGAACTGGAATCTCCAGTTGCGTCATTACGATCGTTTCAGATGTCAGTGTGTTCAGGTGTTGCGAAACTTCCCCAGCGGTCAAAAAGTCATTTGCCCCGGGATCGATGGTGATGCAATTGTTGCCATCTGAATCGACGATAATGAAACCTACACCAGTGGGTTCTTCCGCGGCCTGGATTATTGAATCGACGCTGATTCTCTCCTCTCGGTAAAGCCCCAGCGCCATCTCACCGAAATGATCCTGCCCGATCTTCGCAACAAAACTTACCGGCGCTCCAAGTCGTGCACAGGCTACAGCTTGATTTGAACCCTTGCCCCCAAAGTCTATGCGATATCCCTTGCCAAGGACTGTCTCTCCAAAGCTCGGTAGGCGATCCACTCTCATTGTGAGGCCCGTGGCATAGCTGCCAACGACGACAATTCGACGACTCGCCAAGCGGGAAACTCCGCGAAGAAGAGTGCACGACCAAAGCCCGTAAGGCTATCACACATAGATTTGGAGTTCGTTGCGAAACTCGATGTGGCCATTCCTTGCTTCCCTGCACATGCACTGCCACCACGAAAACCTTGACGCCTTCTTTGGGGCAGGTATATGGTCTGCTGTCCACAGCCGTCGATCATTCAGCGGACTGTCCGGGAAACGCCGCCATCAAAAGGCCCATCATGAGAAACGTAAACCTAGCTGCTTTTATCCTTTTTGTTCTGCTAATCGCTAATAGCTCAGGGCTTGCTCAACAACGCCGCAAAGTCATCATCGATCAGGATTGCTCCGGACCGGGTGGCAGCAACATGCAAACGCTGCTGACCTTGATTCAGTCTCCCCAGGTCGAAGTATTGGGGATCACTGTTGTTAGTGGCAATCAGTGGCGTGACGAAGAGATTGCGCGTACGCTGCGCCTTCTGGAATTGATTGGCCGCACCGATATTCCCGTTGTGCCCGGAGCCGTCTTCCCATTAGTACATCGCTACAAGGAAGCGCAGTTGTGGCAGGCACGGTACGGGAGAGTCGCGTTCGCCGGAGCGTGGGACGATCGCTGGTGGCATGAACACGATGTGATCCCCCACCTGATAGAAGGCGCCCCACACACCAAGCCAACGGATGAAGACGCAGCGCACTTCATGATTCGCATGGTGCACAACTATCCGAACGAAGTAACTATCTACGCGGGAGGGCCAATGACGGATCTAGCCCTCGCCAACGCCATCGATCCCCACTTCGCTGAACTCGCGGAAGGCTTGGTATTCATGGGCGGAAGTTTGAGCCCGCAAACCGAAGATCCGGAATTTCTCAACGCGCCACGTCATGAGTTCAACTTCTGGTTCGATCCGGAAGCCGCAAAGAGTGTGCTGGAAGCACCATGGAAAAAGATCGTGTGTACGCCTGTGGACATCTCGGTGAAGACCCGCATCACCGATGCAATGGTGGCGGAGATCAAGAAGAGCGAGAACCCCGCGGCACAGTATTTGGTGAAGTATTTTATGAAGGATGAAGGCGGTTCTTATATGTGGGATGAGCTTGCCGCCGCAGCCTGGATCGATCCGACGCTAATCACCAGGAAGGAAAGTCGCTACATGAGCGTGGATGTAGACCATGGAGCGGGATACGGGAATACTTTGACATGGACTGACAAAGACAACCCCAAGCTTGGCGCACGACTTGTCGAAATCCAGCAGGAGCTGGACCTGACCAGATTCAACAAGATGTTCGTGGAACTGATGAAAGCGCCCGTTCCTCAGACGCGCTGAACCCTTAGCATATACCTCAAGTATTGCTGCATAAATATGCATTTATATAATTGAAACAGTTACTCTTGTATTTACAATATCGCCCTGGAATTTCCCGTTATTCCTGTTCGTTTTGACAGTTACTCGTGAACCTGCACCCGGTTAGCTTTTATTGCTTGAAGCTCTATTTTCCGGCGTCTGAGTCAAAGGCTTCCCGGCAAACAAGGGATCACCTGGCGGTGCGTGCAATGCCGCAAATTTGCATCCATTGGATCGCCCTAGTGAGTGTGGCGTTCTGCACTGCGACCTCCTTCGCACAACAAGCCCAGCTGCCGTCGAGTCCCCAGCCTAACCCACAATCTGCGCAGGCTCCTTCACCTCCCATCGATGAGGAGACAACTGCTTCCGTTCAACTTGATCATCGAGCCCTAGTCGCCGTCACCGCGCCGCTGGCCGGATATTCCGCTGAGGAGCGTGCGGCCGTTATCGAGCAAAGACTCCTCAAGTTTGCCGAGAACATAAGTATTCCCGCCAGCAGCATTTTCGTCGAAGAACATCCCTATTGGTCGCTAGTCAAGGGTGGCCCAGAGCCTCTCATGTGGGTGTGGGAGGGTGACGCACAGCGCGCCGGACTGTCTCGTCAGGCACTCGCAGGCCAAACGTCGGAAATCTTTCGCCAGGCTGTGATTCGTTACCGTTCCGAGCACACTTGGCGCAACTTCCTTCTCGGCTTCCTTTATGCCTGCTTGGCGACACTGGGCATTATCCTGGCCATCTTCTTGGTGAGCCGTGCCTATCGCCGTGTTCGAGCCGGCCTGGAAAAATCGATTGCTGCCGCCGAATCAAAGCTTGCATCCCGATCCAGGCTACGAGTGCCCGTTGCCTATTTCGGTCCGCCCCTGCTGACGATGGTAGGCATTCTGCGCTGGGCAGTCATCCTCGTGCTTTTGAATGCCTACCTGACGCTCGTTTTCGGTTTTTTCCCTAGTACTCGCGAGTTCTCACGAACAATCACGGGTTGGTTCGTTTCCAGTCTCTCCGCCATCTCTGAGCAGGTGGTCAACTACGTTCCCAACCTTCTGTTGGTTGTCGTAATTGGAATCCTCATCCATTACCTCATTCGTCTTAACTCATTTGTCTTTGGTGAGATTCAGGCAGGACGCCTGCAAATCCGCGGATTCTATCCCGACTGGGCCGGCCCTACCGCCAAACTGTCGAGGGCATTGATCCTCGTCCTCGGAGCCATCATCGTCTTCCCTTACCTTCCGGGATCGAAGAGTCCGGCTTTTCAGGGGATATCCATCTTCGTGGGCGTGCTCTTATCGCTCGGATCCTCCTCAGCTGTCGCCAACGCAGTGGCCGGCATGATACTCACCTACATGCGTTCTTTCCAGATCGGAGATTTCGTCGAGGTTGGAAACACGAAAGGAGAAGTTTTTGAGAAGACGATTCTTGTGACGCGTATCCGCACGCGCAAAGAAGAGATCGTTACTATTCCAAACGGCACGGTGCTGACCACATCAGTCGTCAACTACAGTGCCCAAGCCGTTCGAGGTGGCGTAATCCTGTACACGACGGTGACCATTGGATACGACGAGCCATGGCGTCAAATCCATAAGCTGCTAGTCGACGCCGCCCTCGCGACCGGTCACATCCTGCCGAATCCCAATCCCTTCGTGCTTCAAACTGCGCTGAATGATTTCTATGTATCCTACCAGCTCAATGCATACACCGATCAGCCGCGGTGGATGCCAGAGATATACTCAGAGCTTCATCAGAATATCCAGGATAAATTTAACGAAGCCGGCGTCGAAATCATGTCGCCCCACTACTCACAGTTGCGTGACGGAAACCAGACGACGATACCCTCAACATACCTGCCCTCAACCTACCAGGCCCCTTCTTTTCGCGTTCAGTCGGAACCGACCGCGATACGAATCGAAACTCAGGCGGCTCCTCAGAATGGGCCCGGTGGCCAATCGCAAGGAGCATAGCGGACACGCTGCACCGCTCGCCTCAAGAAGCGGGTGTCCGCCCACTGCAATCGGGGTAGAAGCGCAGGTCTCTTACGATCCAGTCGTCGGGTCGATCAATTTCCCGATCTCAGTAACCTTCGTGGCAGGAAACCCGCTGAGCTCTGCATGTTTATGGATGATCTCCTCATCCGTGGCTAGGTACACACAGAACGTCTTGTCAGCGGTCACGTACGATTCCAGCCACTGAATATTCGGACCCAACTCCTGCAGCACGGAATTGGACTTGGCCGCAGCCGCCTGTAACTGTTCACCCTCAAGGGTGCCGACCTTCGGAATTTCCCGTTCAATCATGTACTTTTTCATAAAAAACTCCTTCCAATGTTTCATCGAAGTCGCCTTCGATGCTTCAACCTTAAAGCGAAAGCGGGCTTGTCACAAGATGGCAGATTTGCCATTATAGAGAGGTAATCACGCCACGAGAGGAGTTCGCCGTGATAGACGTAACAGTCGTGATTCTTGAGGGCACTTTCTCATCGACCGCCATTGGCCCGATGGAGGTCTTTCGCCATACCGGTACTCTGTGGAACATGTGTACCGGAGCGAATCCCAATCCCCGATTCCGTGTAACCACCGCTTCACTCGATGGCAAAATAGTCAGTTGCGACGGTCCCATCTCCATCCGGCCTTCCATCGCAATCGCGGACGTCCGTAAAACAGACCTCATCTTCATTCCATCGGCGGGGGTCAATCTCGATGATGCCGTCACATGGAACGCGCCCCTGCTCCCGTGGTTGCGACGCTGGCGCAAGCGTGGCGCCGCCATTGCCAGCGTTTGCTCCGGCGTCAGTCTCGTTGCTGCGAGTGGATTGCTTGATGGTAAGCGCGCTACTACCCACTGGGGACTGGTCGAGGACTTTCGTAAGAAATATCCACGCGTTCGCTGGATGCCCGAGCTGATGGTGACGGAGGACCAGAACCTTTACTGCGGAGGTGGTGTCAACGCCTCGCTCGATCTTAGCCTGCACCTGGTGGAACGTTTCTGTGGCCACGAGATCGCCATGCAGACCGCAAAGGCACTTCTCATCGAGACTCCACGTGCATGGCAGGCTGGATTCGCGATTGTTCCTCTGAAAACCAAACACACTGACGACATGATCTCCACTGCGCAGGAATGGTTACATGAGAACTTCCATCGCACCTTTTCTCTCGATACTCCAGCTCGCCGCGTGGGGATGAGCTTGCGCAATTTTGTCCGACGCTTCAAACAGGCTACTGGCGACAGCCCCTTGAACTATCTGCAGAAGCTTCGAATTGCAGCCGCTAAGCGCTTGCTCGAGAGCCATCACAAGTCCATGCAGGAGATCAGCGATGCCGTCGGCTATCAGGATGTCGCGTTCTTTCGTCAACTCTTCCAGCGTCACACTGGCGTGACGCCAAGCGCATATCAACGAAGGTTTGGCATATAAGGGCTGCTACTTCCAATCGAGGGGATGCACCTAGGGGGATGGGGGCTTCAGCCGCGTATTTGTTAGCATCTCTAATTCATCCGGTGTTTTCGGCCAATCTTCCCGCAACAGACGCGATAGAGCCCGATCCGCCAGCAATCTCTTTCCTGTCTGGCAATTCGGACAATAGTTGGTCTCGTTCGCTGCATAGCGAATCCGCTGAATTTTCTCCCCGCATCGCGGGCACGGTTTTTTGTAACGACCGTGGACGGCCATCCCTTCTCGGAAAGCGGTTACCCCTTCGGGAAAGCCAGTTCCAGTTTCTTTTCGCAATCGCTCCGACCACTGCTTTAGGCTTCCCTGCGCGGCAGTAAAGAGCCGCTCCACTTCCGCCGCTGTTAGTTTCTGTGTAAGAGCCAACGGTGATAGCTGCGCCTCAAACAGAAGCTCGTCTGAGTATGCATTGCCAATCCCGCTGAACAACCTGGGATCCGTGAGGGCCCGCTTCAGGGTGTGATTCGCAGAGGTCAGAACCTTAGAGAATGTCTCGAGATCGCTATCCAAAACCTCCAGGCCGCCCGGGTCCAGTTCCGCTAGCCTTCCCTCCCCTTGGATGAAGTGCAACGATGCTCGTTTTTGCGATCCTGCTTCTGTCCACAAAAGCGACCCGGTGGGAAAGTCGAATGCTGCCAAGCCTCGTGGTGGAGAAACTGCCACTCCTCGCTTTCGCCAATGCAACCGGCCCGCAATCATCAGGTGAAGAACCAGCCAGAAGTCCTGCTGAAGCCCAATGCAAATGCGCTTGCCGATTCGCCGCAGTTTCAGCACCTTCATTCCGACGGCTAGATCAATCGCGGGTGACGCTGTGCGCAGAAGAAATGGGCTGACAATACGAATTTGTTCAATTGCTTGCCCAAGGATGCGTTTTTCCAGCGCTTCGATATAAACGACGATGTCAGGCAGTTCCGGCACTGTTGTCAGCGACGCGTAGGCCTTCCCAGTGTAACCTGTTGCTGTGTTCGGTCAACGCGCGCTCGCCCCTCTGCTCTTGCTGGTCGTTTTTAGTGACGCACTGGCGTTAGCGTCTGACCAGCGACACTTGCAGCCCACTGTCACGGCTGCGATGGCGAAACATCCGGGAGCAGCTATCGTTCTTGATGTGTCCTCCGGAAAGCTCCTGGCAGGGTATCGACTCGACGTTGCGGCGCGTCGCTTGGCCGCACCCGGCTCTACGATAAAGCCGTTCACCTTACTTGCGCTTCTGCACTCCGGACACTTCAACCCCAACGCGCAACATCTCTGCCAGCGCAAAGTCCAACTCGCCGGGCATCGCATGGACTGCACCCACCCGGATACATCCGTACCTTTGAATGCAGCGGAGGCATTGGCCTACTCCTGTAATTCGTATTTCTCCTCGTCTGCATCGCACTTGACCAGCGACGACCTCCGCAAGGAATTTGAACGGGCTGGACTCACAAGTACAACAGGCCTTGCTTCGCAGGAAGCGACAGGTAGAATGGGTCGCACGACCGACCTGGAACATTTGCAACTGCAGGCATTAGGTGCCGAGGGAATTGAAATCACGTCCCTCGAACTTGCGAGCGCCTATCGCCGACTTGTGCAAACTCGCAGCGCAAATCACGACACCGCGCTTGACGTAGTGTTCGCCGGGCTCGAAGCCTCGACGGATTATGGCATGGCTCATGCTGCCGAGCCGCCGGGTCAGAAGGTCGCAGGAAAAACGGGGACTGCCGGGTCCGAATCGTCCGCATCTACGCATGGCTGGTTCGCCGGTTACGCCCCTGCCGGCGATCCACAGATCGTACTGGTGGTCTATCTTGAGCATGGTCGCGGCATGGATGCAGCGGCGATTGCGCGCCAGATCTTCACTTCGTACTTCGGGAGTGAAAATAGGCATTGAAATGCACCCTCACCTTCGCATGGCTCGTCCTTCTCAGTACCCTGTCTCCGGCTGAACCGGTCGTCGTACACCTGCGAATCTACTACCAACAATCGATTCCCCAGCTCACCATCACGCCCACGAACGGAACCTTGCAACTAGGCACATGCCGCACTTGTACTGGCAAGCCGATTCGAACCGCGATGACGCTGACAGCCGATGCTGCCGCTGTTCAGGCAGAGTCAAAGAAGTATTCCGCGCTCTTCTTTTCCGGCAACTACCGGCTCGACATACCGGAACATCCTCGGTTTTTGGCTCCTTATCCACTTGAGATCCAATCCATCGGCGGCCACCTGCGGCTGACACTTTCACTTCCACTTGAGGACTATGTCGCCGCGGTGCTCGCCGCCGAGGCCGGCAATTTCGATTCCGATCAGGCTCTCCAGGCCATGGCCGTTGCGGCTCGAACGTTCGCAGTGCATTTCCGCGGAAGACATCCCGGATTCGATTTCTGCGATACGACCCATTGTCAGGACTTTCGCTTTAGCGGCATCGACGATCGCATCCGTGCGGCCGTTGATGCGACGGAAGGCGAGTTGCTCTGGTATCAGGGAACCACCGCCGCTACCTATTACCACCAGAACTGTGGTGGGCGGACTGCCAGCGGTCACGACGTCTGGCCTACTAACAAGTTCTCTTACCTGCGCGAACAGGTCGATCCCTACTGCTCGCGGAACTCGAGCGGTTCGTGGCAGTCCGTAATCTTGAAATCAGACCTACATCAGGCCCTGCGCAGTGGTGATCTGCATGTACCGGACGAATGGCAGACTGTCGAGGTCATGAAAAGAACTCCGGGCGGACGTGCCGTGCAACTTCGTCTCGTATCGAAAACCGGCAATCCCATCCGGATTTCCGCTTCAAGCTTTCGTTTCGCCGTCGATCGCGCCTTGGGATGGAACCAAATCCGCAGCGACTTCTATGAAGTACGCGATAGCGGCCAGCAACTTGTTTTCTCCGGACGTGGCGCCGGTCACGGAGTCGGTCTCTGCCAGGCTGGTGCGCTTGAAATGGGCCACCAGGGAAAAGGCTATCGCGATATCCTCTCGTTCTATTATCCGGGCACCTCGCTTGGCTTGACCGCCCAGGGTTTCAGCTGGGAATCGCGCAGCAACGAGCGCCTGCAGTTGATTTCGACGCGCGCCAAGCAGGATGAACGCTTGCTTGAGATTGCCAACCAGATGATGAGCCAGGCGGAAGAACGTAGCGGATTGCGTTTTGATTTCCGTCCTCGTCTGAAGATCTACCCATCGATCGAGACCTATCGTGACTCCACCGGGGAGCCCGGCTGGGTCGCGGCGAGCACTCGCGGACAGACGATTCGCCTTCAACCGGCCGAAGTCCTGCAGAATCAAGCAATTCTTCGCCGCACCCTTAGGCACGAGTTCCTGCACCAGTTGATTGAAGCGCGAGCCCGGCCGGGATTACCGCTGTGGTTTCGCGAAGGCTTAACTTTGTACTTGGCCGATAATCCCGAGCCTCATGCCGGAGAACTTTCACCCGACAAGTTAGAGGACGTGCTGGCCCACTCCCGTGATCGCAACGAACTGCAAATGGCATACAGCACCGCAATGCTGAACGTTGCCACTTTGATTCAGCACATCGGGAAGGAAGCAGTTCTAGGCTGGCTTAGTAGTGGACTTCCCACCGAGGTAGCGGGACGATTCCGGGTTTCCCAATCGCCCCAACATTGACGCCATCAAGGTCCATGCCGTAGCAGCCAGCATCCACGCCAGTGCAAACCGAACTACCAGGCTGATGGTTTCTCCGTTCATCGAATCGAGTTTCGGCAGCCAATTGATCAGTAAGCCTGGCACATAAGCTCCGACGATGACCAGCATGATCAGCGAACTCCAGTAGACACGATTCCCGGTTGTGGACCTCCATGCACGCGCCCCCGCCCTCTTAAACGCCTGGAATCCATTGCGGCCCGCCTGAAGCCCGAACGGCAATAAGAGGCCGGGAACTACGATCCAGAACAGTATCCAAAAAATGAACGTCAGACTCCTATACGTTCCCATCTCGCCCATGGTCCTACGCAACCATGCAGGTGAAATCGATTCCAGATAAACGGAAAATTCTGCCACCGATTGGCCCACGTGCCACACCACATGAAGCAGGAATACGAACAGCACAGCCCAGATCGCAAATGGCACTGTGTTACCCGGCCGGAACGATGCCCGCACACGAAGAAAACCAGCCGCGTGATAATCACCAAAGTAGGCTAACGTTGTCCCATGCAGCCATAAGAACGCGACCAAAATGAGCAAGGCTAGCAGAGCGGTAGACCCCACCTGCCACGCCTTAGCCTCAGGGATAAGGAGCCACCCTACAGCCGCTCCCCAAACAACTGGGTTCACCAGAAACTGCAACAGCCATATACGCTTATTTCTCAGCACCGCCATGACCGAGTCGCGAAGGATCTCCATCACTTCACCTCCACGGTCTGAGCATCGGTGGTCGCTAGCACCGATGGCTGGTACATCGGCTGTGCCAGCGCCGGACTCACGTGAAAAATTCCAGGATTCACGATCTTCATCAGGTAGAAGTACGTTTGCTTGCTCTTGAAATACGTCTGGAACATGGCGGCGCGGTCATCGTGAAATTCACGCCGCGAGAAGTAATAGCTCCACCAATCCGGACGTCCCTTGATCTCGTAGAGATCATCCTTCTCGAGGAACTCGGCTCCGGCCGGGATCGGATCCTCGACCATCAGATACCGCCACTCGCCACCGCCTACCGTCAATCGGACAGCCACAATATCTCCCGGCGACAGCGTGGCGGTCAGGGGTTGAAGCTCGTACACAATCTTGTCGCCTTCGCTTCCCTTCTCAGTCGTCGGCGACAGACGGAAGTAGTCTCGAGTGACATTAAGTGCCAACTGATTACTCTGGACCACCTTCTTGTCCGTTGAGCAGTATTCGCCGCGCGCCGACCAGTACAGCCGTCCTGCACCATTCTTGCGGATGCGAATCTTGTTCTCTCCCGCTGCCAGTTGATCGAAGTTAAGACGGATGGTTTGCCCCGAAATCATCGTTGTATCTGCCTTCGTAAACTTGCGAGTCAGCACAGGTTTGTCGTTCACCAGTACGTCGGCGGTGAAGTCAGCATCGAGTTCATGGCTAATCTTCAAGTATTCTGTGAGCCCAGAGATCACCATCGCGGTCTGCTTCGTGCTATTCCAGTAGTAGCCTTCATTGCGATGGTCTGCGAGCCATTGTGCCGCTTTCGGCAGCAATTGGCTGTCGGGACGAGTCACGCTCAAGAACTTCAGCGCCAGCGCTGTACTCTCCGCGCCATCGTCGTAAGCGAACTCCATCCAGTAGTCGTAATCGGATGGCCAATAAGCCTGCACAGCATTAACCTTGGCCTTCTTCTCGAGCGCGTCGGCGATTTCGTTTGCGCGCGCATCGCTTGCTGTCTGTAGTGTCAGTCCTAAAACTGCAAGCCCCTGGCTCGACAGTTTTGCGCGCTTATCGAACGTCGAGTTCAACCCAGCAGCATCGCTCCCACCGCTGCTCGCCAGCGCATAAACGACATACGCCTGCAAATCGGGTCTCATATTCGCGTACTTCTTTAGGGCTGCCTGCAGGTACTCTTGCCCCTTCTGGATGACGTCAGATTTAACTTCATATCCTGACGCCTTCGCCTGCCCGAGGCCCGAGACGACATAAGCCGTCATGAATACCTGGCTCTCATCGTCCTTCCACCATCCCCAGCCACCATCTTCATGCTGGAAGTCATAGATCCGGTCCACTCCCGCGCGAATCTTCTTCTGCAGTTCTCCGGTGTCGCCTTTGTATTCCAGATGCAGGTTTTGGAGAGTTTTCGCCACGATGATATTCGGCAGGAAGCTCGACATCGTCTGCTCGGTACAGCCATAGGGATATGACGTCAAGTAGTCGAGTGCGCCCAGTATTGCCCCGGCAATCGACGGCGTCACCGTGATGTCGAGCCCGTGCGACGAGACCTCCGAGCCCGCCGGATAGCTGATAACAACATCACTTTGCCCATTGCTTTCAGAGATCGACCCCGATTTCGCGTCAGCAAGCTTCACGCCGTACGGAACAACAGGTAGCGTCAATTCCATCGCGTCCGACTCTTCATTGGTGAGAGCCTTGGCCAGCAGCTTGGCCTCGCGAACGTTCTTCACTTTCACGCGCCAATCAGCCTTCGCATCCCCACGGCTGCCCACGCTAATCTGTTGCGTGCTGCCGCTGATTACGTCAAGCCCGTCCAATTCCATTGAGACCTGAACATTCTTCGTGCTGTCGAGGTAATTGTGGACAATAGCGGAAACGGTGATCTCATCTCCCTGGCGGAAGAATCGCGGCACAGCTAACCGCACCATCACATTCTTACGGACGATGACACGCTGCGTTGCACTGCCGACTTTCGTATCAAGGGTTGCCCCGCGAACTGTCGCGCGCCATGTTGTCAGCGAATCAGGGAATTCAAGCTTTGCCTCAGCCCGGCCTTGTGCATTCGTTTTGACGTCTGCCAGCCACAAGGCCGTGTCGGGGAAAGCCTTGCGAACCTTCGGCTGTACCAGTGACTCCGTCGGTTTGAGCTGAGCCAACGCGCTGTAGCTGAGGCCGCGATTGGCCAATTGCATCTGCCGCTTCCCTGCTTCGCCATGAAAATAGAAATTTAGAGAAGAGTCGGTTGAAACGCGGTTGTAGGTGTTACCGTAAAAAAAGCTGGAGATGCTCTCCACATTATCGGGACGAATTGCGTAGATGGCCTCGTCAACCACGCCGATGCTGAACTCCCCGGCCACAGGATTCCCTTTGGCATCCTTTGCTGTGATCGTGTAAGTCGCAAGCTCTCCCGGCTGGAACTGCGGCTTGGAAGGCTCAACGTCGACATTCAAGATTTGCTCGACGGCTGGCACACTCAAATTTTTGCTGCCCTGATATAGGTTGTTGTCCTTTAGAAACGTCGCACTCACATACACGTTGGGCTGATTATCGGCTGTGATCGGAACCTCGAACGTGGTATTCGCACCGCTCGCCTTAATGACCTGTTTTGTTTGAATGGTACGCGCTTCCGTGGTGATCAATACGTACGCCTCTGGAACACCGGTAACCAATAGCACCTTAGCCGTTTCGCCGACTTTGTAGGACTTCTTGTCGGGAACGAGCTTGATCTGCCGCTCGCCGGCACCGTACATCTCTTGATTACTGCCCGGAACCCACACATAGCTGCTGTTGGAGACTTCACGATTTCCCGGCGAGGTGGACGTCACCTTCACCATCAAGTCGCCCGCCTGATTCATCGGAATATCAAACTGTGTCGTACCGTCCACACCAGTTTCACCATCACGAGTCGTAATTACGTCTTCTTTCCGTCGTCGGCTCTGCGTCCACGAATTTCGGATGAGTTCCAGGCGCACCGCCGTCTGCACCGGCTTTCTGTCGTAGTCTTTAGCCTGAACGCTGAACTGCGCTGTTTCGCCCTTGCGGTACAGATAGCTCTGCGGCCGGACAGCTATTTGAAACGATCCATAGGTTGCGAGCACATTGTTGTAGCCGGAGATTTCGCGGTTACTCGCATCCATGACGCGCGCTTCCACTCGGTAACGCACGTCTCGTTTGTTAGCACTTGGTTTTGTAGGAATCGTGATCGTTAGCTTGCCGTTCGAATCCAGCTGCCCGCTTTGTTCTGATTGCTGTTCACCGCCGTAAGAGTAGTCGTCATCACCGCCTTCGCCCTGTTCTCCTTCCGTGCCGTAATCGCTTTCATCCTCACTCATAAAGTTCGACCACGATGGTGCCGTGTGCACCACGTATTTCACTTTTCCGTTCGCAACCGGTTCGCCGAAGTAGTACCTCGCATCGATCGTCGCCTTCACGCTCTGGCCCTGCAATACGCGGGCCTGGTCAAAACTCACCTTTACCTGGTACTCGGGCTTTTTGTACTCCTCGACGTGAAAACTTCCTCCCATGACCGCACCCAGGTAGCGCAAGCTGAGAGAGTAATACCCAAGGGCCGCGCCCTGCGATATTTCAAACTCACCGTGAACACTTCCGTATTGCGAAAGCGTTAACTCCTTTTGATACAACTGCTTGCTTGTTGAATCTTCAATACTCGCCTGAACCACGCTCCCGACCGGAATCTGATAATGTTCTCCGTTTCTCTGGCGCACGATTCCCTTGAAATGCACCGTATGCCCGGGTCTGTAGATTGGACGGTCGGTGTAGATATAGCCCACCCAGTCTTCCGCAGGATTGCTGCTCAGGTTGAAGGAATACGGCGCGACAATCGCAGCGTCTTCTCCGTGTCTCGCCAGCGTCCAAACATTCTCAACCTGATTCTCACCCTCACGAGAGGGAGGCAGAGTCACCGTTGTCGCGGCTAGTCCATTCCCATCCGTCTTAAGCTGCGCCAGCTCTTTTCCATTTGCCCATAGGACCACTGCGGAGTCGGCTATCGGCTTCCCACTGCGGCGGTCGACCAGGTAGTTCAAGAATTGCCCGGGAGCTGTCTTCGTAATCAGGCCAATTTCGCTTACAACTACGATCGTATACGCGCGCAACTCTCCGTCCGTGGCCTCGACAAGGTATATTCCGGGTGTGGAGAGCTCCAACGGAACATCCAGGCTCTCTGAAACGAATTGTGGCGGCATTTGCTGGCGCCAGCGCCCCACCAATTGTTTGGAATTCAACAGAGGAAGCTGCAGAAATCCGGTCGCATTGACGGACTTGCTCTTCTCTGCCCGCGATCGCCGAATTTCGGCGCGTGCCTTTGCTGAGAATTGGTAACGAAAAAAGTCGCGGATGAAGAGCCACCAGTTGTACTTCCAATCATGAAAGCGCTCGATCCACGTCTTTTCTTCTACTTGTTCCTTCGGTGACGCATGTCCGAAGCTGTGAACGTCATCGAGCTTTTCGAAGAACGCCACTGGATCGTTCACTCTGTACACGCGAAACTCGAGCGCCTCGACGCCCGTCGCATACATGTGTACGGTAGGCTTTTCCCCCGGCATGTACGTGCGATCGCTGCTCAGCGAGAAGTACGGCTCCCGCGCCAGCGCAGGAACAACAACGGCAAGAACAAGAACTACGATCGCGATACGATGTTTCAAGAATCGCCCTCGCGCAAGATGTTCCACCGATAGACTCCCAGGAAATTGCTATTCGCTGGCACCGGGCGCCAGCGCGGGGACGGATGTTTCACCAGGTCATCCAGGCGCACCCGTCTCATCTGCCCTTTCGACTTCCCCTCTGGTCCCGTGTGGTAAACAACGAGCGACGCAACATCAGAGTCGAACTGGCTGCGCCCGATGAAGATCATGGAGTGATATGGCTCATTTTGTTCCAACTGGCGGTAAAACAGTAGGTCTCCGGGAAGCGCCTGCCGTACATCACGGCTAATGAAATGAGTATTTAGCTCTTTCAGCGTTTTAGCATCCGCGAATTGCGCGAACGCCCCGCTCGTCGAATCTTCGGCGGAAAATTCACCAGCGCGCACTCGGAACAGATTTGCCTCCAACAGCGTAAACGGGTAAGCATACTTTCGCACCGACGGAATGCTTGGCAGCCCAACCAGTCTCGTCTCAGACATCCAGGCCGCGTCATGATCGTGCAATGCGCCCCTGTAGACAAAGCGAATCAGCGCAGCGCAATCGTCGATTTCTGATGGGAGTTGTTCAGCCGGAATGAGTGATTCGTATTCTGCTAGCACTGCGAACCACCGACGAAACCCATCTCGGTCCCCGGGATCATCGAGACGCAGAAAATCCGGAGTGCCGTCACTATAGCGGTCGGAGTAGGAAGGAGTAAGTGTAATCTTGACCGCCGCCGGTTTTAGCCCCCTCATGTCGAGCCTCAGGGGCACTTCTCCCGGCTGTATGCCGGATGTCAGTCGAACCACGACTCGACGGTCGACCGACGATATCTCACTACGAAATCTTCTTTGCGGTCCGAGGACTACCAGGTCCTGCGCGTGTAAAGCTCGCCCGTCACTGGCGGACAGATTGAGTGTAATTTCAGATTGACCGTCCGCGGGAGTAGTGGTCGTACCCTGCGCAACCAGTAGCTGCGGTTCCGGGAGATGTCTCTTATACAGGATGCCACTTGCCAGCAACATAACGGCAGCAGCCATGCACACCACCCCATTTCGCGTTCCGCTTGCCGTCGGCAGCATCATGAATGCGCAGGATTATACGCCGATGATCAATGGTCGAGTCGTGACATTCACATTCTGTCTACCGATTTGAGCCGGCTAAACCATCTCACGAAAGTTGAGTTCGCTTTATGAAGCAAAGGCACGTCCTGCCCGTCTAACTACTTCGTCGGAAAACAGTAAAATCACCAAGCCAGACAAGCCCAGGACAAACCGAATATGAGTTCCCGCAAGGCAACACTCCTTCTCCTAATCCTCACAACCCTACCCGTCTTTTCCGTGGACCGTGCGCGGGTAAGCGAGCTGAGCCAGCAAGTCCGCGAATTCACAAAGAAAAATGATTGGATCTCTGCGCGCGATGCCATGGCGAAAATCCTTGAAGAGATCGGCACACCGACGCCGATTTACATGTTGCGCATGGCTTCGCTCGAAACCCGTGCAGGAAACAATCGTGCGGCGCTCGAGTGGATGTCCCGCTATGCCGCAACCGGCCTCACTTACGACATCTCCACGGACGATGATCTGAAGCCCCTACTCGCGGAAAAAGATTACGCTGCCATCGCCGCCCGTATGAAAGACGGCTCTTCCCCGATCAGCAACGCCGAGGTGGTTTGCACTCTCCCTATGTCCGACCTCATGCCTGAGGATCTGACCTATGAAAAATCGTCACGCACCTTCATCGTTTCCAGTGTGCGGCACCACACGCTCTATCGCGTAACCCTTCCCAAGAATCAAGGTGAGGAGTGCGGCCTACAAGAAATTCCCCTGGAGGAGAGCGCAAAGCGATGGCCAATCCTGGCGGTGTCTTTCGATTCGACCCGGAAGGTCCTCTGGATGACCGCCTCCGCCATGCCTGGCTTCAGCGGATTTCGGAAAGAAGATTCCGGCAAGACCTCCTTGATCGCCCTGAATCCCACAAGCGGTAAGATCCTGCGCCGTTTTGACCTCGACGCCCGCGGTGAGGCCGTGCTCGGCGACATGTCGATTTCGTCAGACGGCACCCTGTTTGTTACCGACAGCATCGGTGGTGGAGTTTATCGGCTTCAAGGCCAGCTCGAAGCAGCCAAGCTCGAAAAAATCGCCGGTGGTCTTTTCTCTCCACAGACACCGATTCTCGCCAACGATGGCAAGCGCCTCTTCGTCGCCGACTACTCAATAGGAATCGCAGTCATTGACCCCGCATCCGGCAAAGTGACCTACCTTTCCCATCCCATGGAGATTGCCGTTGGCACGCTCGATGGTCTTACCCTCAGCGGCGATACTCTAATCGGCATCCAGAACGGCACCGACCCTGAACGCATCATGCGTTATCGGCTGAACCCAGATCAGACCGCAGTTGTCTCGCAGGAAGTAATTGAGCAAGGTCCGCATCTCGGAGACCCAACTCATGTGATCGTAGTTGACGGGTACGCTTACGTCTTAGCCAACGTAGGATGGGGCGAGATCAACGACAACGGCGAGTTGAAGGCAGACCACAAATTTACCGCTCCCATCCTGATGCGCTTTCCGCTAAAGTAACCCGACGTATGGGATTTCGGGCACTTCGGCCCGTACTCCCAAGC
>DATBFG010000046.1:0-6996 GCA_036558645.1 Terriglobales bacterium
GCCTCGGTTGGTGTACTTCTTGGCGATAGAGACGACCAGGCGAAGGTTGGCTTCGATAAGCTCACGCTTAGCCTGCTCGGCATCCATGTCTCCCTGGATGATCTCGCGCTGAGTACGCTTGAGCTCCTGGAAGCTGACACCTGCCTCGACTTCGAGCTTCTCGAGTTCGGAACGGATCGCGCGAGACTGGCGGCGATATTCCTTGCGCTGGTCTTCGCTACGGGTAGCTTCGGCCTTCTTCTCGAGGTTGTTCGATTGGCGATCGAGCGAGCGCATGCCGTCGACCGTCTTGTTGACACGGTCGATCAGGCGCTTGCGTTCGGTGTTGGTGAATCCGAGGTTGCGTACGCAGAGAGAGACACGCACTACCGACTTGGCCAGGGCCAGGCGGTAACGGCGATAGTCTTTGGGACGCTTCTTCTGGTTGACCCCGGCAAACTTTTCGGCCGACACGCCAGACTTCTTGTAAGCCTTGGCGAGGTCGTCGATCTTGCCGGTGAATTCCTTCAGACGATTCTGCAGAATTTCGTCGGTGATCTCCTCTTCGTCGAAGGTGACCACTTCCTTGATAGAGCGGACGCCTTTCTTGAGATCCTCGCCCATGGCGAGCAACTCATGAATGACGATGGGAGAGCGGGAAAGTGCCTTGAGAACCCGGAGTTGTCCACGTTCAATGCGCTTGGCGATTTCGACTTCGCCTTCGCGCGTAAGCAGAGGGACGGTTCCCATCTCGCGCAGATACATGCGGACGGGGTCATTGGTTTTTTCGAGGGCGCCGGGAGTGAGGTCGAGCTCGACATCCTCCCCAAGCTCCTCTTCATCGAATTTTTTATCGAGCGCGGAGGAAGGCAGCTTGGGGCCTTCCAGCACATCGATTCCTTGCGTACCAATCGTGGTCAGCAGATCGTCGAGGTCTTCGGGAGAGTGCACATCGTGCGGGATGAGGTCGTTGACCTGATCATAGGTCAAATATCCCTTCTCCTTCCCTGTATCGATCAGCTTTTTGATGTCATCGTACTTGTCGTCAAGAGCCAAGACGGATATTCCTCTGTTGGCCTGCGGGGGCCAGGACGTTCAAAATCGTTTTTGTAGCGGTGGGAATGAGATGGCGGAACCTGTGCGCCAGCACAAACTTTCAGAGTATAGCATGTTTTTTGCTGCCCCCGATATCGGGGATCTCTGATTTCGAAGAGGCTGCCGACTCTATGTTTCTCGCCGCTAATGATTTAGATGGCAGAAGGTGGAGTTAAGTTTCAAGGTTCCCTGCCGTTCACGCGGCGCTCCCATCATCTTTTTCGGCCAAGGCTGGGTCCATAAGGGCGCGCTTGAGACGGAGCTTCTCCTGCATGAGCGATTGAAGCTCAGCGGGATCTCTGGTGGTTTGTAGCTGGCGCTGAAGTTGTTCGAGTTTCCGGCGTTTTTGGATCCTTCGAAGAGCGCGAATGGCACCCTCCACACGATCGGGTGTAAGTTCCTCATCCTCTTTCATCAGGATAGAAGCAAGAATTTTCTTGTCGGAATCAGGCAAAGGGAGTTCCATCAAGCTGGCACCGTTAGTGTCTGCCCGCATCATGGCCTCGACCAGAGATTCGGTTGCCAAGCCACGATGCAGATGCTCCCCTTGTATGGCGAACCGCGCTTGGCGGGCAGGATCAAACTCTTCTTCAGCGCCGTCGCGAGCCGAGAGATGTTCTTCAAGAACCTGGATTTCTCTCGCCGACGCGAGGGCACGGATGAGCAGGCGTTCGGCATCGGTGACCTGAGCCTCAACTGGCGCCTTTACGGACGACATCGACCGCGTAGAAGCAGCATGCTTGAGTTCCTGGCGAAGAACCATGGAATCGATGCCGAGCTTCTGGGCGATCTCAAGCGAAAGTTCGTCACGGACGATACGGCTGGGAACCCGCTGAATGTGAGGCAGTAGGTAGTTGACTGCCTGTTGTTTGCCCTGTGGAGTACGGACTGGAAACTGAGCCTGGGCGCGAGCGATTAAGTACTGGAAGTAAGGCTGAGAGTTACGCAAGGCTTCAGCGTAGGCATCTTTCCCCTTGCGGCGGATATAAAGGTCGGGATCGAATCCCGCATCAAGAGTAAGGACCCGGATATTGAACTCGTCCTCGACGAGTAGGCCAAGTGTGCGCTCGGTAGCCTTGGCACCGGCAGTGTCAGGGTCGAAGTTCACCACAACGTTCTTGGTATAGCGCCCGAGGAGGCGAGCCTGAAGTTCGGTGAACGCTGTACCAGAACTGGCGATGACGTTGTGAAATCCTGCGGCATAAACGGAAATGCAGTCCATCTGCCCCTCGACGAGGATCGCGTAGTCGAGCTGGCGGATGCCGTCCTTGGCTAGATCCAGATTAAAGAGGACTCGGGACTTGGAATAGATGGGGGTTTCTGGGGAGTTGAGGTACTTCGGACCAGCCTTTTCATCGGTGGCGAGGGTCCGGCCAGTAAAGGCGATGATCTTGCCGGATTCGTTGGCGATGGGGAACATCACGCGGTTGCGAAATTTGGAATAAATCGGCGTAGGGCGTTGGTCGTTAGGAGTTGGCCTCTCGTCGTAGCCCTCCCCATCTCTTGGATTTTCCTTCGATGCTAACGGATCCTGCTGACGACTGAGAGCTGACGACTGACGACTGTCCTCCTGCTTCCAGGAGAAAAGGCCGCTCTCGCGGAGGACTTGTTCTTCGAAATTGTTCTTCAGGCGATCGCGGAGGTAGAAGCCGGAGTCCGGAGCGTATCCGATGCGGAAGCGCACGATCAATTCGTGAGACAGCCCGCGGCCGGCTAAGTATTCGCGGGCATGGGCGCCTTCTGGGCGCTTGAGGTACTCCTGAAAAAAATTGCTGGCACGTTCCTGGATCTCAAGAAGGGCGGTGCGAATCTTAGCCTCTCTGGCCTCTGACGGGTTGCTGTAATTGGCCTTGGGGAGGGCGATACCCAACTTCTGAGCAACGAGGCGGACTGCTTCCGGAAAGGTGATGTTTTCGATCTTTTGAATAAAAGAGAAAGTGTCACCCGACGCTCCACAGCCGAAGCAGTGGTAAAACTGGCGAGTAGCGTGGACTGAAAATGACGGGGTCTTCTCGTTGTGAAACGGGCATAGTCCGGAATAGTTCTGAGCGCCAGCCTTCTTGAGCTTTACGTAGTCACCGATAACGCGAACGATATCGGCCTGTTGCTTGACCTGGTATGCGAAATCGCCGGGATTCGCCATGGTAGGGTCTTCTAGTCTGCATAATAGATTAGCGAAATAAAAGCGAATATTTCGTTGGGATTTGTGAGGAAACTGTGCATATCGATGTATTGCAGTGGACAGTTTCGGAAAAGGGGTTCCCAAGGATACGCCTAAGTACCTTTTTCTCCTTGACGGAGGAATTCGCGAACGGCAAACTCAAGCCATTCCGCCTGATACTAGGCGATCTCCTTGACCGTTGGAGCAGCAGGTATGAGTAGTTTGGGCCTCTCGGCTGTCGTTCAAATGTCTTTAATGGCCGGTCTGGCAGGGCTTCTTTGGCCTGAGAGAATTATGCCAGTATTTGCCGTGCTGATGTATCCCTGGGTGCCCACGCGGCGCACGTTGTGGATACACAGCTTAGGCGCGGTCGCCTTGTCGCTGCTCCTCTTCCTCACGCTCTGGGTCAGACCGGTTTAGCAACAAGCGCCGACTTTGACGGCGGTTTTCGCGGATCTTGTAGAAAACCTTTGGCGCGAGAAGGCGGCGTGATGTTCGCAGTCAGCTATTTCGGTATCTGTTGGAATTTCGTACAGCAGAAATGTTTTCGCCCGAGTTGTTGCACTTTCGCGTGATGGGGTGCCTGGACAATGTCGCTTCAACTTGGCGGTCTCTACGCAAAGGTAGCTAGGAAAACCGGCGTAGATGCATCATTTGTAAGTCGCGTCGCTCGCGGACAAAGAACATCGTCGCGAGTGGAACGTGTTCTTAGGCGTGAACTGGAAACTCTGCACGCCGAAATCGAAAAATTCCTGCAGAGAAAAACAAAGAAGCGTTCCAAACGACGCGGCTAGCTACATGTCACAACTGGAGAGGAACAAAGGGGGCGGCGAAATCCCACCGCCCTGTCTTCAGCTTCGGTACTTCATTGTTAGTTAGTGCCTTCGACCACGGTGATAACTCCACTCATAGGCGTGCCGAAGTTACCGTTCGGATCCTGGATTCCACCATCCGGGCCCGGCGCTTTGGCTTGGTTGTCCGCATCCAGCGTCGCGTGGAACGCGCAATAGAAGGGAAACACGCCAGCATGATTAAAGGTCAGGTTGAGCGTCCCGCCATTAGCCTTCAAAATTGCATGCGCACCGCGATGGCCAGCTGTGTTGAATGCATCGATGCTTACCACGGAGTGATCATCGGTATCATTGTTCACCCACTGGACGATTTGACCAACTCGTACAGTGACCGCGAATGGCGTAAAACGATCCTCATCCGGCACGATGACTTGCCGTGCCGCAGGCGCGACGCTTTGCTGCGCCACGCCGATAGTGGAAATTCCCACCAGGCAGATGACGGCCAAGGCTAGAGCAGACCATCGAAAGGTCCTACTTGTCATACGAATCTCCTTGTCTGGACAATTTCTAAGTACGGCGAGCTTAAGGGGTTTGTCCTCACCAACGGGCGATACGGTAGTACGACCGCTCGGTAGGTTTGTCACAACATTGTCAAATTCACATGAACTTACAGCAGCTCTGTTTTGTGACTTGTAGGCCCAAAACTCTGAATGAGAAGCAACTCTCGCCTAGTTTTTCCCATCCTTCTCCTGTCGCATTGCGGGGTATGCGATCGGCGTACCATTCCTGACCCCTCGGCAGGTACCACATTTTGATCCTGGTCGAGCCGGCCCAACAGAGGAGAGAACGTCGTCACGTCACCATTCGCGAACTGCTCAAGCCTCACCTGCCCGCTTTGGGCTTTGGCTTCTTGGCCGTGGTGGGTGAGAGTGTTGCGAATCTACTGCAACCCTGGCCGCTGAAGATCGTACTTGACCACGTACTGCGGTCGCACGAGAGCAAGGTTCCGATCATGCCATGGATCTTTTCAACGATCGGAACGGACAAGCTGGCCATCCTCAAGTTTGCCTGTGCCATGGTGTTAGGCATCGCATTTCTCGATGCGATTTCAAGTTACGGAGAGAAATACCTCACCACCAGTGTCTCGCAATGGATCGGGTACGACTTACGTCTTACGATTTACGCGCACATCCAGAAACTGTCGCTTGCTTTTCACGACCAGGAGCGGACCGGCGACCTGATCAGCCGGGTAACAAGCGACATCGACTCGATCCAAAGTTTCATTACGCAGGGATTGCTTGGGGTTCTCATCAATCTGATTACGCTGCTGGGCATGGTTGGCGTAATGTTCTATCTGAACTGGCAATTCACCTTGATCGCGCTCTCGGTTGCCCCAGCGTTATTCGCGGTCGTTTACACCTACACGCGCAAGATCAAGAGAGCATCTCGCGAGGTAAGAAAGAAGGAAGGCGAGATCACCTCTGTGGTGGAGGAGGTGCTGTCATCCATCCGCGTGGTAAAGGCATTTGCCAGAGAAGAGTATGAGGTTCGCAGGCTGGAGGCCGAGAGCCTGGAAGGTGTAGAGATCGCGTTGCGCGCACGTAGTCTGAAAGCACGGCTAACACCAATTGTCGACGTCATCGTGGCGACGGGAACTTGCCTGGTGCTCTGGTTCGGCGCACGGATGGTGCTAACTGGAATCCTATCCGCAGGCTCGCTTGTTGTCTTCGTTCTATATCTCGGCAAGATGTACAAGCCGATGCAGGAACTATCAAAGATGACCGACAGCTACTCCAAGGCGGCTGTCGGGTACGAGCGGATTCGCGAGATTCTTGATACTCACAAGGAGGTCAAAGATCTCCCGCGAGCCGTCAGGGCTCCTGTACTAAAAGGACAGGTCGAGTTTGATCACGTTTCTTTTCACTACACGCCCGAAAGCCCAATTCTCAAGGATGTCAGCTTTGAAATTGAAGCCGGGCAATTGGCAGCCCTGGTGGGACCGACTGGCGCAGGAAAGACGAGCATCATCAGCCTGATTGCGCGCTTCTACGATCCGGTGTCAGGTGTCGTGAAAATCGACGGGTCCGATATCCGCCGCTACCGGCAGAAATCCCTTCGTCAGCAGATCAGCTTTGTCCTGCAAGAAACGATGCTGTTCCATGCTCCCTTGTGGCAGAACATTGCCTACGGCCGGCCGGGGGCTTCCCGCGATGTGATTATCAAGGCGGCTGAACTGGCCAATGCCAGTGAGTTTATCGAGAAGTTACCGGAAGGATATGACACCGTAGTTGGCGAGCGGGGCATGACACTCTCCGGTGGTCAGCGGCAGAGAATCGCGATTGCACGGGCTGTGATCCGCAACACTCCAGTCCTGATCCTGGATGAACCCACGTCTGGGCTGGATTCCGCGTCAGAAAAACTTGTTTTTGAAGCTCTCGATCGCCTTATGCAAGGCAAGACGACAATTGTGATCGCTCATCGCCTCTCGACGATCCAGCGTGCGGACGTTATTTTTGTTGTGGACGAGGGCGAAATTGTTGAACACGGCAAACACGAAGACCTTCTCCAGCAGCACGGCCTTTACGCCGATCTCTATGAGTTGCAATTCAGCGAGCGAGCGACTCTCGAACCCTCTACATAGATTGACTAAAGCCGTTGCAGTTCGGCGATGCGGGCCGTGATCGCCTCAGAGTATTCGTCTACTTCCTGCTTGGAATAGCCGCCGGCGCGGAAAGCATCGCGAATCTGCTCAGGCGAGAGTTGCGCTAACAATGAGCCGACCCACCTCGCATCCTCCCGGGGAATGTGCTTACCAATCCAGCGATTGCGCATCTGCCCAATGAAGTAAGGCAGGTTAAATACAAAGAGAAACGGCGGATGAGTCGGGAATGCAAAGTCAACGTGGTCAGATGTCACCTTGGAGATGAATTTCGAACGATGGTAGGCACCCGGGTTATGCTTCGTAATACT
>DATBFG010000047.1:0-36266 GCA_036558645.1 Terriglobales bacterium
TGAGCGCTATCGCCTGATATCGTCAATCACCGAGATGCACTAATCAACGCGCAGAACCTGCATCGCCAAATCAAACCTGTCATCTCGCTGAGCAGCAGCAACGCTCTTGAGCGTTTTCTGTGGACTGCCCGACAACAGCCATTGTCGGACTTGCGACCATTGCTCTTTCCTCTTGTTCCAGAAATCTGAAGGCCGTGCATCATCTTGGACGAAAGAATGCTCGACGATGACGATAGAAAGATGTCTCGCCGCTTCGACCGACTTGTCACTCTCCCAAATTGCTAAATAGGGTGTCATCTCATCTTCGGCCTGAGCTATTCCGCAGAGCCAATCTTCTGCATCGGTTGACCCAGTCTCATCGGGGCTTGTTCGCAAGAAAGCCTTCCAGGATGCTAGAAAATATTGTCGTATCGCTTTCTGTTCATCACCAGGCCAGCTTTCCCAATTCCCAAACCGTAGCTTGTTAAAGACGATGGCGGTGTTATCCATCTCAAAGGCCGGATCGGGGACCGTGACCATTAGTTCAAATATGCGTGGCAGAAAATGCCTGAAGTCATCCTCGCCACCCCAGACAAGGATTGCATCTCTGGCGTATAAACGTAGGTCTTCGGCAGAGAGGGCCCTCAGAGGCTTTGAGTGGAGGACGCGCTCCTGTCCCGGTTTATGGCAACAGGGACACGCATTTGTGTCCGCATGGAGTGGATATCGAGAGAATGTGGCGTATAGAGCCTGAACCGCATTGATGCAGTCCGGTGTGAGGATCATGGGTGCAAGTTTATCCGAGCAACTGTTGAAAAATCCCGATAACACTCATTGACCCGAGAAAGCAGCGCTATCGCCTGGGCTGTGGTCGGAGATTCTGCCTCTTGGCTCATTGTTGATTCTCAGGCCGTTGCGAAGCCTATTCCCGTGATCACAATATGCCGGGGGATGAGGCCGGGCCTAGTCGCGTGTGACTCCACCACCGTTCTTCGACTGAGCCCCAAATTGTGTCCAGTTTGTGCTGCTACCGTGCACACCAAGTGTGACGACGTGTGCGGGGGAGCTACATGGTGTCCCTGGAAGTGTAGGCAATAACAGGTCGTGAGAGGAGGGCTTGGTAGCGCTACCGGGAATCGAACCCGGGTTTGAAGATTGAGAATCTTCCGTCCTAACCCCTAGACGATAGCGCCATCAATCGATATAGATTTTACGTCGTAGTCCGCATGCCGCACAAGCAACCACCCAAGCTTTGCGCAGATCTTGTCGCATCGAACAGCCTGCCATCCTTTGGCTCGACTTCTCTGAGCATTGCAACCATAAATATACTTACTATTTCGAAGGAGACATTCACAGCATGGTTCAAAGACGGCTGTGAGGTTTCTCCCTAACGTTTGAGCCCGAAAATCGATATCGGAAAGGCGGCATGCGACTTGTGGTCAACGTCTCAGAAATCTCGGGATCGCATGCCTGCAATAATCCCGAGACTCTGCACTTCAAAAAGCCTGTTAGCGGTAGAAATCCGGGTGTGGAGACAGAAGGTCGATGTTCCTCAGCGGAAGATCAGTTCAGCAAAGTGATGCTAACCCGACGTCCGTCGAGGTATACATTTCCGTCAGTTCCGCGCTGAAACTCCAATGTTGTCGGAGCCTCTGTCTCTGGAAGTTCGTGAGCCTCCACCCAATATGCAAAATAGAATTCCACCTCCGGCCCGAGTCCTTCCTCTCGGTTAGAGAGCACTCGAGTTACTACAGCCAGCCTCTCTTGCGAAGGGTTGTCCAACAATATGAACTTGAAATGTTGCCCTAGCTTGATTTCAGATTCCATTGAACTCCTGGCATGTTCTGCGCTTCTGATCCCTACACCACCACCAGCAACTGATCCACGGGTAACAAACTACGGTTCGACTGGGTACCGGCGTGGCCTGGTGGTTGGCGAAACTTCCCAACTAACGTTCATTGAGTCCTGGCGTCGGATGTGGCATCTGACTTCCGAATAGGCCGTGACACGCGTGTAGTCACGTCAAACACCTTGAAAAACGTCTCCGATAAAATCTTTTGGTGTCCTAAATAAGCTGCCCCTGGGTATTCATGGAGTTCCCTCAGTTCCTCATCTTGTGAGCGCTGCGATTTAGTTTCTGGGCAGAGTAGTGCGGCGTTCCTAACACCATGGAACGCCGGGGACACTCTCTATTACGCTGCTGCTTGCGTTGCCATCTTCAAGAACGCGAGGAGGTCGTTGTTAATTGTGTCGGCTTCGGTCGTGGGCATGCCATGAGGAAATCCCTTGTAGGTTTTCAACGTGCCGTTCCTAAGTAACTTTGCAGACAGGGGCGCCGAATCGGCATAAGGCACGATCTGATCGTCATCGCCATGCATGACGAGGACCGGAACCGTAATTTTCTTCAGGTCCTCGGTGAAGTCGGTTTGAGAGAAGGCAACTATGCCGTCATAGTGCGCCTTCGAGCCGCCCATCATGCCTTGACGCCACCAGTTCCAGATCACTGCCTCAGACGGTTTCGCGCCGGGACGGTTGTAACCGTAAAACGGTCCGGAGGCCAAATTGTAATAGAAGTTCGATCGGTTGGCCGCGAGCTGTGCCTGCAAGTCATCAAACACCTGTTTGGGCAGGCCATTCGGATTTGCTGCCGTCTTAACCATCAGTGGTGGCACAGCGCTGAGAATGGCTGCTTTTGCGACCCTGCTTTCGCCATGGCGCGCGATGTAGTGCACCACCTCACCACCGCCCGTCGAATGGCCGATATGGATGGCATCTCTGAGGTCGAGATGCGCAGTCAGCGCCGCGAGGTCGTCGGCGTAATGATCCATGTCGTGACCGTCACCGGTTTGGGAGGAACGTCCGTGTCCGCGCCGGTCGTGGGCTATGACTCGATACCCGTGCTTGAGGAAGAACAACATCTGCGTATCCCAGTCGTCGGCTGAGAGTGGCCAGCCATGCGAGAAAACAATCGGCTGTCCTGATCCCCAGCTTTTGTAGTAAATCGTAGTGCCATCTTTGACTGTAATAGTGCTCATACAATTGCTTCCTTCCATTGTTGGAGACATTGAAGAGAATGCGCCCGCGTCGGACGCTTAAGAGTCCCGTTGGTTCGGAACCAGCAGACGGTTCTGGTCGTGGTTGCCTGGTGCGCGTAAGGCTACTCTTTGCCTCGCGTCAGCGTCAACGGAGCCGATTCTGCCTGGATTATCGGCAAGCCGGAAACTGCAAGCTTTTTAATCGGCGATAAATCTCTATTACGCGAATCTTGCACGAAAGAGCCTTTCAACACCCACGCCTGTTTGCGTCAGTTGACCAACACAAATGCATAGAGCCAATTGGTATGGCATGCGTCAATAGAGCCTAAAATGAGCTTCAAAGGAGACTTTTATGAAGGCGATGCAGCTGAACAGCAGAGGCCAAGGACCGGTGCTCATTGCGGCGGAGTTACCGAAACCGACACCCGCTTCAGGCGAAGTATTGATTCATGTTCATGCTGCTGGTGTTACCCCCTCAGAATTGCTTTGGTCTCCCACGACACATACGAAATCAGGAACGGCGCGTTTGCATGCGATACCAGGGCACGAATTTTCAGGGGTCATCTCGGCTATCGGCAACGACGTCCATGACTTTGAGATTGGCGTCGAGGTCTATGGTATGAACGACTGGTTCACGGATGGAGCGACGGCGGAGTTCTGCATTACGGAGCCCCAGAATATTGCGCGGAAGCCCGCCAACTTAAGTCACGAAGTTGCCGCCTCTGTGCCGATCGGAGCCTTGACTTCATGGCAAGGACTGCTGGATCGCGCAAAGCTGGAGCCAGGCGAGCGTGTATTGGTCCACGGAGGTGCTGGCGCTGTTGGTCTATACGCTGTGCAATTGGCGCACAACCTTGGCGCCCACGTCATCACCACCGTTTCAGCTCAGGACCTCGATTTCGTCAGGCGGCTCGGAGCGGACGAGGCGATTGACTACAAAGCCTCCCGCTTTGAAAAAGAGGTTCGGGATGTGGATGTCGTCTTCGATGCCGTGGGTGGTGACACGCTCGAGCGGTCATGGAGTGTCCTCAAGCCAAGTGGGCGCATGATCACCATTGCCGCGGATAGCGAAGGCACAGCCGACCAGCGAGTGAAGGATGCTTTCTTCATCGTCGAGCCGAATCAAACACAGCTAGTGGAAATCGCGAAACAACTTGATGCCGGACAGCTTATCGCATTCGTCAAAACCACCGTTCCACTCGATGATGCTTCCTCTGTGTACAGTGGAGCGGGCGGGCACAAAAGCGGATACGGAAAGGTCGTCATCGCCATTTTCACGTAATCGTAGCGCCGCCGACCTGCGCGGTACCAAACAGGGTGCCATCCGGACTTAACAATAGCGTTTGATTCGCGACCTTCGATTTCCGCGCAATCACTGATGCCCAAGAGTGTGATTTTCCGGCCATTTGATGCAATTTTCGGCTTCCTCTTGACAAGCGGTCAGACCAGGGGCAGAATTCTTTAGGCGAAGAAAAAGCGAATACAGCCTCTCCGCCGCGACGCCTTCCCGGCTTCGTTGCTCCCTGAAATCCTGAGGTCCTCTTTATGTCATCTCTACTGGCGCAGCTCCCGGTATTGGGGAATTCCGTGGCGTTCCCGCATCCTTTCACTCCCGAGGAAGCGTCCGCCATCGTTCGCAAGCACATTGCGGCTGTGCCCAAGCTGGGCAATGTGACGCCAGCCTCGCGGCTCGATGTGCGACCTGCCCCCGAGATGGTTTCGAGCGGCATCGCTGAGGTTGATGCGCTTACCGGCGGCTTGCCCCGCGGATGTCTCACTGAAATCTATGGCGCTACCTCTTCTGGACGCACCAGCATTCTGCTTTCCGCACTGGCTGCGGCAACCCGGCGTCAGGAAGTATGCGCGCTCGTCGATGCAACAGATGCACTGAATCCTCTATCGGCATCCACAGCCGGAGTGGAATTTTCACGGTTGCTCTGGGTGCGCTGTGGGATGAGAGCACCTCGCCAAAAGTCTTTCTTGGAAGGCGGTCACAAAAAAAATGAGCGCGAAAAGATGGAAGGTCCACTCGATCAAGTCCTGCGAGTCACGGATCTGCTCTTGCAAAGCGGCGGCTTTGGAATCGTGGCGATCGATCTGGGTGATGTCGCCTTCACAGCAGTGCGACGCATCCCGTTAACCTCATGGTTCCGCTTTCAGCGCGCAGTCGAGAACACCTCCACCGTATTGCTGGTGATCGATGAAACTCCCTGCGCGCGAACGTGTGCATCGCTGCTAATGAGAACACAGTCTCCAGTCTTCAGTCGTCAGTCGTCAGCGAAAACGCTTTCGGAGGTCAGCTCGCAGCCATTAATTTTTGGCTCTCAGCAAGCGATCAGCCCGCAGTTTCGAGAAAAACCCGCTCATGCGGAAATTTTTGAAGGATTGCAAGTCGAGATGGAACTGATGCGCTCACGCCTGGAGCGAAAGCCAACGCAATCTGTAAATGCAAGCTTTGCCAGCGAAACATTGCGGGCAGTCGTCAGCTTTTAGTCGTCAGTTGGGTCGTTAGTTGCTGGTCATGAGTCGTGAGCAACTGACGGCATCCGTTCTCGATGCGAGCCAATGGCAAAGCGTTTTTCCTGACGATCAACGCTGCAACTAACGACTGATATGAAAGAGAGATTCTGGCGATCGACGACTGATGCCAACGACTAACGACTAATGACCAACGACCAATGACGGCTTGCTGCATTTTCGTTCCTGACTTCTCCGTAGAAGCGCTGCTTCGCGCCGAGCCCGAATTGCGCTCACAGGCTGTAGCAGTGCTTGAAGGCAAGCCTCCGCTACAGAAAATTTTCGCGGTAAATGATAAGGCTCGCCGCGCTGGCGTGAATCCCGGAATGACCAAGGTACAGGTAGAGGCTCTTAGCGACGTTGTGTTGCGTCCGCGCTCTGCATTGCAGGAGTCTGCTGCGCACGCTGCTTTGCTCGATTGCACGCAATCGTTTTCTCCGCGCGTGGAGGACTGCGATCACGACACCATCCTGCTCGACCTTGCCGGACTCGAGCCGCTATTCGGTCCGTCGGCAAAAATTGCCCATGATATTGCACGGCAGGCATCCGATCTTGGATTAGAAGCGAATGTTGCGGTAGCTGCGAATCTCGATTCCGCCATCCTGGCTGCTCGCGGATTCTCCGGAGTTACCGTGATTGCTGCCGGTCAGGAGGCCGAGCATCTGGGCTGTCTTCCCGTGGAAGTTCTATCTCGCGAAGTTGCCTTACAAGATCAGGATGAAGACGAATCTATGCGCCTGTTTGAAACCTTTGAACGATGGGGCATCCGCAATCTGCGTGCGCTGGCGGCGTTGCCGGAAATTTCTATCAGCGAGCGCATGGGACAGGTTGGTCTGCGCTTGCATCAACTGGCCCGTGGTGCGACCACGCGCACGCTGGCTCCCGTCGATAAGCCGCTGGAATTTGAAGAGGCCATCGAACTGGACTATCCGCTGGTGCTTTTGGAACCACTTGCATTTTTGCTCGGACGCTTGCTGGACCAGCTCTGTTCGCGCCTGTCGGCACGCGCATTGGCTACGCAGCAATTACATCTGCATCTGGAACTCGACAACGGCTACCGCGAGGATGAATCCACGGAAAGGAGAAGCTCGCAAAGTAGTCTGCAATTTCAGCGGACGCTTCGACTTCCTGTTCCCCTGCTCGATGCCAAAGTTTTTCTCAAGCTGCTGCAGCTCGATCTAAAGGCGCATCCGCCGGGAGCACCTATCGTCAAAATTCATTTGTCAGCGGAGCCTGTCCGGCCACGCGCAGCGCAAGGCGGATTGTTCCTTCCGCCCACGCCGGAGCCGGAAAAACTGGAACTCACCTTGGCGCGTATCACCGGCATTGTTGGTGAAGGCAGAGTCGGGTCGCTCGAGTTACTCGACACCTATTGTCCCGAAGGATTCCGCATGCAGCGATTCGCTCCCGGCGCCGTTCCTGAGAAACCGCCAATAGACTCAGCCCTGAAGAAATCCGATGGAGCCGTCACCGCATTACGAATGTTCCGTCCGCCGATAAATGCGTCTGTCACCTTGCGTGACGGAAAGCCCGCGCAAGTGACTTGTCCCAAGCGCAAGGAAATCGGTGGAGACATTCTCTGGGTCGCTGGACCGTGGCGCTCTTCGGGCGACTGGTGGGAGCAGGATGGTTGGTCGCGCGATGAGTGGGACATCGCTTTGCAAGCCGGCACCGGCATCGCTCTCTACCGCCTAGTCCGCGATCTGATGAGCGGCAGGTGGCTGGTGGAAGGAAGTTACGACTAATACTTAGCTTTAGCCATTAGCCTTTAGCTCTGTGATTGAACGAAGAGCTAACGGCTAAAAGCTAATAGCTGATATGTACATAGAACTCCATGCACGCTCGGCGTTCAGTTTTCTCGAAGGCGCCTCTCTGCCGGAAAACCTGATTTCGACTGCCGCCGCTATGAATATGCCCGCCATGGCCCTGCTTGACCGTGACGGCGTATACGGCGCACCGCGATTCCACATGGCCGCAAAGAAGGCCAAGATGAAGGCACGTATTGGCGCGGAAGTAGCCTGCGAGCTGAATGCAGAAGGCAGATTTCAGAATGCAGAATTAAAAACCAAATCCAAAAAAGTTAGCAATCAGAAATCTAAAATCAACAATCTGCAATCGCCGATCTGCAATTCCCGCCTTCCTCTTCTCGTCTGCTCCCGTCTTGGATATCAGAACCTCTGTCGCCTGATCACAAAAATGAAGTTGCGCGCCAAGAAAGGCGAAGGCGCAGTGCTGAAGCACGAATTGCAAGAACATGCTGCGGGACTGATCTGCCTGACTGGGGATGAGAGTGGCCCACTCGCGCAGGCGCTCACGCGTGGTGGCTTAGAGGAAGCTCGCCGGGCGGTTGAGGCGCTCACAGGAATCTTCGGGCACGCCAACGTTTACGTCGAACTGCAGCGCCACTTTCATCGCGAACAGGAAGCGCGCAATCGTGCAGCCATCGAAATCGCGAGCTCTCTAAAACTACCTCTATTAGCGACAAACGGCGTTGCCTATGCTACTCCGCCCGAGCGCGAGTTGTGCGATGTGTTCACCGCCATCCGCAATCACAAAACTTTGACGACTGCGGGAAAGCTGCTGGCGCGCAACTCAGAGCGCTATCTGAAATCGCCACAGCAGATGGAAGAATTGTTCGCCGACCTGCCCGATGCCATTGCAAACACCATCGAAATGAATGACCGCCTTGATTTCACTCTCGCCGATCTTGGATACGAATTCCCCAAGTATCCCGTGCCCGTGGGCGAGACCATGATGTCGTTTCTCCGTGAGCGCACCCGTGAGGGTTTTGAAAACCGTTATGGCCGTGCCAGGCCGGATCTAAAGAATCGCGCTCGCCGCCAGATCGATCGGGAACTGGCATTAATTCAGAAACTCGATCTTGCCGGATATTTCCTGATCGTCTGGGATCTCGTCCGTTTCTGTTTCGAACAGAACATCCTGGTGCAGGGGCGCGGCTCTGCAGCCAACAGCGCCGTTTGTTACTCACTCGGCATTACCGCAGTCGATCCCATCGGCATGGATCTTCTCTTCGAGCGCTTTCTCTCCGAGGAGCGTGGTGAGTGGCCCGACATCGATCTCGATCTGCCCAGCGGGGACGAGCGCGAGCGTGTCATTCAATATCTTTACCAGCGTTATGGAGAGCGCGGTGCCGCCATGACTGCGAATGTCATTACTTATCGCAATCGCATGGCATCGCGCGAAATGGGAAAAGCCCTGGGATTCGATCCCGAAACCCTCGACAAAGTTTCGGCCGCAGTTTCTACCTGGGAATATCGCGACGCGAATGACACCTTTGATCATCGCTTTCATGATGCGGGACTCGATCTCAGGCACCCCCGCCTGCGCAAATATTTCGAACTCTGCGTTGCTGTACAGGATTTGCCCCGCCATCTAGGCCAGCATTCTGGCGGCATGGTGATCTGCCAGGGACAGCTCGATTCTGTCGTGCCACTTGAGCCTGCATCCATGCCTGGTCGTGTGGTTGTGCAATGGGATAAAGATGACTGCAGCGATCTCGGTATCGTGAAAGTCGATCTGCTCGGCCTTGGCATGATGGCCGTACTTAAAGACTGTATTCAATTAGTCAGCGACCACTATAAAGAGGATGTCGATCTCGCACATCTTCCACCCAACGATTCCAAGGTCTACTCTACGCTGCAAAAGGCCGACACCATCGGCATGTTCCAGGTCGAAAGCCGAGCGCAGATGTCCTGCCTGCCGCGCCTGCGGCCGCAGCGCTTTTACGACATCGTGGTGCAGGTGGCGATTATCCGCCCAGGACCAATCGTGGGGCAGATGGTGAATCCTTATTTACAGCGCCGCATGGGGCGCGAAGCTGTGATCTATGCGCATCCGTCGCTCGAGCCGGTTCTCGAACGCACACTTGGTGTGCCGCTCTTTCAAGAGCAATTGCTACGCATGGCCATGGTGGTTGCCGGATTCAGCGGGGGAGAGGCCGAGGAACTCCGCCGAGCCATGGGCTTCAAGCGCTCAGAAAAAAGAATGAAAGAAATCGAAACCAAGTTGCGCGCCGGAATGATGCATAACGGCATCCTGTCTGCGGCGCAAGAGGAGATTGTTCGCTCCATCACTTCGTTTGCTCTCTATGGATTTCCCGAATCCCACGCTGCCAGCTTCGCTCTTATCGCCTACGCCAGCGCCTACCTGAAGTGCCACTACCTGGCCGCCTTCACCGCAGCCCTGCTTAACAATCAGCCCATGGGTTTTTATCGCCCGGCCACAATTGTGAAAGATGCGCAGCGCCACGGGTTAAAGATTCTGCCAATCGATGTAATGAAGTCAGATTGGAACTGCACTGTCGTCAGTCGTCAGCCAGGCGAAGAACAAGAAGCTCGAAACCAGAAACTCGAAACTGGAAACTCGAAACTTGATCCAGCCCTCCGCCTTGGTCTGCGTTATGCCCGAGGCGTTCGCGAGGAAGCTGCCCAGGAGTTGGTTCACCAACGCAACATTGCTCCATTCATGTCCATTCGCGACCTGGTGCATCGTGTCCCTGGACTACGTAAGGACGAATTGAATACTTTGGCCGCGATCGGAGCACTGAATTCAGTTTCGAGTTTCAAGTCTCCAGTTTCTAGGGAAGATCAACCTGACATGCGCCGCTCCACAGAAACTACAAACCAGAAACCAGAAACTGGAGACCAGCAACCCAAAACTAGGAACTCGAAACTAGAAACTAGAAACTTCTCTTTCCACCGCCGCGACGCCCTCTGGCAGGTGGAGCGGGCCGTCCGCCGATCTGGTCCGCTGCTTGATCAACTCCCCGAGCCTGACAGCAAGTCTCCACTGCGTCCCATGAATTCCGAAGAACGTCTGGTTGCCGACTTTCGTGGCACCGGACTCACCGTAGGTCCTCATCCCATGGCCTATCACCGCGAGCGAATGAGATCGATCGGAGTGAGTCGTGCAGCAGATCTTGCCAAAATTCCTACGGGAAAATATCTGAGAATCGGAGGTTGTGTCATCTGCCGCCAGCGTCCGGGAACCGCCAGCGGGTTTGTTTTTCTCAGCCTGGAAGATGAAACCGGGGTTGCCAACGCGATCATTCATCCCGACTTGTTTCAGAAAAACCGCATGATGTTATCGACAGAACAGTTTCTGCTGGTCGAAGGTGTTCTGCAAAATCAGGACAATGTCATCTCGGTAAAAGCGAATCGTGTACTTCCACTCTCCATCACCAAAGCTGAAACTTCTTCTCACGACTTCTACTAACATCGTTCGCATAAATTTTATTTATCAACTACATACATCAATCGAATTCTCCCGCTATCAGTTCGCAAAAGAACCATCTAGTGCAAAAAAATTATTCGAATTTTCATGCATATCCACAACTCAACCATTTATAGTAATGACATCATTTGCCACAATTTCTGCGAGAGGCCGAGCGCTTTTAAGAGCTCCGCAGTTGTGGTTTTTTTATCAACCTAATTCACACTCATATTGCTATATAAGGAGTAGCTAGAGATGCCAAAAGCAAAAACCCCACGTGTCACCAACGGAACCCGTAGCAAGAAAGTGATCCAGATGCCCGAAGTTGTGACCACACCTGCGGTCACCGATGCCGGGAATGGGACCTCGCGCCTCAACGGCAATCTCGAAAGCCAGATCCGCATGCGTGCTTACGAGCTCTACCAGGAACGGGGATGCACGCCGGGTGGCGAAATTGACGATTGGGCAAACGCCGAGCGCGAGATCCTGGCCCGCCACACTCAGCAACAAAGCGCCTAGGCAAGAACTCGGGCACGTTCCGCAATTTCAAGCCTTTTGGAATTTTCTGCGTTCCACGCGGTAGCGCCTGCGTGTGCCCGTTCCGTCGCTTGCCTCCAGGTGTCTCATTTCCCAGATGGCCCTGGTGGCCTGTATTCATTGGCCCCACCCTGGAGTACACTTTAGGAAAAGATCGCCGAGCTGTCGCCGGATCATCTTTCCTTCGCGATGCCCGGGTCAAGCCCGCCGCAGCTGCACCGTTCGATTGCTTCGGCGAGCGGATTTCTGGAAAAATAGCGAGCTACCCAATGTCACTGATCGGCAGCTATGCCCTCCTATTTGCCTTAGCCCTGAGTGCGTATTCCTTCCTCGGCGGATTCTATGCGCTGGCGGTTCCGGGTGTCGGATCCGAGCGCTTGAGCGAAACCTCCCGGCGTGCAGGTGTTGCCGTCTTCGTCATGGTGCTCCTCGCTTCTGCTGTCTTGGTCATCTCAGCCTTCCAGAACGACTTCTCGCTTGAGTACATTCGCCAGCACAGCAATCGCGATCTCCCTGCCCCCTATAAATTCGCCACACTCTGGTCTGGACAGGAAGGCTCACTGCTTTTCTGGTCGTTGCTTCTTGCGGCTTACGGATTCGTTCTCCGGCTTCGATACAAAACAGATACCCGGTTGTTCGCGCATGCGTCGGTTATCATCGCGGCCGTCCAAGTCTTCTTTCTGCTGCTGCTGAACTTTGCGGCGCGCCCATTCGTTGGGACGCCCGGCGTCGCGCCAGCCGATGGAAACGGACTCAATCCTTTGCTTCAGTATCCCGAGATGGTGATACATCCTCCGATGCTGTACCTGGGATATGTGGGATTCACCATCCCATTCGCGTTCGCGCTGGCTGCCCTGATCATGCGGTACCCCGGCGAGAAGTGGATCCACATCACCCGCCGCTGGACCATGGTGACGTGGGGTTTTCTTACTTGCGGCATCTTTCTCGGCGCACACTGGGCATATTCAGTACTAGGCTGGGGTGGCTATTGGGGTTGGGATCCGGTTGAGAATGCTTCGCTGATGCCCTGGCTCGTCGGCACTGCTTTCCTTCACTCCGTCATGATGCAGGAAAAGCGCGGCATGCTTAAAGTCTGGAACATGTGGCTGGTCTTCTTTACGTTCTGGCTCGCCATCTTGGGGACGTACCTGACGAGGAGCGGCGTCATCAGTTCGGTGCACGCGTTCGCGCAATCGTCCATCGGAGACTGGTTCAAGTATTTTCTCGCCCTCACTTTCGCCGTCTTTGCGTTCTTCTTCGTGAAGAACAAATCCCACTTACGCAGCGAGCATAAACTCGAATCGCTCGTCTCCCGGGAATCCAGCTTTCTCTTCAACAATCTTCTCCTCGTCGTTGCTTGCTTCACGGTCCTCTGGGGAACGTGGTTCCCGCTGATCTCCGAGTATGTGCAAGGACACAAGGTCACCGTCGGTCCGCCATTTTTCAACAGCGTCAACGTGCCCGTAGCTCTCCTATTGTTGTTGCTGACGGCGATTGGTCCACTTCTTGCCTGGCGCAAGACTTCTCTTGAGAGCTTGAAGCGAAATTTCTTGTGGCCAACCATAGGGGCAATCGCAGTAGGCGTCTTCTTAATGGCGACACCGGAAAGCTGGGGCGGACCCTTCGGATTGCGTCCGTGGAACGACTCGTCTCATTTCTATTCGCTGATGACCATCATGCTCTCGGTTCTGGTTGCGCTGACGGTCGCCTCGGAGTTTGTCCGTGGAGGCCGAGTGATTTCCCGCCATACCGGCCAGAACCTCTTTGCCTCGATGGTTCAGCTTTGCCATCGCAACACCCGGCGCTACGGCGGCTACATTGTCCACTTCGGCGTCATCGTAATCATGATTGGGTTTGCCGGAGCCGCGTTCAACACCGACAAAGAACAGGAAATGGGATACGGCGACAAGATGACAATTGGCGCCTACACGCTGGTTTGCCGTTCCTACACGCAAGAAGACAAGCCGAACTACAGCAGCGAGTGGGCAATCATCGATGTGTTTCGCGGCGGCAAGCAGATCGATACCCTCTATCCGGAGCGGCGCTTCTATAAGGCCAGTCAACAGACATCCACCATGGTTGCGAATCGCTCCACCATGAAGGAAGACCTGTATCTGGTTTACGAGGGATTGAATCAGGATACGAGTCGTCCCATCCTAAAGGTTCACCTCAATCCGTTGGTGATGTGGGTGTGGGTAGGCGTCTGGTTGATGATTGCTGGAACCGTCGTCGCGTTGATCCCCAATGCTGTTGCAGTTCGGGTGACTGCTCCGACTCGTGTTCAAACCGTACCGGCGGGAGCGGGTGACTGATGTTGGCTTCTCGAAAATCGACGTTCAAGCGCGGACTCCAGATTGGACTGCTCTGCCTGGCGGTCTTCAGCCTGTTAGGCGCAGGCGATCAGGCCGCTCGATTCAGCACCCTGGGGCATCGCATGATGTGCGTTTGCGGATGCAACCAGATCTTGCTGGAATGCAATCACGTCGGATGCCAGTATTCCGATGGCATGCGTGCTGAGTTGATGGCCGCTCTTGATCGTGGCGACAGCGACGACCTGACTCTTCAAGCGTTTGTGCAGAAGTACGGAACGACCGTGATTGCGGCTCCCACGACGACCGGCTTCAATAAAGTGGCCTGGATCATGCCTTACCTGGTACTGGTCCTCGGTCTGACGACGCTGGCTTTCATCATTCGAGCGTGGAAGTCGCGTCCGTTGGTTCTTCCGGCAGACTCTGTTCGCCCAGTGCAAGGCGCTGAGTTAATGCAATATCGCGAGCAGGCGCGAAAGGACACTGAAATATGACGGTTGCCATCATGGCCTGCATGTTGATCACGACCGGAGCGCTGGTCTACGTCTTCTATCTTCCGGGCAAACTGCATTTGGGACCCAAGAAGACGCGGCTTACCTACTTGCGCGAGCGTAAGGAAGTTGTGTACGAGAATTTGCGCGACCTGAATTTCGAGTACAAGGCAGGCAAACTGCCGGATGCCGACTACCAGTCGATCAAGGCTTCTCTTGAAGAAGAGGCCGCTGCTGTGCTGGCGGAGATTGCCCGTCTGGAGCAGGCAGCTGTAACCGCTGGGCTTCACCCTACCAAAGGAGCAAAAGTTTGAAGGCTTGCATCTCCCAGGTTTGCACCTGGATCATCTGCCTTTTTCTCTTTAACGCCCTGGCTTTGGGCCAAACCCTGTCTGGCACCGTTCAGAATGGCACTACAAACCAACCTGCGGGCGGCGACGACGTTATCCTCCTGAAACTGGCGCAGGGGATGGAAGAGGCCGGGCGAACTAAGGCCGACGCGCAAGGGAAGTTCAGCTTCAAAATTGATGATGCCTCCAGCCCGCACCTCGTTCGCGTCGTCCATCAAGGCGTCACTTATCACCGCATGGCTCCCCCTGGGACGGACTCGGTGAAAGTCGACATCTACGATGTCGCCAAGAAAGTCGATGCTCTCAGTGTCCAGGCAAGCGTCATGCGTTTTCAGGCGCAGGGCAACGAACTGCAGGGAATCCTGTTGCTTGCAGTCAATAACCAGTCCAAGCCACCGCGGACACAGATGAACGATCAGAATTTTGAGTTCTATCTGCCGGATGGTGCGACCATTGAGCAGGGCCTCGCCATGACGTCAGGCGGCCAACCAATTAACTCCGCGCCAGTTCCGCAGAAAGAGAAGAATCGCTACGCGTTCCTTTTTCCTTTGCGCCCCGGCCTGAGTCAATTCCAGGTCGTCTTCCGCATGAATTACAGCGGATCGCTGAACGTTGATCCCAAGCTTCTCTACCCGTCGGAACATTTCGTGGTTATGATCCCAAAGACCATGCAGTTCGAGGCAGCGTCCGCTGACAAGTATCAATCCATGCCGGACCCGACGCAGGCGGATGCGGTTGTCCAGGTCGCGTCGAAGACCACGGTCGGCCAGAATTTGTCTTTCAAGATCTCCGGAACTGGAGTGTTGGCCGATAGTCGTGACGAGAGCGCGTCGCAGGGAGGTCAGATTGGCGGGCCGCAAGTCAGCGGACCCCCTGGAACCGAAAATCGTCCGGGTGGCGGCATTGGTGCACCAATCGAGGGTTCCGACCCCCTGGAGAAATATCGCTGGTACATTCTGCCTGTGTTCGGCGTAGCTCTGTTGGCCGGGGCATACTTCATTGTGAAGCGTACCAAATCTGCTCCTGTTGTGGACTTTGAAGACTCTGACATTCAACTTCCTCCGCCGCCTCCGGCGAAAAAAGCTTCACCGGTTCCCATACACGATGCGCCTGCCTCTGCGCGTTCAGGTCTCTTGCTCGAAGCCCTGAAGGAAGAACTCTTCCAACTCGAAGTCGATCGCAAGCAGGGAGCTATCTCGCAACAGGAGTACGAACAAGCCAAAGCTGCATTGGACCAAACGCTTGAGAGAGCTTTGAAACGAGAGACGGCGAAAACCTAGCCTGCTGTATCCTTCAAATATGGGAGGCATCAAAACCGCTTCGCTCACCGAAAAGCAGTTTGCTCTGATCTCGCGCGCCTTAGCGGAGCCGAGACGCTACTTTATTCTCAAACAGCTCGGAGATTCCGATGAGCCCACGCCCTGCAGTCACCTGCACGAGGCTCATCGTATTACTCCCGCGACCCTCTCCCATCACCTCAAGGAACTGTCTACCGCCGGGTTAATCGAGATCGTCCGCCGCGGCAGGTTCGCTGACGTCATTCTCCAGCGTGATGTCTTGCGCGCCTACCTTGACCGTCTGGCCAAAATCTAGAAATGCCGGAGCAATAACAAGAGATCTCTAATTCTTGAAACTTCGATAATCATCGAAACATCTAAGCGTTTATGTTTTGGAAGGAGAACTACCAATGAGCAGTTTGAACGGCAAGGTCGCGGTTGTTACTGGAGCCTCGAAGGGCATCGGCGCAGCCATTGCGAAGGACCTGGCGGCGGCCGGAGCCTCCGTGGTTGTGAATTACTCGTCAAGCAGAGATGGCGCGGAAAAAGCGGTCAACGAGATCAAGAGCAAAGGCGGAAAGGCGATCGCCGTAGGTGCCAATGTCATACAAGCAGAAGACCGGAAGCGACTCTTTGCCGAAGCCAAAAAAGCATTCGGAACCATCGATATCCTCGTGAACAATGCCGGGATATATCACTTCAATCCTCTTGAGGACGTCACCGAAGAGGACTTTCATAAGCAGTTCGATACCAATGTTCTCGGACTCATACTGGCGACGCAGGAGGCGGTGAAGTACTTCGGCCCCCAGGGTGGTAGCGTCATCAACATCGGTTCAGTGGCGAGTTCGCTGACTCCGCCTGCATCCGTGGTGTACTCAGCTACAAAAGGAGCAGTCGACGCCGTCACGGGTGTGCTCGCCAAGGAACTAGGTCCCCGCAACATTCGCGTCAATTCCATTAACCCGGGCGTCGTTGATACTGAAGGCTTTCGCACCGCCGGCCTCAAAGATAGCGACTTCGAAAAGCAGGCTGTCGCCCGAACGCCTCTCGGCCGCGCCGGTCAACCGCGTGACATTTCGCAAATTGCAGTTTTTCTGGCATCTCCTGAATCTGCTTGGATGACTGGCGAGCTCCTGGAAGCGGCGGGTGGGTTCCGCTGAGGATATTCTGAAGTCAAGGGTGGAATGGGCCGTGTTCTCTTGGAGATGCGGCCCTTGCATCTTGAGTGTCTCAGGCGCATCTTATTTCAATAGGACAAAGCTATGGGAAACACTTTCAAGACCGCCTTTTTGTTGACCGCCATGACTCTTTTGCTGATGGCAATTGGCAGGGGATTTGGCGGCGAGAATGGAATGCTTCTCGCCCTCGGTATTGCGGCGGTCACGAACTTTATCGCCTACTTCTTCTCCGACAAGATTGCGCTGGCCACGTATCGCGCGCAACCGGTCACTCGTGAGCAGTTGCCGTACGTCTATGGTGTAGTCGAGCGCATTACCCAACGTGTCGGCCTTCCAATGCCCAAGATTTATGTCATTCCTACTGATTCACCGAATGCATTTGCTACCGGACGCAATCCAAAGCACGCGTCGGTCGCCGTCACGCAGGGGATCCTGAATCTGCTGACCGAAGAGGAACTTGAAGGCGTGCTCGCGCATGAGATCGGGCACGTCAACAACCGCGATATCCTGATCAGTTCGATTGCTGCCACCATCGCTGGTGCCATCACGTTTCTGGCGCGCTTTGGATTTTTCTTTGGAGGTATGGGCGACCGTGACGAACGCCGTGGCGGAGCTGCCGGCGGGCTACTTATGCTGATCGTCGCTCCGATTGCCGCCATGTTGATTCAGATGGCCGTATCGCGTTCACGCGAGTACCAGGCCGATGCGACGGGTGCACAGTTTACCGGCAACCCTTATGCGCTGGCGAGTGCTTTAAGCAAACTCGATGCCTACTCTCGCAGGATGCCGCTGCCGGCAACGCCGTCAACCGCGCATCTTTTCATCATTCAGCCATTCCTGGGTATGAACTTTGGCAGCTTATTCTCGACCCATCCGCCGATTGCCAAGCGCATTGAGCGCCTGACCGGGCGTCCGGCAGAGTTCACCCAGTAGCGAAACCCCCGAGGCTTCATAATGATTACTTGCAAGCCTCTGGGCGTAGCTCGTTCTTTGACTGGTACGAATCCCAGCAAGATGGGTTGGATCGGCGGGGTTTTGGCTGCGAGCTGACGACTGACAGCTGTAGTCCCATGACTTTCGTACCTGCACGGTGTTCTGGAAGCAGAAGGCAGACTTTTCCTTACATAGTAGAATCGATCAGATGTCTCCCGAGACGGCGGTTTCAATTCATCGCGTCAACATGCTGGAAAGCGCACTGCGAACCGTTATTCGCGGTAAGGACGACATAGTCCGCCTTTCGCTGGTGTCGATTCTGGCTCGTGGTCATCTGTTGATTGAAGGCGTTCCCGGCGTGGGGAAAACGACCCTCGCCCAGACCCTTGCCCGCGCCATCGACTGCAGCTTCCAGCGCGTACAGTTCACCAGCGACATGCTGCCGTCCGACGTGCTCGGCATCTCGATCTACTCCGCAATCGAGCAGCAGTTTGAATTCAAACGCGGTCCTGTGTTTTGCAATGTATTGTTGGCGGATGAGATCAACCGCACCACGCCTAAGACGCAGTCCGCCTTACTCGAAGCGATGAACGAAGGCCAGGTCACGGTCGATGCTCACTCGCATCCTTTGCCGCAGCCATTTCTCGTAATCGCCACGCAGAACCCGGTGGAGCATCATGGAACCTATCCCTTGCCGGAGTCACAACTCGATCGCTTTCTGATGCGCGTGCAGATGGGTTACCCCGACAGCGAAGCCGAGCGCGAGATCCTGCGCTCCGAAGGCGGCACGGCGCAACTGGAAAATCTGCAACCCGTGGTTACCGGCGACGACGTTCTCGAAATGCAACGCGCTGTAACCGAAGTTCGCGTGGACGATTCGCTTGTGACCTATACTCTCAATATCGTCCGCAAGACTCGCGAATCACAGCATCTCTCGCTGGGAGTCTCCCCACGCGGCTCGCAAATGCTCTACCGCTCAGCCCAGGCGATGGCCTTTATCGACGGCCGGACTTACTGCATCCCAGAGGACTTCAAGCCACTCGTAATACCCGTGTTTGCACACCGTGTCGCGATCAGCGGCCTTTATTCTTCAACCCTGAAGAAAGCCGAACAGGCCGAACAGGTTCTGCAGGAGATCCTGGAAACTGTTCCCGTACCGGTCTAGCTGAGTTCCAACGATTCTCACCACCCACCCTGAGCCCGTTCTGCGCTAAATTACGCGTTACTAATATCCCCTCGTTCTTAAGGAGGCCTTCGTGCCCTTGGTCACTGAGATTGCTCCAGACGTTTACCGCATTTCTGTTCTCTACCCTGAAATCAATCTGCAGTTCAATCACTTCCTGGTGAAGGATGATGAGCCCCTGCTCTTTCACACCGGTCTGCGCCGCATGTTTCCCCAAGTGCGGGAAGGTGTCGCCAAGGTGCTTGATCCAGCCAAGCTCCGCTGGATCAGTTGGAGTCACTTCGAGTCCGACGAATGTGGGGCGTTGAACGAATGGCTCACTATTGCGCCGAATGCCAAGCCTGCCTGCGGAATGGTCGCAGCGCTGGTCAGCGTGAATGACTTCTTCCAGCGCGAAGCACACATCTTGGCGCCGCAACAACCCATACAGACAGGTAAGTACACGTTCCGCTACTACACCACTCCGCAACTCCCGCATGGCTGGGATGCCGGCGTGCTCTTTGAAGAGACCCAGCGAACACTCTTCTGCTCCGACCTTTTTCATCAGGATGGAGAAGTCGAGCCTCTTGTGCACACCAGTGTCATCGATCGTTGTCGCAAGACCCTAACCGATTACCAGGCTGGACCACTTGCGAACTATGTCCCTTACACCCCGAACACCGATCGCATTCTCGAAGGACTGGCATCGCTTAAGCCGCAGACCCTTGCTATCATGCATGGTTCGAGTTTCACTGGAGACTGCGCCGGATCACTGCGTGACTTGGCGGTTGTGATGAAGGAAGTGCTCGACAAGCCTTCCTTCAAGTTCGGCGCTTAAAAAACGGGAATGTCGTTTCTGCGATACCTGATGCTGCTCTCGCTGATCGTCTGGCTGGGAGGCATCATCTATTTTTCGTTTGTGGTTGCCCCCACGGTGTTTGCCGTGCTGCCCACGCGCCATCTTGCCGGAAATGTGGTTGCCCGTTCGCTTACCGCGCTCCACTGGATGGGCATTGTCTCGGGGTTGGTATTCGTGATGTGTTCGATGATCGTCACGCGCGCCAGTACCGGAGCTGCAGAGCCCCTGGCCGTGCGTCACATCCTTGTCTACTTGATGCTCGCTCTCACGGCGATCTCGCAATTCATCATCTTTCCCAAGATGATGGCCATCCGCAATTCCCTGGGCGAAATAGACAGTATCCTGCTTACCGATCCCGCGCGCGTGCTTTTTGATTCGTTGCACGTCTGGTCAACGCGACTCGAGGTGGGAGTGTTCGTGCTAGGGCTCGCGCTAGTCTTCCTGGTAGCGCAAGCAATTCGCCCTTAATGATGTGAAGTGGATCCCGTTTCGTCGGCGAGACGGGGAGGTTGGACATCCAGCACTGCCAGGTACGCAATCAGCAGCCGGTAGCTCGTGAAATAGTCATCCATCTTGATCGCCTTTAGCGTGTCGTCGTGCGAATGCAAGATATTCCAGGTTTCCTGGGTGATGGAGTGAACTGTGATGCGCGGAATTTTGTATTGTGCAAACGATTCCGAGTCAGTGGATCCAACGTTATCTACGTTCACCACGCCTAACGGAAGCTTCATCGAATCCGCCACTCTCGACAAGAGATTCACCAGTCCAGCGTCTGCGTGAGTGGCCCAAATCTTCGTAGGGCCGAGCCCAAGAGTATCTATGTTCACCATCGCATCGATCTTCGACCGCTGTTCTGCCGTTAATTGCTTGGCATAGAAAATCGACCCCGACATCCCGCTTTCTTCATCGGTAAAGGCGACAAAAACGAGGGTGTGCTTTCGAGGTGTAGCGGTCAGGCTATACATCAAGCTGGGGAGCAGCGAGGCTCCGCTCCAGTTGTCTGCGACACCATCTCCGGCGACTACGTGATCGGAATGGGCACCAACCAGAATGACTCTGTCAGTCTCTCCCGGCACCACACAGATCAGGTTAGGCGGAATTCGCTTCCTGACAACTTGTTTCTGAAGTTTATCCCCAGCACAGCCTGACTGCTTGAACATGTCCTCAAGAATGGATTCTCGCTCCGGATTCTTATACGAGAAGCCACTCAGCCGTGCCTCGATGACGTCACGATCCAACACACGGAACGGCACCTGCCCCAACAGGAAGGGCGCCAGCAACTGAAGTAAAAGCAAGAGCAGAACAAAAGGGAGCAACCGCAATTTCACGAGAGCAACCACCTACGAAGAGAGTAGCACGAGGCGGTTGGAAGTGCCCCGTGCCTGTTATGATCTCAAATTGCCCTTAGCCAATAGCTGGCAGTCAGCAACCCTTTTATGAAAACCGGAATCATCGGCCTCCCCCAGGTAGGCAAGACATCTCTGTTCGGCATTCTTACCAAAGCGCACCTTTCCGACGCGTCATACTCTAATCCGCGCGAGGCCCACGTCGGCATCGCCAAAGTACCTGATGAACGGCTCGACAAGCTTGCTGATCTCTATCATCCCAAAAAGCTGACCCATGCATCTGTCGAATACGTCGATGTCGGCGCCATCGGCCAGGACGCCCTCAAAGAAAGCGGGTATATCAGCCATCTTCGCAACGTGGACGCCCTCGCTCATGTGCTCCGCGCTTTTCAAGACGATTCCATTCCCCACGTCGGCCCGGTCGATCCACTTCGCGACATCAAGAACGTGGAGTTCGATTTGATGGTCAGCGATCTCGGCCAGATAGAGAAGCGCTTGGAACGCGTCGAAAAAGACTTAAAGAAAATGAAGACGTCTGACCTCGAGAAAGAATTCGATCTGCTCAAGCAGGCCAAGGCGCATCTGGAAACTGAAAAGCCTCTGCGCGAAATGGAGATGACTCCCGAAGACAAGAAACGTCTTCGCGGGTTCATGTTCCTTAGCGAAAAGCCGATTCTCTACGTCGTCAACATCAGCGAAAGCACAGAGCTTGGAAAAGACCTGGCCGATGCTCCCGAGAAACATAAAGTTGCTGAAGTAGCGAAGCGTCCAAACTCAGGCGTAGCGGCCATCTGCGGCAAGGTCGAAGCCGAACTTGCGCAAATGTCTGACGAGGATGCCGCAGAGTTTCTCTCCAGCTATGGCCTGAAAGACAGCGGCCTCACTCGTCTCATTCGCACGACTTACCATCTGCTCGGGCTGATGTCCTTCTTCACCGCGGGTGGAGATGAATGCCGCGCCTGGACCATCCCCATCCACACGCGCGCCGTAGAGGCCGCAGGAGCGATCCACTCCGATCTCGAGAAACACTTCATCCGTGCTGAAACCATTCGCTGGGATCAGTTGCTCGAAGCCGGCTCGGAAGCCAACGCTCGCTCGAAGGGCACGCTACGCCTGGAAGGGAAGGATTACATCGTGCAGGATGGCGACGTAATGCACATCCGCCATAGTGGTTAGCTGACGACTGAAAGCTGAGAGCTGTATTGCTGACGACTGACTCAAAATGAATCCCATCCTTCTAAGCGTACTCCTCGGCCTTGGAGCCGCCCTCGCCAACGGTTTCGGCGGCGCGCTCATCGTCCAGAGAAACTGGGATCGTTCCTACCTTCGCTACTTTATTGCCCTCGGTGCTGGCTTCATGCTGGCTACCGCCATCGTCGAGGTAATCCCTGAGAGCCTGGCTCTCGGCGGCAAGAATGCCGCCTACCTCGTACTCCTCGGATACCTGATCATTCACTTCTTCGAGCACACCGTGACGCCCCACTTCCACTTCGGCGAAGAAACGCATCATGACGAATTCGTCCACCGTCACAAGAGCTACTCGGTGCTGCTCGGCCTTTTGATCCACACCTTCTTCGACGGCATCGCAATTACCTCCGGCTTCATCGTCTCGAACTGGTTGGGATGGATTATCTTTCTCGCCGTCTTCCTGCACAAAATTCCCGAGGGCTTTACTGTGGCTTCCGTGATGCTGGCGAGCGGCCAGAGCCGGCGTACTGCGTGGGGGGCGTCGATGCTGCTGGGAGCAGCCACCCTGGCCGGTGTTTTGACCATGGCGCTCCTCCGGCATGAGATTGGTTTTGGTTTACCGCTGTCGGCGGGAGTTACGGTATACGTCGCTGCCTCCGACCTGATGCCGGAGGTCAACCGCGAGCCCGGTGTGCGGATGGCGCTAGTAGTGTTCCTGGGGGTTGGTTTTCTATTTCTGCTCGATCGCTTCTTTCACTTCTAACAACACCTAGCGCCTCGCCTGTTACTCCACCGTGTGCTTCGCCGTGTATCCGTCTCGCGTGGCGATGAGGACTTTTACATCTTTGCCCTTCTGGTCTTTGACCTTCAACGGTCCGCCGTCAGGTGCAATCAGTTCAACCTTTAGTTTTCGATAGGAACCATCCAGCTTCGTGTTCGTGGGATGGTAGGCAAGGTTGTACTGGTTGCGAATGTCGCCGGTGATGCTGTGGAAGATTCCCGGCATCTCTCCTTCGAATCGCGGAAAGTATGCGCGGCCACCAGTTAGTTTGGCGAACGTATTCATCTCGTTGTCGGCCTGAAGATAGTCAATGTTCTGAACCGGAATTCCAATTCCGTGCGGCGCCGCTCCCCCTCGCGAGTCGTAGTATTCGCGTAATGCAAATCCCACACTGACCGGAAAGATTGTGACATCCTTCGTAGACTTTATTTTTTTCATCATCTGGTCGAGGTTGAGCTTGCTGAAGGTATCAATTCCCGTCGTCACCAGGATGACGTACTTCCGTCCTTGGAGGCTGTCCAGCCGATCCAGCGTGTCGTACAACGCGTCGAACAGATTTGTTTCGGTGAACCCCGGTATGCGCAGTTGGTTCAGCGCGCCGACGATGGCTCGCTTGTCTTGCGTGAAGTCCACCATGATGTGCGGCTTGATGTCATACGACACCACCGCCACCCAATCTTCTTTCTTCAGGGAGCTCGCGAACGCATAAGAAGCATTCAACGCGTCCACCATGAAGTAGTAGTTGGTGGAGGCAAATTCAACCAACAGGACTGCTGTAATCGGCGCTTCTGAAACGTCGAAGTTACTAACGTTTTGCGGAACCCCATCTTCGTAGATCCGAAAATTTTCTCTCTTTAAGCCGGGTATGAATTGACCGTCCTTCGTGGTTACGGTGACCGGAACGTTGACCAGCGGGACTTCGATGCTCAGCGAATAATCCGGCATTCCTTCGATCTTTTTCGGCCGTTCCGGGGGCGGCGGAGGAGGCTCTTCCTTTTTTTTCGGAATGGCATAAGGACCCACATCGGTCTGTGGTCCGCCCGCCTCGGGCGGAGCTTCTTGCTTCTGTTGCCCGGATGGCGGTTGGGATGACTGATCCTGCGGCGCAGCGCTCTGATCTTGTGCCGAAGTCGCAAGGGGTTGCAGAGCAAGAGGTTCCAGAACCAGCGCCAGCAAAAAGATTTTCGCCGCCTGGCGTCGCAGGCGCCCAAAGATGTGGGGGAATCCAGCAGAAAACATGCCACTCCTTCTAAATACCCATGCTAGTATAGACGCACTGCTTCGCGATTGGGATGTTTGCAGCACCCCCTCCTCCTACCCGGGACGAACCCGGGAGATGCCACGCGAAGCCTTATGAAATTTATGGTGGACCTGTTGGCGGTCCTCCGGGGCTAATCCATGAGCCGTAGTCTTCTCGCGTTTTTTGTACTCTGCTTTTCTGTGTTCCCCCCTGCCGTATTTGCTGAAAAAGACAAGCCCGTTCAAACCATTTCAGTGAACGAGATTCACGCCGGAATGCGTGGCGTCGCCTACACCGTTTTTCAGGGCGTCAAGCCGGAATCCATGGGAGTGGAAGTCCTCGGCGTCCTTCGCAACGCCAACGGCCCCAAGGGCGACATCATTCTGGTCCGCCTGCAGGGAGAGAAAGCCGAGTACACCGGCGTGGTCGCCGGAATGAGTGGGAGCCCCGTCTACTTCGATGGAAAACTTGCTGGCGCTCTGGCGTTCCGTATCGGTGAGTTCTCCAAAGAGCCCATCGCAGGGGTGACCCCCATCGGAGAAATGCTTGAAATCAATGCCATGGACCGTTCGCCTGTGCCGCCTTCCGGGCCGGTCAAAGCTGCGATAGAGTCGCCAACTCGAACGTCGGGTCCTGGTCTATTAAACGCTACGGCACAGAACGTGGCGAACTACCTTAAGCCCATTGAGACGCCGCTTGTGTTCAGTGGCTTCTCTGACGCTGCGGTCAAAATGTTCGGTTCGCAATTTGCCGATGCCGGCATCACTCCAGTAATGGGCGCTGGATCTGTGAGCGACGTCCGACAGCCTGAACCGATTGAACCCGGATCCGCCGTGAGTGCAGTCCTGGTTCGCGGCGACATGGATATTGTTGCCACCTGCACCGTCACTTACATGGACGCAGAGCACCTGCTTGCGTGCGGCCACCCTTTGCTGCAGTTTGGCATGGTTGACTTGCCGATGACCAAGGCGCAGGTTGTGGCGACGCTGCCGTCGCCCGCCAACGCCTTTAAAATCGTCAACGCCACTGAACCAATCGGCGCATTCGTGCAGGACCGTCACACCGGAATCATGGGCGAATTTGGCAAGAAGCCCGACATGATTCCCGTCACTCTCAACATTCATGGCGGCCCGACCAACAAGCAGTTCCACTACGAAGTGCTAAACAATCCGCGCCTCAGTCCCGTAGCAATGATGGCCACGGTCTACAACGCTCTGCATGGAATGAACGAGTACGGCGAAGAGATCACCTATCGCATGCTGGGCCACATTTCGGTGGATGGTTATCCCCAAGTCAGCCTGAACAATATGTTTTCAGCTACGGACGGAAGCCAGCCAGCCGCCGCACTCGCAGCACTTTCCATCGGTGACCGGTTCAGCCGCATTTACGAGAATCCCTACAACGCACCGGATATCCATGGCGTCCAGCTCGACTTCGAAGTCGTCAACGACCGCCGTTGGGCTCGCCTTGAAAGCGCTCGTACTGACATCACTGAGGCCCGCCCTGGCGACGAGATCACCATCGAAGCGGTCCTGCGGCCCTATCGCGGCGATGGCATCGTTAGCCAGATTCCGATCCACATACCGACGTCGACCTCCAAAGGTCCCCTGCGCATCCTTGTAAGTGATGGCGATACTCTTGATCGCATCCGCCACGGTGCTCCACTCCTCGGTCGCAAGCTCGATCTTGCCTCTACCGTCGCGTTGCTAAATAAGCAGCACGTCAACAATCGGGTCTACGTCTCATTGCTTGAGGCCGACCCTGAAGCCATGATTGCCGACAAGGTGATGCCCACTCTGCCTCTCTCCATCATGAATGTGATGGATGGCATGCGCGGTACGCAGGACATGGTCGTCCTCGGAGAATCTTCGGTCAACGAGGCCGCGACCGATCCCTTGGATTACGTAGTGGCAGGCGCGCAGCTGCTAACTCTCAACATCAAGTAGATCTTCGCCGTCCGCGATTGGCTTTGTCGGAAGCTAGGACCCTTTCGCTGCATTCATTTGCAGTAACTTGCTTTTCTCCCCGTAAAAGGTTGAGATATTTTCATGATCGCGACAACCCGTAGAAGTGTGCTGTTCCTTAACCTCTTCATACTCATATCCGGTTTTTCTTTCGCAGAGGGCACGCGCACCTGGGAGCAGTCCAAGTTCGAAGAGCTGATCAAGGGCACACCCCGAGGTGTCGCTGTCTTGAGTAGTGGTGCGCTGGAATTGGCCCCGGCTTTCAAGGCCCTTTCCACAACGCCTTCAACCTTTATCTGGGCGATCGCCTCCGACGCGGCCGGCAACCTCTTCGCCGCCGCGGGATCTCCAGCCCGCGTTTACCGCATCACGCCGGATGGTTCCTCCACAGCCATCTTTCAGCCGCAGGAATTGCAAGTACAGTCGCTGGTTGTCGACAAAGATGGCGTGATCTTCGCTGCCACGAATCCCGACGGAAAGGTTTATCGCCTTGAACACGTGAGCAGTGCAGGGAAGCCCTCCACCAACGCACCCGGAGGCTCTTGGAGTTCGACCGTCTACTTTGATCCCGGCACCAAGTACATCTGGGACCTTGGCCTCGACGGTTCGGGCAACCTGTTTGTCGCTACTGGGGATCGCGGAGAGATCTATCGCGTGACGCCGAAGGGCGAACACACCATCTTCTTTAAGAGCGATGAGGCACACATCCGCACCCTAGCATTCGATTCCGCTGGAAACGTGATTGCCGGTTCCGATGGCAGTGGCCTCGTGTATCGAATTTCTCCGCAGGGTGAAGGCTTTGTCCTCTACAGCGCACCCAAGAAGGAAATTACCGCGCTCGCCATCGACAAAGCCGGCAACATCTATGCCGCGGCTGCGGGAGAGAAACGCCCAGGCGCACCTGCAGCGCCTGTAACCCTTATAGCGCCTCCTCCGCAGGCGCCATCGCCCACAGCCACGCAGACTACGGTTACCGCGACCACGACCACTTCACCCGCTTCCGCCCCAAACATTCCATCGCTTCCTCCCATCACGACCGCCGGAGGTTCTGAGATCTATCGCATCTCACCCGACGGCTCTCCCAATCGAGTGTGGACCTCACGTGAAGACCTCGTATACGCCCTTTCTTTCGATCAGCAAGGGCGTCTGCTTGCAGGTACTGGAAATCGCGGACACGTCTTCGCGATCAGCGGAGAAGACACTTATACGGATCTGCTCAAAGCCAGCGCAAGCCAGATCACATCTTTTGCCAGCGCTCCCGCAGGCGGACTCTATGTCTCCACAAGCAATCTCGGAAAAGTGTTTCTGCTTGGTCCGGCCCCCGAAGCCGAAGGTACCTACGACAGCGATATCTTTGATGCCCGCATTTTTTCTCGCTGGGGACGCGCTCAGTTTCGCGGCGCAGGCAACGTAGACCTTTCTGCCCGCAGCGGCAACGTGGATAACCCAGACCGAAATTGGAGTCCGTGGAAAAGGATCGACATGCAGAAAGACGGCGAAGTAAGCGTCCCTCCAGCGCGCTTCATTCAATGGAGGGCCGTTCTTCATGCCGGACCTTCCACGCCCCGCGTGGACAGCGTCTTATTGAACTACTTGCCCAAGAACGTTGCGCCCGACTTTGACGATGTCTCGACTCAACCGGGTGTTCGCTACCAGGCTTTGCCGAAAGTGGACACATTGCCCGGCCAGCCCCGCTTCGACCAGCAACCCGTCACCGTTCACGATTCTGACTCCATCGGAGTGAAGTGGACGGTCCACGATGATAATGACGATCAAATGGTCTATTCGGTTCTTTATCGTGGAGACGGTGAATCCCGCTGGCTACTACTTAAGGATCAGCTTACTGACAAGTTCTATTCCTTTGACTCCTCGTTGCTTCCCGACGGGGGCTATACCCTGAAGGTTGTTGCCTCGGATGCGCCATCCCACTCTCCGGATCAGTCTCTCAGTGCGGAGCGTGAAGGCCCCCGCTTTGAAGTCGACACCACTGCTCCCCAGATCGAAGGCCTCACAGCCGCAATAGAGAACAATCAACTTCATGTAGCCTTTCGCGCAGTTGACGGCTATTCCATCATCAAGCGCGCGGAGTTTTCGATCGATGCCGGGGACTGGCAGTTCGTGGAGCCGATTGGCCAGCTTTCCGACGCAAAAGCGGAGAGCTATGACTTCCGCGCAGCCGTTCCTGAATCCTCCACCGCGGGAAGTCCAAATTCGGCGGGGTCGATGGAGCACGTTATCGTCGTCCGCGTCTACGATCGCTACGACAATATGAACGCCGCGAAGAGTGTGGTTCGTGCGGGAGTTCAACCGGCCCATAAGTAAGCTTGGCAGCCGCAGCTGCGCGGCAACTTGAGAAGACTTATCGCACCTGCAATCCGTACTTTTGTGTAGGCGGCGGCACAATCCCGCACATCCTCAGGTACTCCACAACTTGCCCATAGTGATCCGCCACGTGCCAGACGGCTGTCACTGCAATTCCAAGCTTTGTGTTCGGTCCAGCGTATCGTCCTTCGACCCGGTCGAGTGCATTCTTTGAATTAATGGTGGGCAGGACCCGTTCGGAATAGTCGATGGAATCCTTCAAATACTGCACTAACTCAGCTTTCGTCTTTGCCTTGGACGGTCCACCTTTTTCGCACAAATCGGGCGGAGTCTTGCCTTCAATCTCGTTGAAGAAGGCAAAGTTCGCACACGCGACGTGCTTCACCTGCTCTGCAAACGAGCGCACATCCTTGAAGTTTCCAGCGGTGGGAACGAAGTCATACTTCGACTCCGGCATCGCCTCTGCCACGCTCAGAAACTGGCTCTCTGTCCATTTCAACGTGCCACCAATACTCCCCGCGATGTCCTTCGGGATGTCATCCTTCTGGGCAAACGCCGGCAAACAAGCAATCATCCAGACCGCAACTGTCAGCAGTAATTTCACTGCACCCTCCTGCATAGCCTCTTTGACGAAACTGGCGGGTTAACGTTACTGCTTTACGGGGACGCTATAGTGGGACGCGATTACCTGCCACTTACCCTCGATTTTCATCCAGACATCAGTCAGGCGGTCGCGATACTCGTAACGGTTTCCCTTCGATCCCCCGACCTCATGATAGGCACCAGTCACCACGGCCGTATTCCCATGAAGCCGGACCCGCATGTCGGATTGTTCTGCGATGTCTACTTTCACCGAAGAATCGGCCGTATGACTGATGTACCCAGCCTTACCATAAGTGCTCCCATCTTCAACCGTGATGACGAAATCATCGGCCAATAGCTCCGCGAGCATGCTGACGTCGCGGTGCTTATAGGACTCCGTCCACTTCTTTTCAAGAGCAAGCACCTTGTCAGCATCTGGTGCGCGCTGCGCGACGGCAAGGGGAGTGCACAATACCAAAGCGAGGGCACATGTTCTGGGGAGCATGCCAGATATTGTCCGCACAATTCAGAATCTCGCCAAGTCTCAAGCAATAGACCTCAAATCCTGTTCCTTAGGCGCCAACTCTTCCGCGGTGAGCTGATTCGCCTGTCGCAGAGCAGGGAACAGCCACACCCAGAGAGCAATTACAACCAGTGTGCCGATTCCACCCAGCACCACAGACTCTACCGTCCCGAACCAGTGCGCCGTTAACCCTGACTCGAATTCGCCCAATTCATTCGATACCCCAATAAATAACATGTCGACCGCATTGACTCGTCCACGCATCTCATCCGGAGTCGCTACCTGAATCAGCGTGCCGCGAATGATGACGCTCACCATATCTGTCGCACCTACTAACACCAATGCCACAAGCGAGAGCACCAAATTTCGAGATATGCCAAAAAGAATTGTGCAGACACCGAATCCCGCTACGCACCACAGCATAGTGACGCCCGCTCGCCGGCGTATCGGGTAGTGAGCAATCGTAATCGCCATCATCGCCGCACCCACGCCCGGTGCGCTCCGCAGCAGTCCTAGTCCCCATGGGCCTGTCTTCAGAATCTCGCTGGCGTAGATCGGCAAGAGTGCAACGGCTCCGCCCAGTAAAACCGCGAACATGTCCAGGGAGATCGAGCCTAGGATCACCTTCTGCCGCCATATGTAGTGAAATCCCGCAAAGATCGTCTTCGCACTGATGGGCTCGCGCGAGAATTTCTGGGGCTGAGCATTGATTCTGAACGTCGACACCATCGCAGCTGCTGAGACTGTGGTCGATACCGCGTACACAGCCGCAGGCCCGTGAAAGATGGCGTACATCACTCCACCCAGTGCGGGGCCAAGAATCATGGCTACCTGGAAAACGCTGGAACTCCACGCCACTGCATTCGGGAAATGTTCTTCAGGGATCAGTTGCGGAAGTAGGGCGCGGCTTACAGGTCCATTAAAGGATCGCACGACACCAATTCCGACTAAAACCGCATAGATCGGAACCACGCTTTGCAAACCGTGGTACGACAATCCGAGCAGCAGGGCTGAGCACAACGTGAATCCCGTATAGCACCACATCAGGAGCCTGCGTCGGTTGAGCCGGTCAGCCGCGTGTCCGCCTATCAGAAATAAGGCGACTCCGGGAAGAAACTGCGCCAGGCCTACATATCCCAGGTCGAGTGCGCGATGCGTGATCTCGTAAACCTGCCAGCCCACTGCGACCGATAACATTTCAAGTGCTGTGACAACCAGAAAGCGCGCGGTCGCGTAAATCGTGAACGCCGGATACTTGAACGCGATTCGTCCTTCGAGTCGTGGGTCTCGACCTTCGGTCATGTATTTCTACTCTGCCACAAGTCGAGACTCCCTGCTGAAGGCGCGTTCGGGGCCTCGATATGACCGATTACAATGCTCTTCAGATGCTCGTTTTTCTACAGACTGCCGGATGGCTTGCCTGTGTAATCTATTCCACCATCCCCGCATTCTGGTTGATGATCCATCCCTATGTAGCCTATTGGCGTTCACGCTCTAGCTCGCCGTACCGCGTTTTGCTGCCACTCTGGATAGGGATGTGGTTCGTGATAATCGGCGTCACATATTCATGGCGTCATGTCACCGTCTATTCTGAGCCTTGGTGCTGGATCCCTGCCGTGGCCCTATTTACGGTTGGCATTTGGATCTACAGGCAATCAGGGCGCGCTTTCACCGCCAGTTGCCTGGGAGGTGTTCCTGAACTCCGTCGGCATTTGGGTGAACAACAACTGATTACGAGCGGCATCCGCTCGCGCGTCCGGCATCCCGTCTACCTGGCTCACTTTTGCGAGATGCTGGCTTGGAGCATCGGTACAGGGCTCGCCATCTGCTACGCTCTCACTCTGTTCGCCGCCGTCTCTGGTGCATTCATGCTGCGGCAGGAAGATGCCGAACTCGAACAACGTTTTGGCGATGACTTTCGAAGATACAAGAATAAGGTGCCGGCATTGCTGCCGCATTTTTAGCTGGCAGGACTTCTTCTTAAGGGCAGGGAGGGCTCGATAATTCACCGCCGCCCTGTCGATTTCCGAAATCCCCGTTCGACCTACTGTAGGAGGAAGACAAATATGCAATTCTTACTGCTGATTTACGGGAGTGAAAGACATTGGGACACGAAGGATTCCGGCGAACGTGACAAAATTCTTGCCGAGTACAACGCCTACACCAAGAGCATTGCTGAAAGTGGTCACTTGCGAGGCGCCAACGAACTGGACGTGACGACAACCGCTTCAACCGTACGAGTGCGCGATGGCAAACAGCTGCTGACCGACGGTCCTTTCGCGGAAACCAAGGAGCAACTTGGCGGCTACTACCTGGTCGAAGCCAAAGACAAGAAAGAAGCCCTTGCCCTCGCAGCCCGGATTCCGTCAGCACGCTGGGGTTCTATCGAAGTGCGGCCGATCATTCCACACGAGATGCCGTGAGCAGCGCCACGCTGTTGCTGATCTCATGGAGTTTGGAAGCCTCTATAATTCGAATAGCTCCCAAACTGAGATCTGAAAGCTGTTAGCGAATAGCTTAAGCATGAGATTCGAACTCTTCGTAGCCACTCGCTATCTCCGCGCAAAGCGGCGGCAGGCCGTCATCGGCATCATTACGGCGATCTCTGTGCTTGGCGTGGCCGCCGGTGTCGCGTCCCTCATTGTTGCTCTGGCCATCAACAATGGTTTTCGCCAGGACCTTCAGGATCGCCTGCTCGGTTCAAGCTCGCACATCAACCTGCTGCGTGTAGAAAGTGACGGTATTCGCGACTGGAAGACCTTGATGGACGGCCTTGGCAAACAGCCTCATGTAGTCGCGGCCGCGCCAGCCATCTACGAACAGGTTTTGATCTCTCGCGGAGCACGTGCGCGCGGCGCTGTGCTCAAAGGAATTATTCCCGCCGACGAGCGCAAAGTCAGCGACCTGCTTAAGTCAATCAAGATTGGTTCTGCCGACGCGCTTGACCAGCAACCAAAATCCGCAGTCGAGAGCCTGACCCCGAACTCATCTTCAACGTCTCCCGATGCTCTCGCCGACGTACAAAATCGCGTGGCCAACATGCCGGTGTTGATCCTCGGCAAAGACATGGCCGACGATCTCGGCGCAACGGTTGGTTCTGTTGTTCTGGTCACGAGCCCGCAGGGCGAACTCACTCCCTATGGCATGGTTCCCAAGTACAACCGGTTTCGCGTGGCGGGAGTTTTCAGCTCCGGTTTTTATGACTACGATGCATCCTGGGCTTTCACTCGCCTCTCCGATGCACAACAGCTTTTCGGTCTCGGCGACGTCGTTTCCGTCCTCGAATTCAAAGTAGATGACATCTACAAGGCCGACGTCATCGCGCAGGAACTCGAGAAGGTCGCAGGCAAGGGATTCATGGCGACCAACTGGATGGAGCAGAACAAAGCCATCTTCCGTGCCCTGCGTCTGGAGCGTCTCGTCACCTTCATCACCATCGGCCTGATTGTCTTCGTCGCCGCGCTGAACATTCTGATCTCGCTGACGATGATGGTCATGGAGAAGACTCGCGACATCGCCGTGCTGATCTCGATGGGAGCCCGCCGTTCTCAGGTCCGTCGCCTCTTCATTGCCCAAGGCGTGCTGATCGGCGTGATCGGCACAGCCATAGGCCTGGTCCTCGGCTTCGTGATCTCCTGGGCTGGAGGCCATTATCACTTGCTCTCCCTCGCTCCCGAGGTCTACTCGATCGACTATGTTCCCTTCGCGCCGCGTCTACTCGATGGATTGCTCGTTGCGCTTGTGGCGATTGGCATTTCATTCGTCGCGACGATGTACCCATCCTGGTCGGCAGCACGCATTCTTCCTGCTGAAGCGCTGCGCTACGAATAGGCCGTCGAATGAGAACCGCAAGCGGAAGATGGGAAGGCTATGACTCAAGCCAGAGACTAGGAGCGTTGAGCTGGAAGCCCCCGTTACCCCTCACGTCCCCAAGTGACCCTCGTCACCTTCCCATGTTCGGAAACAGGCGTACAGTCATCCTTGTAGCTCCTGGTTTGACAACTTAAGGGACTCTGCGCCAAAGCCCTGTCATGGTTTAATGGGCCTGCAGGCTCAGAGGCACTTCTTGAGCCGGGGAGCACCTCGGTTGCATCTAAATTCACAGGGACAGATGCTGCGGGTTGAGAGTCTAAAAAAGGTCTTTCGCTCCGGCGAGTCGGACCTGGTGCTCTTTGAAAACTTATCGTTCCAGGTTGCTAAAGGAGAGATGCTGGCCATCGTGGGCGAATCGGGGACCGGCAAGAGTACCTTGCTGCACATCCTCGGCGCTCTTGATCGGCCTTCTGCGGGTGACGTATACTGCGCCGACTTGCGATTAGGGTCCCTGTCCGAAGATGGCGCCGCCGAGTTTCGCAATCGCGAAATTGGCTTCGTCTGGCAGTTCCACTATCTCCTGCCGGAGTTTACTGCGCTCGAGAACGTGGCCATGCCACTCTTGCTGCGTCAAAACCCTTGGAAAGACGTTCAGCCTCGCGCGATCGACTGGCTTGAACGAGTCGAATTGGCGAAACGCGCCCATCATCGTTCCGGGGAGCTCTCTGGCGGTGAACAGCAACGCGTAGCCTTGGCGCGAGCCCTGATTGTCCAGCCGAAGATCCTGTTGGCCGATGAACCCACCGGCGACCTTGATAACCGTACGGCTGATGCCGTCTTTCAATTGATCGCCAAGTTGCACCAGGATCATCAACTGACGTCGCTCATCGCAACGCATAATCTTGACTTCGCGCGGCGCTGTCACCGGGTGCTGCGCTTGCAGAATGGAACGATTGAAGAGGTGCCGCCGGCAATGCTGCCGGTATAGGGCCCGTTAGTGGAATTGACTTTTATTCCCCTACGTGCCGAAATGAAACCAACGCAACGGTTTGCACATACTGCAGCCATTTGCGCCATTCACCGCATTCCGGGTGTCTTAAGGATTGAAGCAACTTGGTTCCAGGCGCGCAGTTAACGATTTTCCCGCTTGGGATCGGTGGCACCTTGATTGCATAATAGATGTCGGGCCACGGGTTCTGTGAGATTCGGCTTCACCCAGCCGGCGCCTCCTGAGCTCTAGGGAGAGGGGCTATATGTTTGAACGTTATACGGAGAAGGCAAGACGCGTCATCTTTTTCGCGCGTTATGAAGCCAGCCAGTTCGGTTCGCCGTATATTGAGACCGAACACCTGCTGTTGGGGCTTCTGCGTGAAGATAAAGCGTTGACCAACCGCTTCTTGCGCTCTCACGCCTCGGTCGAATCCATTCGCAAGCAGATCGAGGGACACACCACGATTCGGGAGAAGGTCTCCACTTCTGTGGATCTCCCCCTTAGCAATGAGTGCAAGCGCGTCCTGGCCTACGCAGCCGAAGAAGCGGAACGCCTTTCCCATCGCCACATCGGGACGGAACACCTGCTGTTGGGACTACTCCGCGAGGAAAAGTGCTTTGCGGCCGAAATCCTCCATGAGCGCGGACTTCGCTTGTCCACTATCCGGGAAGAACTCGCCCGTTCCAGCCAGGAGAAAGCTCAGCCCCAGCGCCAGCGTGAATCATCTCTGCTCAGCGAATTTTCCCGCGACCTGACCCAGGCCGCCATGGATTCTCAGCTCGATCCGCTGGTCGGGCGTGAAAACGAAGTAGAGCGTGTTGTTCAGATTCTTTGCCGCCGCACCAAGAACAATCCAGTGCTGATCGGCGAACCCGGCGTCGGAAAAACCGCTATCGTCGAAGGCCTTGCGCAGCGCATCGCTGACGGCGAAGTGCCATCTTTCCTCGCCGACAAACGGATCCTTGCGCTCGATCTCAGCCTGATCGTCGCCGGAACCAAGTATCGCGGCCAGTTTGAAGAGCGCCTCAAGACCATCATGAAGGAGTTGATGGATTCTCAGAATTCCATCATCTTCATCGACGAGCTTCACACATTAGTCGGCGCAGGCTCCGCCGAGGGATCCCTCGATGCAGCCAACATCCTGAAGCCCGCGCTGTCTCGTGGCGAAATCCAGTGCATCGGCGCAACCACACCCGGCGAATATCGCAAGTCGATTGAGAAAGACCGCTCGCTGGAGCGGCGCTTCCAGGCTGTCAAGGTTCCGCCTCCGACCGAAGCCGATGCTACGAAGATTCTGTTCGGTATCAAGGACCGCTACGAAAAATTCCATGCGGTCACCTATACCGACGACTCCATCAATTTCGCGGTTTCACACTCGAACCGCTATATTCCGGATCGTTTCCTTCCGGATAAGGCGATCGATCTGATCGACGAAGCCGGAGCCCGCGTCAAGCTGCGCCAGACTTCGTTGCCCGAAGAGATCACCGAAGTTCAGAAGCGCATCAAGTTCATCGTCCACCGTATGGAGAACGCCATCGCGAACCACGAGTTCGAGAAGGCGCGCTTCTACTCGGACGAAGAACGCAAGGAGCGCGAGAACCTGCGCGCCCTTCGCGAAAAATACCACCTCGATGAATCCTCCACCGGCGTTGTCGGT
>DATBFG010000048.1:0-76536 GCA_036558645.1 Terriglobales bacterium
CCCGGAACGCGCCGGTCCCGGACCCAAAGACCCCAGTTCTATTGTCTGGCTCTACCACTCCCATACCAATGAACTGAAGGATGTCGAGAGCGGATTGATCGGGGCGATGATCATCACGCGCCGCGGGATGGCAGACTCCACTGGCAAGCCGAACGATGTCGATCGCGAATTCGTCTGCCTGTTCCAGTTGTTTGACGAAAACGTCAGCTGGTATCTCGACCACAACATCCAGACTTTTACCGGCGACCCCAAAGGGGTAAACAAATTGGAGTTTGCCCCCGTCGACGACATGGGGAACTTTTCGGGCCTGGGTTCAGGCTTCACCATTTCCAACGCCAAGTTTGCGATTAACGGCTACATCTATGGAACCGGTCCAATGATGACCATGAAGAAAGGCGAGCGCGTTCGGTGGTACCTGGTTGCCCTTGGCGAACAGTTCAGCGTTCACACTCCGCACTGGCATGGCAACATCGTCCTGCACGACGGCAAACGCACTGACGTTGTCCCGCTGATGCAGGCGCAAATGGAAACGGTCGACATGGTTCCCGATAACCCTGGCATCTGGATGTTTCATTGCCACATCGACGATCACATGGATGCGGGAATGGCGACGCTATACAAGGTCGAACCCTAGAGCGAGGTCGCTAGATGACAACGATCGTGAAGCGAAGTGTTCTTCCAGTGACGCAAAGTTCAGCGGCTCCTGAATTGTCTGATTTCGCGTGGGGATGTCCGATAACGCATACGCCAATCGCGACTCTCAGGCTTGCGGTGGCTTGGCCCGACAGCCCCAAACGATGCAAAGGCCGCAATGTGCGCGGGATCAAATCGAGTGCCATGTTCTCTCTGGCCGTCGTGCTTCTGATCGTGCTGGCAGCGGCCGCAACGCTTTATGCCAACACGTATCTCCAAGGACTGCTGATGCAGAGAATTCAACAGGTACAGCGCCACAACGAACCTCGCGCCCAGTACTCCGATGTCTGGAAGTGGCAGGGACGGAGGTAGTTCGGAATCCGACCAATGGTCTCAAGAGGCCCAAAACGTTTGCTGGGAAACATTAAGGAGAACCGCGATGATGCGAAATGGTTTATGCGCCCTGGCTCTTTCTGTAGCGCTCTTCCCGATTTGCGTGCCTGCATCGGCTCAAGGAGCGGATTCCTGCCAGCCGGTCTTTGACGCTCTGATCAAAGCCGCAACCACTCCCAACCACAGTTACACGACCAGTACCGGCATCAACGGTGGCAAGACAACTGAGGCCGAGACGATCGTTGCCAATGGACAGAAATATATTCGCACGCGCGGGAAGTGGATGCGTATTCCAGTGAGCTCCCAGGACATGGTTGAGGAGGAAAAAGAACGAGAGCATCAAGGGAAATCGACTTGCCAGTTTCTTCGAACCGAATCCGTGAACGGCGAAGCCGCGATGCTCTACTCCTTCCATCGCAACTATGAAGACATCAAGGAAGACGGGCAGATGTGGGTGTCCAGAAGCAGCGGGATGATCGTGCGCGCCGAGTTTGATGTAGACAGCCCAGAAAATAAGGTAAAGGAACACCGCTCTTCCCGGATCGAGTACGGCAACATCCAGCCGCCCATATAGTCGCGACGCGGTTCGACAATTCTTTCCGGCTTTAAGAAGGCCCAAGGTTATGAATCCGGCCGCTCCCAAATTGCCTTCTACAACTCCGACGGAACCATTGTGATTTTGCTGACCGGACAGCTAGGTGCGCAGGGCGAGAACGCAGATGCATTTTCCGTCACCTATGGACACTATCAACCTGGCATTTCCGAAAAAACGATCGTAAGCATGACGCAGGGGAAAATCGCATGCCCTTGATTGTGTGGATTAACACTCTGCTGTGCGTGGGACCGTCGAGGGGAGAAGGAAATGAGTAGTTCAGGAAAACTCGGATTTCAAGTGACCGTGCTCTTCTGGTTGGCATCGACATCCGCCATGGCGCAGCAGAATGTGGACCTGCCGTCCATCATTGACGTACACCTGCACGCACTACATGCCAATTCTTTTGGCAGTCCCACACCACCCGTGTGTGCCGGCGACAAAGATGATCTGGCCTTCGTGCCCATCGACCCAAAGAATGGATACAGCCTGCTTAGCACGGAAGCTTGCTCTACGCCGATGCAGGCGCCTCAGAGCGATGAGTAAGTGCCGCCGGGGGCTCCATTGGTGTACGGCGAAGGGGCTTAATCCATTTGCGAAGCATTCGCCATTGCACAATGCTGTCCTACTGCAAGTGTTCGTCGCTGTGACAGTCATTAACCGGGTTGACCTGGCAGCGGTAATGAAAGCGAAAAGATTCTGCTCAAAAGTCATTGAAAATGACAAATCCTCTAGAAACGTACCCTGCATAGGTAGCATTCCCCTACTTACGAACCGAACTCACGAAATGTGACAGACTCGGAGAGTCGCAAGAAGTGAAGTCCTGCCCTGAGCGCACGATATTCAACCTTGAGCAATGATGACAGAGCAAGTTTGACAGTCGGAGATTAAGTTGATTTCACTGTTAGTGGGGCGTGAACTTGGGCCCGCTTCCCCCTAGCGAGCACCGTCCGTTCACGCCCTCACCGTCGCGTGTCTTCCAATGATTCATCTTGAGGCACTCTTTGTTAGGCTCGCAGAGCTCCCCCAAGAGGTCCGCGACGCAGCGCACATGTTAACCTCGTAGACCGATTCGGAAAAGAAGAATCCAGAGCACTGGAAATTTACTGGGTAACCCGTAATGAAGTGGTTGGCAACCAACCGCCATCGCCCTTGCTGCTTTACCCATACCCTGGTACACCGAGTGCCTCGGGGAACGGCTTTGTCTTTGTCTTGCCCAACCATTGTTGAGAGGCCAGTCTCAACCGCAGTTTTTTCGTAGACGCGTACCTGAACCTCATCGGTTGTGATGGATTGAAATTTCAGATCACCAGACGTGAAATCCGAAAGCACCTGTGGCTTGCTTCTCACTGTGCCGCCTGGTCCTGCGCCGATAAAATCATCCGCAATAGATGCGAATCGCATCTCCTATGCCGGGGAACCGAGTCAGGTCCTCGTCATTACGGACCATTTCCTCCAGACTGTCCGACAAATGACGGATGCGGGCGGCAGCGCGTGGATAGGCCTTAATCTTGTAAGGATTTTCCTTTTGTGAGGACAGAAGCTGAGCCAGGCTGGCGAGCCGGTCGGCAATCTCCGCATTGCTGAGAACTGGAGAAGAGTCGGGTCCGTTGTGGATACGTGCCTTCATCTTCAATCAGAGGGTACTAAAGCCCGGATGATTGGTAGCGAATGTTGCCGTTTGGCGTCAAAAATCCTCATCCGAGCATAACAACCAGAAGTCCTGGAATGCATTCAGAGTTCCCATCAGGTACTTGCCTGTGCAGTCGGTCGCAGCATGAGGAACTCTGACTCGCTCATTATCACCAGGCCTTGACGCCAATCCAACCTCAGAGGATGCTCCGGCACCTAAATCCCCGCGAGCCCACAAAGGAGAATTCGATGCCAAACGATCCAAACGAGAAGAATCCGCAACCGGGGCAGGGAGGTCAGTCAAGTCACGAATCCAGCCAACAAGGGCAGGACAATCCTCAACGCCGTCAGCCTCAGGGGGAGCCCGATATTGAAGGTGATCAGGAAAGAGACAAAGGGCAGGACCAGGGACAACGGCGGGCGTCGTAGAACTTGCGAGGTCCCGGCGGTGCCGAACTTTACCTTCTGGTCATTAACCTAAAAAGGAGAACACATTTATGCCGGATCAAGGATTGGAAGAAATATATGTCGAGGAATTGAAGGACCTGTACAACGCCGAGAACCAACTTCTCAAGGCTTTGCCGAAGATGGCAAAGGCCGCGTCCTCGGAAGCGCTAAAGTCTGGCTTTGAGGAGCACCTTGAACAGACACGAGGACATGTACAGCGACTGGAGAAGATTTTCAAGGCTCTCGATGAGAACCCTAAGGGCAAGAAATGCGTCGGCATGGAAGGACTGATAAAAGAGGGCAGTGAAATCATGGATGAGGACTTCGAGGGAGCGCTGATGGACGCGGCGCTGATCGGGGCGGCGCAGCGGGTCGAGCACTACGAAATTGCTGCATATGGCACGGTGCGCGACTTCGCTGAGATTTTGGGCAATTCAGATCAGGCTGCGCTGTTACAGCAGACACTCAGTGAGGAGAAAGAAACGGACGAAAAACTGACTGAGTTGGCCAAAGAGATCAACGTCAAGGCAGGTAGTGCGGAAGGCGCCGAAGAAGAAAAGCGGTTGTCATCTAAGTCGGCAAGCAAAGTGTCAAGGCGCGTCGCATAGTCGAAAATCACCGGCCGATTCGGCTAGGAGATGATCATGTCCAGTCCCGCCAGCATCAAAAAACATCCGATTCACCCGATGTTGGTAGCTTTGCCCATCGGCCTCTGGCTTTTCGCTCTGATATGTGACGTTGCCGCCATTGCAGGCGGGTCACCCATTTGGAGCAACGTGGCCCGCTACTGCATTGGCGGTGGGATCATTGGTGCGATCCTTGCAGCCGTTCCCGGGCTCATCGATTACTTTTCGATAGATGAAGCTCAAATGAAACGGATCGCGACCTGGCATTTGGGCGTCAATCTCACCGCCGTGGTCATCTACGCCGTGAACTGGTGGTTGAGGCTTCGTCTGGAAGCAACGGATTCTCTTCCGCTACTTCTATCGATCGCCGGCATCGCTCTAATAGGGTGGGGAGGTTGGCTCGGCGGAGAGATGGTTTACGTCAAGGGCATGGCAGTCGATGCCATGGAAAAACTGGCTCGCGAGAAGTCGAGTCCTTCTTCGCGGCGTGCTGCCTAGCAAGAAGCCATCAACTCGGATTTCAGTTCTGCATACTCTGAGGATGGTTGTCGTGCGCAATACAATTGCATCGGTTTAGAACCAATCGAGAGGCTGTGCAGCAATTTATCGCGAGACAGTCATCGACTGATCACCAGGAATCTGCGCGAACGGGAACGAACTGTGCGTTGCACACAAAGAGAGCCGTCGTCCCGGCATCACTGCCTGGAGACGGCCTGCTTTATACGATTTGTCCGGTAGGTTCCTATTACAAGGGACCGAGCTTGTCCTAGGCCGCTAGCTCCACTGGCCCGGTGTGGGCATCAGATCCATGCTGCTTCACCAACTTGTTATAAGTACCTAAAAGAAGGAAGGGCGCCGCCCACTGCCCAATGAATAAGGCCCAGCCGTCTCTTCCTGATAATTTCATGATGGCCGACGTTGCCATGGATGCCAGAGCCATCCCCAAAAACAAACTTGAAGGAATTTTGGAGGTTTGTTTTTCGATAGCTCCTGTGAATTGATCTTCGTGAACATCACCAGCTTCTACTCTTGATTCCATTGAATATCTCCTCCGCGTGACTTGGATGCTTGAGCATATTGTGCGACCTGAGCTCCTGAAAATATCTAGAGTTTCCAGGATCAGAAAGGGAATACGAATTGTTCAAGAGAGTGGCGTAGCTGGAGGAGGCATTAAGTAGGAGATCAAAGTCGCGCTAAGTACGACGGCGAACAAAGGCGCGAGGGAGAAGACCGCAAGGTCCTTGAAGGTGACATTTTCGACAGATAGACGGCCATGGGTCTCAATATCACGCTGCAACGCGATCATGTCTGTTGGGGGAGGAGCGACGTCAGGCGGGGTCTCGGGTTGGGAGGCTGGTGCGGATTCCAAAACAGAGATTCGAGTGGCAACCCGAACCCCTGGTTCATCCATGGAACTGGATAGCACACGAACGTGAACACCGGGAGCAAGACCTTTTGGCCCTTCCAGATCGGTATCAAATACGAAAAGGTGAAATTTATTATAGTTAGTCCGGACTACCATGGTTTGACGACTAGCCGACACCAATGTGCCTTCAAGCGAAGCCGAATTTTCCGGGTTCCTCTCTTTAGGTACTGGGGCTTCCTCGGGGCTTTGGCCGTGCGTTTGGGATTGACTTTGAGAACTGCTCTCTTGGAAGAATCCGCTCGCTGAAATCACACCTTCAGAGAAGAAGCCTTCAGTTAGGGGCGACATGGCCGGCTGCTGCTGGGCAAGCAAAGTCGCACAACTCGAAACTAATATCCCGAGCAGGAGAAAAGTGACAGGCCGAATTCATGTCAATGAGTGCTATCGCGTATCAACAACCACGCGCATAGCGGGGTTGCAGGACCTTCACTCCACAAGACAAAGGGACACATTGTGGCGGCCCTCTTTCGTGAAAATCACGATTTCAGCAGTTGAGCTCCGGTGAGAGACTCACCTCGTTATCCAACGTGACAATCAGAGAGAACAAATGTATGGTTGAAAAAGAGGCGCACATCCTGCCGTTCTGACCCGGGACCATCCGGTGACTAGCCTCTGCGCTTTCCGCCTAGGTTGAGCCATACCTACTTGGTTTCTTCAAGGCGTAAGTTTGAACACTACCCCCACACCCTTGCCGCCACCCGCGGTTCCTGCATACAGGTTACCTTGAGCGTCCCGGATCATTCCTGCGAAAGGGTTGGCTCCCCCCGCAGGATCATACACGCTAAACTTTCCCGTCACGTCCAGCTTGTAAATGGTTCCAACTCCCCAAGGACCTTCGGTCTCGGTTGTACCCCAGAAGTTCCCGGAGTTATCACGCACTAGGCGACCGAAAGGCTCGGTTCCATCCGCATCGGGGTCAAAGCTGTGGAGCACGGTCAGGGTTCCAGCGGTATCCAACTTGTACAGGATTCCATTACCGAAAGCGCCTCCACTTACGGTGGTGCCATAGAAGTTGCCGTTCGAGTCCGCCATCAAACTTGTTGTGGGATGCTCGCCGTCAATTGCCGAGAAACTGTAGAGCACGGTTTCGTTGCCACTGGGATCCAACTTGAATACGGCTCCGAGATCGAAAGCACCGCCGTCGGTAGTGGTGCCGTAGAGGTTGCCATTGGCGTCTTGGATCAAACCCGCCGTAGGTTCTGATCCGTCCGGCGGCCCAGAGAAACTGTGCAGCACAGTCTCTTGACCAGCGGTATCCAGCTTGAAAACCGTTCCCAAGCCGTAGGCCCCGCCTGCAGAGGTCATACTATAAATGTTCCCCGCAGCATCCCGGATCACGTTTGGTGCATAGGGCGTGGCCCCGTCCGGTCCCGAGAAACTGTGCAGCAGTTGAAACTTACCGGCCGCATCGATCTTGAACACCGTTCCGAGATTGTAGGCGCCACCCCCGATAGTCATGCCATAAAAGTTGTTTTCCGCATCCCGAACCAGACCGGTGTAGCCGGCTACTCCGTCCACGCCGTTAAAACTATGCAGCACGGTTTCGTGCCCAGTGGCATCCAGCTTGAATACCGTTCCCATGTTATAGACGCCGCCCTGACTGGTAGTACCGTAGAGGTTGCCGGCGCGGTCTCCAGCTAAGGGGCCGTAAACTTGCGCACCGTCCGGCGTGTCCGCAAACTCATAAAGAACCTGAATATTCTGCGCTTGCAGGCTTTGGGTGAAAGCGACTGCGGAAAGCAGCAGAACGGAGAGGGCCACGCTCCGCGATCTAGTGCGTTGTGTTGTAGGCATCCCATTAGCCTCCTCACCGAAGCGGACCGGCGCGCTTCTGAGATGCAGGACCAGGGTAAAAAGACAGCCGGGGTTCCGGGCACGGGATCTTATCAACTGACACTGCGATTTCACTCAAAACCCCGAACAGAGTCTTTCGGCCCACATCTGGATCAATGAGTGATATCGGGATTTTTCATTGATTAAGGAAGGCTCCAGCCTTCCAACCCCCGTCTTGGGCTATCAGCAAGGGCTGCCTTTTGCTGTGCATTGTTTTGTATCTTGACCCACGCATTACTAGTGCCTATAGTTGTTGCGCTGTAATCGGGAGGGCCCGTTTGTTCGGGCATTCCGGTAAGAGACCCAGCCTATTTACCCCGAGCAAGCATGCCGCTCGTTCATTCGTGAAGATCGAACAACTGGAAGGAGCCTTTCCGCAATGAGGAAAACCGCAGTCACTCTCCCCAAGCTGTTCTTCTACGTGACGGCAGTATTGATTTTTGGAATTGCCGTGACAGCCGGGGCGCAGAATAACAAAATTCCAGCCTACAATACGGTGCCGATCCGCAGTGCGCAGGCTCCGTTAAGCCACGACTTGCTTGATTTCCCCTCCATCATCATCGGCCCCAATGTAAATATGACTAACAAGAGCGGGCCGCAGAGTGAAACTAGCGTGGCAGTTGATCCAACCGATCCCAACCACATTATCGCCGGCGTCAATGATCTGACGGATACAGCCGCAATGTATGAGTCAACCGACGGTGGCCAAACATTCGTGAAGACGAATTTTCATCCCACTTCGTTCTGTTACGACACTTGGGCCGCATTCAACGCGAACGGCGACGCGTTCTTCTCTTACGAGTGTTCTGACCAGCGGATTGCATACCGTAAGGTTGGGCAGACCTCATGGACGGAGATCAAGATGACCATGGCCGGTGGCTTTCCAGACCGGGACATGGTCACGGTTGATAACTCGCCCAGCAGCCCCTTCTTCGGCAGCGTTTACATCGGATACGACGACAACGGCTCCGGCAACGCGCCCTTTGTGCTCTTTTCGCGTGACGGATTCAGCAACTGGCAAAGAAGCGCCCGAGTCGCAGGTGGCAACCCCACAATCGGCGTAAACGTATCGACAGGACCAGACGGTTCGGTTTATGCGACGTGGGAAGACTACAGCGGCAAGAAGGTCTGGATCGCGAAATCGACCGACGGCGGCGCGACATTTGGCACAGCTCACATCGTGACCAATTACCGCATTAACACCACGACCTTCTTTATTGGCATCCCTCCACAGAACAGTCGCGGCATCGTTCCATTCCCGATGAGTGCCACGGCGATCAGCGGCCCAAACGCTGGCCGTGTGTATGTGAGCTACACAGACAAGGATACCTCAGGCAACAACACAAATATTTACGTACGGTTCTCTGATGATGGAGGTACGACGTGGTCGGCTGAAGCAAAGGTCAACGATGACACGAACCATGCCTACCATTTGCACCATGCTATTGCCGTGGCACCCAATGGAACCGTAGGCGTCTCGTTTTATGACACTCGCAACGATCCTGCAAACGTCAAGACCAACCGCGTGCTTTCGATTTCGACCGACGGCGGCACAACCTGGAAGAAGAACAAGAAGATCACCACCGCTACTTCGGATGAAACCGCGCCCGGAACGGACCAGGGCAATCAGTACGGCGATTACCAGGGTATGGGAGCGAGCAGTGTGAACAGCTTCCTGTTCTCATGGACGGATTCCCGCGCTGGCAACAAGAACGAAGATATGTATGGAGGCAGCATTACTCCGTAGTGTCCAGCCAACTGGAAAGACAAAGGCATGAAAAAAGCCCCGTTCTGCTCAAGCGGGGCTTTCCTTTTCAGGCTCATATTCCGGCATGGGCCATTCTCACTCCAGGGGGAGTGATTCTATCCGCGCACAGTATCTCTCGGATCGACACATGTCAATGGGGTAAACATTGGCCTCAGCACCACGCAACGAAGGCCGTTGCTGTCCGTCGGTGTTGCAGTCAGATGGGATGAGAAGGCCGGTCTCCGGACGGGATGCGGTGTACGCTCCCAAGTTATCGACGTGCTCGAAGCACAAGAGATAAAAGAGACCGGCAATGAAAAAGGTTAGCACCGTAGCAGCAGCTCAAACGAAGCTATTTTCATTGAGCATTTCTCTGGTCCACCGGTTGTCACGGCATGTGAGCAAGAATCCCTGCTCACGATAGGTTTCATACGTCCAGGTTCGAACGGTATTCGCAATGGACTGCGCTGGTTGTTGTAATCACGTTAACCGCCGGGCGAACGGCACTAATTGAAGATGCAAATCACCGAGTCTGGGCGGCCAAAATCATCTTCAGAATTTCTCCCATTTTTGGGGTGCTCACAATCGTATGTTCCGCTGCCGCTACAACGCTCTTAGGATCCTTTTGCGGGGGATCATTGTCGACTCGATTCACGATCACCAGATGCAATGAGGGAATGACCATTACGAGGTGCACGCCTGCGCCGCTTGCCGCATAAGTCCCGGCCGGAAACCCTTGGCCATAGAGATGTACTCCTTTGTATTCGAGCCACCAGAGATTTTCATAACCGCCCGCATCTACATCGTGCCAGCGGATCATTTCCTCCGCGTGCATATTCTTTTCGACCCATGCCTCAGGGACGATCTGCTTTTTTTCCCAGCGTCCTTTCTGCAAATACAACAATCCGAAACGCGCTAGATCGCGGGCCGTGATTTCGAAATGATAGGCGCGGTGCTTGGAAATTGGGCCTTCAATGTAGTAGACGTCTTCGGGTTTGAAATCCTGCATTCCGATTGGAATCGCGATTCGCCGATAAAACGCTTCTCCGATACTAAGCCCAGTCTTCTTTTCCAGAATTGTGCCTAGCACATTGAAATCCCAGTTGTTGTAGTACCAAAAAGATCCCGGCTGGTGGCTTCCACGTTCGGGCCGAATTTTGATCATGTATTGACTTTCGAAATCGACGGGATGGTAAACACCTGAGCGCGCCTGCAACAGGTCTACGATTCGAGCCTGTTTTTCTTCTTTGGTCAGAGAAGGCGGGTTGTCGTCAATTGCGAGCTGGGCCAAGGTATCGTTCAGATCGATTAGGCCTTCCGACGAATAGATTCCATAGAGCGAGCTTATGAGACTCTTACGGACCGAATAGGAACTGACCTTTTGTTCAACATTCCCCATTTCATCAACCACGACACCATCTTCCACGACCATGAGAGCCGACGACCCCGATGACTTGGCAAGGTCGAAAGCTGCCTTCAATTTCTCGCGGGACCAGCCATGTTTGACGGGGTCCTTCATGATTTTCCACGTGGATTTTGGATATTCCGCCGCGTGCAGAGGGCACAGCAGAACAGAGAGGAAGGAGTACGCCAACACCCGATTCCATCTAGACACTGATCCTCCCCGTTGAGCTGGAACACCTTCTCTCGCTCGATGACGTTGGGTCACGGTTGCGTTTTCGGAGCGAAGCTGGCGTTGGAACAGTTTGAATTCCGTCGTTAATTCAAACTAACTGCGAAAACCGTGCCCAGTTGAATATCGCCTCCTTGGTAGGTTACGCCCACAATTTGGTTCCCTAGAAAGGCGAGGCCAAACCACGGCTGTGCTCCGTCGCCGGAGAGGCCTGTGAAGGTATGCAGAACGCGCTCGGTCGCCGGGCCTCCTTGGACCGCCGGAGCAAGCTCAAAAAGCGTCCCCCACGAGTCGTTTCCCGCGTTTCCTCCATAGCGCGTCGTGCCGTAGATGTTCCCGGAACGGTCGATGATAAGATCGGATTGAGGGTCTGACCCATCGCCATCATAGCTGGGGAAGGTATGCAGAACCGTCTCCTTCCATTCGTCTCCCACCTGTGCTGGCGGTGAGAGGCGGTAAAGGACGCCTTCGTTCCATGTTCCGCCGTAGAAAGTTGTCCCATAAAGATTTCCCGCCTGATTGAATACGACCCCGTTTGGGTAAGACCCATCAATGCCGGTAAAGTGATGGAGAATCGAAATAGCCCAGTCCCCTCCGGGTTGAACTGGTCGGGCAAGTTCAAACACTGTACCTTTCTCGTATCCCCCGCAGCTTGTCGTCGTTCCATAAAGATTACCGGCGGCATCAGTGACTAGCTTTTCAATAGAAGGTTCACACCCGTCGTGGCCTCCGGTGAACTCATGGAGCACCTGAATTCTCCAGCCGTCACTCTTCCGGCGCAAAGCAAACACAGTGCCTTGATTTATGTGTCGGTTGAAGCTAATGTCGGTTCCATATAAAGTGCCGCCGGAGAGGAGAAGACCAGTAGGCTCCCAGCCGTCATGGCCACCGGTGAACGTGTACAGCACTTGAAAATTCCATATTCCGCCCTGTTGCGTGGGAGGAGAGAGCTCAAACACCGTCCCACAACCGATTTCGTTACATTTCCGATCAATGATGCCGCCCGCAGTCGCCGTGCCGTAGATGTTGCCACTAGTGTCTATAGCTAGACTCCCGATGGGAAACGATCCGTCGGCGAGACCGGTAAAGCTGTACAAAATCGTCTCTGTCCAGTCTCCTCCTTCTTGAGTTGGAGGCGTAAGTTCATAAACCGTGCCCGCCCCGTAAACTCCACCCTGCTCCGTAGTATCAAAAATGTTTCCACTGGCGTCCACAATTGGTCCACCAGAGGGGACCGACCCATCCGGAGTTCCCTGAAAGCTGTGAAGAATAGCCTCCGTCTGAGCCGCCGCCAATTGGCAGATCATCAGAGCTGCTAAAAGGTGGATGAAAAGAGAGAGACGAGAAACTGCTCGCAGCACCGCCATGCGAATGTCTCCTTGTGGCGATAACATCCAAGACAGAGAACCGGTCAAGCTAGATAGGCCGGGGCGGAAGAGCAACGTCAAGAACGGGGGAGATGTAACAAGTTTGCGGGGGGAACTTTATGTTTTTTGGCAACGCTAGTCAATCCAAATGCACAACAAAAAGGTAAAGTTTTGTAATGCGTTTTCTTACCTGACCTCATGCGATTATGTTTGATCACAGGCTACCCAGTCTCTGGATTCTCGGACACTGACTGAACTCAACATCGGCATAGCACTCACCCGCTCTTCCGATTGCGGCCAAGGCAGTCGATGAGTGCTATCGCCTGTTTTCGACAGTTAACCGTTTCCTTTACGATAGCGGCATGGAAGAGAAGAAGACCTATAGTATCAGCGTTCGTCTGAGGCGAACCACGTTCGAATACGCATTCGTGTCAGTTCCCGTGGATGAACGCATTTGGGAAAGCATCCAGATGCCCCTAAGAAAAGCCGTATTAATGGCGCGAGAGTCATGGAGATTGCAAAGGAAATGGAAAGCGATCCGACTGTGCTTTGGGCGCGAGAAAGGCAGTTAATGGCGTTGGCCTCCGTCCAAAGGCCACGCTGCTTAGCTGCGCGAAGGCGCGATAATGTTAGGGCTAAGCTAGGCAGCCAAGCAGCATCAAGCTGTTGCGCGTCGCAGATACTCCCGAATGACCGCTCGAAGAGCTTCGAGCGTGAGCACCTCTGAAAACTCTTGTTCCAGCTCTTGCGCAATGCGCGCTTCCTTTTCGATGAGCCACTGCGATTTAGCCTCGATAATTTTGACGCGCAATTCGACCAAGAATTCCTTCCCGGGCGGATAGTCCAACAGAAAAGCTTCCGTCGAAAGCCCTAGCAATTGGCCGTGAACCTGAAGGCGGTCCGGTCCGAGCCAGAACTCGTCGTCAATCGATAAGGCCGGATTTCTCGCGTGCGCATCCACAATGTCGCACTCAGCGAAATAACCGTCGTTGAAGTTAACCTTGCACTTCAAGTATCCGTCGTATTGGTCGAGCATTTGTCGTCGCATCCTCTCGTTGACGTTATGGCAGAACAGTGGGTAATGGGTCGATCGCTTCAAGAGCCCGCTTCGGCTAATGCAAATCAGTTAAAATCACGTTGTTGCTTTTCATGTGCTTACATGTACTACGATTGCTGACCGTGCTCGGTTAAGTACTTCAATTGACGTTTTCAGGTGGATTCGAGTCCTACCTGAGGAGCCATTTGTTTTGTTAGACTTCCATCTCCGACCAGAATTTCGTAGCAATTCGCCGCACATCCCTCTCTGGTGAAATTTCAAAGGACTGAGAGTAGGCTGCTGCTCAAAATTCGTTTCGAATCGACGAATAATCGGCGTGTGTCCTTGGCTTCCAGGGTTCGAAGCAGATTGGTTTCGTCGGCAGTCACACGGGCGGTGTCGCAAGAGGACGGGGTTTTGAGTGCTATCGCCTGATTTCGTCAGTTGACGAAGTTGAATTGCGACAGTTGACGACGAGTCGTCAACAGGCAGGCTTTGTCGCATGTGGATTCGACGGTCAACCTACTTGTCACTCAGCCTTTATCTCTGCTTCCCAGCTTCTTTGATCGGTGCAAGTTGCTTCCCGAGGCCACAATTCTGACTTGACCAGTCTGGGAAGTTGAAGCATACTTCCGCTACGCAACTCCCCCCTTTACCTGTGCAGCACTCATGAAGTCGCTTTCGAGAGTGGAACCAATGCCAAAGCTCAGAATCCTGCTCCTGGTCCTCTCCATCGGCTGTTTTATGAATGTAATGAATGCGGAGTCAGCTTTGTTCTTTGAGGCGCCGCAGTACGCTACCCCCCGCTCCCCCCACTCCTTAACAGACGGCGATTTTAATCGCGATGGAAACGCGACCTGGTCATGGCAACCGATCACGATTTTGTAAGTGTATCGTTGGGAAATGGCGACGGGAGTTTCCAGCCGCCCCGGAGCTTTGCCGTCGGCACTTTTCCCAGCTCGGTGACGGTTGGCGATTTGAACGGGGATGGCAAAGAGGATCTCGCTGTTTCAAACTCCAATGTGGGTGGTGGGTTTACGATAAGCATTCTGCTCGGCAAGGGCGACGGCAGATTTGCGCCGCATATGGACTTCGCGAGCCCCGATGAGCCCGGAGACATTGCAATCGCGGACTTCAATGGTGATGGAAAGCAGGACCTCGCGGTGACCGCCGCCTCCTCGAACGCGGTCGGCATTTTTCTCGGCGACGGCACCGGCAGCTTCCCAACCTACACAGAGTTTGCCACTTGCAAGTTCGCGGGTTCGGTGGCTACTGCCGACCTGAACCATGACGGCAAATTGGACCTCGCACTGGCGGGCTCGCGGAACGCTTGCGTTTTACTCGGCAATGGCGATGGCACATTCAGAATGCATGTCGACTACCCTGCCGGCATCGCAGTGACCGGTATGAAAATTGCAGATTTCAACGGCGATGGTTTCCAGGACCTGGCAGTTGTGGATTCCAATCCAGGAGAAAGTGCCGGATCAGTGAGAGTCTTCCTTGGCAGAGGGGATGGAACCTTTCAGACTCGCAGAAACTTCCTTCTTCGTCGCTCGCCATTCGAAATTGCGGTGGCAGACTTTAACGGAGATGGTAAGCCGGATATGGCGGCCACAAACGGCGGCTCTGCGGTTACCGTGCTTCTCGCGAACAGCAAGACTATTTTCCAGGAAAAGCCATTTGACTACGGGGTAGGGTTACTACCGTTGTCGCTGACCATTGCTGATTTTGACAGCGATGGCAAGCTGGACTTGGCTGTCGCAAACGCCAGCAGCAATACGGTAAGCATCTTGCACGGCAACGGTAACGGCACGTTCCAGGCGCGCTTAGACTACGTTTCCGGCGAAGTTCCGGAGTCCGTAGCAGTTAGCGATTTCAACCAGGACGGCAACCAAGACCTTGTGACTGCCAATTTCGGCGAGAACACCGTGAGCGTTCTTCTGGGCAACGGGAACGGCAAGTTTTACGGGCGACAGTCTTTTTCAACCGGAGACTCCCCGCAGCAGATGGTGGAGGGCGACCTCAATGCCGATGGCAAGGCAGACGTTATAGTGGCAAATCGCGTCAGTGGTGTCAGTGTTCTTCTGGGCAAAGGAGACGGCACATTCGAGGCGCACAAGGACTATGCGACAGGAGAGTTTCCCGTTTCCCTGGTGCTCGGCGACTTCAACGGCGACGGGAAGTTGGATGCGGCCACGGTCAACAACGCTTCCCGAGACCTAAGCGTGCTGCTGGGCAATGGAGACGGGACCTTTCAACCACACAAAGACTACGCCGTTGGCGGGCCTCCAGTTTGGTTGGCGTCCGGAGACTTCAATAACGATGGCAAGCTGGACTTGGCGACGACCGTTTCCTCGGACACAAGCGTAATTATTCTCTTAGGACGAGGCGACGGTACATTCCCAAACCATACCAATTACGACACTGGAAGTCGGCCGACGGTGGTGGTTGCAGCCGACCTTAACGGGGACGGAGAGCTCGATCTCGCAGTGGGCACCGATCGAGACAATCACGTCCACGTGCTTCTTGGCAATGGAGATGGAACGTTCCAGACGCACATCGACAGCGCAACAATTTTTCAACCCTTGGCTGTGAAGGAAGCAGACTTCAACGGCGATGGCAAACTTGATCTGGCTGTGGACACCAAAACAACAAATGCTCTGGGCATAATGCTGGGAAACGGAGACGGCACTTTCCAACGACCGATCCTCTTCGACCTTGGAGGTTCGCAACAGCCCATCGCAACGGGCGACTTCAACGGCGACGGAGCCACCGACCTGGCCGCGGCCAACGGCGGCGCTAGCACAGTGAGTGTTTTGTTGAACACAAACTCACAGTAACCGTTGATCAACGTAACAGAGGCTTGGCGCAACATCCCTATCTCTAACAATGTCGGCTCTGTCAAGCAGTCTTCGAGCACACGACGGCATGCACTCAGAGAAGAGCGCCATTTCGCTCTGGTAGATGGTTTTGCGCTTGCCAACCTGGGCCCGCTTGAATCATTTGGGTCAAGGACTCGGTCCGACCCAGCCATCTCTTCGATCACCTACTGCGATCATGATTACCTGTTCAAACTCCCTGCCAAACAGGGAGCGGGGTACCCAATCATTACATCGGTGATTTACTTCACACCATCGCGATTTCCGGGCTCTCCCGCGTGCGAACCGAAGTGTTTGAACTGCTCATAGTCCAAGCCTTGACGCCACATCCAGTACATATGCACCGCCAGTTTCCGCGTGATCGCCACTTTTGCGATCTTTCTCCCCTCCGCATGGCCAGGTGAAAGAACTTACTGCGCCACTGTGCTTGGCCATAGCGCTTTGTTCATTCGGATCGCAGTTGCTGCCGACCAGCCCATGATGCTAGCAACCACTGGGTAGAGGATCCCGCCTTCAAGTAGGCTCGTAACCGCAGTGTGACACATGTCATGAAATCTGAATTTGAAAGACGCTGACGTTGTGAGTCCGGGTTTCTTGTCTGGCCGGTCGAATCCTCGGACTGCCTTCATCCGCACCGCCTTTCCCGGCTCAGATCGCTGGTCTCTTGCTGAAAGGTCGTACTTCTTACGAACGTGCGAGGCACACAGAAGTTGCAGTCGTTGTCGCGGGTCATCCAGGAATATCGCTAGTTGATCGCTCAGGAGCAGGGCGGGCGCATGCTGTTCCAAGTGTGACCCGCGTCATTACGTTCGTTCCACTACGTAGTAAACGGCATAGCTATCAGTATATGGTTCGAGATATTCGCGCAAGTCGCGTGCGGTACTCACGTCGAGATTCTTCAACCTCCAACGTCCGATGATTGTATCGTTTCCAATGAAGCGCATATCCTGGAGGGTTGGCGAATCAGGGATGTTCAATGTCACTGTATTTCCCAGCACCACCTTAATGCTGGAGGGATTTGTAACTGTCAGATCCACCTTGGGAGGCTGTGGGTAAGTCAGCAGAGAGACGTTGGGGTGCTCCAACACAATAAAAGTGCCACTCCACTGTCCTATGACCTGTGACTCAGTAACGCTGGCCGATTCGGGAAGACTCCGTAATAACTGGTAATCGTCCATCGACATGTAGCGAAAGCCATAGCTATATCGCTCGAGAACAAAAGTGGAAAACTCAAGGCCGTTGGGAAATTCACCCAAATGCATCACGCCAATCGCACTGTTGTCATCAATCACCTTTATTGTGTCGTAGACCTGCCTATAGGGATCATTGCGATAGTTTAGGAGCAGGACTTGATCGCCCTTCCTGAAGTAGCGTCGGTTGTCATCGGGATAGGAAATAACCTTCACAACCGGATCACCGGGCAGGGCATTCAAGTCATAGTTGACTACTCGGCCTGTTGCAATTCCACCTTGTATTTCATCAAAACGTTTCCAGAAACTCCCGCCGGCAAATAGTTTTCCCCCGTGGATCGCGTTTGCGATCAGACCTGCATTGCGGGCACGCTCTTCCCATCCAAGTAACCCATCCTTGGCAAACGAGCCCTTCCAAAACAAGTCACGGTTAATTCGATGGTTAGGCAGGTCGACGCTGACGGCCCGAGTGTTGATGAGTTTCTCCAATCCCAACGTCCGAGCGTCACGAAGGATGCCCTGCAAGTCCGCAGTGGATCTGGTACTGAAGTAGTCAGGAACTGTCGCGCCCCGCAGCAGTTCGCGTTTGAGGTTTAGTTCCAGCGTGCCGGCATCTGGTGAAAGAGGATCATATTCACGCACTACAAACTGCGCCGTGAAGGCCAGAAAGCGCATACGCGCCTGGAGTTGCAGGCGCGGGTCATCAGTTCCCGTAACCGTAAATGATCCTAGGAATTCCAGGAAACTCCCCGTGGCCGCCAAGTTTTCAAATGTGTGGAATTTTAGATAGGCCACTCCGATCGGAGTCAGTTCAGAATCTGCATGGCGATATACCCGTGAGTAGAGAGTGGTATAGTCCTGCAAAAGCTCTTGAATGGCCTGAATTCCGCCACTCCCATTTCGTTCCATGTATTTTGTTCCCTCAAATACATACCTGTTACCTGGGCCTGCAAGAAATTCGATGTGGTAACGCATTTCACCTTCGCCAGACGAAGAATCAAGGACCAGGTAGTTGAAACTGCTCACCTGCTCATCTATGGCGTATGTGGCGTGGCCCTTTCCCTCGAGTGATCCAAAGCTAATGCTGCCAGAGATGCTGGCTTCGTGCTCGAACCCATCGACGAATTCGTTCACGTCCCGTGCCTTGATGTGCAGATTGACGCTGCATGTATTCGCCGATTTGTCGCCCGCTGCGGGTAAGAACGTCGTGATGGTGAGATCGCCGTCGTACCCAGGGGGAGGCATCTGGGCCCCTTCGATGTACGCCCCGTCCATTCGCTCATCAAAGGTAAGGCCGACGCCATCCGGCAAGTTGACATCCAAGAACGGACGCAGCAACAACGCAGTTGGCAATACTGTCTTTGCTGAGCGGGTTAGAGTGTAATAGAAGCCAAAACTATTCGAGTTCTGTGGCTTGTGAAATATGCCCAGATCAGTACTGGTTCCTAACGGGCTTCCTACGCCAGAAAATATGCCTGCGATATACTTCCCGACCATGAAATCCTGGCTCACCTTGCGTATCTCGTCGTGAAATGGCGTGAAGTCGTTCAGTTGAAAATGGTCTACCGTAAAACTGGGTACGACTAGCCCCTCAAACAATCCGGCAAATTGATATCGACTCTCCAACCGACCATCCGGCTTAAGGTCAAATTCCAGAAAGGCCGCTGACCCCAGATGATTGTTGTTACTGAGAATGTCCATGCGCCACACGCCGTTCAAGTCCTCTTTTGTAGGTACTGTTCCCGAAGTGAATAGCGCATCGTGATCAACGATGGTCATGTCGTCGAATCCGTAAAGCCGTGTCATGGGAAAGGTAAACAAGCGAATTCCATTGGGAAACTCTCCCAGGTAGGCACGTCCAATCAACAGGTCCTCGTTTATCTGTTTGAAAATGTCGTAGAAGCCTTGCCAGGGAGGATCAAGATAGCGGAGGAGGATGTATCTACCGGCTTCCAACGTCCCAGTATCATGTCCAATCGTAATCTCCTCGAGCGAATTCCTTGCGTTAATGCGACCATCTGTATCGCTTGTGATTCCCGCAACTTTTCCATCTTGCTGGAAGAATCTCTTCCTGAAGCCAGTAAAGATTGCGGACGACATCGCGTTCAAGATACTGCGTTTCGGGAAGAAACCCTTCCAAAACGTGTCGTTACGAATGGTCTGCGTGGAGATGTCGATTTCCGGTGCCGCCCCGTTATTGACAAAGCCCGAAAGAGGCAATGTCGAGCAGCGGCGAAACAACTTCTCCAGCTCCGGCTCGGATCGCTGAATGACGTCCAGCGGATCAAACGCAGAGACGCTCACCTGTAAATTTGGTTGCGGATAGGCGTCCCCATTTAGCTGACGAATCTTGCGTTCAGCAATTCGCTCGGCAAGAGCCGAAATTGTCAAGAAGGGATTCACGCCCAACGCGCCCGGAATGAGGGAGCCGTCGGCGACGTACAAACCATCATGGACGCTTCCATCGTTTGCGTAAACACGCCCAAATTCATCTGCAGAACCATGCAGATAATCGTCCCCCATGGGACATCCCCCAAGCGGGTGAGCCGTGATCAGATGCTTAGCATCGAAGACACTCCACGTCGGATTGGATATGAATGATGCTCCCAGCGCACGCGCATGCCGTCGCAACTCCTCGTTCATTCTGGTAAAGACAATTTGTTGTCCAACCTTGTCCCACTCGATCGTAAGAGTGCCATCCGGATCAAGATCCGTTGAAAAGTTCATGGTTCCCCGTGCATCGTCGAGACCCATTACGAGGTAGAGCATTGTGTGGTTGAGTGCTCCATCCGGTTCATAGGTAGGATTCGGGTTGAATACCGACAGCAGATCTGTTCTTATTCGCTCTCTTTGCTGATCTGCGTTGGCGACAGTAGTAGGTTCGCCCTGAACTGCAGCAAAAACAGCCTTTGCTGCCTGCACGTAAGCGCTTGGGAACGAAAAGTCTTCGACTGCAATCCGTTGTTCCAGCGGTCCACCTGGGTTGTATCGTACCGCTCCAACAATCGATGGTCCTGGAGGATTTGCTTGGCCGGGGGCGGCGGTTCGCCTCCCATATCCTAAAACGTCGGTTCTTGTATTCCCGTTATATGCCAACCCGAAGAAGTCGCCATTGCCACTGAAGCGCGTACCAAGGACCGGGGAAACCTTCAATCCCTTTGACTCTGAACGCAAAAGAATCCCGGTCGAATTTACTGACCCTGCAGACAGGATCACATTTCGTGCATCGATCTCGAAAGAATCTTGGTCGAGCAAGCCATTAATGTGTGTGCCGTGAACTCTCCAGCCTCCACCCCCCAACTTTTCCACCCATTCGACTTCCGCATGGGTAAAGATGTCAGTTCCGTTCTTGGCAGCTTCAGGCAGGTAATTCATGTACAACGTGTTCTTCGCACCGATGTTGCAACCCGTGACGCAGTCTCCACATTCGGTGCAAGGATGCTGCACCATCCCATGAGGATTTGGCCCATCGATATGAAAGTTGACTGCTACATTTAAGGACGTTGCATTTTGCCCCAGCTGGACCGCTCGAGCCTCGAGGGCCCGAACTTTGGACAAGAGACTCGCATTATGGACAGGCAATGCACCGAGCATCGACCTTGCGCGCTCGTAATAGTTCATCAGCTCGGGATACTTTATGTTCTTCGGCCACACCTCCAGATCGAAGAGGTCGGCATCAGGAATGATTGCTACATTAGCGTTTATCAGAGAGGTACCACCGAGCCCACATCCCTTGATGATAGAGATGTCTTGATAATTCAGGAATTCGTAGAGACCAAGGGGGTTTAAGTCAGTCCGAGCATTCGTTAGAATGCCCGGGACATCGTCGGGAAACTCGCCTACGACCCATTCCTTGCCACGCTCTAGAATGCAAACAGAATGCGGATGTTGAATCGCGGCCGAAATTCGCGCTGCCGTGATCGCTCCGCCGTAACCTGATCCTACGATGACAAATTCATAGCTGTTCCTGTGCTGGTCCCACGGAATAGAGAGCATATTTCCTCCAGTGTGAAGCTGCCGAAGGGCCGGTGACGCGAGAAAGAAGTGGCTGGGTTGTTCATGTTCCCCTGAGATCCGAATAGATCAACCCTTTTCAATCGTGTACGGTGGATCGAACTCGGGAACTCCGGCATGTCTCCCGGCAATCCAACGCAGGGAGTACACGGTTCTCGGATCTGTCACCCCTCCACTAAGTTTGTTGGCTAGAACCTCCAAGAGGGCATGGGCGCCAAAGTCTCGATAATAGTCGATATCGGGCTCAACAAGGACGCATTCAGTGTTGCCAATCGTGCGGACATCTCCCTCGTGGAAAGTCAACTGTAGGTTTGCCTCGCCGAACTGAATCTGCTTAAAGCTACTTGTCGCGCCGGGATGAAAAAACGCCGGCCCGATTTCTGGCGCAAATATGTTTTGCTGAGCTGCGATCCTTACCTGGTTGAGAAGAGCCTTGTCGGCGTAAGCAAAAAAACGATCCTGTGCGAGAGAATCTTCCCACTTGATCTCTTTTAGGTAGTCCAACGGTGTGCCGATCGGTAGGTGAATCTGCTCCATCGCGGTCGTCAAATTAAAAAAGCCTGCAAGACTTAGAGGCTTGTTGGACATAACCTCTTCGTACCGCGCTTGACCGGCTTTTTTGGACACACCCCCACTAAGAAGGCCAAACACCTTAGGGCGCGTCTGCCTAAGAACCGACCACTCTGCATTCGCAAAGTTAAATTGACAGGTCGTGGGTAGCAGCATCAGATCAACTGTAGCTAAGACCTTTGGGGAGACCTTTACTGGGGTAAAGCCCGCCTGGTGGTAGTCGTCCAGAGATACGATGACTGTGTAGTTATCGCCGAAATTGTCATAGAAAGGCAACCCAGTCGCGAATAGTGATGGTTTCACACTGAAATGCGTCGTAATCTGTTTCTGATTTCCGTCAATAACTCTGTAAAGCAAATCCTCTGTAGGCACAATTGGCTGACGAGTACCGTCGAAAACATTCACCATCATGTCCGCTGTGGCCGTTACGCCACTTGCCGGTGTGGCCATACATGCCTCCAATCCCTTCGTACACGCTGCGTTATATATGCAATCTGAATCATTGACTCCGAGCCAGGACTCCTGAACGGTCTTGCCCGGTAAGGCTCATGTTCACCCGCATTCTTACCGATGCACATGACGAGCAGTTCCAAGCCTCAAGAAAGCCCATGTCTAGGCTTGTGAATTCCTCTCGGACGATTGTGATCCCACTTTGGCCGGGGCGTACACCGTGGGTAGAACTCAACCTTTGAAGGCCGATGTCGTTCTGGTGGACTCATCAAAGACAGCTGCGACCAGAGTCTGCCATCGCGATCACTAGTAGTCAATTGTAAAACGGTCTCACGAATTGCTGAAACTCGCCAGCAGTCGCTTAGCGGCGGCGAGGGCAAAAATTGTAGGATTCAAGCAGTGCGCCAAACGATGTCGCTAAATGGTCGAAACTGCGGTTTCCTTCGGTGTCGGTCAGGCCCGTGGCTTAGCCTCACGCTTCCTCGTAGCCTGGAGACCAATTTTGCGCGTATTCCGCTAGCTAAGCTGGGCTTCTCCGGCAACACCGTGCTGATCTTTTGCTTAACCAAGACGTTCGAGGGCGATGTCGAGAGAGTATGGACCCAGCGAACCGACTTTTTCGAACGAATATGAAACTGGCTGACCAGCAACAGCTTCGATGAACGCGTCGTTGGTTGGGCAATGGCTTTTCCGCTTGCACCATCACACTCTGCCTAACTTAGGAGGCCATCCTGACTCTCAAGCTCTGAATCTGTGATCCGTTCGTGATCCGTTAGCGTGAACTACCATGTACGGATAAGAGGTTACCCTTAACGTGCTGATCTAGAAATGTGAAGACATCGTCTTCCCATGCAGGAATGTTTTCGTACAGCAGGTTGTGACCATCGTCCGAGGTCAGACCTACTTTAGGATAGATTTTCAAAGAGTGCGGTTTGTGGAGGCGTTCGAGTTCTTCCGCCATAGAACGCCCGGCAGCCGTGCTGTAGTCGTTCTCTGCATGGATCAGCATTATCGGTGCATTCGTCTTGCGAACGGCAATAAGCAAACGGTCGCGCAGCTCAGCAGAGCGTTCCCAAGAACCAGCAGCGGCTGCGAAGGTGACCACGGCACGGATCGTGCTATCGTGCTCACTCGCGAGCAAAGTGAGCGATCCACCAAAGGAGTTGCCAGCGACAGCGATGCGGTGAATATCAATCCCCGGTACGGTTTTCAGGAATGCTAGTGCTGCCAATACATCATCGATCTGATCGGTGGTCATCAGCTTGAACTGTAGGTGTAGGCGGGCATCTCTGCCTTTTTCTTTTTCCTCACGAAGAAGGACATCCTGCATGAAGGGGGCCCGATCAGCGGAAGGACCGTGGCCACGGCGAAACGGATAAAGAAACGCATAGCCATGCTTAATGAAAAAAGGCGCAAGGATGTCGGCTGACTCGGTGATTTGCATCCCTGCAGTAAGGTCGGCCTTCTCGCCACCCGAGCCATGACTGAACAATACGGCCGGGAAGGGGCCGGGCCCCGCTGGTTTCCAAAGGTACGCTTTGAGATGCAGCGTTCCGCTTGGAAACTCCACCGTTTGGGGGATTATCTGGTCCTTAGTCTGGGCGAGAATCGCAACGGAAAGAAGCAGCAGCAGCGCGGGCAGATATTGGCTTTTCATATTTTCATCCACGCGCAAAATATACAAGCAAACTTCCGTTCAGGAGACGTGGATACTAGGCCCTGAGTGAATCGACGATTACGCGCATTGACCGACGAAGAGTGCCAGATCGTCCCGCTCGGATGGGGTATCTAAAGATTGGGTCGCTGCCCTGTCACGGCGGAATCTGTGGTCCGTTCGTGATCCGTTAGCACTGCCTACCATGTACTGAGAGCGCGTTGCATTGCCAGCCGTGCTCTGCAAGTCCTTGCGTTTACGTTTGAACGCGGATTCGAGTCCTACCTGAGGAGCCATATTTTCAGGCCGTTCACTGGCTTGCTTATAACGGCATTTGCCGGTGCTGTTCTCTATCCCGCAACATCCAACCGTGTGCATACGAGTTTAGGGATCATTAGCTAAGAGCCTTCCGCAGGTATCCCGCCACGTCGCCTACGAATCGATGTACCGACACCTCCGCGATGCGGTGTCCAACTATCGCGTTCATGGTTTTTCCCACAGCGCCTAAGGGAGGCTTATAAACGCCGGAGAAATCCAACTGGGTTTCGGTCGTAGTCAGGGGATACACGGAAAGCTCGCCCTTCATAAGAGGGAACAACCGTGGCATTTTTGCGGCTTTCCATTCCAGAGTTAGCTTCGTGGTGGGTACTGACCCGGAACGAGAAAGTTTTTCTTCGAAGCGCTTGACATCAATCTTGATGTCGGTCTTGACTCCGATTCCCGCAAAATCCACGCGCAGTTCCGCCGCTACCGATTCAGCCCGGGATGCGGCAGTCTTCGTCGCGGATTGGAATACGATGACGGCGTTCTGTTTCAAGGCATCGCGGACACGTACGTAAGGATGGTTCACATAGTCGTAGCAGCGAATCTTGCGCCCTTTGTCCTTCAATGTCGCTCCATCAAAATCACCATGCCATCGAACCCCGAAACTTTACCACAGCACCGCCATATCCAAGGCGTAGTAACTAATCTTCTGATTCGCGCCCAGCGTTCATTCACGGCTTATGAATTGTTGCGTGCGCTTCCAACACTGAAGGTGAGTTTGCTTGTATGATGTCTACCGCCTGCAAGGGCAGACGGGCAGCAGTTTGACCGCACCGCGACTGAAGTGCGCGAAGCGAGGAGGCCCGATGTCTCACATTGACGTCCCACTGTCCCGCTCCGGGTTTGGACAAACGAAGCGCGCAGACCGCTGGTGGATACAGCCGCTGGCGGTGTTCCTCGGATTGTCTGCTTTCATTATTTATGCCACGTGGGCGGCCTTCCAGGGACAGCACTATCGCTTTGGACCTTATCTTTCGCCTTTTTATTCCCCGGAGTTATTTGGCCCGAATGAGGGCTGGTTTGGTTCCAGGCCAGAGTGGATGCCCGCGTGGGTAACAGCCGCGATGCTCATTCTTTGGGCGCCGGGTGGGTTTCGAGTGACTTGTTACTATTATCGCGGCGCATACTACAAAGCCTTTTGGGCCGACCCCCCTTCCTGCACCGTAGGCGAACCGCGAAAGAAATACCTCGGCGAGCGATCTTTTCCTCTGATCCTTCAAAACGTCCACCGCTATTTTCTTTACTTCGCCCTAGTGTTTCTGGTCATTCTGGCGCGCGACGCGTGGGACGCATTCTGGTTCGACGGGCAGTTCGGCGTCGGCCTCGGAACTCTCGTTCTGTTGTCGAATCTCGTGATGCTCAGTTGCTATACCTTCAGTTGCCACTCTCTTCGTCATCTGGTCGGTGGTTTTCGCGATCGTCTGGCCGGTGCTCCAGCACGAAGGCGAGTCTACGACTGTGTGAGTTGCCTGAACCGGCGCCACATGCTGTTTGCCTGGTGCAGTCTTTTCACCGTCGGATTTTCCGATCTTTATGTGCGGTTGTGCTCTATGGGAGTGTGGAGCGACTGGAGGATCTTTTAGTGGCCGAATACGTCACCCACGAACACGACGTTCTCATTATTGGGGCAGGGGGTGCTGGCCTGCGTGCTGCAGTCGAAGCTTCGGCAGCTGGAGTAAGAGTCGCTCTTATTTCGAAATCTCTCCTAGGTAAAGCGCACACTGTCATGGCCGAAGGTGGGATCGCCGCGGCGATGGGGAACGTGGATGATCGGGACAATTGGCGCGTTCACTTTGCCGATACGATGCGAGGCGGGCAGTATCTGAGTAACTGGCGAATGGCAGAAATCCATGCGAAGGAAGCACCAGCACGGGTGCGGGAATTGGAAGCATGGGGTGCCCTTTTCGATCGCACAAGCGATGGCCGGATCCTGCAGCGCAATTTCGGAGGTCATCGCTATCCGCGGTTGGCGCATGTCGGGGATCGCACCGGGCTCGAGATGATCCGTACATTGCAAGATCACGGAATCCATCTTGGCCTCGACGTATTCATGGAACACACAATCGTCAGACTGCTCAAAGACGGCGAGCGCATCGCAGGTGCGTTTGGATACGATCGAGAGCGCGGACGATTTCACCTATTTCGTGCCAAGGCAGTTGTTCTAGCGACTGGAGGAATTGGAAGAGCATACAAGATCACCAGTAACAGTTGGGAATACACGGCGGATGGGCATTCGCTCGCCTTTCATGCGGGCGCCGCATTGATGGACATGGAATTTGTGCAGTTCCATCCGACCGGAATGATTTGGCCGCCAAGCGTGCGCGGCATCCTGGTCACGGAAGGAGTGCGCGGTGAGGGAGGAGTCCTCCGCAACAGAAACGGTGAGCGATTCATGTTCAACGATATCCCTCCACTCTACGCGAACCAAACCGCCCATTCAGAGGAGGAGGGCTGGCGCTACACCCAGGGCGACAAGGAGGCCAAACGACCTCCCGAACTACTCACTCGCGACCACGTCGCCCGTTGTATCCGGCGCGAGGTGAGAGAAGGGCGCGGCAGCCCCCATGGTGGTGTTTTCCTCGACATCGCATGGATCAAGGAAAAGCTTCCAAACGCTGCCGAACACATAAGGAAGAAGCTGCCCAGTATGTACCATCAGTTTAAGCAGCTTGCCGACATCGACATCACCCAGGAACCGATGGAAGTGGGACCGACAACACACTACATGATGGGAGGCATCCGAGTTGATGCCGATTCTCAAATGTCAGACGTCCCCGGATTGTTCGCAGCAGGAGAATGCGCCGCAGGGTTACACGGAGCCAACCGACTAGGTGGGAATTCTCTTTCCGATCTATTGGTTTTTGGTCAGCGCGCGGGAGAATACGCCGCGACCTTCGCGAAAGAACATCCTTTCGGCATAGTCAACAATAATGAGCTCAAGTCAGCCGAAACTTGGGCTCTGCAGCCGTTTGAGCGGAAGAATTCTGATAATCCGTATGCCGTACAACACGCCCTGCAAGAGGTGATGCAGGACCTGGTGGGGATCGTTCGCCAAGAGCAGGAGATGCTGCAAGCCCTCAATCGCATTCAGGAACTAAAGCTCGCAAGTGAGCGAGTCAGCGTTGACGGAAATCGTGAATACAACTCCGGCTGGCACACGGCACTCGACCTGTACCATCTCCTGACGGTTTCGGATATTGTGACTCGCGCTGCTCTCGAGCGGAAAGAAAGCCGCGGCGCCCACTTCCGCGACGACTTTCCGGAGAAGAATAAAGAGTTCGGCGTGTTCAACATCGTCGTCCGAAAAGACGCGGACGGTGAAATGCAGTTCTCTCGTGAACCGATAGCACCCTTGAGACAGGACCTGCAGCAAATCATCGAGGAGATGAAGTAATGGCGACGGCCACATTTCGAATCTGGCGCGGAGAGAAGGGCCAGGGACAATTTCGCGACTATACCGCCGAAGTTGCGAGCGGAATGGTAGTCCTCGACGTCGTTCATCAGATCCAGGCGGAACAGGCCGGTGATCTTGCTGTTCGTTGGAACTGCAAAGCGGGAAAGTGTGGCTCCTGCTCGGCCGAAATTAACGGAATGCCGAAATTGATGTGCATGACGCGCCTGAACACGCTCCCGCTCGATAAGCCAGTTACCATCGAACCGATGAAGGCATTTCCGCAAATCAAGGATTTAGTCACCGACGTCTCCTGGAACTATCAGGTAAAAAAGCGCGTCCCAAAGTTCAAGCCGAGACCACCCGACGCTCAGGATGGCACGTGGCGTATCGATCAGGAGGACGTCGAGCGGGTGCAGGAATTTCGCAAGTGCATCGAGTGCTATCTTTGCCAGGACGTTTGCCACGTCTTGCGTGAGCATCACATGGAAGAACAGTTCATTGGTCCACGATTTCTCGTTCATGTGGCGGCTTTGGAAATGCACCCTTTGGATGCTGTCGATCGATTGCAAGATCTAAGAACGCAATTCGGTATCGGACTGTGCAATATCACGAAGTGTTGCACGAAGGTCTGTCCGGAAGGTATTACGATTACCGACAACGCCATCATTCCCCTCAAGGAACGGGTTGTCGATCGCTTCTTCGATCCGCTGGGGAAATTGTTTCGCGTTTTCGCTGCCAGGAAACCTTAGGAGATCCTTATGCATTTCGAGCTGAAATCCATTTCCGTGCAGAGCATCCCCGAAGCGCTCGCGAAAGTGGAGCGCTACCGGTTGTTGAATGAACCAACCCTTGCCGAGAGCATCTGCCTCGACATACTGGCCATCGTGCCTGACCACCAGCAAGCGCTCATCTCACTCCTCCTCGCACGTACAGACCAATTTCACATGGCCGTCCCGGCAAAGGCGGCTCAGGAGGTTCTAGCCAAAATTACCGGCGAATACGAACAAGCCTATTACGCTGGCCTGATCTGGGAGCGTGTGGGACATACTCGGATTCGCGAGGGCGGCACGGGAGGCGGTGCCTCCGCATATCACGCTCTACAGGAAGCAATGGCACATTACGAGAGAGCCATCGATTTCGCTTCTCCCGGAAACGACGATGCCATCCTACGATGGAATACCTGTGCACGTGTGATCATGCAGAGCCCGGACGTTCGTCCATTGCCCGACGAAGACCTTGCTCAGGCATGGGTGAGAGACGAGGCCGGCTCGAAGATCGCCGACGCCTAGCAACCAAGCCCAGTCAGTCGCCTAATTAGGCTTGTCGCTCCTAATTAATAAGACTCGGCGAGTTTCAACGATCAGCCGATCTACCGCTAGGGATGCTGTCCTCAGGATGCCGCGATACAAAGGTCCGCTTTCCTCTTGTAGGCCGCGGTGAACCTCCAAGCTGTTCTTAGGAGAATCATGCTGGCTGCTTCAGTTCTCGTTTCTCGGTTGCTACTGAGGACTCAGCCTGTGCTCGGAGTAGGCACTGCTTGAGTTTTCTACCCAGATGTGTCACTTGAGGCGCTACCATCAGGTCGCGATGTCCCCCCGGCACGTAGTGCACTTCCATGGGGCCGGAGACCAGCGCCCCCCAACCCAAGGCGAGATCGAGATTCCGTCCGACGGGCCTGGTGGCAGGCCGAAAAACGGCAATAGGCCCAGCGTACCTGTGAGCCGGTTTGTAGCCTAGCGCCGCTTGACCCATTAGTCGGAAAGGATCGCGAAGCGAGCTGGGCAGCGGGAGTTTCATCTTGCGATACGCAGCATAGACTAGCCTCCATGCCCGTATCTTCAAATGCCACAACAGCTCGGTCCTGAACATTTTTGGAACATAAGCCAGCTTTTCCTTGAAAGGAAGACGAAGGAGGTTGCGCGCATGAAAGGTTACATGCGCCGCAAAAAAGTACTCGAGCCGCGCCCACTTGGATTGTTTCTGCCGGTAGCCTGGCGCGGGTGCATCCATAATAGCCAGGAGGGCAACCTCTTGACCCTGGTCATAGAGTTCCATGGCGGTGGCAAAGGCCACGATCCCAGCCAGACACATGCCGCCGAGGTAGTAGGGCCCTTCCGGCTGCACAGCTCGCAGACTCTTCGTAAGGTCTCTGGCAATGTCACCCAGGGTTCTGGTCGTGTTCTCATCGAATAGGTGGTCGTAAGGAAGCACGTAGAAAGGCTGGTCGCTCCCCAACTCATTCGAGAGTTCGCGATAGCCGACGCGCGTATGGATAGCAAAAAATGGAAGCTCGGTTCCGCAAGTCTGAAGTGGCAAAACCGCTGCCGAACTCCATGCCCTGTGGCGGAGGATCACAGCCAGTTGCTCAACCGTGGGTGCTTGAAAGAGTGCGGTCAAGCTTAACGCTTTGCCAAACTCCTTCTGCACTTGCGTCAGCATGCTACTGCCTAAGACCGAATGACCGCCCAAGTCAAAAAAGTTGTCCGTGACCGAGATAGACTGAACTCCAAGTATCTTCCCCCAGATCCTGGTTAGTTTCCTCTCCAATTCATCGCGCGGACCGACTAAGTGTTCTCCCTGTTGCTGGCTCTTATGGTCGGGTACAGGAAGAGCCCGACGGTCCACTTTGCCGTTTGGTGTGAGTGGCATGCGATCCAGCAGGACAAACGTCCCTGGGACCATATAGTCCGGAAGACTTCGCTTGACGAATGCCGCCAATTCAGCGGGGGCGGGAGTTGTTCCCGAAACCGGGACTATATAGGCTATGAGGCGCTTGCCGCCAGCTCCGTCCTCATTCACCATCGCCACAGCTTCGAGCACAGAGGGACTTTGTCGCAGGACCGCCTCGATTTCTGGAAGCTCGATGCGGAAGCCACGGATCTTTACCTGGTGATCAAGCCGTCCCAAGCACTCGATCGTCCCGTCGGGACGCCAGCGGGCCAGGTCACCGGTGCGGTAGAGGCGGCAGCCAGGCCTGGAACTGAAGGGATTCGGAATGAATTTTTCTGCCGTTAGATCAGGCCTTCCCAGATAACCACGCGCAACGCCATCACCGCCAATCAAGAGTTCGCCAGGAATACCCGCCGGGACAGGCTGGAGGTTGGCATCAAGAATGTATACCTGCGTATTGCCAATCGGCCGACCTATCGAAACTGTGCCGCCACCCTGCTCCAAACGGTGCGCGGTGGACCAGATGGTGGTTTCTGTGGGCCCGTAAAGGTTCCACACGACTTTGCCGTGCTCCACGAGCTTGTTGGCAAGCTCGCGGGATAGGGCTTCACCGCCGCAGAGCAGGGTGAGAGCGTGACTGCCTCTCCAGCCGGAGTCTAACAAGGACTGCCAGGTTGCCGGTGTGGCCTGCATGAAGGTTAGTCGCGAATCCTCCAGTACTCGTCGAAGCTGTCCGCCGTCAATGGCCACATTCTTGGGAACCAACATCACGGTTCCGCCCGCCATCAGGGGCATGAAGAGTTCCAGATACGAAATATCAAATGATAAGGACGTGACCGCTGCAAGCACATCCCGCGGCTTGAAATTCAGTTGACGGCGCATAGATTCCAGAAAGTTGACCACGCTCGATTGCGCGATCTCTACTCCCTTCGGGCGGCCTGTGGAACCGGAGGTAAAGATGGTGTATGCCAAATTTCCCGGTTTCGAAAGGTTAGGGAAATTCTCTGAGCTCTCCTCCGCGATCTCTCTCCAATCGCTGTCCAGGCAAACAGTCGGTGCAGAGCTTTGGGGAAGTTTATTCAGCAGCTCTTCTTGGGTGAGAAGAACGCGCGGTTTTGCATCTTCGATCATGAAAGCAAGTCGCTGGCTGGGATAGGAGGGGTCCATCGGCAAATATGCGCCGCCGGCCTTGAGCACACCAAGCATGCCCACTACCATCTCCAACGAGCGCTCAACGAAAATTCCCACCAGTGATTCCGTGCCCACGCCGCATTTTCGCAAGTAGCGCGCCAACTGGTTGGCGCGCACGTTCAGGTCCCGATAGGTCAAATCCTGTCCCTCGAACCGCAAGGCTATTGCATGAGGAGTACGCTCGACCTGCGCTTCGAAGAGTTGATGGATGCACGCATCACGAGCGTAGTCCATTGTCGTAGCATTCCAGTCCACCAGCATCTGTTGTCGTTCGCTTTGACCCAGGAGTGGGAGGCTCGAGACCGGCCGGTTCGGATCGGCAGCAATGCCATCGAGCAGGTTTTCAAAATGGCCCAACATCCGGGTAATGGTTGCGTCGTCGAAGAGATCGGTGTTGTATTCCAAGTATCCATTCAATTGTTCACCGTCTTCGTACGTGTAGAGACTTAAGTCGAACTTGGATGTGGCGTTGTCAAACTCCAGCCCTGTGCAGTCGAGACCTGTGAACTCCGGGATCTGCCAGGCCATTTTTCTCTGCACGATCATGACCTGATAGAAGGGATGGCGGCTCTGGTCCCGCTCGGGACGCAATGCTTCGACAATCCTTCCAAACGGTACATCTCGGTTGGCGAACGTACTTCGCACAGAATCCTGCACGCCTTCCAGCACCTTCAGGAAAGTGGGATCGCCCGAGAAGTCGGTACGCAACGGTAAGGTGTTAATGAAAAAACCGATTGGTGGTTCGAGTTCCGGTCGGTTTCGGTTTGCAAAAGGGCAGCCCACGACAATGTCGTGAGAACCACTGTAGCGGTGCAACAAGGTCTGCCAAGCCGCGATCAGCAACTTGAATACGGAGACATTCTCCTGACGGCAAAGTGCACGCAATGCATTGCAAACATCTTTCTTCAGCTTCCAGTACTGCGTTCTGCCGTTATAGCTCTGAGAGGGTGGCCTTGGTCGGTCGGTCGGAAGATTCAAGGGCTCGACCCCACGTAGCTGATTCGACCAGAAGGTGAGCTGTTTCTCCTCAGTGCCACTCTGAAGCAACTGTTGCTGCCAGGGCACAAAGTCTGAGTACTGGATGGTCACTTCGGGAAGGGGAGAAGCCTGGCCAGCGGCAAAAGCGTTGTAGACCGCGGATAGCTCAGAGACCCACAGAGCCATGGACCATCCGTCAAAGACAATGTGATGGACGTCGAACACCAAAACAAACTCTTCATCTGCTTGCTGGAATAAAGACCCGCGCAGCAGCGGTCCGTTGGCCAGATCGAAGCACTGTCTTGCCCACTGCTTCATCAGGCGCTGAGTCTCGGTGTTTCGCTCGGCTTCAGGCAGGCGTCGCAGGTCAACCAGTGGCAGTTTCATGAAAAGGCTGGGCCGGATCATCTGTACGGGTTTGCCATCAATGACAGGAAAAGACGCGCGAAGCGACTCGTGGCGGCGAATGATCTCGTTCCAGCTTCGCTCCAGCAGCGCGGGCTGAAGGGGGCCTCTCAAGTGGTAAGCAAAAGGGCTACTGTAGGCGAGCGAGGCGCCTTCCAATTGTGCCATTGACCAAAGACTTTGCTGCTGCAGAGAGAGTTCGCTTCGACTCAAGGTTTCGCGGCGAATGACCTGGGGATAAACGGATGGTGTATCAGCAGAATAGCCGGGGCCCATGCAAACTCCTCAACTACAAACAAGCCGGCCAGGAGCTTGGGTATCGTTGTAGTCAGTTCTTGGAGGCCTGAAGTCAACGCCTTGCTGACATCAGGCGAATAGCGAAACGTCGTGGCAAAGTGCTAGAACAACGAGATGTTCCTAAATCGTGGCTGATTGTCTGAGCGACCTACCATACAGTCGCACGTTTGACGTCCATCTTCTGCTCGAATTCGAATGATCGCCGGCAGAAGGTAAACGACAGGTGGATAAATGAGGCCTGCCGAGGCCCGTGATGGTGGCACAGTGGCTTCTATACAACAAGCCTTCGCATTGGCGTGAACTTATCATGTCGCCCAAGCATTGCCAACTGGGCATCTTGCCGGGTACATACACCCTTGTTGAGATTGGTGAGTTGATGCGCAGAAAACGGCTCAGTGATGACCCCAAAGCTGCTCCAGCACGCGCGCGTCGGTTTCTGAACCGAATGAAGGCAATTAGCTGGGCCAGGGAGGGCTTCATTTTGCAGGCGCGGCTTCGGAGCGCGCATTTGCCGCAAACAAGTTGGTCCAACATACATTAAGAGGAGCTTAAGGAGAAAACTCGGAAGTGCCTGTGAGGTTGTGGCCAAGGATCAGACAGCTCACTCAACTCTCTCCGACAGTCTTGTTGAGTCAGTGAGTTGCAAAACGCCAAGGATCCTTTCGGTGCATTCAACCTGTGTCTTGTACGCCTAAGTAGTTGGTTGCAGGACGAACAGTGGGGTGACCGATGAGAAAACGGGACGTGGAGGTGTGTCGAAAAGGGTGATGGCGTCGGGAGCAAAGTCCAGATCTCGATATCGCTCATTGGCGCTTTTGAGAGGTTCAAAGCCCGATTTTCAAAGAAGTCAAAACGTGCAAACGCCTGATAGCGCCAGTTGCCTTTACGTCGCCCAACGGATGCACTCTTCGGGGTTCACGTAAATTCCGATTTGAGCCACGTCAAGCAAGGATGGCGGCACCCAACTCACCAGCGTACCCTCTGAAAAATCAAGCCAAATGTCCCACGGCGGTATGTTGTTCACATCAAAGAATCCGTTAGAACTGGCTTCAGCTGCACCGCACGCGAGGTTCTCGCTTGGTGTATACAGGAGCAATCGTCCGCCAATGTTCGTATTACGGTTTTCGGCAACCACCGTTCCGGCTATTAATTGCGAACGCCTTACAATAACTTCTGCGACACCTTTCGCCCAGAGCTCATCATCTCCAAACTCGTCGAGGCCGAAAGTGGGCTTCAACTCTGGGCTTCTCAGCTTACGTTCCATAGGTCCGAGGGAATCCCGAATCTGCGTTAACAGTGCCCTCGCATGCTGCCACTGTTTCGTGTCGGTAATCTTTTGAGGAAGCCACCGCCGTTTTACGGCTTCCTGCGCTTCTTTCCAGTGCAGTTCGGCCTGTGCATAGATCGCGTGCCTCTGTCTAATATCGTCTGATTCGGCGTCCATGCCTATCGCCTTCATCCTGCACCACGCGACGGTATCGACGAGAGAACTCTGGAACTGCTTTGAACTGAAATCAGACATGCGGTGATTGTACTGGGGAAGGTCCGCAGAATGGCGGTTGCCGTAACATCGCAATATCGCTCATTGACACCGAAAAAGGCGAATGGAACGTGCAAGCTTGTGAGAACGCCTGGTTTCGACAACCATGGTGTCTAATAACGCATGAACGCACGGCTGGGAATCGTTTTTCCATCGGTCGTCGGCGTCCTAAGCCTTCCCCTAATACTCTGGGATATCCATAACGCCCGAGCGATTGAGTCGATGGGAATGGCTTGGGATGCGGGCGCACCCGTCTGGCCGTATCAGGCGTCGGACATCCTTCTGCGCTTCTTGAACGGTCCGGCATACTCCGTCGCAATGCCAATCGCCAACCAGCTGAGACTCGCTGCCCCCATGCACTTCATCTTGGTTGTTCCAGCCATTTTGACTTGGTGGTGGTTTGCGGGTTGGGCCCTCGATCGCGGGGTACAACGATGGCAACTGATTGGGATGTTTGGTGTCCTCCTCACTCTGCTGTTGTGGACCACAGCTGCAATTCAAAGCTTGCTTCGGCTACGGCTGGAATTCCTGCCTTCAAATCTTTCTAGGGCTTTGCTGATATTGCGATTCCTAACTCCCGCAGCGTGGTTCTTTGCGCTTACATGCCTTTTGCTCGGTCGGAGAAAAGTCCGTCGTGGGCATCAATTGGCGTAACATCCCGATTTCACTTATAGATCATAAAAAACTTGATTCCAGTGCACCGTTGGATGTAACTACGAAGTGTCCATAGTCTTCCATAGCAGTACGAGGACAACATGAGTACACAGGAAAAAGAAATCATCAAGTCCGACATGGAACAGGAAGCCACGCTAGCCATATATGGGGAAATCTGCAAAAGCTACCACGCAATTGACGACTTCAGAATGAAGTTGCTTGGACTGCTACCGCTGGCCTCCCTCTTGAGCGTGCTATTTGTGGATCGAACGAAACTCGCGGAAGGCGCGCATGAATTAGTAGGGTTCGCTTCAATCTTTGCGGCGCTACTTACCATCGCTCTATTCCTTTATGAAATTCGTGGCATTCAGAGAACGCATAACCTTGTGACGGAAGGGCGGCATCTTGAGGAAAGCCTCGGTCTCGGACATGGCCATTTTTACCTATGCGAGAAAGAACATCGGGAGGCCCCCTTAAGGGGGCTTAATGCCAAGTTCATCGCCTGTGCCATCTACTCGCTGGTATTTTCGGAATGGTTTTTCGTAGCTCTCCGATTCGGCTTCGGGAGGGAAACTAGGACTTGCGTGCTTTGGGCAGCAGGAACAGGAATTGCGTTAGCACTGATAACTTACGCGCTGGTTAGAAAGCTGACACCAGCATAAGGATCAGGATTTGGCCATCATTCAAGCGCGAAACGCTTGAACACGGCGTTTCGTCCGTTCATCCTGTCGTCACCCTGGATCTCGTCTGGAGACTTTACCTGCTCCTCAAGGGCGTTCGCGTCTTTGCAATTCATCCGCACACCCAGTGCTCTCCACTAGTACACACACGTTAGTGAAGGTAACCAAGAGTGGTAGACCACCAATCCAGTCGGCTGTGTGGTGCGATGGCGGTTGTCCGTTGCCAGCCTACTCGTCCTTGCCGTGTCGGTTTTCACGTCGATTCGAGTGCTTGAGTCCTACCTTAGCGGCCATTCTTGCTTAAGAAAGGGTTTGCCTCAGAGAGGAGTTCTTGAGAAACTCCGCGAGTAGGTAAGGAGGCGACTCTTGCCTGCGCAACTCTCGCTGGGGGACTGCGTCCGACGCGCCGGTCTGAAGGCGAGTCTTGTATTGATTCTGTTCGATTCCTTCCTTTCGATGGAGGCGCAGAGTTCCGGCGATTGGCCTCCGGTTTCTGCCGCCGAATTGGCCCTCACAGACAATCCAGCCATGCCCGGGGCGTCTGCCATCCTGCTGGACCGGGACAGCCGAGTCGACGATGTGAAGTCGGTAGAGAGCGAGTACTGCCGAATCAAGATCTTCACCGATGAAGGCCGGAAGTTTGCCAACATTGAAATCCCATACGTTGAAAAGCAGCAGGAGGTGTACGAGGTCCGGGCGCGAACTGTGCGGCCGGATGGTACTGCCGTCGAGTTCAGTGGCGCCGTCTTTGACCGGCTCATCGTGAAGTCGAAGCGGTTGAAGTATCAGGCCAAGGTGATCACGCTACCGGAGGTGGGGACTGGAAGCATCTTCGAATATTCTTATAAGGTCAAGTGGCACCAGCATGCTCCGGGCGTGCTCAAGAATCCCTCGGAATACCTGATCGACAGCACCTATTCGATTCCGACCATGCAGTGGACCCTGCAGCACGAGTTATTCACCCGTCATGCGCGCTTCACGATTCGATACCTGCCCAAAGGAAATCTACAGTGGGCGCTGATCCGTCCACCGGCAGGCAGTCATGTTGAGCTGAAACCGGATGGCACGGCTCAACTCGAAATCCGCGACCTCCCGCCGATGGAAAAAGAGGAACTTGCACCGCCGGAGAATTACATCAACAGCCGGGTCCACTTCTTCTACGTTCTCGGAAATTCCTACGGGTTCTGGTCTGAACTGGGAATGAGGCAAGGCAAGGAGTTGGAAGTCTTCATCGGCCATTCCAAAACGATCGAGCAAGCCACCGCGCGGATTGTGACGGACACCGATTCTCCAGAAGCCAAGCTGCGGAAGATCTATAAGGCAGTGCAACAGATCCGGTACGTAAGTTACGAGCCTGAGAAAACTGAAAAGCAGAACAAGCAAGAGAATCTGAGAGAGAACAAGAACGTGGAGGATGTCTGGAACCATGGCTACGCATTTTCCAATGAAATTAACTATCTGTTTGTGGCTATGGCTCGAGCTGCAGGGTTTCAGGCCTGGGTGGTGAAACTGGTGGATCGAAGCCAGTCGGTGCTCGACCGGGTGGTGCTGGACGCGAGCCAACTAAATGCCACCGTGGTCATGGTGAAAATGGGAAAGGATAATCTGTTCTTGGACCCTGCTACCCGATTTTGTCCTTACGGCCTTCTTCCATGGGCCGAGTCGGGCGTGAGAGGTCTGCGGATCAGTGATTTTGGGGCCGACTTCCAGTTGATTCCCGCGCCCGGGAGTGATTCCGCGATAATCCGCCGGACTGCATCGGTCAAGGTAGATAGCAACGGAACCATCGAGGGCAAGGTACAGGTTGCCTTTGCCGGAGAGGAAGCACTCGTGCGCCGGCTGGACCATTACGATGAAGATGAGGCGGGACGCCAAAAGGCATTGGAGGACGAAGTGAAGGGCTGGCTCCCGGCAGGGGCCAATGTGGAAATCAGCCGAGTAGACGCGTGGGAAGACTCAGATAAGGAACTGAAGGCGGAAGCCAGCTTCTCGGTTCCTGAATTTGCCACGGTCAGCGGGCGTCGCCTGCTCGTTCCGCTGGCTGTTTTTCAGGCCAAGCCAACCCATCGCTTCGACTCGGCGAGGAGGACTTACCCGATCTACTTTCAGTACTCCTATAGGGTTGAGGACGACATTCACTGGATTTTTCCCGAAGGCTATCGCTACGAAAGCATTCCGTCTGCACACTCGTTCCAAAACGACTCGTTCCGTTATAAGACAACCCTCGCTCCGACTGCAGCGGGCCTGGATTTCTCGCGGTTATTCTCGATGGATAGTTTCCTTTTCGGCCCAGGGTTATACGGGATGATCCAAGACACCTTTCGAAAGATCGCCTCTGGCGATGCCGAGCAAGCCGTCCTTCAACAAAAGGCACCAGGGCATGGAGAGAATGCACGTACCAGCCCTACTGCGCCTTCGCTTTTTTCCGCGCCGCTGGTTTCACTGTCGGATTTTCGGGCTTCGTCCCCGCCAGGAAGGACGCCCAACGCAGTTCCCGCGCGGGATCCTCGTCGCTAAGCGCTTTCTTCACGGCAAGCTCAGCGACTGAATTCACCACCCACTCAAAGTTCTCACGCCCAACCGAATTCACATCTGCATCCGGCGCCGGATTCATGAAGTCAATCGCATACGGCACGCCGTCTTCGACCGCAAACTCGACCGTATTCAGGTCGTATCCCAAGGCGCGACACAGCGTCCTGCAGTCTTGCTCCACGCGCTCGATCAGTTTGGGATCGTACTGAGGCGGATTCTTGACATACCGCTCATGGAAGGGCACGCTCGGGTCGTATGGCATAATCCGCACGTTTTCTTGCCCGATGACGTAGCAGCGGAAGTATTCCTTGAACTTCACTCCGCGTTGCAACGTCATGCAGAGATGGCCGCTCTCGTTATAGGCGTTGAAGAACTCTTCCGGCGAATTGACCTTATAAACGTTCTTCCAGCCGCCTCCGTCGTAAGGCTTGAGGAATGCGGGGAACCCGACGTAATCGAAAATCTCTTCCCAATTCAGGGGGAAGATCAAGTTACGCATCGATTGGTCAGTTGTTCCCGGTGGATGCTGATTGTGCGGTAGAAGCACCGTCGGGGGAATGGCTACGCCCAGCTTGGTCGCTAGCGCGTAGTTGAAGAATTTGTCATCCGCCGTCCACCAGAAGGGATTGTTGATGACGATTGTGCCGTTGAGCGCGGCATTCTTCAGGTAAGAACGATAGAACGAGATGTCCTGTGAGATGCGGTCCACGATGACTCGGTAGCCGCTCGGTCCAGCCATCTTTACTCCGCCCAGCTTTACGAACTCCGCAGTCACCCCTTGCACCCTCATGCTGTTGATCTTGTCAACCAGGGCAGGAGGGAAGGTGTTTTCCATTCCGAAGATGACGCCGATTTTCTTATCCATGAGTGATGTCCCCTAGTCAGACTTGCGGCTTCAGTTTCCCACCACTTCCCGGATCACGCGCAGGAAGTTGTCCCCCATAATTTTTCGAATGTCTTGTTCAGAATAACCTCGTTTGAGCAGGGCAGCGGTCAAGTTTGGCATCTTGGACACATCCTCAAGGCCGCTCGGTACGCTGGGAACGCCATCGAAGTCACTGCCGATTCCAACGTGATCAATTCCCGCTACTTTCACAATGTGATCGATACAGTTGGCCGCGTCATCCACGGTGGCGTTACCGATCGCAGCTTGAATCTCGCCATTGCTTGCGTGTTCCTTGGCTGCGAACGCATCCAGATCGGGCCCAGTCAGGTTCCGGGGGATGTCGTTCTGTTCAGCAATATGTTTCTTCAGCATATCGGCATCCTTCTGGTTCAAGAATGACGAGCCGAAGTTCACCCCCACCACGCCGCCGTTCTTGGCGAGCGCCCGAAACATATCGTCCTTCATATTGCGCGGCACGTCGGAGTACACGAAGCACGAAGAGTGCGAGGCGATCACCGGTTTAGTTGAAACCTCGAGCACGTCGTAGAAGGTTTTGTCCGACACATGCGAAATGTCGACGATCATACCGATGCGATTCATCTCACGCACAACCTGCCTGCCGAAATCGGTCAAGCCATTGTGTTCGGGCTTGGCAGTCGACGAGTCCGCCCAGTTATTGTTGCGGAAATGGGTTAGGGTCATCGAGAGGATACCCATACGCCGGTACATGCGCAGAACCGCAAGGTCGTCGTCGATCTGGTGTCCGCCTTCGGCAGTCAACACAGCCGCGATCTTCTTTTGCCCGACAATCCGCTCGATATCATGCGCGCTCGTAGCCAGTTCGATCTGATCGGGGTACCTATCGAAGACGGTCTGCATGGCGTCCCGCAGTTCGAGGGTTCGGCGGACCGCTTCGGCGCCCGGATAATACGCAGGCACCCATAGCGCAAAGAAGGGAACGTGCATTCCACCTTCTCGCAATCGCGCAAAGTCAACCATGCCATCGGGTAGCCTCTGACCGAGGTCTACCTTTTCGATGAGTACCCGCTGTGCGGTATCGTTATGACTGTCCACACCGAGGACCAGGGTTTGTATGCGGCGAGCCTGCACCAGGTCCTGAGCTTGACTACAGGCATTCAACAACAGCAACCCGATGCAAATCCGCTTCAGCAAGATTTCGCCCCTTTTCGTTTAACGCTACATGAAGTATTTTGCCGCCATTTTTCTCCACCACGGCCACTCATGGTCCGCGTGGTCTCCCCAGACATCCAGCCAATGGGGAATACCTCTGCTGTTCAAAATGTTCGACAGGTCCAGGTTGTGACCGAGACAGATATCCCACTCACCGGCGGCGAGGACGATCTTCATCTGCCGATACCGGGTCAGAAACCAGTCATCCGACATGTTCTTCAAATAATCTACCGGACAATTGAAGTAACAATCATTGTCGTAGTAGCCATCCAGAAACTGGTGGATATCGAAGGCCCCACTCATGCTCACAAAGTGCGTAACCACGTCGGGATGCTTGAAGGCGAAATTTGCCGCTTGGTATCCGCCGAAGCTGCACCCAGTCACCGCGAGACTTGGCGCCTGGTTCTTCCAGCGCAAAAACGGCAGCAACTCATAAAGAATGTAGGCCTCGTATTGCAGGTGCCTTTCGACTCGATGCCGCGGATGGATCCCCTTGTTGTACCAGCTTTCAGTGTCAACCGCGTCCGGACAGAAAACCTGTAGCTCGCCGCGATCTATGGCTGGCGTCAGCACGCCGATCATGCCCCGGTCCTCATACTCAAAAAATTTCCCCATGGAGGTGGGAAACACGAGGAGCGGCTGGCCCGCATGGCCGAACACAAGCAACTCCATATCCCGATGCAGTTGATGGCTATACGCCTTGTGATATTCGCGGTTCATGGGCAGCGAAGTATCTTACCTGAAAATCCGCCAATATTTTCTTGGGGCCTGGCGAATCCGGCGAAAATGCACGTTAAGATTGAAGCAGTGTCTATCGTTCCGGCCACAACTCTTAATCGCCCGGCCACGGTGTTTGCCGTGCTTTCGCTCATCGCCATTGCGGGCTTCGCCGGCGTTACGCGCCTTGCTAATCGCTACCAGGAACAGCAGAAAGCTTTTGCGCGCCGGCTTTTTGCCCGTGGTGTGGAAAACCAAAAAGATTCACGCTTCGATCGTGCGATCGAAGACTTCCGCGCTGCCCTAACCTACGATCACGACAACTCCCAGTATCAGCTTAGCTTGGCTCGCGCCCTGCGCGACACCGGACGTACCAGCGAGGCAGAAGCGTATCTGGTAAACCTGTGGGAACGATCGCCACAGGACGGTTTTGTAAACCTGGCGCTGGGAAGGCTGGCGGCGCGCGAGGCACTCACCGAAAAGGCGATTCAGTATTACCACAACGCGGCTTATGGCGTCTGGCCTTCGAACGCCGAGGCCAATCGACGCAACGTGGAATTTGAACTCATTGAATTTTTGTTACGGCAGGGGGCGCGTCCACAGGCCGAGGCGGAGTTAATTGCATTCTCCGCAGCGATTCCCAATGATCCGGGCATACTCACGAGAACCGCGGAACTGTTTGCCAAGGCAGGGACACTCGAGCGCTCTTTGCCGCTGTACCAGCGAGCACTACAGTTGGACCCCAAATCTCCTTCGGCTTTGAAAGGCGCTGGTGCTGCTGCTTTCCAGATAGGACATTATCGAGAGGCGGAGAATTACCTGAGGCAAGCGATGGAAGTCGACACCAACGATAACGAGAGCAGGGAACTTCTGGAGACTAGCACCTTGTTATTACTCATGGATCCGTTCGAGCCACATTTGGGATCGACAGAGCGCCTCCGGCGCCTGCGCGCAGCAGTGGCACAGGCAGGAAAACGTCTCTCACAATGTAGTGCTGCAGCGGATTCTACGGATTCCACGCTCGCAGGTCTAAACACCAGTTGGGTGCAAATGAATAATCGCGTCGAGCATCTGACTAGTATGGACACAGAGGCTTCCGATGCGGCGATGGCCTTGATTGCGCAGATCGAAGAGGAAACGCAGAAGCAATGCGGAACCGGTGGACCCGCGGATCGTGCGCTCCATCTATTGTCTGCTAAACGCAATGGAGGAGAGCAGTGAGCGAGACCAGCACTCCGGCCGTCTCGCCGGTCGTAGATCAAAACCCAGAAACGACATTTCAGCGTTTGGCCAAAAACATTTCGCGAGAAGAAAGGTTTTTTCTAGTCATCGCAGTTTTCATCGGGATTTTTGCCGGGCTGGGTGTTGTCTGCTTCCGCCTTTTCATTGAATGGAGCCGCATTGGATTCTTGGGACCGTTGCCCCAGGCCGGAGACGTGCGCCTGCTCATCGCACCTACGGCGGTTGGAGTTTTGGTCACGCTGCTGGTTCTGTATATCTTTCCTCAAGTGCGCGGTAGCGGCGTCAATCAAACTAAAGCCGCTCTCTACATCTATAATGGATACATCTTCTTTCGAACGGCGATCGGCAAGTTCATTACTGCTGCACTGGCCATTGGGTCGGGACAATCTCTCGGACCGGAAGATCCTTCCCTGCAGATTGGGGCAAGCCTGGCGTCCGCTCTGGGTCGTAGACTGCAACTCTCACGCGAAAGGCTGCGACTGCTCGCGCCGGTGGGTGCTGCCGCAGGATTGGCCGCAGCCTTTAATGCCCCGATCTCCGCCGTGCTGTTCGTGATTGAGGAAGTGATTGGGCGGTGGAGTGCCGGCATCCTGGGATCGGTCGTTTTGTCGGCTATTTCCAGCGTAGTCGTGATGAGGTGGTTTCTAGGTTCCGAACCTCTGTTTCGCATTCCCGCCGTCGGACTCGTGCGCCCGACTGAGTTGATTGCCTACGCCGTCTTGGGGATCGTGGGGGGACTAGCCGCAAGTTTCTTTGCTAAGGCTATCGGGTATTTGCGTCCGCGACTTCGAGCCTGTCCCCGATGGACACAATACATACAGATTCCGCTGGCGGGATTTCTGATTGGCTTAATTGGTTTCTTCGGAGCCCCGCAAGTCATGGGTGCTGGCTATGAGTACATGGACCAGGCTATCCATGATCAGTTCACCTGGAAGATGCTCGCAATTCTGGCACTGCTCAAGATCATCGCGACGACTCTCTCCTTTGTCAGCGGGACCCCCGGAGGCATGTTTGCCCCAACACTATTCGTTGGTGCGATGTTAGGCGGAGCGGTCGGCGGATTGGAACGCCAGTTCTATCCTCACCTCACCGGATCCACCGCGACTTATGCCCTGGTGGGCATGGGCGTTTTATTTGCAGGCTTTTTGCGCGCGCCAATGACCTCGGTGTTCATGGTGCTCGAGGTAAGCGGGAACTACTCGATCATCGTACCGGTCATCGTTGCGAATACCTTCGCTTACTTGATCTCCCGCAGCTTACAACGGACGCCCATCTTTGACCTGCTTACTCGGCAGGATGGTCTCGATCTTCCCTCCATGGAGGAGCAGCGTGAGGAGAGGATCTTACGCGTGGAAGATGCGATGCAGTCGCCCACTGCTCCAGTCCTCGAATCGAGCCAGACCGTGCAGCAGGCCTCTCAGTTCGTGCAGCAGTCCGAAGCCGACATGTTCCTGGTTCACGTACCCCCTTCGGGCTGGACGACCGTGGGACGGGATTTACTGAAACGCCTGATTGGGGAGGGAAAGGCGGAGCTTACCCTGCTTTCTGCCCTGCCCACCCAGTCGCTCCCTTATGTACATCCGGATCTGCCACTCGAGATGGCGCTTCGCTACGTCTACGAGTTTCCTATGATCCCAGTTGTTAGCCGGGCAAATTATGGCAAGCTCGAAGGTGTGATTTCACGGGAGGCGGTGCTCAACAAGTACAAGGTAGTGACGCGCACTGCTTAACTCGTCCGCCCCAGGTGGAGCGGTCTCTCCATCCAGCAGACATCCCAGTACTGCCCGAACTTGCGCCCATTCTCGCGGAAGATGCCCACCGTCGTGAAGCCGAAACGTGCATGCAATGCCGCCGACCCGGGATTCGGCAAAGCGTACCCCGCAACGATACGGCGAATATCTTCCTTTGCCAGCGCTTCGAACAGAGCGGTATATAACGCAATGCCAATGCCCTTTTTCCCGACGTCTGGCGCGCAGTAAATCGTCGTCTCGACCGTGGTTTCGTAGGCGGCCTTAGGACGGAAGCGAGTTGTGCCGGCGTAACCCAGGATTGTCCCTTCGCTCTCAGCTACCAGCAAACGGTAACGACCTCGGTTAGAAAATTGCTCGAACCAGGGAATGCGTTGCTCGACAAGGAATGGCTCAATGTCAAACGTGACGGGCGTATGGACCACATAATGGTTGTAGATTGCGGTCAATCGTGGCAAGTCGTCCCGCACTGCGTCGCGGATCTGAGTGTCTGGCATAAAGGTCAAGCTCACACTAACAAGTTCGGATCGTCGTCAGGCATAGAATGTTTTTATGAAGGCGATGGTTCTTGAGCGCCCGCTTCTAGTGGCGGAATCTCCGCTTGTTCTGCGTGAGATTCGTGATCCTACGCCTGCCGCCGGGGAGATCCGCGTCCGCGTGAAATGTTGCGGTTTGTGCCACACGGATCTTCATACTGTTGAAGGCGAGTTGAAGCTTCAAAAGGTGCCCGTAGTCCCCGGGCATCAAATCGTAGGCGTTGTAGATGAGCTTGGAGCCAGCGTCCGCAAGTTTCGAAAGGGTGACCGGGTCGGCATTCCATGGCTCCACGCGACGGATCAGTCTTGCGAATACTGCACGAAAGGTCTGGAGAACCTGTGTCTCAATGCGCAGTTTACGGGGCTGCACGTCGATGGAGGTTACGCAGAGTACAGCGTAGTGGGTGAGCAGTATGCCTATGCAATCCCTCCTGCCTTTTCGGACGAGAATGCCGCTCCATTGTTATGTGCCGGAATTATCGGCTATCGCTCTTACCGATTGAGTGGTGCTAAGGATGGTGATCGTCTCGGGCTCTACGGCTTTGGGGCGTCGGCACACCTTGTGTTGCAATTCGCGGGGTATCTAGGATGTGAGGTGTTTGTGTTCACCCGCGCGAAGGCACATCGCGAGCTCGCCCTCGATCTTGGCGCAGCTTGGGTCGGAAGTGCGGAAGAAACGCCACCCAAGCCATTGGATGCAGCGATCATTTTTGCCCCTGCCGGTTCACTGGTACCTCTCGCGTTGCGTACTCTACGAAAGGCCGGAACGCTGACCTTGGCGGGCATCACGATGTCACCAATACCCCAGATGCCCTATGACCTTCTGTATGACGAGCGGGTGATTCGTAGCGTGGCTAACAGCACGCGTCAGGATGCTCGTGAATTTTTGGATCTGGCCGCAAAGATTCCGTTGCGAACCGAGGTTCAGATCTTCGACCTCATACATGCAAATGAAGCCCTGCAATCACTGAAGCATAGTGAAATCAAAGGCGCGGGTGTGCTGCGAATCTAAGATCAGCCTGCGGTTGCACGCAAACACAAAGATCCACTGTTGCCACCACCAGATACGATCCTTCCATAGATACCTTCGCATGTGAGCCAAAAGGGACGACAGTTCCCGCATCATAGAACCTTGATTCGGGAGGCCACTTGAATGGACACGAAGCCGGTAAACGAGCTGCTCGACGAGCTCTTGTCTGCCCTGGAATCTCTGGAAGCGAAGAGTGAGGCGACTCTTCTATTTCTGAAACAGAAAGGTGCGTCTGAGGAGGAGCTGGCGCCTTTCCTGAAACAGGCTGGCAATGCAAGCAACGTGCGCTGGAGGGCGGCCCGACTGCGGATCGAAAGCCTACTTTCGTCAGTTCTCAAGAATGTTGGCGAGTCTGCAGCAAAGGAAGAGAAAAGCTCAAAGGATAAGGAACCTCTTCAAGTGGCGAAGCAGGGCAGTGAGCACCAGCAGGAAATTAGGGAGCAGGAGCCCACACAAGAGGAACGTCCACGACCCGAACCCAAACAAGAGGAACAAGAAGAACAGGCTCAAGATCAGACGCGAGGTGAAGCCCCAAAGGGGGAAGTGGGGGAAGAAAAGCAAAAAGCGCAGGACAAACCGACTGGCGAACAGGCCGCCTGACAAGCGTACAGTCTATGCATCGAAAAGAATTCTGAATCTCTACACCAAGTGTTTTATTCTGTGCCGTAATCGATAAACCCGCGCATGCTGGCGATAGTACGCGTCGTGCGACGGAAGACGCCGATGCCTTCGCGGGACCCACCTTCATTCGTGTTTCCCTCGACTGTGGTTAAAGCTGTGCCCCGCACTTCTTGGACCAATCCTGTGTGTCCGTGTATCCCACCAGTGGTGATAATGAAAATCATCCCCGGCTTTACCAGTGACGGTTCGTCGAGGCACTCCTCGACAGATAAACGATGGATGCCACGCGACCCCGCCAAATTCCAGTGTTCCACGACTCCGGCCGTCTTTACGACGGGATTCTTAGCATTCAGTGCAATCGATGCCTGATCGAAGCACCAATACACGAATGCAGCGCACCACGGAAAACTTCCCGCTGCTGGATCCAGTCCGACCGACCGCAGGAATTGATCGACGCGCGGCCCTCGATTGGATCCTGAAGGCTCCTCACGTACCCCGATCTCGTCCTCAGCCTTATCCAGCGCGAGCGTCATCAGCGCCGATGTAGAACTGGCAACTTGTGGCTCAATCTCCAGTGAGAACAGAGTGGACCAGGTCATCGGTCCCACGCGACCATCCACTCTCAGCGGATTTCCGAACTGGTCCACTGAACGTGCCTGAAAATGTTGAACGGCTTCGAGCGTCTCGGGGCCGAAAATTCCGTCCTCTTCGACTGGGCCGCACCCGACACTGTTCAGGCGCTCTTGAATCAGGAGCACATTGGCCGCATCTTTGCTACCGGCGGAGATCGTTTGACCGGGGAAGGATGGATTCACCATGTCACACCTCGACGGCTAGTGTTGATGGCTCTAGCCGTTGTCGTTATCACTGGAGGAAGCTTCGCTTTTTGCAGCTTGTTCCTTTTTAATGGTTCGCGTGATCTGTGGCGTCAGACTTGCCAGTTGGCGCAGGGCGTTGTACCAGAACGGCGCTCCTAGGCTGAGCAAGATGGCCGTAGCACCCACACCGATCAATTGCCGTCCGTCACAATACGAATCGATGTAGTACGCGATAAGCCGGGAGTCCCTTACCGAGTCCGACAGCTTCGACGGAATAATCTGCAGGCCACTCTGGTCGAGACTGGCACGCAGTGTATTGAAAGCGGCGTCATTCGCTTTGAGGGCGTCGGCGGCCTCCGCCTGGCAAAGGCTCGACAGGTCCGTTAGCAGAGAATCATCGGCGCCTTGCTGGGCAAGTTGATGTGCGGCATCTCCACAGGTTGCGGCCGGAACGTTCGCCGGGATTTTGTTCAACGTTGCCCATGCAACGCTGTCTCCCTGGTGTTTCTCCTTGAGATGTTGCAACGCGATAGTTCCGCGATTGCCGGCACTCATGATCTGATCCGCCTGTTTAAGAGTCTGATCGGCCATGCCCGCGAGCCTGGCACGTATCTCGGAACTGCCCGAAATCTGGTGAAAGATGTCGCCGGAATTGATGTGTAGACCAAAGGCCAGAAAAATCGCGACGAAGACAGTTACCCAGCGCGTCATTTGCGCGAATGTATCGGAAGACCGGTCCATCATAGTGTTGAACCAGGTTTCAACCCCCGCCTCAAGCCTGCCAGCCGATCCAATCACTTGATTGATTACATCTTTCACTTCAGCCGAACGGTTCGGCAAAGAAGTCTCTACCTTATCGAGGATCGCATTCGCTGCCGCGAGTGCCACTGGATCTGGTGAAGTGTTTGCCGCCCAAGCGCGCAATTTCTCGAGTGCCGCTGGCGTTAGACCTTCCGGTGGGCGCTTTGCCAAGTCCCGCATCAGTCGTATTAATTCTTCGGGGCGTATTGCGGTCGCTCGTCCGAGCCAACTATGCGCTATCGCCGGATGCTTGCTCACGGCTTCGGCAATCTTCTTCCCCAAGGTGGACTTTTTTTCGTTCCAGTCACGCCCCGCAGGTAATTCGAATTCCGGACTGATCTGGTGCAAGAGCTTCGTGAGTCCCCAGACCAGGTTCCTACCGCGCAGATCGAAGGCCGCGGCAATTGCCTGCACGATGACCGTCACAATCAGGCTTAGCAGAAGCATGATGACGGCGAAGCCGACCGCAATATCTATCTGTTCGAGCATGCCCCCTCCCTGTTGCTACGCGTTGACGATCGATTGTTGTATGAGGATGCTGTCCTGCGGAGATTTCCCCGCAAGAAAGTCCTTGGGATCGAACTTGGCATCCGGCTTCAGGGCGATGAACCGGAATAGCGCAGAGGGATTTTGCGTGCTGTTGCTGAGCGCTTGCGCAGCGGCCACGAAGAGCATCGTGCCGAGTGGGCGTAACGCATCGCCCCCATAAATGCTGCTGACCTTCTTATTGAACGTGTCGGTAATCGTGCTGCCGAAGGCTGCCAAGGCTCGCGTGGCCGCTTTTACATCGGCTCCTTTTTTCTCGCGAAACTTGGCAAGCTGCTGGCCGGCTTTGAGCGCGCCATGGATGATTTCGGCTTCGGTTTGCAGCAGGCTCCTCATCAAGATGTCGTTTCGGCTTGCTGCGTCGCGAATTCTTCGTACTGTGGCGTCTCCGGGCTCATATCTCGAACTCTGACCCGGATTCGCATTCTGCAGACGCTGGAAGACAGCCGGCAGAAGCGCCCGCAGTTTGGACTCTGTCGCTGAGCATCTCAATACAGCCTCGCGGAGATGTGGATCCATCCAGTCCCAGTAGGCTGTCTGGCAGGTATTCAACGATAGAAGGTTGCCGCTGAGCCGAACTGACGTGGTCACCGGCATCGCCTGGTAGGCCAGCAACACGTACGCCGTGTCCAGATCGTCGTACTTCTTCACATTGGTGAAGTAATAGAGCGGCACCAGGGATTTCAGCTTAGTTTGCAGTGCCACCGACATGTCCATGTACGCAGGCTGTTTCTCTTCCGCCGGCGCATTTAACCATGAGGCGACAACTGCGGATGACAAAGCGAGATCGATACCAATCAGCGCATAGCCATAGTGATCGGGTAGCGACATGTGAAGAGCACGATCCATCTCCGTCAGCCAATTGTCGAACGCTCCCGTCGCAAAGGCCGTCCCGACATACTGGTCGACGTAAGGCTTGAGCTGATACTGCAATTGATCTCTCCGCATGTCGCGCGAAGCCTGCCGATACGCGTACGTATAACTGAAAGTCGGCTCTCCAAAAACCCGAGTGGCATTTCCGTTTACCGCAGGAATCTTGGCGCCCATGACCAGGTGGCTGTCATTTCCGCCGCGATTCGTGATTTTCGAGACTTCATCACTGGAGTCGAGTTGGTAAATCACCACCCGCTCGCCGTCTGCATCCACCGCGTCGATCTTCGCCAAAGACTCGTTGATGTGATCGATTGTGCTGGAGTAGAACGGCATCTTGAGTTCAATGTGCGAATGCCGTGTGATGGAATGAGAGAGTGCCGCGCGATTCAGGCGCACCCCAGGTATTTTTTCCAAAAGCAGTTTGGTGAAGTCTCCCCCGATAGAAGCTTTTAATGCGGCCTGCAACTTTTGCTTGTCCGCAGATGGATCCCCAAAATCGAATTCCACATCGAGGAGCGCTGTCGTTGTAGATATGGTCTGGTACGTTGCCCCGAGTGAAAACCCGTACGTCGTATTAAGCGCCTGCAGACCCTTCGAATAAAAGTCTTGAGCCTTGCCGCGAATTGTCTGGATCAGTTTGTCCAGCTTTTGAAGTTCTGCAAATCCGAAAACTTTCTGCTGCAGAAAATCGGAAATCTTGGCTCGTATCCATTCCTCGTTGATCTGGTCGAGCCGATTCTTCACAGCATCGGTGATCACGCTGAGTTGGAGCTTGTTCTCGATGAAATCATGTAGTGTGCTCAAGACTGGGTTTTGATCTCCTTGCGTCAGGAAGGGCACCGTCTTTTTCGCAAGCTCTTGCAACTCCGCAAAGGATTCAGAACTGGTCGCCGGCCCGAGCAGACTACCCAACGCCAAAGTTTCCAACCATTGACCTTGTGGGGTCGCCAGAAAGCCTCCGCTTCCGGCTGTCGTGTTCAGGAGATTCAGGTAGGCGGCTTGATCGCCAGTGGCAATTGCCTCAGTGACCTTCTTGACGTCGGAGAAAATGCTCGCGGCCTTCTGATCTCCGGATGTCGGCACCAGCTTCCACAACAAAGATGACAGCTTGGTGTCCAGATTTCCCCAGTCATCCAGGAAGTTTGTAACCAGCGCTTTGGCCTTGTTGAAGTCCTGATCCGGATTGAACGCCTTCCCCGTTGCGTCCTGGTACACCTTGCCAACAAGTTTGAGCATGTAGTCGGTGCTCAGATTCGCGAGCGCCTGTGGAAGTGGCGCTTGACCCGAAGCCCAATCGTCAAGGGCGCTCAAATCTTTCAGCACTTGTGGAGCATAGAAACCCAGAATCGACTTGATCAGATCGTCCATCGAGTCTGGCAGAAGTGCGCCAGTGCTCGGTTGGACCGAGGCGCCCAGATTGAGTGCAAAATTGAAGCCCTTGCTCGGGCGACGAAAGACTCGAACCCGGACGACAGGTTTGTCGCCTTCGCGCGAAACTAGTACCGCGAACCGTCCGCTGATGGCGAAGCCGAGGCTCGCCGAAAGCCCAAGCTGGATTTTTAGACCGATATCACCTTGCAAGCCTGCAAATTTTGCTTCATGCACCCAGTTAAAGTCGTAGCCGTAACTTAACCCGGCGCTGCCGGTGAAGCTCCCATCCGTTTCGGAATAGATCCAGGTTCCAGGTTTCAGATCGCCGTCGTTGGAGATTAGGCTTGGAACCATCCAACTATCTACCGTCTGCTCGATTGCTGTGCGTGCTCCCACGCCTCCGGCGGCAGTCTTTTTTTGAAATTGTCGGATCACTGCAAAGTTGCGGCCGGCGCTTGCGTCGACGGAAAACGTTACCGAGGGTGGTCCGAAGGCGATGGCTCCCGCCGCTGACGCTCCTGCGTCAAATCCCCAATGCAGGAGCGTGTAGTACAAATCTTTTTCGTCTGGAAGGGTGAATCCATCTCCGACGTGCTCCTCTAGCTGCAAAGCCGACAACAGTGTCGCAGGGCTGAAGTAAACGCCTAACCCGGCTGACGCTGCAGCCTGGGCAGTAAACGTGACCGTTCCTTTCCCCGTAGCGAATTGGAGATCCTGTCCAGCCTGAGCGTTCAGGGCCACACTGCTCAGGCTGATATCTTTCGTTTCCGGGAATGCACTGTCGTGCAGAATGGCTTGTACAACAGCAGGATCCTGCGGGCCAAGGACGTTGATCCCAGCCGCGCCCGTACGAAACGGGAACTGGCGCTGGAAATTGAAAGGGAGTGGGGCAGTGCCCATATAAAGCACCTCCTACAGCTATGCGCGAACCTAATTTTTGGGGAAGCCTGAATACGCCGCGAATGCGACGTTCATCGAGTTCTACATTCGTTGATTTTCGACTGTATCAGCGGCAGCGGAGGCGGTCAACACCTAAGTAGGAACACAAAGCGATGAGGGCCTCATGTCCCTACTTCTGTTCCGCTTGCTTAGGTCCAGAACATAACATCATCGGGTCGCGAATCCGTGGAACCATCCTGGCTCCGCCACATGTTCTTCATGGAAGCGTCGCAGCCGGGCAGCAAGGATCGACCTTCGGCCAAGGTAGCCCACAACCTCGTGTTCGTCGCCACGCTCCACCACTGGGAGCCTGCCAATTTCGAATCGCAACAGCTTGGCAGCGGCCTCGGAAACCAGTTCGTCAGGATACGTGACAACCAGCCGGGTGTTGCCGGCCTGCTCAACCGTCATCGTGCCACTGGTATCCGTAGCCAGCGCACGCAAGACATCGCCACGCGTAATGATGCCCACCAGTTTCTTCGCATCATCCAGAATCAATAACGCCTCATGGCGAGCCACTTCCGGATCATGCCTGGCAATGCGTTCTGCCACCACTCCGACATGGGTGCCTGCCGGGATGACAGGCAGTTCTCTGTCCATCGTTTCGCCCACAAAGGCTTGAGTGAGGGCGTCCGCTTCGTAGTCCTGGTGTACTCGCAAGCCACGCCGCGCGAGCTTCTCCGTCATGATTGAGCTGTGAGGCATCAAGAGCATCGCGATGCCATCGGCGATTACAGCTACCAGCATGAGCGGCAACACCGCGTTGTAGTCGCGCGTGATTTCAAAAGCGAAAATGATGAACGAAAATGTGGCACGTGAGGCGGCGCCGAAAACTGCACCCATCGCAACCAGTGCGAATGCTCCCGGAGAAAGATGCGCGGTCGGGAAAAAGTAGTTCCCCACCATGGCAAACAGGCCTCCGAGCGCCGCACTCCACATGAAAGTCGGTGCCAGCAATCCTCCGGAGGTCCCAGAGCCCAGAGAAATGACCAGGGCCGCGGCTTTCGCCAGCATGACGATGACCAGCAACTTCCACGCGAGCTGGCCGTTCAGGATGTCACCGATCGTGTCATAGCCAACGCCCAGTACACGTGGAACGAAATATCCGATGATGCCCAGCCCCAGCGCTCCAATCGCGGGCCACCACATCTCATCAATCGGAAGCTTCTCGAACTGATCTTCCACCCAATAAAGGAGTTTGCTGAAGCCCGCCGCCACAACCCCGCAAAGCAGTCCCAGCACAAGATAGAAGGGGAGCGCGCGTGGGATACCGAAATCTACTGCTGCCACTTGAAACATCGGTCCGACACCCAGCATCCGCATGTGAACAGCGGTTGCGAGTGTGCTGGCAATGACCAGAGGAATAAACGATCGCGACTTGAATTCGAACAGGAGCAATTCAATCGCAAGAATGACACCAGCAATCGGGGTGTTAAACGTCGCCGACATTCCTGCAGCGGCCCCGCAGGCAAGCAGCACCTTCCGTTCTGCGGCCGTCGTGTGAAACGCCTGACCGACTAATGAGCCCAGTGCGCCCCCGGTTTGAATGATGGGACCTTCAGCCCCAAATGGGCCACCGGTTCCAATAGCGATTGCAGCTGAGATCGGTTTAAAGATTGCCACCCGAGGCTCAATTCGGCTTCGGTTGGTCAGGACCGCCTCCATCGCCTCCGGTATGCCGTGGCCTTTGATTTTGGGTGTCCCATACTTCGCCATGAGACCGACGATCAATCCACCGACGACGGGCACAAGAATCACCCACACGCCGAGTTGATTGAAGCGGACATTGCTGAGTTCCGCGGTCCACCGGTGAAAGAAGAAGATATTCGTGAAGAGCCCAATCAGCTTGTACAGGGCATATGCCACGAACCCGCCGACGAGCCCAATCGCGGCGGCAAGGAAAGAGACCAGCACCATGCGAAACTGCGCAGGTTCAGAACTTTGGCTTTGATTGGTGGAAGACCCGGTAGTGGACTGTTCGGCGTGACGTTTATTGGAAAAGTCGTTAGATATCATTGCAAATACAAGAGCTAGAGGGATTATGGTTATCGCGAGATCAGAAGCTGGCTTGTTGCCGAACTAATATGAAAAAAGAGCGCGATGTGCGCGCTGCTATGCAGAGTGCGACAATCCGTCTAGGCCTAAGTTAATTATATATCGCGCAAGCACCAACCGCACATATTGAACCATGTAGTCGCAACACTATTTTCCGTTAGGTGGAACATTCATCACGATCGTCAGTGGCTCAATCCTGTCCGGTTTTACATAGCGATCGACCAGAAATCGCGTGCCGTCTTTGCTCACGTCGTAAGTGAAGGCGTCGGTGGAAGATATTTGCGCTCTGCCAATCACTTGAAACAACGGCATGGGCACGCCTGTAGAGAATGTGTCCCCAGTTTGAACCGGCACAGCCGTTAGGAGGCCAGCAGGGTTGAGATAGAAAATTTCTTTTCCATCTCCGCGCCACCGTGGTTCTCGCCCGCCACCACGCGATACTTGCCACTTTCCTACTCCCGCAGGAAAAGTCGTTACGTAAATTTCCCAGGTTCCTGACTCGTCCGAGGCATAAGCTGCCCACTTTCCGTCCGGAGAAATCTGTCCATTCGTGGAGTTTCCAGTGCCAGGGTTAAATGGGACAACGGAAGCGCCCGAGGGCGGAATGAGAACCAGTGAGTAGCCCGTCGGCTGCTGGCGGGTACATAGAATCAGACTGTCATCAAGTGACCAGGAATTGGGCAAGATGTCATCGGCCGGATCCGATCGAAATCCGAGGTGCTGTTGCTCCAGCCCGGACACTCGCTTCACCGTCAGCATGGCTGTGGCTTGATTCGATCGATACGCCAAAGTCTTGCCATCGCGTGACCAGACGCCAATCACGTCTTCATCCGGATCGAAAGTGAAGCGGGCATTGCTCGATCCATTTGCGCTTTCCAGCCAGATATCAATGTTGTTTTCTTGTGGGTCACTGATATCAACCGCGATGCGTGTCCCGTCAGGTGAGATTGATGGGTTTGCCTGGATAGCGGGCTTGCCGATCCGGCTGAGTTCCTTGCCGGTGCGATCAACCCACGACAGTACCGACAGAACGGCTCCCGGACTGGTGTTGTACACGAGCGTCCCATTGTCCGAAGCGGCGACCGAGGCCCAAAAGGTGGACGGCTGAAATCCGACAGTCTCTGCGATCGCCACAGGTGCGCCCGAAATCATTGCGCTCGAAGCGTCGAATGGCACACTCATCAGCTGTCCGCGATCGTCCGCATAATACAAGTGGTGAGCATCATAAGAAAAACTGGAACGGCAAAGCATCACCAGCTTCTTTTCTTTGTTCTTAAGAGAACTAAGAAAGATACCGCTGACACGCGCTACCCTCAGGTCTCCGAAATTGCCGTCAAAAAAAAGAAAGTGGTCGCCATCCGGCAGGAACACTGGCCAGCGGTGAGTATTCTCATCAGCCTTACGAATCTCCTCTGTGAGTGGGGCGGCTCCCGTTCCGTCGGCATTGACCTGCCACAATGCACTCCCGGAGTCAGGAGAGTAGATGATCTTGTTTTGCCGACCCCAAGTTCCGCCGCGTGCTGATAACACATGGGCCAGCATTTGCGGAGACCCGCCAGCGGCATCTATCTTCATCAGCTTTCCATCGGCAAAGTATCCGAGGCTCGTGGCATCCGGGGACCAGAACGGAAAGCTTGCTCCCTCCGTTCCTTTGAGGAGCTTGCTCGTCGGCGACCCAATTCGCTGAACAAAAATTGCGGGGAGTCCTGAATTGTCCTCGGGTGCTACAAACGCCAGCATCGTTCCATCGCGTGACAACGCGAAGTGACTCACTTCTGCCGGCACGGGGATGGCGAATTGTTGCCGTTCTGCAGTCGCTGGCCGCCTGGCGAGCCACCATGACGTTGCTGCAACGACAGCCATCAACAACACGATCATGGCCCAGCGCGACCACGAGACCTTGCCCCCAGCTGGTGCGATTCGCGATGCCGTGGTGCTGTCAGTCCCAGATAGTGCGGACAATGCGAACGATAAGTCTTTCGCGGACTGGAAACGTTGTTCGGGGTTCTTTTCCATGCAACGGCGAACGATACGATCCAGTGCCGGCGAGATCGGATGCAACGCATCGACAGGTTCAACCGGATCCTCTCGGAGAACAGCGGTCATGGTTTCCGCCGGTGTGTCCCGTCGAAATGCCCTCTGACCCGAGAAGATTTCAAAAAGCACTGCGCCAAAAGCGAAGATGTCGGTGCGAGCATCCGTTGGTTCCCCACGCACTTGCTCCGGCGCCATGTAGCTGGCTGTTCCGAGCACGATGCCAGGGACCGTATGCGAACTGGTGAGCGTGACGCCTTCGGAGAGTTCCTGGCTGTTTTTCTGGACCAGCTTCGCCAAACCGAAGTCGAGAATTTTCGCGCGGCCGTCGCGAGTAAGGAACAGATTTTCCGGCTTTAGATCACGGTGGATGATGCCTTTCTCATGCGCCGCCGCCAACCCCTGCGCAACTTGCACCGCGAATTCCACTCCCTTGCGCTGCGGCATCGGCCCGCGGTCAAGGGTGGTTCGTAACGATTCTCCTTCCAGCAGCTCAGACACCAGGAATGGGCAGCCGGTGTATTGACCGACATCATGAATGCCCAAAAGGTTAGGGTGGTTGAGAGCTGCAACTGCTCGCGATTCCTGCTCGAAGCGGTGCAATCGATTGGCATCGCTGGCGAATGACTCAGGAAGGATCTTGATGGCTACTTCGCGTCCAAGCCGCGTATCGCGGGCGCGATACACCTCTCCCATGCCGCCCGCTCCAATCGGCGACAGAACTTCGTATGGACCGACTTGCGTGCCATTCGCAATGGGCATGGTTGGCGCGAATTATAGCTTAGGCATGGGAGTCGAGCTGGGGCAGACCATGTTGCTGGAAGTATTGCGGGAGCCGTCTCGGAATCACTGTCCAGAAGCCGGCAAGATGCCGGCGCGCGGTCTTAGCGTGCTACCTTGCGCGAATTTCTTTCGTCACCCGCGATCACGCCGTCTTTGATATAGATAACGCGATGGGCGTACTCAGCGATGTCATGTTCGTGAGTGACGAGGACGATGGTATTGCCTTCAGCGTGAAGGCGGTCGAAAAGGGCCATGATTTCATTTCCGGTCTGGGAATCGAGATTGCCGGTTGGTTCGTCAGCCAGAATGATCGACGGGCGATTGACCAATGCCCGTGCGATCGCAACTCTCTGTCTTTGCCCGCCGGAGAGTTCGTTGGGTTTGTGCGTCATTCGCGATTCCATGCCGACAGCAGTCAGTGCTTCCTTCGCTCGCGCGATCCGCTCTTCGCCGGCAATGCCGGCATAGATGAGCGGCAATTCCACGTTGTGCAGCGCCGTGGCGCGCGCCAACAGATTGAACGTCTGGAAAACAAACCCGATTTCCTTATTGCGGATACGTGCCAGTTCATCGTCGTCGAGTTGGCTAACCTGTTGCTGGTTCAGCCAGTACTCGCCCTTGCTGGGAGAATCGAGGCAGCCGATCAGGTTCATCAACGTCGACTTGCCGGAGCCGGAAGGGCCCATGATGGCAACATATTCATTGCGCTGGATTCGGAGGTTCACGCCCCGCAATGCCTGAACTTGCTGCTCCGATCCCATGTCGTAGGTCTTCCACAGATCGATGGTGGCAATCATGTATGACTGCGGGGACGCCGACACTTCAGGCTCTGTCATGTTGATTACTTCTGCGGTTGCCATCCTCTTCTCCTCTTCCGCCACTCTGCAGCTCCTGCCGGGTGCTACGTTGGACGTGTGAGCTTCACACTCGTTAGTCGTCTATGGTTGGGATGCGGTTCATGGCGATTAGCTTTCGTTGCTCTCTTCCTTCTTCGGTGCGGAGTTGTCGATCTTGACACTGGCCCCCGGTTTTAGCGTGCGCAGAACTTTGTAACTTCCAGTTACAACCTCATCCCCATCTTTGATTCCGCTCAGAATTTCAATATCGGTGGTGCCGGCGATTCCTGTATCTAGCGGGACAAACTCTGCTTTTCCCGCGCGAATCACGAAGACCCCCTGAATCTCGGTCTTGTCCTTTGCTGCATCCTTATCCTTTTGTGGAGCGGCTGCATGAACCGAATTCTTATCCGCCTGAGCGGCGTCGAGATCCGACTGCTTGCGAACCGTAAGAGCCTGCATGGGAATCGATAATGCATTGGAACGAGTAGCCGTTGTTACCTTGGCGGTTGTCGAAAGCCCGGGCCGGAGATTATCCGGCGGATCCTGCAAAGAAACGACAACCTTGAAGTCTTTGGCTTCCTGACTGCCGGTCGTCTGTTGCGAAGTCGCTAATCCCGTTGATCGCACCAGCGCAGCGTTTCCAATTTCAGTGACCACTCCCTTGAAAACCTTCTTGGGGATGGCGTCGATTGTGACCTCGGCGGGCTGCCCGAGCTTAACGTTGACGATGTCGGTCTCATCCATTTTGACTTCAGCCGTGATGACCGACATGTCGGCAATCGTCATAAGCGTGCTGCCCGGAGAGTTCTGAATTCCGATGACAACTGTTTCGCCTTCGCGAACTGGCAGGTTGGTGATCACCCCATCAAACGGCGCAGCATAAGTCGTTTTTTGCAGCACGTCGGCGGCACGAGTGAGGTTCGCGCGATTCTGCGCGATGCGTCGTTCCGCTGAGTCCTTCTGCGCTTTGGCCTGCGCAATACGCGCCTCAGCTTCCGCGACTCCGGCGTCCGCCGACTCAAACGCATTCTTCCGGCTGTCGTATTCCGCCTTAGCAATCAAGGCGTCCTTATATAAGCCCTGGGCCCGCTCCCAATCGAGCTTCATCCGATCCGCGTCTGCCCTGGCGCGGTTCAGGTCAGCCACGCTGGTTTTCAACGCCGCGTCAGCTGCAATGACATCAGTTTGGGCGACCTCGAGCGCGGCTCGCGTGGCGTTCACATCCGCTTCGGATTGCACGTTCTCGAGCTGCGCCAGCAATTGACCCTTCTTTACTTTGTCGCCTTCTTTAACGTAGAGCTTGGTGATCTTTCCAAAAGCGTTTGCTCCAATGTTGGCGTATGTCTTGGGCTTGATCTCCCCCGAGGCGCTGACCACAGCGCTGAGATCGCCTCGCTGCGCCTTGCCGGTCTGTACCGTCACCACATTCTTCTTGCTCTGGTAAACGGTAAAGCCCACAATCGCGGAAAGAGCCACGAACGCTCCCACCCCAATCAGAACCTTCTTCCAGGTACTCATCGCCTCCCCTGCCTGTTGACGAACGCGGTTCAGAAACCCAGTCTCGTGAGATTCAAACGGCCCGGAGTTCCGGCGGTGAGGCGTCCGGCGTGCATGCCATTAGATACGAGCCCCAGCCTTCAAAAGTTCCCCACCGCAGGTACAGCTGGCTTGGACCCGTAATCGAACGAGGTGTTTACAGGTTAACTGCACAATTATAACGTGTTGGGGAACTCCGACGGGTGGGGGTGACCACCTTGGAAACCCGTCCCTGGAACGATTTTTTTAACCGCGACAACCAATCACAATCTGTTTACATCGCACGACTTAGCTTGCTTTGCAGGTACCAAAGACATAGAATAGGCAAACAAGTGTCTTAGGAGTACTCCCTTTTTATGTCCCGGGTAGGCTTGCGAAATCGCTTTGCGTTGGTTTTTTCTCTGGCTGCGCTGCTGGCGCTGGCAATTCCCGCCTTTTCTCAAAATGACTCTGGCGAAGCCGCACCCGCTCAGGGAAGCGAAGACCCCCTAAAAAGGCCTCTTAGCGACAAGCAAAAGAAGGACAATGCCAAGGCCCTCAAACAAGAGTTGAGCAAGACCTACAAGAAATGGCTCGACGAGGACGTCCGCTGGATCATCAGCGACGAAGAGCAGAAGGCCTTCAAGATGCTCTCGAACGACGAAGAACGCGACAACTTCATCGAGGCATTCTGGCAGCGCCGAGACCCCACTCCTGATACTGCTGACAACGAATTCAAAGACGAGCACTACCGCCGCATGGCCTATGCGAACGAACACTTTCCGGCGGGTATTCCCGGATGGAAAACCGACCGCGGACGCATGTACATCATGTACGGTCCTCCCGACGAAATCGATTCCCATCCGTCGGGGGGTACGTACGAGCGTCCCATGGACGAAGGCGGCGGCTCGACTTCTACGTTTCCCTTTGAGGATTGGCGCTACCGCTACATTGAGGGAATCGGTCAGGAAGTCATCATTGAGTTTGTAGACACCTGCATGTGCGGCGACTACCACATGACGATGGACCGCTCTGAGAAAGATGCGCTCCTCTACACCCCCAACGGTGGCCTGACGTTGTATGAGCAAATGGGTGTATCGAGCAAGGTGGACCGCTTTACGCACGGCGGATTGGAGCGGCTAGGCACCGGGCCCGGCGTCTCTGGCGATCTGCAGACAAAGCAGTTTGATCGCCTCGAGCAGTTTTACAAGCTCAACAAGCCTCCGGCTGTGAAGTTTAAGGATCTCGAAGAAGTCGTCAGTCACAAGATCAGCGTGAACCTCATGCCCTTCGATGTGAGGGCAGACTTCGTAAAAGTGACGGCTGACACGGTCCTGGTTCCGATCACGGTTCAGATCAAGAACCGCGATGTCACCTTCATAAACAAGGACGGAGTGCAGCGGGGCACGGTGAATATCTTCGGACGAGTTTCCACACTGACCGGCCGAATCGCTCAGACGTTCGAAGACACAGTACAAGTGGATGTACCTGCCGAATTGCTTCCCAAGGTGACCGAGAATGCCTCTGTGTACTGGAAGGCGCTACCCCTGAGGCCGGGACGCTACCGGTTCGACGTGGTGGTAAAGGACGTGAACGGCGATCGCGTGGGGAACTGGAGCCGCGGTATTCAGGTTCCTGATTTCGCCGATGACAAGCTGGAAGTTTCATCTCTGATCCTGGCCGACCAGATGGAACCGGTCGCAGCCAAGAACGTCGGCACAGGCAATTTCGTGATCGGCACCACTAAGGTCCGGCCGAGAGTAGCTCCTTCCGACGGGAAGCCGGTTGTTTTCAAGCGAAATCAGAAGCTCAATTTCTGGATGCAGGTATACAATCTCGGGGTCGACGAGAAGACTCATAAACCGTCGGCTACTGTCGAGTACAACGTCGTCAATGCGGCGACCAACAAGCAGGTGATTCATACCGTGGAATCCACGGACCAGATGGGGAATATCGGCGATCAAGTGACTCTGCAGAAGACACTATCGGCCGCGAATCTTGATCCCGGGGTATATCGCATTCAGATCAAGGTGAACGACAATATTTCCAAGCAAACAGTGGACCCGACAGCGACATTTTCTGTCGAGTGACACCGCGAAGCTGGATCCCAGAGGTGGTGGCAATGTTCCGTAAGCTCGGGCTGTTAACGATTGTTGTAGCAGTCGTGCTGCCGTCGTGGGCTGCGGATCGACCCGGTTCTATCGCGGGCTACGTGCGCAACAGCGCAGGTGTTCCGCAGATGGGAGCCATGGTAGAAGTCCTTGGGTCGACCATTCACAACCTGAAAGTTTTCACCGATGAAAACGGATTTTATTCCGCCGCGGGCCTGGTTCCCGGCAGCTATAGCCTTAAGGTCTCGGCACCATCTTTCTTGCCCGCGCTCCGCGAAAAGATCGGCTTGCGTGCCGGATCGGCGATGGCCGTTGACGTCACGCTTAGCACATTGTTCGAGGCTATGCAGGTAGCTCCCGCGGGTAACGCTCCCGATAATGATGACGATTGGAAGTGGGTTCTTCGTTCCGTGGCCAATCGGCCAGTTTTGCGCGTCTTTGATGACTCGCAGGTTGCTGTAAAAGAGGATGGTGACGACCGCACGGTGAAGGGAACCGTTTCCTTCGTCGCGGGCTCTCCATCCGAGGGATACGGCTCTGCGTCCGACATGAGCACGGGCTTTTCCGTAGAAAAATCGATGTTCGCTTCGGGCACGGTTTCGCTCGATGGCAACGTTGGCTACGGTAACGGTTCTCCCGCAGCTGTGGTCCGCGCCGGTTATGTGCGCAGGATGGCTAATGGTTCCGAGCCTCAGGTCGGCTTCACTATGCGCCGCCTGTCCTCTCCAGATGCAAGCTTGCACAATGCCGATTTGCAGGCATTGGCGCTGACCACCTCCGACAATCTCATCGTCGGCGACATTCTAGAATTTCATTTCGGCAGCGAGTTGCAGACGATTCAGTTCATGGGACGCGTCAATGCGTTCCGCCCATTTGGTTCTGCCGATTTTCACCTATCGCCCGATACGCTAATCGAGTACAGCTACGCGACGTCGCAGCCGAACACCCGCATGGATAAGGGCTTCGATTCTGCGCCGGCAGACTTGAGCGAGTCAGGACCGCACGTGAGCCTTGCCGGATTCACTCCGGCCGTCGAGAAAGCTCACCATCACGAGTTGTCGGTCTCCCAGCGTCTGGGCAAGAACAAGGTTCAAGTCGCGGTTTACTCCGACCGTATGACCGATCCTGCGCTGGTTGGCGTCGGCAACGTTTCTGCGGCAAGTGGTGAAGTCCTTCCTGACATATATTCGGGAACGTTTACTTATCAGGGCTCCGATTTTGATACCCGCGGCATGCGGGTCGTACTGCAACGCAAACTGGCATCGGACCTCACCGCCACTCTCGATTACTCTTACGGCGGCGTTCTTGATCTGGCTAACCCGGATGTCAGCCTGCAGGAGGCGCGCGATCACCTGGTAACGAGGGATCGCCACTCCGTAGCGTTGAAGGTGAATGGCACCGTTCCCGCGACCAAGACAAGTTGGATTGCGTCGTATCGCTGGATGAGCGGAGAGGGCCTGACTCCGGTCGACAGCTTTAACGCGTCTCCGGGGCAAGCCGATCCATTCCTGAATTTGTTTGTGCGACAGCCGATTCCCGGCTCCGCTTTCTTGTCGGCACACCTCGATGCGCTGGTGGACGTCAGAAACCTTCTAGCCCAGGGCTACGTGCCCGTAATGGGGCAGGATGGACAGACTTTGTACCTGGTACAAACCGCGCGCTCTATCCGCGGCGGTGTCGCAATATCCTTCTAAGTGTTGAACCTCGCCTGCCTGTCGGCTAGATAGGGGGGCGAGAACCTGTAAGAAATCCTCTGGTCAGTTTTTTTCGCTGATGTTGTCACTTTGTTTCCGGCTGAAGACTCTCATTCAAAGTGAACACGGGCCCCGCAGTCTTTGAGTGAGTACGACGAACGGATGTTAAGCAAACAAACATACAAGGAGAGTGTATGAAGAAGTTGTCGATCTGCATCCTCGCACTAGCATCGCTGATGTGCATGACTGCCTTTGCGCAGGACACGATGAAACAGGATGACACCATGAAGTCCGATTCCATGAAGAAGGCGGACGGCAAGCTGATGAGCGTCACCGGCAAAATCAGCGACGATGGCAAGAGCTTTACCGACAAGGACGGCAAGAGCTGGACAATCCAGAATCCCGATGCAGTGAAAGGCCACGAAGGGCATGACGTCACTTTGAAAGCGCACGTGTACAACGACAAGGGCGAAGTCCACGTGATGTCCGTCAAGATGGGGAAGACCACTGCCAAGAAAGACGAGATGAAGAGCGACACTATGGCGCACTAAGAGCTGGCGCAGTCGTGGCGGTGAAATATCCTGATAGGTAACAAAGAGCGCCTGGAGTCTTCAGGCGCTCTTACTTTAGCCCGACCAGGTTTGCAAAGACCGGTCCACCGCATAAAACACCAGCCCCTTAGCAGCGAGTGAGACTGTCGAACAACGCTTCTTAATTCGGCCGCCGCTTCAACACTGGCGGACCTTCCTCATTCGGCGGAGCCTGCGGCTCACCTGACGGATCGTCTGGCCCAGCTGACGGAGGTGGTGGCCCAACCGGTGGATCTACCGGGGCCGGATCGGCAGATCCGGCACCAGGCCTATGCTTAAGCACTGGGCGGTCGCTCTCAAACGGATCTGGCGGCGAATCCGGATCCGCGCTCGCAGATCTTTGCAGTGTCGCCGAAGGTTCGACTTCAATAGGAGACTTCAGGCGAAAGCTGAGCACGGTCTCCGACGGAATTTCCACGTCGTTTGCCTTGCTCTTGGCTTGTACTCCGCTGCCTACGCCTGCACCGATGGCCGCGCCGATTGCGGCACCACGGCCGCCTCCGACGATCGCGCCCAGTATTGCGCCTACGCCTGCTGCGCCACCGATGGTCTCGGCCGTACGCATGTTGCGCGATGTTCCTTCCTTCGAGAACTGACTCGTGCTCAGCGGATAGCTTTTCCCGTTGTAAGCTACCTCATCCAGCTCGATCACGACGGAAGGCTTTCCGGTGAAATGGCCGCTGCTCTCGGCGTCCACCACTCTCCCGTGAATACCAGCCTCGGCCGGAATGACAACCTTGTCACCAATCATGACGGGTGACGCCAGACTCGCAGTGAACGTATCGCCCTTCTGATTCAGTTCAGAGCCGACTGTCTCCAGGAGGCGCACTGATAGAACTGTTCCCGGCGGAATATTGATCTTCTCGACTACTGGAGGAGGAGGCGAAACTCGCAGCGCCTGGTTCGAAGCGGAAAGACTGCCGACCGGATGGGTGGGGAGACTCGCGGCTGGATTTATTCCGCCCGGAGGGAGGTTCCCAGTTGAATTCATTCCGCCTATCGGGGCAGCCGGGTTTGAGGACGGCGGATCAGAAACGATCGGCAAGGGAGACTGCGTTGTCGAACTGGAGTGTTCAACGGTTTCACGAGGCAACAAGGCAATCGCCGCCGACGGCTTCCGCGACCCCATCTGCACAGGAGCACTCAAAGGCTGGACGGTTGCGGCTGCCACTCGCAGGTCGTTTACCAGCACGCCAACACCGCTCGCATTGAAAGCATCCTCGGCGGCGGCGGCGCGCTCCATTGTGGTCGACACATCGCCGGAGAGCGTAACGATCCCGCGATTGACGGTGACCCGAATGTGTGGTGCCTTGATGCGTTGATCCGCGCCGATGCGGTTTTGCGCGTCGGCGGCAATTAGCGCGTCGCTTGGAGGACGGGTGCAGCCCGCGGCGAGCATGATCAGCGCTGCACAGAAAAGTGCACCCCGTTTCGACATCAACTTGTCTCCTGGCTTTCTTGATTAGATGCAGCGAAAAGCAAGGAACAGAAGGTCGAATTCGGACACAAGGCGGAGTGCGGGGCCTTTCAAAAAGGAGGGAAGCTTGGGCCCATCAACCTGTTCAGGCCGGTCGGCGGCGCCACCAACTCTTCTTGGGAGGATGCGGGTCGTCGTGAATGAAAACAGGCTCGTCCCTTAACCCCAGAAAGCCGGAGGCTTCATATTTAGGCGCGCCAGACTCGCCGGTAGTAGCCTCTTCATTCTTCGGTTCGAAATGGGCTATCAGAACCTTTCCTTCGGATTTACTCGGCAGGAGAACAAGGCTTGGGGTATCGAGCGCGAGGGCAGCGTCTACAGGGTCGCCGGCTTGGATTTCGGCGGCACCACGTTCGAAACGGCTTACCACCGCTTCCGCGCTTTCATCGTCAAATGCAATCCAACGGACCATGACTACGGGTTATTCGCGGAACTTACCTGAAGTTTACACCGAAAATGCAAAACTTTGGATGCCTTCGCCCCGTAGGGGGGCTGCTTCTACAAACACCTGAAATTGCGCTCACCGGGTGTCAAGAAACTCACTTTTCTGGCCGTTCCGCGCCAGCTTCCGGAGACCAAAATGGGTAAATACCCGACCCCGCAAGCAGTCGATTTCCCTCCATCCGCCCTAAACGCTGCGCTACAATGCGCCATCGCAAAAAACATGATTCCATAGCCTCGAAGGCCGCGTTGGGGGGAGAGGACGCCAGCAACACAGGTGTTCCGGGCCGCAGCCTCTACGGATTCGAGGGTGTCCTTATTGGGAGCGCAAAAAAGGAGACGGTTATGAAAGTGGGGAGAATCCTGGCTTTTGTTCTGTTCGCTGGGGCTGTGTTGATGGGCCAGACGTTTCGTGGAACGATCCTGGGAACGGTAACCGACGCCTCCGGAGCGGTTGTCTCGGGCGCAGAGGTCACGGTCAAGAATGTGAACACAGGGCTGGAGCGAAGCACGGAGACAAGCGCTGACGGCAGCTACAGCATCCCCGAGCTTCCTATCGGGACCTACACCGTCACCATCACGCAGAGCGGATTCCAGACATCGATCACCACCGGCGTAGTCGTCGACGTTGCCAGTGAACGCCGAGTCGATTCCGCTCTCAAAACCGGACAGGTGGAACAGAGGGTGGAAGTTTCCGGCGAAGAAATTGCTCAGGTCGAAACCACCTCGGCCGTGATTGGCGGCACGCTGACAGCCGAAACCATTACAGCTCTTCCCGTCAATGGCCGCGACTACACGAAGCTGATTTACCTTAATCCCGGTGTTGCGGGATCACCCGATCAGATCTCCGACTCTCCAGGATCGTTCGGAACATTCTCGATGAATGGATCGCGCGGCCGCGCGAATAACTTTCTGCTCGATGGCACGGACATGAATGATGGCTACCGCAACGATCCTGCCATCAACGAAGCTGGCGTGTTCGGCGATCCCGCCACTATTCTTCCGATCGATGCCGTCGCCGAGTTGCGCGTGCTATCCAATACCGAGGCCGAGTACGGACGCAACTCCGGCGCCATCGTCAATATCGTCACCAAGAGCGGCACCAATAGCTGGCACGGATCACTGATGGAATATTGGCGCAGCGGCCAGCTGGGTGCGAGAAATTTCTTCAATATTGAAGGCACTCCGAAGAATTCGTTTCTCAATAACCAGTTTGGCGGTTCGCTGGGCGGCCCGATTATCAAAGATAAGACGTTCTTCTATGTGAACTACGAAGGACAACGGGAATCTGGAAAGCAGTCGGGTACGAGTTGCGTGCCTGATCCAAGGCAAATTGCTGCGGATTCAGCGGCGCTTGGCATCACCAACCCCGTGACTACTGCGCTCTTAGCGCGCAATCCGTGGCCAACTCCAAACATCCCGCTCCCGTTCGACCCCCTAAACCCGGACAATGAAACCGGCTGCCCGAATGGCGACAATCTGGCCACTGCCACTCCGTTCAGCAATCGCGTGGATAGTCTGATTGCGAAGATCGATCACAACTTCAATCCCAGCAATTTGCTTACGGGGCGCTACTACTTCGGCGACAGCGATCAGAGCTTTCCGTTCGCTCAGTTGGCCGGAGGCATCCTGCCAGGGTTCAATACGGTCACGCCCACTCGCGTGCAATTAGTCTCGCTGTCGTACGTGAAAGTGATGAACTCAAGCCAAGTGAACGAAGCACGTCTCGGGTGGAATCGCTTCGCCGAGGGATTCTTTCCAGAAGACCAGGCCTTTGATCCCAGCTCTATCGGCCTGAATACCGGAGTAGGGGCATACGAAGGTGGGCTGCCGGCGATTAATGTCGGAGACTTCTCGCAGATCGGCGCCACCAACGGTGTTCCGCGGAATCGGGTGGATGCCAACTGGCACTTCATCGACAACTACTCGTGGAAGTTCGGCAAGCATGATGTGAAATTCGGATACGAGTTCCGCCGCACAACCATCATGCAGGTTCTCGAGAATACCTTTCGCGGCAAGCTGAGCTTTGATGACATCACGACGTTCCTGCAGGGGCAGCCTTCCGATGGCGGACAGCGTGGCGGAAGTACACTGCGCCACACCGCAGAAAACAGTCACGGGTTCTATATCCAGGACAGCTTCCGCTGGACACCACGATTAACTCTGAATCTAGGTTTGCGTTGGGATTACTTCGGAGTGGTGCATGAGAAGGATGATCTGTTCTATCGCTTCGACACGACCTCTGCCTCCGAAGTTCCGGCTGGACAGCTCTACGACAAGGATCTGAACAATTTTGCTCCCCGAATTGCATTTGCGTATGACTTAACAGGCAAAGGCAAGACGGTTGTTCGTGGCGGATGGGGTATGTTCTATGACGCCTTTGCGCAGGATATTTTCCTGGGGCACTTTCCCTGGAACTGCTTCTTTTGTCCGGGACCGGCATACGCGGGAATTGGACCAGCCGCGATTTCAGACATCGGCCTGAGTACTGATTCAGCCGGAAACATCCTTCCATTAGATCCGAACGCACAAGTGTTTGATCGGGCAGGCGCGTCTCCGTCGGCGGAGTTCTTCGGTGCGTCAACGAACCTGCCCGCACCCTATGTACAAAATTTCAATCTGAACGTTCAGCAATCACTGGGCCCGCGCGCGGTTCTGCAAGTCGGCTACGTTGGCACCAAGGGAACGAAACTATTCCGTTTCCGCGACATCAACCAGCCGAGCCAGGCTGAAATCACAGCTGCTGACTTGGCGTGCGATTGCATTAACGGATATGCCGTGCCACGGCGGTTCACCGAGGATCCTTTCTTTATCAATTTGGAGGAATCCGCGGCGAGTTCCATTTATCATGCCCTGCAGACCACCGTAAAAGTAAACGCCTGGCATGGACTTTCGACACAAGCGAACTTCGTTTGGTCACATGCAATCGACGACGCCAGCGACAGCGAGGATTTCACGCCCAACCAGGCACAGCCGCAGAACAGTTTGAATCCCGCAGCCGAGCGAGGACAGTCGAGCTTTGACATCCGCCGTCGCTTCACCTGGAACTTTGTTTACGAATTCCCCCAGTTCGGCGGAAGCATGGCCAAGTTGAAAGATGGTTGGGGTCTCGATGGAGTTCTGAACTTACAGGACGGGCAGCCCTTTCACCTGAACTACTTGTTTGAAGGCGAGTATTCCGGGGCGGGCCAAGGCTTTGATCGTCCAGACGTAGTCGGACCGATTCAGTATGGCAGCCTACCGGATCAATTCCTGAATCTGAGTTCGTTTGCCGCACCTTGCACGTGGTCATTGACCCCGGACTTGACCGATTCAAGCGAGCAGAATTGCGTCCCTGGCACTCGCCACTTCGGCAGCCTTGGTCGCAACTCCCTAAAGGGACCCAGCTTCAAGGAATTCAACTTCTCCATCTTCAAGAACACAGCCATTACGGAGAAAGTGAATTTGGAGATGCGCGCGGAATTCTTCAACATGTTCAACCATCCCAACTTCGCCAGCCCAATCCTTCCAGCCTTCGCGGCCGACATCGGATCCCCTGACGCCGCGACAGGCCGTCATAGCGGCTTCTATCCGCTTACGGCAACTGGCGATGTCGGTATCGGAAACCCGTTCCTGGGCGGTGGCGGCCCGCGTGGCGTGCAGTTTGCGGCCAAGATCACCTTTTAACGGTCACTTTCTCGCCTTCGGCTCCTATCGCTCACATGCGGCAGGAGCCTTTTTCTTGCTCTGATTGCCTTGGAAGTACTTTCCCTATCGTCACTTTGCATGGCTTTATAAGCCAAGCTACGCTCTCGTAAGCACAAATCCATGCCTCCGACTAAGCTCATGCTTCGCCTTGTCTTCATTCCGTTGGCACTTTGCCTTGTGTTGTCTTTGCCTTGCTTTGCTCACCATGTGCAGAAGGCCAGCACGAAGACATTGGTAGTAACGACATCATCCGTCAAAGCCCGCGATCTTTACGAGCGCGCAATGGCGGACTACGAGAACTTCTACCTGGAGCGCGCCAATATTGGATGGAGAGCAGCGGCGCAGGCGGATCCGGATTTCGCCGTGGCCTTTGCCTGGATCGCATTCAACAGCAGAGATCCCGAAGAGGTCCAGGCGGCTCGCGAGAAGGCAAAATCGCTGGCATCAAAAGTGACACCTGGCGAGCGATTGATGATCCAGTGGATCTCGAATGTCCAGGAGAACAACCTTCTTGCTGGTATTTCGGCCATGAACGACATGCTGACGATGTATCCCAAGGACAAGCGACTTTTCTATCTCGCCGGAAATTGGCTGATGGGTGAGCACAGCTATGCGCAGGCCGAGACGCTGTTCCGGCGCGCCCTGGCGATAGATCCGAAATATCCAGCCGCGCTGAATGACCTTGCTTATGCCTACGCCCGCAATGCTCAGTTTGCAGAGGCGTTTGAGGCCATGGATCGCTACGTTGCCTTGCTACCGACCCAGCCGAACCCGCAGGATTCTTACGGCGAATTATTGCGGATGTCGGGCAATTTTAGTGGAGGCCTAGAGCGTTACCGCGCCGCATTGAAGATCGACCCCTCGTTCATCACTTCGCAACTTGGGCTTGGCGATACCTACGCTCTGATGGGCGATCAAGAAAATGCGCGTGCCGAGTATGACAAGGTCATGAAGAATGCCGAAACGCCGGCAGACCGCCTGGATTATGGGCTGCAAAAAGCGGCGACGTGGACGCGTGAAGGGAACTTCGGCGAGGCCGACAAGGCGTTCGAAGAAGTGGCCTACAATGGCCACTCACTGGGTATCCATCTGGAGGAAGCGCAAGCCCATCGCATCATGAGCCTTTACCAAACCGATGACTCGGTTGCACTTCAACACCTGGCAAAGGCTGAGGAAGCTCTGCACCACCCGGGAAATATTTCCCAATACGATCGCGAGTCGGAGCGCGCCCGTATCCTGCGTTATCGAATTGTTCGAGCTTCTCACGCTGGGAACCGGGAGCTTGCCGAGGCGTCCTTACAAGAACTGCAATTGATGACCGCAAGCAGCCGTAATAGCTCCATCCTGGATTCGTACCATGGGGCTTCCGGGGCACTTCTCATGGCAAGCCAGAAATATGAGGAAGCCATCAGCGACCTGCAGGAAGATCCGGACAATCCATACTCGCTGGAATTGCTGTCACAGGCCTACGCTCAGACAGGCGCTCTGGACAAAGTGCACGAGGTCGAAGTCAGGCTTCGTTCTATGAACCTGCCGACCATGGAGCAGGCATTGGTGGTTCCGACTGCTAGGTCCAGGCCGCCACGGTAAATACTTGCCGCACCGCTGGGTTCTGTATGCCATTCCAGGAAAACTTGTTCCAATCTGCAACCGAATTCTAAGAGTGCCTTTCCGAGCCATTGTGGTACTCTTCGACCATCCAGCATGAGCGATAAGCCATCCGAACGGCGTTCCCAAAAGCGTGTTGTTACGAGTGTTCCGGTCACCTTGCAGTCCAGGGATGGGAGCCTGCAGGCGACTGGACACACCCGCGACCTCAGCAGCAATGGGATATTTCTGTATACCCAGGAGAACATCACGCCCGGCAGCGACCTGGAGATCATGCTCGTTCTGCCCCCTGAATTTACCGGGGGCGAACGGCGCTGGGCATGCTGTCACGCCTCTGTCTGCCGCGTCGAAGAGCAGGGAGATGGTGCCCAGATTGGCCTCGCGGCACGGGTGCGCCGCTTCGAGATACTGCCCGAAATTCCTTCGTGATCGTGTTGTTTGCACCATCTTTGGTGCATCGAAAGTTCATCTGGAACTTCCTATTTTGCGGTCATGTGAAGTGTCAGCCCAAAATAAGAAGATTCCTTTTGCACATGCATTAAGATTGGTGCAATAATGCTGGCCCTTGGATTGCTCTGGTCCAGGATTGTAAGAAGCTAACGTCTCCAGGCAGGTTGGGCATGATCGAAAAGATCTTTTCGGGCGTGTTGCGAGTACTCACGCCTCTCGGGCCGCGATATGTGAGTCCAACGATTGCGCAGCGGATTTATCTTATTTGGCTGTTTCGCAATTTTCCATCTCTCTCCCCTCAGGTGTTGAGCCGTCGTCAGCAGCACAACCTGGAAAGGCTATGCGACCGGCACGGGTTCGTGCCGCTTGGTTTTCAGTACGGAACCTACGACGCACCGATCCTTGGAACACTTGAGCGACGGCCGCCCTCAGAAGAACAAGCCGGCGAAGCGCCTGAGAAGATGCCGGTGGCCAGCGCAGTCCGTCCGATGGATGGTCTGCGCCAGCGTTCCTGAGTCAAATTGCATTCTCGCAAAATGGAACTGCAGTGACGATCCATCAATCGCCACTGCAGCAGTTCTGAGAGTTCTTCTATTTCTGCTTTTTCGCTCAAGGCTTTCGCGTCGAGGGATTGGCCACAAAGTTGGCGCAGGGATCCTGGCTCGCGCCGGGAGCGTGAATCGTTCCGCCGGCACTCCGTTGCGCGTGACAACTTGCAAGTGCCTGCTGCTGCTCCGGCGTGATCAGGGCCTGGCTCTGTTGCTGCGCTTGACGATGGACTTGGCGAATCTTGACCTGCCTTTGTTGTGCGTTCAGAGATGAGTCGTTACAAACGGATTGGACTTCCGCTTTGCTGTTCTGTTCAATCTGCTCGCGTTGCTGCTGAACATCCTGGGTGAGACCCGCTTGCTGCCAGCAGGGTTGCTGCTGTGCCGGTTTGGCAATTGGAGCGGGTGAACTACTTGGGGGCCGTTGTGCCGTTTGTGCTAGCAGAGACGATGCTCCGAATGAGAGGAGCATGGCCGAAACGCACACGACACGCGTAAATCTGTTCATCACTACCTCCGTATGGTTCAGCCTAACCCAACCGGCGCATGAAAGTTGTTCGGAATTTTCAACCCAAAGTCACTGCATTGAGGCGGCAGCTCTAAATGCGAGTAGCTGCTCGATTCGGAGATGCTCGTCGGAGATGAGGCTGCACTCGCCGCTCGTAGTAATGTTCTACTTCTCAGGATGTCGTAACGTTAGACCGGGGAAGAAGGAGCAGCGTAAATGACTCGACGAACGCAGGTGAGTGGAGTCTCAGTCCTCATCGTTTCGTCGTTGAGCGCCCTTGCTGTCATCAAAATGATTCCATATCACGGCGACATGCCAGTTCTACACTACGTTTCTGTCGCAGTCGTCGCGCTCATCGTAGCTTTTTCATTTCTCGGTGGAAACGCCTTGATCGCAGGAAAAACGAAGTAGCACAGAAACGGATTAAGGGGCCATCCAGTAAAGTGTTGGTACGCAGTAGGCTGACGACGCGCAACCATGTGAGCTGGCAGGCCTCTATACGCTCCATGTGTTATATTCAGAATGGTTCGATCTGCTGCAAGCACAAGCAGTCCGCGCGGACGTCCCGCGACGCGCGACCCGAAAATCGCCGCAAGCCGCAGTTAGAGGTCGCGGGGGCTTCCCAGGCAAAAAGCTCGCAGATAACGAAAGGGCGCGTAGCTCAATTGGCAGAGCAACTGACTCTTAATCAGTAGGTTGAAGGTTCGATTCCTTCCGCGCTCACCAGCTAACCCAAAGACTCCCATTGTTTTAGCCGCACTTTCCCCTTCGTAAGAAATCTCGCTATCTCCAGACTGTGCCTAGAATTGTGCCTACCCGAAGTCCCAAGCAGCCACTCATGTGTCGCTTCTCGAATGAGCTGGGGTTTTTCGGCTCATACCTGCTCAATGAGTGAAATCGGGATATTACGGCAGTTATTGGGGCGAACGCGGCACGAAAGGTTGATCCTGCCTGCGCCGGTTAGCGTCCAAAGTAAGGATGTCGACCGGTTCTCCAGACATCGTTCAATCGGCGCGTCGCTCACTCCGCCATTTGGTGACATACGGTAGCACGAACAAGTAGACACCCGTGAAAAACATCAGGGCGAGCGCGGCCACCGCCAAAAGGCCCATCCAGTTGGTATATTTGTGTTTAAACACGGCCACACCGTTAAAGATGACGACCAGCGTAAAGGCAATGGACAGCCAGCGGTGCATCTGTCGAACCCATCTGCTCCAGTTCAATGGGACCTCCTCAAGGTAGGCTTGACCGGTCGCCGCACAGCCTTGACCAGCGCCCGCCAAAGCCCCTGGGTCGCAGGGATAGACGAGCGTAGTCGGGATGTTTCAACAGTGTCACGGCCCAGCTTCGGCGGGTATTAAATATCCGTGCGGACCCTCCGAACGCGATACCGCATCTGTACCATGCCGGAGGGCCATGAGCGGCTACTCTCCAACTCTAGTCGATGTTCACCCTCGCCACCCGAGAACATGCGAATGCCATTACCAAGAACAATCGGGATCACCGAGATCGTGACATCGTCGATCGGACCGGCAGCAAAAAACTGACTGAGCACGTTGCCGCCGTCGACATATACTCGCTTAGCATCGGTGAGTCGATTCGCCAGTTCTGGTGCGGTGCCCGAATAGAACTCCTCCGCGTGCCGCGCCATCGCTGGATGATGGGTCATCACGATGACGCGCTTGCCACTGTAGGGCCACAACTCATACTCGAGAACGGTTTCATAAGTCCGTCTACCGATTACGATCGTATCCACGCTCGACATGAATGTGGCGTATCCATGCGCTTCATCGACGGGATGAACGATTGAAAGCCAATCGATGCTGCCATCAACGCGGGCGATGTAGCCATCAAGACTAGTGGCAATGAAAATGGAGAAGCGTGGACCCATGTGGTAATCATAAACGTTGGTAGAACTTACCCCTGATAGACGTAACCAAATGAGATGAGAAGGCCGGTCTCCGACGGGATGCGATCCAAAACGGAAGGTCAATGAGCGATATCGCGATTTTTCACCAATCACTACTTGTAATGCATGATCGACAGAATCTTTCCATCACTTTGACGGAGCCTTAATTCAACCCCCCCACCGAAACACGCTCCTGGTTCGCAGGTGCGATGTCCTTTCCCATCCGAGCAGCACACCCGCGTGCCGTGAACGGTCCAGATGCCACTGTCCAGTTCCGCAGTCAGCGGCCTTTCATCGTCAATCTGCCGCTTTCCATAAGTCTTGATCAAAACGGGTCCAGCGATTCGTAAGGCAGTGACTACATCAGGCACGCGAACTGCTCCAATCACATTGGGCAAATCAGAGACTATTGGCTGTGCGCCGGGAACGTCGCACGGAGCACAGACTCCTCCATTGAACTGGAGATCCGTAGATGCTCCCGCCTCCAGCAACAGATCAATTACTTCCTGAACTCGATTTTGATAGGCCTCACGAAGACTTTTATCAGGGAAGTCTGACAACAGTTCGAGCCTAGCTAGTTGGTATGCAGATATACCCCTGTCATCTTTTGCATTCACATTGGCACCCGCTTTTATGAGTGCTTGGACGACATCCGGATCAGCCTGCTGAGCAGCGTAGTACAGAGCCGTCTTTCCTGTGATGTCCTTGTCGTTGACGGATGCTCCTGCACCGAGCAGTAATTTGACTGTTGGAAGACCCCTTGCATACATCAAGGCCGTCATGCCGGACCTGCTTCCAACATTTACGTTAGCTTTGCGTTCAATCAAGTCCTTTACAAGTTTCTCATCGGAATTGGACGCCGCTGCCATCAACGGCGTCTGCCACTCCTCATTCATTGCATTTGGGTCTGACACTCCCCTCATGGATTCAAGCGTGCTTCCGGGAACGGTGGCGGGGGACTGACCAAGAGCATGACTCACAAGCAGAAGCCAAAGAGGGGCGATGGCGAGTATGACTCGGCGACGATGTGAGTTAGCCATTGGGTTCGGTGAGATTGTAGCGGAGTCGCAACTGTCGTAACCAGGCGATAGCACTCAAAACCCAAACCAGCGTCTTCCGGCCTAGGTTACCGAGGCCGAACCCAAATTGCGATTCCTAAGCCTACGACGCCGATCAGGAGCCAGGGCTTCCAAGGGTTGCCGCTGGCGATATGCGAGATCGATATCAGAGGTACTAAGACATAGATCAGCCAATATGATCGACGTTGAATTCGGTCCCAACGACTCTCGCTGCTGCCTTCCTCCAATAACACTGGCCGGTAGTCCTTCACGGCTGCCACACTATCACAGCAGGTCAGATACTGATAACAGATGGGATGAGAAGGCCGGTCTCCGGACGGGATGCGGTGTACGCTCCCAAGTTATCGACGTGCTCGAAGCACAGATAAGAAGGAGACCGGCAATGAAGAAGGTTAGCACCGTAGCAGCAGCTCAGACGAAGAATTTTGCAGGGCAGAGACTGACCATCGGTTTGGATCTGGGAGATCGATCCAGCTGGTACTGCGTATTGGATGAAGCAGGCCGGGTAATGCTGGAACAACGAGTGAGCACGACGCCTAAGGCGTTGGGGGAGGTGTTTGGGGGAATGCCGTGCAGCCGGATCGCACTGGAAACCGGGATGCACTCGCCCTGGATCAGTCGCCTGCTGAGTGGACTGGGGCACGAAGTGATCGTGGCCCATGCCCGGAACGTGCGACTGATCGGGGAGAGCCGGAAAAAAGACGATCGGCTGGATGCGCAGACACTGGCACGGCTGGCCAGGGTCGATCCCGCGTTGCTGTGTCCGGTGAAGCATCGTAGCGCGAAGGCGCAAGCCGATCTGACGGTGATTCGAGCGCGAGCCGGTCTGGTGCGAGCGCGGACGGCGCTGGTGAACACCGCCCGCGGGCTGGCCAAGAGCTATGGCGAGCGACTGCGGGGCTGCAATGTGCGCAACATGAATCCGGAAAAAGCGGAAGGTCTGAGCCCGGAGTTGCAGAGCGCGCTGCAGCCGCTGCTGGCCGGGATCGAGTCGGTGAGCGAACGCATTCACGAGTACAACCAGCGCATCGAGCAACTGGCACAGGAGAGTTATCCGCAGGCGGCGTTGCTGAAACAGGTGAAGGGTGTAGGCACACTGATC
>DATBFG010000049.1:0-20261 GCA_036558645.1 Terriglobales bacterium
GCAGCATCAAGCTAGGGGTTTTGTTTAACGACCCAAGCGATCCGGAATAACGAGACCCCAAGTAACTATGATGACGTACCCGGGCCAAGGATGGGCAATCGTCATGGGAAGGGATCATACGGTCCAAACGGCACTGACAAACTGGAGACCCAACCCCCCCAGGCTAAAGCGCGGGGCACGAGAAACGGAAGGTCAATAAGTGAAACAGAGATTAACGCCGCGATGGACTCTACTTCAGACCTTCCACTAAATAAAGGTCTGCCAACATTCGGTGATAACCGAATACGCAGGTTTTGGCGTCCGGTGTCATTAGGATCGGACCGATGTTTTCTACACCAGCCGGATCCGTTGGCATCAGCTGGCGCCACATTGTGCGCTGGCCCGTTCGCAGGTCGAGGCGATCCACGCGGGCCGGCAACTCACCGGGTTGATAAATGTAGAGCGACTGCCCATCGGAACTGAAGGTAATCGGCTGCTCGCCCGGCCGGAGCCCACTGATGAGCTTCGGGTCGCCACCGTTCACCGGGTACAAGTATCCATTATGATCTGGCCCGATGCCCGCTACCCAGTTTGAATCCGGCGAAATAACAAATGCTGTGCCATTCACTCCTGTTTGCGTGATCTCTTTGCGTTTGTCGGTGGCGAGATCGTAAATATAAAAGCGAACGCCCTGTCCGGGTTCGTTCCCGGAGACTAGCAAGCGCTTTCCATCGGGGAACCAGTGCGCCCATGAGTGATTGATATTGTCGTTAGCTAGCTCGCGAGGCTGGCCAGCTCCGGTTGGCAGCAACTTCAGTCGCGAGGGTGACCCTTGAGATTGGGTTACTGCCCACTTACCGTCCGGGGACAACGCTACTGCGCCACCCTCTCCGAGCAGCACCGCCGGCGAACCGTCGGTTTTGCGGATATAGACGGCATATGTAAATCCGCCGGACTTTGAGTAGTCGAGCGCGCCGCCTCCACCTTCTTCATCGAACAGCAAAGTCTTGCCGTCTTCAGAAAGGTCGGCAGGGTAAGTGTAGTCGAGCCATGAAAGTTCGCGTTCCTTGTTGTCGCCGGGAGAGAACTCCATAAGTTCTCGCCGCCAGGTTGCGCGGACCAGCAGCACGCGGCCATCTTTCGCGATGTCGAGCAGCATGAGCGCACCTGGCAGGCGCGCCACGATGCGTTGTTTACCATCAAGCGTCACTGCGTAGAGGGTTCGATCCGTACCCGACTTGCTGGCCGTGAACCAGACTTCCTTACCATCGGGAGACCAAGCTGCACCCTGAATCGTAAACCACTCCTCGGTCAGACTCTTCTTGTGTCCTTCCAGATCGACAAGGGAAAGCGATCCGCTGTCGTCCCCTTGAATCGGGTGATCGGCAAAGGCAATCATGTCGCCCTTGGGAGAAATGCGAGGATGCCCAATCCAACCGCCTGTTTGGTAGAGCGATGTTCCGATCGGATACTCGAGTCGGTTCATACCGCCAGCGTCACGCACGACAAGAAACTTTGTGCCGTCATGTGACCAGTCTGCCCACTGCACCTGCTCGAGCACCTCGCGAGGGGCTCCGCCGGCGAGCGGGGCGCGTGCCAGCGTTCCCATGCTGACCCATGCTCCGATGGCCTTACTGTCAAGCAGCACGGCCATCTCGGCGTTGTTGGAGATCGACATGAGCTGGGTTCGGTTGAGACCCATCGAGCGCGACTCCGGTGCTTCCGGTCGGGCAGTGAAGACGTCTGTGGGATTACCCTGCCAGGCGGCACTATAAAGAATTGTCTGTCCATCGGGAGCAAATCGCGCCGAACGAATACTGCCGCGGCGGAACGTAAGCTGCCGATAGAGCGGAGGCAGGGCTGCTGCCGTCGAAAATAGAACCTTGCCGACACCAAGCCCTACACCAAGGGCGACTAGCGTGCATGCGACAAGAACAGCAATGGCTTTGAACCCGTTCGGCTTGCGTGGGAGGCTGGCTACCTCTACCGGCACCCCCTTTGACTCCGGGGTTTCGGTTATGACCGAAGTTCGCGATGAGTCGAGGGCTCTCTTCAGGCGTTTCAAATCAGCACGCAACTCCGCGGCGGATTGGCAGCGCAAGTCTCGATCTTTTTCGAGTGCTTTATTAATGATTTCCTGCAGCTTGTCCGGAAGGTCAGGATTCAGTCGAACTGGTGCCGTCGGAGCCCGATTCAGAATGGCCTCCGTTATTACGGCTGACGTCTCTCCCTGAAATGGCACTCTGCCTGTCGCCATCTCATACAGCACAACACCCAGCGAGAACAGGTCAGTACGGGGGTCGAGCTCCTTGCCGCGCAACTGTTCCGGCGACATATAAGCCACCGTGCCGACGGCAGTTCCGGGGCTAGTCAGATCAAGTTCGGAGGCTTGTGTTTGCGAGTTGCCGTTTGAGGCGTCAGCCTGACGTGCAATCTTCGCCAATCCAAAGTCGAGAATCTTAGCGTGTCCCCGGTCGGTGACAAAGATATTGGCGGGCTTGATATCACGGTGAAGGATCCCCTTCACATGCGCGGCATCGAGTGCGTCCGCGACCTCGATCCCCATATTCAGCAGAAGATCCATATCAAGCGGTTTTCCGCGCAGCAGGTGCTTTAATGTTTGTCCGTTTAGGCACTCCATCACGATGAACGACTGACCGTCATGCTCGCCAATTTCATGGACAGTACAGATACTTGAGTGATTCAAGGCGGACGCCGCGCGTGCTTCACGGCGGAAACGCTCAAGAGCCGATGCCTCGCGGGAAACATCCTCAGGTAAGAACTTGAGAGCGACGAAACGCCCTAGGCTGGTGTCTTCGGCTTTGTAGACGACACCCATCCCGCCACCGCCCAGGAGCTCCGTGATGCGATAGTGAGAGACGGTTTGACCGATCATGGCCCGTGGCGCGCATGCCGTTACCTTGGGGGAGACGTTCCGGAGGCCGGCATTTTAAGTGACGCTATATTAGGGAGGAATAGTGGGTGAGTCAACCATCTTCCAAATGGGTCTTCATAAGAATCCCGCTCACGTTCGTAACCACTAGAAATCAGACGTTTGCACCTCGGCGAAGGGCCAGGGACGCTGTCGAGGAACTGGGGAAGGCGCTCGCGACGGTTTACCACAGATTCTTATTAATGAGTGAAATCGGGATTTTGCAACAGATAGGCCTCCGCTGATATTACGGCACTATCTTGAAGACGGTGCCGCATCCCTTGGAGCCGTCGAGACTGCACGTCAAGTCTCCGCCGGAGAAGGTGGTCCCGTACAGGGCTCCGGCATTGCCTACCATGACCGGGCCGCGGAAGCCTCCGTCGCTCGCGTTGAGAAAACCGTGCAAGTGGTTTCGGTCCAGGGGTCTCCGGGATTGATGGGCGGACTCAACTGGTATACGGCTCCGCACCCGTTTGTGAAACACGCTCTTGCACGAAGGATTTCCTCAGGAATTGGTGGTGCCATGGAGATCGCCGCCCGGCCCACGGATGGGCGAAGCTCGAGGGAAATGGCCTTCATCCTGAAAGTGGGACCGCGTTCCAAGGCGTAGCGCATTGAGGTCAATCGGGCAGGTGAGCTTGAGATAACAATGAGTGCAATAGGATTTATCGTCAACCATACGCGGCCCGGCTCCTGGCAGTAGAGAGCGCATAGGCGCGACTGAGTCCAAGATGTACCATCGAAATAAGAGGGTCCGAGTGAACAATCACTCGGAACAAACATCCTTGCCAGAACGTACCTCCTTTTGTTTCGGCTACTCGGTCGACGGCCAGGAGGGCAGTCCTCATGGAATCCTTTCTGCAAGACCTCCGTTTTGGCGTGCGCATGCTGTGGAAAAATGCCACTTCTACAGCGGTGGCGACTCTCACCCTGGCGCTTGGCATCGGTGCTACCACTGCGATCTTCAGCATAGTGAGTGCCATGCTCTTGCGGTCCCTGCCGGTCGCAGATGCTGATCAGCTTGTAGCCATGTACAGCCGTGTTGCCGGAAGAGAAGCCGGCAACTGGAGCTACCCGCAATATCGCCAGCTTCGTGAGAGCGGAGTCTTTCAGGGCGTTTCCGCGCAGTCCGGTCTCGATCTCAGTGTAACGATCGGCACTAGGGCCGAACTCCTTTGGGCCAACATTGTCAGTGAAAACTACTTCAGTTTGATGGGTATGAAACCGGTCCTCGGCCGACTATTTCAAGAGAATGACGACGGCGGCCCTGGTTCCGATGCCATTGTTGTTCTCAGCTATGACTGCTGGCAGCAGCGTTTTGCAGGTGACCCAAACGCAATCGGACGCAAGGTGCTGATCAACGGCAATCCATTTGTGGTGGTTGGAGTTGCACCACGCGATTTTCATGGCGTCCGGTTGATGGGCTACTGGGCTGAGATGTGGGTGCCGCTGATGATGTATGAGCAAGTCATGCAAGGTAGCAAGGGATTGTTGGAGGAACAGAACAGTCGTTGGCTGCTGCTGATGGGACGCATGCAGCCTGGCATGAATCTGGCGCAGGCGCAGGAGCGTACCTCGACTTTTGCGCTTCATCTTGGCGAACAGCAAACGACGGGGGATCGATTGGCGAGTGCCACAGTGATTCCAGCAGGCACGCAGTTTGACAATCCCTCATGGGTATCGCGAAGCGTGCTGACCTTTGGTGCCTCGCTAGGGATGGGTGCGACACTCGTGATCTTGCTTGTCGCCTGCTCGAATGTTGCTAATCTTCTACTGGCGAGGGCTTCGACGCGACGGAAGGAAATCGCGACTCGCCTTGCGCTGGGCGCAACGCGCGAGCGGTTGGTCCGCCAAATGCTCACTGAAAGCATGGCGATGGCTGTCCTCGCCTGTCCACTGGGGATCGCTCTAGCGCGTTTGAGTCAGATCTACAGCTCGAAATTAGTGCCACCTGGTCCATTTCGGTTGGGTTTCGGCGAAACCGTAGACCCCAAGGTTGTCTGGTTCGCGGTCGGAGCCTCACTGGCAACTGTGATCTTGTTCGGACTAACGCCGGCCCTGCGCTCCTCTCGCATGGATCTAGTTTCGGGATTGAAAAACGAGGTGTCGATTGTCCGCATTGGCCGGCGACGCCTTGACCTTCGCTCATTTCTGGTCGTGGTGCAAACCGCGCTGGCGGCGGGATTGCTTATTTCTGCCGGTCTGTTTACACGCAGCCTAAGTAGCGCGCGCAATCTGGACCTTGGCTTTCGGCGCAACGATCGCTTCGTGATGTCGTTCGATCTGAGCGTTTCAGGATATGACGAGCAGCGCGGAGACCGTTTCCAACGTGAAGTCCTAAGGAGGGTGCGCGCACTACCCGGTGTCAGATCAGCGAGCATGGTGTTTCCTCTGCCTTTGGACTATGAGTCATCCGCTTCCAATGTTTTCGTCGCAGGAAAGACCGAACAGGGGACCCACGAGACCGATCGCGTATGGAGTGCTCGCGTCGATCCCGGCTATTTTTCGACGATGGGCACGGCTGTTTTGGAGGGGCGAGAATTTACTGATTACGACGACGCCGACGCTCCGCCAGTTGTCATCGTCAATCAGACCATGGCGAAGCGTTACTGGCAGAGTGAAAATGCGATCGGCCGTGAAATCCGACTTAATGGCCGCACTGGGAAGTCGGCACGCGTGGTAGGTGTCGCGCAGGACGGAAAATATGTAACACTCGGCGAAGCTCCAACGCCGGCTCTTTGGATGCCGCTCCGGCAGAACTATGCTCCTTGGGTCAGGGTTGTAGTTGAAACAGTAGGTGATCCAGCAGCTGAACTCGGAGTTGTCCGCAAGGAAATCCAGCGCATGGATCCCAACGTCGCCGTTTTTGGCGAGCAGACGATGAACGGCTTTCTGAAACGCGCATTAAATCTTGCAGAGACTGAGGCGTATCTCGGGACCACTTTTGGCATCGTTGCTCTTGTGATGGCCGCGGTTGGGCTGTTTGGCGTAATGTCATTCTCAGTGGCGCAGCGGACGCGCGAGTTAGGGATCCGAATGGCGCTAGGCGCTAGGCGTAGTGATGTATTAACACTAGTTCTGCGCCAGGTCTTGCGATTTGCAGGTGCTGGCATTGCGGCGGGTACTCTGTTGGGATTGGGATTGGCGCAGGTGGTCCGCAGCCTGCTCTACGGCATTAGCCCTTATGATGCGCAGGTTTTTCTCGTGACCGCTGTGCTTCTCACGCTGGTCGCTTTAGCGGCATCGTGTATACCGGCATTGCGAGCGACCAAGGTAGATCCTCTAGTTGCCTTGCGATACGAATAGGGCACAAAATCACAAGACTTGAGTTCGGATGAATCTGAGGACCGCCCCACTGACAACCCATTCAGGCTTCCATTCCTCTTTAGCTTTTAGCTGCTTTACTTTGTCTGCCGAGATCCTCGATTCGGGCGTCAGTTGTGGATCAATCCCGATTTCACTCATTTACCGTCGTCCCCTGGCCACAGTTCGCCTCGGATGAAACGCGGTACTGGCCCGGGGCGTGCTATATCACTCATTGAGTGACGAGGGACACAGTCACAAGTCCTTATCCGTCCACTTGAGCATAGGTCGAGCGCCGTAGAAACTCTCCCTGGCCTGCACGTGCGAGGAATTTTTCTCCTTCGACGATAACGTTTCCACGCGACAAGACTACGTCCGGTACTCCTGTAACCTGAATTCCCTCGAACATCGAATAATCAACCCGCATATGGTGCGTCTTTGCGCTGATCGTGTGCTTCCGTTTGGGGTCGAAAATCACCAGGTCCGCGTCACTTCCAACGGCGATTGTTCCTTTGCGTGGATAGAGCCCAAATAGTTTCGCCGGAGTAGTGGAAACAAGTTCTACAAAGCGATTCGCGCTGAATCGTCCGCTGGCAACACCTCCAGAGTAGATCAGGCTCATGCGGTGCTCTATGCCTGGGCCGCCATTAGGGATCTTCGTGAAATCGTCGCGGCCTAGCTCCTTCTGCTCTTTGAAACAGAAAGGGCAATGATCCGTTGAAACCACCTGCAGGTGATCGCATTTCAAACCATTCCAAAGCTTTTCCTGATGCCATTTCTCTCGCAGAGGTGGAGTAAAAACATACTTAGCTCCTTCAAATCCCGGAACATCGAAATTCTCAATCGATAAATACAGGTATTGAGGACAGGTTTCCGCATAAACCGGAAGCCCACGATCACGAGCTTCGCGGACTTTCTCGAGGGCATCATTACAACTCAAGTGGACGATGTAGAGTGGAGCGCCAGCCATTTCTGCGAGCGCGATGGCCCGCGCAGTTGCTTCGGCTTCGGCCGTGGTGGGTCGAGTGAGTGCGTGATATTTCGGAGCCTTCTTTCCCTCGGCGAGCGCCTGTTGCACAATTACATCAATGGCGCTCCCGTTTTCCGCATGCATGCAGATCAAGCCGCCATTCTTCGATGTCATCTGCAGAGCTTTAAAGATGCTGCCGTCATCCAGCATAAAAACGCCAGGGTAGGCCATGAAAAGTTTGAAGCTCGTTACTCCTTCGTGAATTAAATCGTTCATCTCCGAGAGCTGCCCACCGGAGACATCGGTCACAATGCAGTGAAACGCATAGTCGCAGACCGCATTGCTGGAAGCTTTACTCATCCACGTGTCGAATGCCTGGCGCAGAGATTGGCCTTTGTATTGAATCGCGAAATCGATCAGCGTGGTTGTGCCACCAAAGGCAGCCGCACGTGTGCCTGTTTCAAAATCGTCGGCACTTGTCGTGCCTCCGAAAGGCATGTCGAGGTGGGTGTGCACGTCGATGCCTCCGGGCAGCACGAGCTTGCCAGCGGCATCCAGCAAACGAGAAGCATTTTGGGTTGGCAGATCCTTCCCGATGACTGCGATCTTCCCATTCGTAATTGCGATATCCGCCTGGTACGTGTCAGTGGCGGTCACGATGGAACCGTTTCGAATGATCGTATCCAAGGTCATCCGGTCCTCCGCTGCGAAATGAGGATTATGCTACACTGCCGCCTTTTAGTGCCTCAGAATTACTTTTCGGGCGCTTCTCTGTGAAAGGAAAGAGCGATGCAATTCGGGATCACTTTCAAGCCTGATATTTCGATCGAACGCATGGTGGCGTTGACACGACAGGCGGAGAAGACCGGTTTCGAGTTCGGCTGGATCTTCGATTCTCATGTCCTGTGGATGGAACCATATCCATTACTCACATTGATGGCGATGAACACGCAGCGCATGCGGCTCGGCACTTGCGTCACCAATCCAGCTACGCGTGACCTCACTGTGACCGCAAGTCTATTTGCCACACTCAACCTCATCTCTGGCGGGCGTATGGAACTTGGTATTGGCCGCGGTGACAGCTCGCGGCGTGTGATGGGCAAGAAACCTGTAACCTGGTCACAACTAGAAGATGCAGTGAAGGAATTCCGCGATCTGACGTCCGGAAAAGAAGTACAGCACGATGGACAGCCGACGCGTCTCACTTGGGCGAAGGAGCCTCCGAGAGTCTGGATTGCGGGATACGGGCCCAAAGTTCTGCACATGGCAGGGCGAGTTGCGAATGGCATCATTCTGCAATTCGCCGATCCGGCATTGATCGCATGGTGCATGGATTTCGTGAAGGAAGGCGCTCGGAGCGTGGGCCGTGACATCCGTGAGATAGAGGTGATGGCGGCTGCGCCAGTATGGGTTTCAGATGATTTGAGTGTTGCGCGCGAACGCGTGCGATGGTTCCCCGCATTGGTCTCAAATCACGTGGTGGATCTGATCCGGCAGTACAAACCGGAAGATCTTCCTCCCGCTCTGACCTCTTATGTGCAGGATCGCGGTAATTACGATTACCAGCACCATTGTGAAGTGGAAAGCGACAATGCCAACTTTGTTTCGGACGAAGTGGTAGACCGGTTTTGTTTGGTCGGGCCCGCAAAAACGCATCGCGAGAAGCTGCGGTCGCTCGCCGAAGTCGGTGTCACGCAGTTCAATATTTATTTGATGTGTGGTGACGAAGAGGAGAACTTGGGCATCTACGAGCGAGCCGTATTGCCAGAGTTCTTCAAAGCAAAAAAGACATAACCGATTTACCCAGCTTCTTGCGGAGCGAGCACATCCTGACGCTGGAAGCGCATTAGCGCGTAGTAGCCCACGAACGAAACCGCGAAACCGACAAACCAAGAATAATCGTAGAGAATGCGGATCGAGGGGAATCCCAACCCCACAAGCGCCGTGCATGCTCCTAATGCGAGAGCGCCGATTGCGCGCCAATTGAATCCCCGGGAATATTCGTAGACTCCACCTCTAAGATAAAGGTCGTCCACTTGCAGAGCCCGGCGGCGAATGAGGAAGTAATCGCAAATCATGATTCCGGCTACAGGGCCGAGAAAAGCAGCATAACCACCAAGCCAACCGAGGATGAACGTCTTGTAATTAGCGAGCAGCTTCCACGGCATCATCGCCATCCCCATAAAACAAGTAATGACACCACCCGTGCGGAAGCTGATCCCTCGCGGCCATAGATTGGAAAAGTCATTGGCAGGCGAAACGACATTCGCGCCAATATTTACGTTGAGAGTGGCGAGAAGAATGGCAAGGAGCGAAATCACCACTGCGACCGGCGAATGAAAACGACTTAGTAGCTGAACCGGATCCCATATCGCCGCGCCGTAAATGACTACGGTGGCCGATGTGACGGCGATACCTACGAAGGCATAAAGGGTCATAGTTGTCGGTAGGGCCAATGCCTGACCAATGACTTGTTCGCGCTGATTGCGGGCAAAGCGGGTGAAATCGGGAATGTTTAGCGAGACGGTCGCCCAGAAGCCCACAGTACCGTTCAAGGCGGGAATTAGAAATTTTAGGAACTCCGAAAAGGTTATGAAGCGGGACGGCACTGAGAGCATTGGTCCGAAGCCACCCGCGGTGTGGTAAGCCCATCCTAGTAGTAGCAACCCCACTCCCAGCAGAATGGGAGCGCTAATGCCCTGCAAAATTCGAATGTACTCGATTCCTTTTAGAACAACCGTGAGATTAATCAACCAGAAAACGAAGAAGCAAATGGCAGAGCCATACGCGAAGGCCTTCCACCCTGGAAAAATAGTCGCCAAAAGCGTACTGATTGCCTCACCGCCAATCCACGTTTGAATTCCAAACCATCCGCACGCGACCAAGGCTCGCAGCACCGCAGCGACGTTTGCACCAAGTACGCCAAAGGAGGCACGAGCCAGAACCGGAAACGGAATTCCATACTTCGCGCCTGGGTGAGAATTCAGCAACATCGGTGCCAACACGATTACATTCCCCAGAAAGATCGTGCCGACCGCCTGTTTCCAGTTCATCCCACCTTGGATCAGGCTTGCAGCCAGCATGTAGGTGAGAATATTTACCGACATCGAGATCCAGAGCGCAGCAAAGTTGTAAGTGCCCCAATGCCTTTGTTCTGGACTCGCGGGTGCGAGATCGTGGTTGTACAAAGGGCTGGATTCTATTCGAGATTGGAGCTCGGGGGTTGTCATTTCCCTTTGCGACGATTGAGTTACGCCCTTAATTCGCAGCCGCCGTTGAACTTGACGTTGTGAGGGCGTCGTAAGTCTCCGGACGGCGATCGCGGAAGAACTGCCAAACTTTCCGAACTTCAGAAATCATATCGAGGTCCAAATCAGCAACGACAACTTCATCCTTGTCGCGGCTGGCCTGGGCAATAATCTTGCCCCGCGGATTGCAGAAATAACTCTTTCCATAAAATTCACCGATGCTCCACGGCTTCTCTGTTCCAACACGGTTAATGGCGCCGACAAAGTATCCATTGGCAACTGCGTGAGCAGGTTGTTCCAATTCCCACAAATATTCGGAGAGTCCCGCCACCGTTGCCGATGGGTTGAACACAATCTCAGCTCCGTTCAGCCCGAGGATTCGCGCACCCTCAGGGAAGTGGCGGTCATAGCAAATGTATACCCCGACGCGTGCGTACTTAGTCTTAAAGACCGGATAACCAAGATCCCCAGGCGTGAAGTAGAACTTCTCCCAAAAGCCGGGATGGCAGTGCGGAATGTGATGTTTGCGGTACTTGCCGAGATAGCTTCCGTCAGCATCAATGACCGCTGCCGTGTTGAAATACACGCCAGGCATGTGCTCTTCGTAGACGGGAACAACCATTACCATTTTGTGTTTAGCCGCGATCTTCTTCATGAGTTGAACGGTCGGCCCCTCTGGCACCCGCTCAGCTAGTTCGTACCAGCGCGCGTTTTGTTCGGCGCAAAAGTACGGACCATAAAAGAGTTCTTGGAGGCAAAGGACTTGAGCTTTCTTCCGAGCGGCTTGCTCGATCAGCTTTATGTGCCTGTCGATCATCGCCTTCCTGATCTGCTCGAGAGGGCGGTCGGTCCCGAGCGCGGTGCTGGCTTGAATCAGAGCGCAGCGGACAATGCGAGGCATACGTCCTCCTATCTAGAGGAACGAAATATAGCAGAAAACTCCAACGTAACTTGCTTGGGCAGCTGACGCACGCATTGGACAGGGCCTCGATGTGATTGGGCGTTGTAGAATGTCTGGCCAGCGATGTCCAATCTTCTGGCCGATCCTACGCGTTCAGCACGGTGTCGCCTTCTGTGCCTGTTCTTCGTCTGCGGGATGGCCGTTTCAGGTGAGGTCAGCCCGACCTCTTCTAGGCGCCATGTGGTACATGGCCCGCTTATGAACTCTGCCCGTTCTCAGCATTCCGCCACCGCATTGATGGATGGCAGAGTCTTTATCGCTGGCGGTATCGGAGAGAACGGAAAAGTTCTTGCCAGCAGCGAAATTTATGATCCTGAAACCGGTAAGTTCACGCCGGCTGGAAACATGGCTCAACCCCGGCGCGCGCACGCAGCCGTCTTGCTGGTAAGTGGTAGGGTCTTGTTGATTGGTGGCTGGGGAACTTCGGGTCCGCTGAGCAGTTGTGAACTGTACGATCCATTCTCCGGAAACTTTCTGCCCGTGGCAAGCATGCAGGAAGCGCGAGGCGCTCCCCGAGCGATTCTCTTGCAGGATAAGCGCGTGCTGGTAACAGGTGGCGTGGATGCGAATGGCAGTAGCGTGGCCACAGCCGAAATCTATAACCGCAACGGCCGGTTTGGCTCCGCGGGGAAAATGTCCATTGGCAGGTCCTACCATACCGCCACTCTACTTCCCCACGAACGTGTGCTCATCATCGGAGGACGCAACGGCGATTCTGTCCTCGATAGCAGTGAGATATACGATGCTGAAACCCATCGTTACTCGCCTGTGTCTAGCATGTCAGTGAGCCGTTATAAGCATGCCGCCGTGACTCTGTCCGGCAACGAAGTGCTCGTGGTGGGAGGCTCCAACGGACGTAAGAAAGACACAGCACAGTGGACTGCCGAAATATTCGATATTGCGGCCCAGAAGTTTGATAGAGCAGTGAAATTGATCAACCCTCGTGTTGCCATACCCGAACCCATATTGCTGCCCAACCAAAAGGTATTGGTCGTGGGCAGCGCCACCGAACTGGAGATGTACGATCCCATGACGCGAACGCTTACGGCAATCAAAGACAAGTTGCCGCGAGCGCTATCGGACCAAACGGGAACCCTGCTTCCGGGTGGAAAGGTATTGATCGCTGGCGGAACCGACCCGAAACACCGGTCAACGGCCGAAACTTGGATATACCAGCCGTGAATTGGCGATTAGGGTGCTCCAAGTTAAGCCTCACATCTCCATCAGAATAAATAGACTTACTGTGTCGCCTACCCGGTCATCCTACAGCGAATCGCCCTTAAACCTTGCGCTCGCGATCTGGGTCCGTTCCATACTTTCGACGACCATTCGTGGTGACTTTATCGTAAAACTAATCGTCTGCGATGAAATTGGTGCCAGTAATCCGTTATCTCTACTTGACGCCGAAAATTTGCTGATCTATAGTCGCTCGGAATTTGTTCAGACCTCTGGCTGTGGCTCGCCCATCCCCCACGCGAGTTCCTTACGCTCAAAATCGACAGCGTAAGTTCCCTAGGTGAAAGTGACCGACGTTTGAAGGGTGCAGGAATGCCAGAGGTGCCCACCCGCACGCAGGCTTAGGCGAGAGGTCATTTCATGGTTCAGACCAAGGCATGCCGGCCCGGATTTATTGTGGTGGACACAGAATTGAACTTGGTGGCTTCGAATCAAGAGGCTGTCAAGATACTGCTGTTCCCTCGCGCTCCGGATAAGCTGACAGAAGCCAGGAATCAACTCTTCGCGAAGATCCGTTCGCAATTGAACGGTGACGGGTTCACCGATTGCGCGACTTCCGTTCGCGAGTTTCGCTCCGGCAAGCGAGTCTATTTTTGTCGTTCATTCTTGCTCCAGCCTGTCGATTCCTCGGGTTCCCAAGGCCTCACACTGCTGCTATTTCAACGCCGACCCTCTCCGCTGACGGCGCTATCCGAAGTTTCGGTTCGCTACGCCCTGACACCCCGTGAACAGTATGCCGTCCAGCTCTTACTGGGGGGACTCACAAGCAAGGAGATCGCACGGGAAATGGGCGTTAGTCCTAATACGGTTAAGGCCTTCTTACGGATGGTAATGGTGAAGATGGGTGTCACGACTCGTTCGGGCATTGTTGGAAAGATTGCTTCCAGTCCCGATCGCACCGAATCCTCGCAGTCGTCTCACAGCATATACCTTTGAACTAACCCAAAAGTAGTAAGCCATCCGAACATATCCAGTCACACTAGCCCACACTACTTATCCAAAAAGGATTGCGAAAAGGAGATTAGTACGAGCGATTAAGGCTCTTTGGGGAATTGTTCATGACAAAAGGTGGGTTAGAGTCCTCTGGCGCGCCATGTGGTCGAGCTATCCCTTGAACTAATCGGCCAAAATGTGCGCTTTAAGGAGAGTTCCAATGATTAGAACAAAACTCGCCACGCTTCTTGTGTTGGCGGCGGTTTTCACCGGCTTACTGATAGTAAGCGGCGGAACGGCGCAAGCACAAAGTTTGGATGTCTACCAAGTCGCTTATTACTCGGGGGGAGCCACGTCATCCAGCCCTCCTCCGGTGAATGGCGCGATTCAGGTCATCAACCCGGGCGCCTCAGGTGGTGATCTCTGCGCTGATATTTATGTATTCGATCCGTCAGAGGAGATGAAGGCATGTTGTAGCTGCATTATCACTCCTGATGGATTGCTAACTCTTACAATTTTCGACGTCACCAACAATCCTGCCAATGGCGTGTTTAGCCCAACTGGGGCCATCAAGATCATCTCGGATTCCAGTTGCAACGCAACCGCGCCGGCACCCACTCCGGAACTGCGGGCGTGGATCAACAATGTGAACAACGGTACCGTTACAGAATCCGAGTTCGAAGCCACGCCACTGTCCTCAAGGGAGCTTTCCGGCTTGGGAGCGCTGTGTGGCGCGATCGGGAACCTTAGCGGAACTGGAATCTGCGCCACTGCAAGCCCCTTCTGCTTCTACCCGTAACCAGCAACGATGGTACTCGAGAGGTACTTGCTCGAGAGCCGAGTCATGGTGGGAGATCGCGCCAACAGGCGCACATTAAGGAGATTTCCAATGCTTCAAACGAGAACAGCAAGGATTTGTTACCTGGTACTTCTGGCCACCGCCTTGGTGCTGGTGTCGAGTATGGCGGTAGCTCAGGAAATCCCAGATGACGTCTACTTTGTGAGCTACTACTCGAATGCTCACAATACTTCCAATGCCGACGCTAAGGTTCGCGTTGTGAACCCCGGAACCGCGAATGGGAGAAATCTCTGCGCGGATATCTACGTTTTCGATAACACCGAGCAGTTGCTGGAATGCTGTGGTTGCACCACCACACCCGATGATCTCAGGACAATCTCTGTGGACAAGGATCTGACGAGCAACTCGGGAAATGGGCAGCCTCTAACAAATGGAGTCATCAAAGTCGTGTCCGCTAACGCTAATCCGAGGGGTGGAGTGATTTGTGACCCAACGGGAGGCAACACGATTGGCACCATCCGTGACAACATTGTTCCTGTGGCTGACTTGCGAGTTTGGGCGACCCACATCCAACTGCCCTTTACCGGCAGCACAAAAGTGGCTACTACCGAAGAAGAATTTGCCAGTTCGACTCTTACGCAAAGCGAGTTGAATTTCCTGCAGGAAACCTGCTTCGGAGTTCAAATCCTTGGCAGCGGCAAGGGCGTCTGCAGTTGCGGTTTTGGCAGGTAGATCGAACCCCTGGAGTAGTTCAGCCTTCCCCCCTCTCCTCGCTCACGGGCGCTTGGACGCCGGTTCTGCCGGCGTCTGTCGAGCCCGACGTTTTCTATTTCCGCATGGAGGACTCCACATGTCACGAATCACCACAGCGTTTGTTCACGGGATTCTGCTCTCTGCGCTGGCCGTTTTGGCCGTCGCCCAAGCTCCCAAAGATTCAGAGCTCATTGCCGAAGTCAACGGAGAGAAACTGACTCGTGCTGATTTTGAACACCTTGAATCCAGCAAGCTGCTGCAAGCCCGCTATCAGTACTACGAAGCGGAGCGTAAAGCAGTCGATGATCTGATAGACCAGCGATTGCTCGAACAGCAGGCCCGCCAACAGGGTCTCGCTGTCGATCAACTCCTGGAACGCGAAATCACTGCCAAACTTCAGCCCGACCCGACAGAAGACCAGATTCGTATCTATTACGAAGGCATGGAAACCGACAAGACTTACGAAGAGATGAGGGACAAGATTCGCACGCATATTCACGATGTTCGACTGAACAAGGCGAAGGCGGCATATCTAGTCAGCCTGCGGCAGCAATCCAAAATCATGGTCGACCTCGAGCCGCCGTCTGCGTTGGTGAATGTCGCCAACTCCCCAGTGCGCGGGAACAAGGAGGCACCGATACTCCTGGTGGAATTTGCCGACTATCAGTGTCCTTATTGCCAGAAAGTCAATGCGGATCTTGGCAAACTGAAGCAGGAGTTCGGGGATCGCTTGGCGCTGGTCTACAAGGATTTCCCCTTGCCTATGCATCCGAACGCGCAAAAGGCTGCCGAGGCCGCACGCTGTGCGGACGCCCAGGGGAAGTTCTGGGAATATCACGACCTGCTATTTTCCGAAAAGAAGCTCGAGGTAAGTGACCTCAAGTTGCAGGCGCGAAAGCTGAGTCTGAATGGTACGAGTTTCGATCAGTGTTTGGACTCGGGAGAGAAAGCTTCTCTCGTGCAAAGGGATGCTGATGAAGGGAAGCGTCTCGGATTGAGTGGCACCCCTAGTTTCTTTCTGAACGGGCACTTTTTCAGTGGCGCACTTACTTACGCAGCTCTTCGCGACATGGTAGCCCAGCAGCTGCAAACCGCATCGTTGTCACCAAACAAGGGAGCGTCCGCGACGGAGTCCTCGACGAGATGAGCTCTGTGGGTGATAACGCCTGGATGACGGAAGCTCGATGAGACCTTCCGTCATCCATTGGTTCGTTGGGTGCATTGGACAGTGGCCTTGCCGGCCTTGGCATTGAGAATGTTGCCGTCTACCTTTAATACCCCTATGCAAAGACGAATCGGGTTCCTGAATCACTCCTGTGGAGAACAAAACAGGGGTCTGTCGATGTCCTTGTTCTATTGCAGTATGGTACGCCGTCAACTGCTGCTGACAATCCATTACAGGTTTTGGCCCAGACTCCGAAAACGGATGCACTAGGCGGTCAGTGAGCAGTGTAGATGGAGACAGCACGCCATGTCCCCACCCAAACGATCACTGTTCGATAGACTTGAAAATGAGCCCTTGGCGACCGTTGTTATTCGGCTTCTAATGTACGTTTTTTGCATCGTGTTCGCCGCCGCTATCTTGTGGGTCTGGGGTCATCGCTATGCCGCGTGGATCACGGTCATCGCAGGAACTCTGCTAATAGGCATATTATCGTTGAGACATTTCTCACGACACTAGCCACCTCGGATGGGATCCATAAGACCCAGCTGAAAAAGTGCCCAGACCGTGCATCTAATTCGGTGCAAACACTGAGAGCGTCATGACGGGGACACCAAGTCGTTTGCATGTCCCCAGCGAGCTACCACCCTCGCTAAGGCCGAAGCAAGAAATCCGAAAAAGGCGATCGTCGGGGCAAGGCCATCGGCTAAAACCAATCCCGTAGACATGATCCGCTGGCTTGCCCTAAGGTGATCAAACAGAGTGTGAGACGATTCACCTGATCTCCCTCACCACCATGAGTGAAGCCATACAGAGTTTGCTTCAGGATCTCCGATACTCGGCACGGCAGTTCATCAAAAATCCGGGATTCGCGCTCACCGCAGTCATTTCGTTGGCCCTTGGTGTTGGAGCGGCAACGGCTGTTTTCAGCGTGATCTACGCAGTGCTGATGAATCCCTATCCCTACCCTGAAGCAGATCGTATCGTACGGCTCACTACCCAGAGCGTAGCGGGTTCTGGCGACACCATTTATCTCAACGGGGCTGAGATTCAGGCGCTAAGGCAATCACCAGTGGTCGAAAACGTACTAGCGATCGACTATCAGCCACTGATTCTGACGGGGCAAGATCTTCCCGAGAATGTCAACACGGTGAGCCTTACCTCGAACAGTTTTCAGGATCTCGGTGTCCCCCCGCTGCGCGGACGTGGACTCTGGCCATCCGACGCAATTGATGGTCAAGACCCGAAATCTGTGGTCGTGCTTTCTTACAGATTTTGGCGCAAGCATTACTTGTCCAATCCGGATGTAGTCGGCCGCACACTGCAGCTCGATCATCGCAACTATGAGATTGTGGGCGTCGCAGCACCGCGATTCACTTGGGGCGGAGGTGACGTCTATCTTCCGCTGAAACTAATGCGGGATCCGGGCCGCACCTCACTCATCAATTTGCTTTTGCGCCCGAGTGTCAGCCGCGCTGAGGCCGATGCCGCATTGCAACCCCTCGTGAAAAGGTTTGCCAGGTACATGCCGAATGATTTTCCCGATGTTTTTCGAGTCCATGTGCTGGGCCTGAACGATTGGGTTGTTGGCTCCATGGGTGGAACCCTGTACCTAGTTTTTGGTGCGGTGATGTTGCTGCTTGTGATCGGGTGTGGAAATGTCTCGATTCTGATGCTAGCTCGCGGCACGGCCCGGCAGCATGAATTGGCGGTGAGAGCCGCTATCGGTGCGGGACGCTTGCGAATCATCCGTCAGTTGCTTACTGACGCTCTGCTCCTGGCGGCATGTGGGGCCGCATTGGGCATCCTTTGTTCTTACGGGGCCCTGGCACTCATTCAGAACTTGCTTCCGCGATCTACTTTCGCCTCCGAGGTCGTGATTCGCATCAACCTGCCAGTTCTTCTTTTTTGCGTCACAGTCGCTCTAGGCACGGGCGTGCTGTTCGGGCTATGGCCTGCCCTTCGACTGTCACGTACGTCTCTAGACCAGATCATGCGATCCGGAGTGCGTAGTGTTGCCGGCAACGTCCCGGGACACAGTGCCCATAGCATGCTGATCGCATCACAGGTGGCGCTGACATTATTGTTGCTCGCATCTGCGGGATCGTCGATGAAGGCCTTCACCCAGTTGATCCACCAACCCCTTGGCTACGATCCGCACAATGTGATGGCAGTAGGAATTCCCCTGCGGCAAGATTCCTATCGCACCTGGGCCGTACGCGCCGAATATTTTGAGCAACTGCGAAAAAAGGTGGCGGAAACGCCGGGTGTGACGACGGCGGCCATTTCCACCGATGCGACGCCGCCGGAGAACGGATGGAACATCGGAATTGAGATCCTGGGCAAACCCGCGATGAGACCTCCGTTGGTTTCTGCCAACCTGGTAAGTCCACAGTATTTCGCGGCTCTCGGCATTCCCCTGCTGCAAGGACGGATTTGGAACGATGCTGAGAATTACAAAGGCGCCCACGTGGCCGTGATTAACCACGCGCTGGCACAGCGGTGCTTTCTAAATGGGGATGCCATCGGGCATTCACTGAAGATGCCAGGAATCGAGGGCAATCCCGCTACCATCTTGTCGCCGCCAAATATCGGAGCATCCTGGCTGCAGATTGTGGGCGTCGTTGGCGATGCCCGCAACGATGGGCTACGGAGTTCCCCCAGGCCAGCCGTTTACGTCCCTTCTACGCTCAGCATGGGAGAGGAGATGGATATTCTGATTCGCTCGCAGGTCCCTCCGCTGACGCTGTTGCACGGAGTGCGCGAACAGTTGAGGGCAATCAACCCCGATCAGCAAACCAACAGTTACGTCTATGATCTTGAGACTCGGCTTACTGATGAACCGGAGTGGCAGCAAGAACATGTCGCTGCCTGGATTTTCGGGGTTCTTGCCTGGCTCGCACTAGCTTTGGCGGCCGTGGGGTTACACAGCGTGGTGTCCTACACAGTGGCACAACGGACGAATGAATTCGGGGTTCGCATGGCGCTGGGAGCGCAACGCCGAGATGTGCTGGGAATCGTCTGTAGGTCGGCGTTAGCGAGCCTCGGTGCAGGAATTTTCGCAGGTTTCGGCCTTTCGCTGGCTTTAGGCAAAATCATTGCGACGTGGGCACAAGGGAACCCTCGTGACCCTATTGTCCTTTTGGGCGGAACGATTCTGCTGAGCCTGGTCTCTGGGCTGGCCTGCGCGATCCCAGCGCACCGTGCTTCCAAAGTCGATCCTATGATTGCGATACGTTACGAGTAATAGGCCGTCCGCACCGCCCAAGAGGTTCGGGTCCATCATTCGCGATCAATCTCGATTCCGCCTAAGACCTTTGGTTTCGGGTCAATTCGCATTCAGCTGCATTGCAGGCATTCAGCTGATATGGGACGATCTAAGGCATGCGCATCCGCCCTGCCCAAGAGGACGATGCTCCCGCCATCTGGCGCATTATCGGCCCGACAATCCGCTCTGGCGAGACTTACACGCTTGACCGCGATATGACTGAGGCGAGTGCTCTTGCATATTGGCTGGGTGAAGACAAGGAGACGTTTGTCGCCGAGGAAGACAGCGAGATTCTCGGCACCTACTACATTCGTCCGAATCAAGCGGGTGGGGGCAGGCACATTTGCAACTGCGGATACATGACGAGTGCTGCTGCAACGGGCCGCGGTGTGGCTCGTGCGATGTGTCAGCACTCCTTGGATCACGCTCGGCAGCGCGGTTATCGCGGAATGCAGTTTAACTTTGTAGTCAGCACCAATACACGGGCCGTGGCGCTTTGGGAATCATTCGGTTTTGAAGTCATCGGACGTTTGCCGCAAGCGTTTGACCATCCCACACATGGATATGTGGATGCGCTCGTGATGTTTCGCTCGCTTTAGTTGAGGACTTCGCTGATCAAACTGGGCTTGCCTTGGTTGCAGAGATTGCTTGCAAGCGCTCAGGCTGCTTCTGCGTGCACCGCTACATCGAACTTCGAGTAATACTTCTTCACGTCAT
>DATBFG010000050.1:0-38809 GCA_036558645.1 Terriglobales bacterium
GGATTTTAAGTCCCGTGCGTCTGCCAGTTTCGCCACCCGGGCGGGCAGGGGAGTTTCAACAGGAAGCAATTGTAGTTTACAGCCCCGAGGTGTCTCCTGTCGTTTACCGGCAGATGAGAGATTTGCCGATCCGGGAAACAGTGACTATGCCGAAGAGTTCCAGGTTACCCAGTGCATTTCCCTGATTGATTCAGGAGCCCAAGCGTCTTCAGCGAACTCTAAGTCTGACGCGAACGACGTTATGGTGCACCCGGTCTCCGTCGCTGTATGCCGAACACGCATTTTTCTCGAGGCCATCCGCAACGATCTCCTTGCGTTGACCCTATTCAAAACGGCAGATAGCATTATCGCGACCTACGCATGATTCCCGAAATGCTGTCTCATTACCGCGTCCTGGAAAAGATTGGGGCCGGCGGCATGGGTGTCGTCTACCGTGCGCACGATGAGCAACTCGATCGTAACGTGGCCTTGAAGGTGCTCCCTGCACGCATGCTCGCAGACGAGGGCGCGCGTCGCCGCTTTCGAAGGGAGGCCCTGGCCCTCGCCAAGTTGAATCACCCCAATGTTGGAGCGGTCTACGAATTCGGGCAGCACGACGGCATTGACTTCCTGGTAATGGAGTTTGTGGGCGGAGTCCGGGTGGATGCTCGGATCGCCGCAGGTGCCCTTGCCGAGAAGGATGTCCTCCGCCTTGGCGCTCAACTGGCCGATGGGTTGGAGGCAGCCCACGCGCAGGGAATCGTCCATCGTGACCTGAAGCCTGGAAACCTGCGCCTTACTGCCGACGGTCGTCTGAAAATTCTTGACTTCGGTCTAGCACAATGGAAGCCGTCTGAAGAAGTGAATGCGGCCACGATTACGCTGACGAAGTCGCACGAGATCAGCGGAACACTGCCATACATGGCGCCCGAACAGTTGCGGGGTCACATTGCTGACCACCGGAGTGACATTTATTCAGCCGGCGTCGTACTTTACGAGATGATTGCGGGCAAGCGACCCTTCTCCGAAGTTTCCGGCCCCCAGTTGATTGGCGCCATTTTGGAAAAGGTGCCCTCCCCCGTCAGTTCGCACAATAATCTGGTCTCTCCCGCCTTGGAAAGCATTTTGATGAAGGCTCTCGACAAAGAGCCTGACCGCCGCTACCAGTCGGCACGCGAGATGCGAATTGACATGGAGCGCCTGAGCAGTGGCGTTCTACCTGTGACGCAGCAGACGTCCGCCAACAAGTGGTGGTTGGTAGTTGTTGGCGTTGCTTTGCTGGCGGTTTTGGCAACAGTGTCCGTCCTGACGCGGCGCGATCGACCCATGCCTTCGCGTCCTGCTACGGTGCCGATAGCGACCAACTCAAGGCGCTCCGTGGCAGTGCTGGGTTTCAAGAATCTCTCAGGGAAGCCAGACCAAGCCTGGATCTCTACGGCTCTCGCGGAAATGCTGTCGACTGAATTGGCAGCAGGGGAAGGAATCCGGATGGTGCCCGGCGAAAACGTGGCTCAGATGAAAGCCGATCTGTCGCTCGAAGAGGCCGACAGTTTCGGCGCCGATACGCTGGAAAAGATTCACAAACGCCTCGGCAGCGACTTGGTGGTTCTTGGCTCTTATCTTGCCATGGGGAAGGAAGGTGACGGAAAGATTCGTCTCGACTTCCGTCTGCAAGACACGATGGCAGGTGAAACGATTGCTTCGGTGACGCAAACCGGCACGGAAAAGGACCTTCTCGACCTGGTATCGCAAACCGGCGCAACGTTGCGGCAGAAGATCGGCGTAGAGGGTGTCCCCGACATGCAAGCCTCGGATCTTCGAGCGTCTTTGCCAGCAAACCCGGAGGCGGCTCGACTCTATTCCGAAGGATTGGCGAGACTGAGGGTGTTTGATCCGAAGCAGGCGCGTGATTTATTGCAGAAGGCCGTCGAGGCAGATCCCAAACATGCGCCTTCCCATTCTGCCCTGGGAGGAGCATGGGCGGCCCTGGGTTATGACGCAACCGCACAGGCGGAATCCAAGAGGGCTGTGGATCTATCGGAGGGACTCGCGCGGGAAGAACGGTTGGCAATCGAGGCACGTTATGACGAGTTAAGCCGCGACTGGCCTAAAGCCATCGAGAGTTATCGTGCACTGTGGCGATTCTTCCCTGACAACCTCGAGTATGGTCTTCACTTGGCATCGGTGCAGACGACTGCAGGGCAGGGAAAGGACGCCCTTCAAACAGTGGATGAATTGCGAAAATTGCCTGCGCCGGTGTTGGATGATGCTCGCATCGATTTGGCCGAAGCAAAGGCCACCGACTCACTTGGTGACTTCAAGCGCGCCCAGGCGGCGGCAACTCGTGCCTTGAGCAAGGGACGTGATCAGAACTCAGGACTGATCGTTGCCCAGGCTCTTCTCACCGTGGGCATGGCCTTGCAACACCAAGGGCAACACGGGCAAGCAACTACGGCTTTCCTCGAGGCGCAGCAGCTGTTCACAAAAGCCGGAGACCGGCAGGCATCCGCGGTTGCTCTGCAAAACAGAGGTGGAGTGCTCTACGAGGAGGGAGACTACGATGAGGCAAGAAAGACATTTGAGCAGGCGCTGGCAGTTTTTCGCGAGATCGGGGCTGAGCAGAATGTGTCTTTGGCGCTCAATCGAATAGGAAATGTTTACTACGATCAGGGCAAGCTGATCGATGCCAAGAAATACTACGAGCAGACCCTGGAACTGAATCGGAAGCTGGGATCCAAACCCGGGCTAGCCAGTTCTCTCGGAAATTTGGCCAACGTGCTTGATGGTCTCGGCGACTTGCAAGGCGCACTAAGGATGCAAGAGGAATGTCTGCAAGCTTTTACCGAAGTAGGGAATAAAAGGGGCATGGCATCGACACTTAGCAACCTCGGCATCGTGCTGGAAGAACTTGGTGACCTGGAAAATGCTAAAAAAAGATTTGAGCAGGCGGCACAAATGCAGCGCGAGAACGGTCATCGGCGGGGCGAAGCCTTCGCAATCTATGGAATCGGGGACGTCCTGATGGCCCAGGACAACCTTGTGGAAGCCCGCAAGCGACAGGAAGAGGCGTTGAACTTACGCCAGCAATCTGGCGAAGGCGGTACGGCGGCACAGAGTCTGATGCAACTGGCTCAACTATCGCTCGAAGAAGATCATCCCGCGGAGGCTGAGAAACTCGCACGGCAGGCATCCGATGAATTCACTAAAGACAAGGCCACTGCTCTGCAAGCGACCGCCAACGCGATCCTTGCACAGGCACTTCTGGCCCAGAAGAAAACGTCCGAGGCGAAGTCAGTTGCGGACACGGCCGCGGAGTTGTCTTTGCTGACTCCTGATCGGCCACCTCGCTTCAGTGCGGCATTTGCGAAGGCGCGCGTACTCGCAGCAAACGGTCAAAGTTCAGCGGCCTTGAAACTCGTAACCGGTGCTGTGGCAGATGCTCACAAATTCGGGTACGTTCCCTTTGAACTAGAGGGCATTCTCATAATAGGTGAGGTCGAAATCAGTTCAGGGAAGACCGCCGCCGGCAAAATCAGGCTTGCGGAATTGGAAAAGCAAGCGCGTGCAAAGGGGTTTAACCTTGTGGCGCGGAAGGCTGAGAAGCTACGGAGCTAACGCAGTTGACTGGCGCTGAGCTCGGGCGAATGCCACCTTTACGTCATGCATTGTTTGCCCGAAAAAGACCTGAATAATGAAAGGCCGACTCCCGATTTGATCGAGTTCGGCCCATTCATCAACTTTCATGGCGCTGTTACTGTGGCGGGGTAGTGGACGATGGTCCTGTTGTCGATGACGGCGATTTCGCTGCGTGCCTCTTGTTTGTAGCTTTTTCCCGCTCTTGACGATACTTGGTGCGCTGTTCAGGAGTGAGAACACCTTCAATCTGCGACTTATATTTCTGGTGGATCTCCCTCTCTTTGGCTCGCTTTTGATCTTCCGTCAGGTTGGGATCATGGTGCAGGTCCATCATTTCCTTTTGTTCCTGATCCAACACCGGTCGGAGCTTGTCTTTTTGATCGCTCGTGAGATTCAGTTGGTTCGAGATGTGCTCCATCCGGTCGGTGGCCTGACGTGGTTGAGCACTGTTGTCCTGCGACATGGTGGAATTTGAGGCCTGAGCCGCTGCACTTCCGACCGCCAATGCGAGGCAGAACAGCGCTAACAGAGCCCATGTGATAGGTGCCATCCGATTCTTTAGCATAGTTGCTCCCAAGTTTCCTGATAGGGCCCAAAACCAGCATATTTTATCCAGTTTGACGCGCTGACGTCGACCCTCCCACCGCCCGGGTAGTTCAAGCTGAGATACTCCATGTGATCAGGCCTATTGTTCGGTAGCAGACCGACAATTTTCTGCACGGCGTCTAGCTTGACAACAAACAAGCTACGACGTGCGGCGCAACTGGATGATGGAAGACAAAGCTAGAACATTGCCTGAGGAAATTCGCCCAGGTTCAACCCAGCGAACCGACCTTTTGGGACGAACAATTGCTAATGGAATTCTGCTAGATATTCCAGATCAGGAATTCAGGATTCTTCGTCCACACCTTGAATTTGTCAGCCTGCAAGCGCAGCAAGTCGTGCAAGAGGCCGGCGACAAAATTGCCCATATTCTGTTGCTCAACAGTGGGCTCGTCTCCCTACTCATTGTCACCAGCGACGCGCGCAGCGTTGAGGTTGGGATGGTCGGCCGCGAAGGATGCGTAGGTGGGGCGCTGGTTGCGGGCGTAGGTTATAGCCTTCAGCGCGCTTTGGTCCAAATCTCCGGTGACGCGTTTCGAATTAAGGCCGATACCTTCATCGACCTAATTGCTGAATGCCCTGCTTTCAATGAGATGTTGCATCGTTATCTCTTGTTGCAGGGGATGCAAGTTTCGCAATTAGCAGCGTGCAATCGTCTGCACGAGGTTGACGAGCGATTGGCGCGCTGGCTCCTGATGAGCCATGATCGTGCTCGAGGTGATTCCTTTCCCATCACGCACGACCAACTGGCACAAATGTTAGGCAGTGGGCGGCCTAGCGTGACTGTGGCCGCCGGTAGTCTGCAAAAGGTCGGAATTATCGAATACAGGCGTGGGCAATTGCGGGTAGTCAGTCGCGAAGAACTGGAACGCGCAGCATGCGAGTGCTATGAGGCCATCCGCCGTATTCGTGAGATCAACCACAATGGCCTGGAGCGGCAACACGAGGAAGCCTAGCCGCCCCTACCCGTAAGCCTTGGGTCAAGAATGTTGTAGACTTCATGTTCTCCCTGCGAACCGGAGATGAACATGACTTGGGCTGCCAAGCTGGCTAATCCCTACCGAGTTACGGATGGCGAGAAATTTCGTCTGAAGGACTTCGATCCCGGCGATACTAGGAACATTGAATCCAAGGACGATGCTCAAAAACTTTTGAAAAAGGGCATCGCTACGCTAGCGGAGCTTCAGGACAAGCTCTACGCTCAGGACAGATGGACACTATTGCTCATCTTCCAGGCTATGGACGCGGCTGGCAAGGATGGAATCGTCAAGCATGTGATGTCCGGTATTAATCCGCAGGGTTGCCAGGTGTACTCCTTCAAGGCCCCCTCTCTGGAGGAACTCGATCACGATTTCTTGTGGCGCTCAGCCCGTTGCGTACCTGAGAGAGGTCGTATCGGCATTTTCAATCGCTCGTACTACGAGGAAGTTCTAGTCGTCCGAGTACACCCCGAAATTCTCGCGGCCCAACGAATTCCCTCAGAACTGAAGAGTAAGGACATCTGGCAAAACCGCTTCGAGGATATTTGTTCTTGGGAGCGATATCTCTCTCGAAATGGTGTAGTAGTTCGCAAGTTCTTCCTGAACGTCTCAAAGAAAGAACAAAAGAAGCGTTTTCTAGCTCGCCTGGACCAACCCGAAAAAAACTGGAAGTTTTCTGCCGCCGACGTCAAAGAACGTCAGCATTGGAACGAGTACATGTCTGCGTATGAGGACATGATTCGCCACACTGCTAGCAAACGGGCACCATGGTACGTTGTCCCGGCAGATAACAAGTGGTTTACGCGGGTAGTTGTATCGGCAGCCGTCATTGATGCCTTGGAAGACTTACGCTTGTCGTACCCCAAGGTGAATGCCGACAAGAGGCAGGAACTGGAAGTTGCGCGGGAGCAACTAGTGAAGGAAAAGGACCGGTAGCAGTGAGACCAGAGGCATCGACTTCCGCGATTAGTCTGCACGTATTACGATAACCAGTACTTACTTCCAGGAGAAAAAATCGATGGGCCCCCGACGCCTTCCCGTCCGAGGTGTGTTTCTGCTCGCGTTGCTGGTGAACTGTGCAAGTTTGGCGCCGCTTCGCGCACAAGTTGAACGACAAAAGAAGGCCGTGCCTGCGGAACAGGAAGCCACGCCAACAAGACAGGAACAACGCGAGCCGGCGCAGCAGAACAAGGCAGAAGAGACGAAACCCGAAGATCCGCTTTTTAAGGGAATGAAATATCGCGTCATAGGCCCATTTCGAGGTGGCCGAGCTCTAACAGCGTCGGGGATTATGGGCGACCCCACCACATACTATTTCGGCGCAACCGGCGGTGGAGTCTGGAAATCAACCGACGGCGCCCTGACCTGGAGCCCGGTGTTCGACAAGGAGGGAACTTCCTCAATAGGCAGCCTGGCCATTGCGCCCTCCGATCCGAATGTCGTCTATGTCGGGACTGGAGAGGCATGTCTTCGCGGCAACATCTCGCATGGTGACGGAGTCTATAAGACGCTTGACGGTGGAAAGACGTGGAAGAACATCGGATTGCGCGACTCCCGTGCCATTGGTAAGGTCATCGTTCATCCCACTAATCCGAACATCGCTTTTGTCGCGGCGCTTGGCCATCCCTACGGACCAAATACGGAGCGGGGAATTTTCCGCACCATGGACGGCGGCAAAACGTGGGAGAAGGTTCTTTACAAGGACGAGAACACTGGCGGAGTTGATATTGCGTTTGATCCGCGCAACGCGAACATCCTCTTCGCCTCTTTATGGCAGGTACGGCGCACTCCATGGACTCTGACGAATGGTGGATCGGGTAGCGGTTTGTATCGCTCAAATGACGGCGGCAGCACCTGGAAGAGGTTGGAAGAGCATGGTCTCCCGACAGGTCCATGGGGCCGCGTGGGCGTTGGGGTTGCTGCAAACTCAGATCGAGTGTTTGCGCTGATCCAGGCCGGGGAAGGAGGGTTATTCCGCTCTGACGACGGTGGTGATACATGGCAGCTTGTTACGGCAAACCGTTCTCTGTGGCAACGTCCGTGGTATTACATGCATGTTTTCCCCGACCCGCAAGATGTCGACACTCTCTACGTTGCCAACGTGGATTTCTATAAGTCGACTGATGGCGGACGTAATTTTAATAAGGTCAGCGTGCCGCATGGAGACAATCACGGCATGTGGATCGATCCGCAGAATTCTCGCCGGATGATCGTGGCCAATGATGGTGGCGTCACAGTCAGCCTTAATGGCGGGCTGACATGGACACGTCAGGATAACCAGCCCACCGCGCAGTTCTATCACGTCATCACCGACAATCGTACGCCGTACTATGTCTATGGTGCCCAGCAGGACAACAGCACAATCGCGATTGCGAGTCGAGGTGATAGTGGATCTATTGGTCGATCAGAATGGTATTCAGTAGGTGGAGGTGAAGCAGGATATATCGCACCCTATCCTCCAGATCCGAACATCGTTTATGCGGGTGACTATGAAGGAACTATCACACGTTTTGACAAGCGTACCGGACAGACGAAGAACATTACGGTCCAACCGGAACTGAGTGATGGTGGCGGCGCAGCTACTCTGGACCACCGATTCCAATGGACTGCGCCAATCTTAATCTCGCCGCACGATCCGAATGTTCTGTATCACGCCGGCGAACAGCTCTTTAAAACCACGGACGGCGGAATTCATTGGGAGTCAATCAGTCCTGACCTGACGCGTAATGACAAGAGCAAGCAGCAGGCTTCAGGCGGCCCCATCGATATCGACGACACAGGGACCGAATATTACGACACCATCTTTGCAGTCGCTGAATCACCACTGGTGAAGGACCTGATTTGGGTCGGCACAGACGATGGCTTGGTTCAGCTGACACGAGATGGTGGCAGAAAGTGGGCGAACATAACTCCCAAAAATCTGCCCGAGTGGAGCCGCATCAGCCAGATCGATCCGTCGCCTCATGACGCCGCAGTGGCATACGTCGCTGTTGATCGACATCAGAACGATGACCTGCGGCCTTACATTTTCAAGACGTCTGATTACGGAAAGACCTGGTCAACGATTACGAATGGAATCCCTGAAACTACGTTCGTCCGCGCAGTTCGCGAGGATCCAAAGAAGCGAGGTCTTCTTTTTGCAGGGACCGAGACTGGCGTATTTGTTTCCTTCGATGACGGTGCTTCTTGGAGACTCTTGCAATTGAACCTTCCTGTTACCCCCATCCACGATCTTGTTGTCAAAGGAGACGATCTGGTTCTTGCAACCCACGGGCGCTCGTTCTGGATTCTCGACGACCTTTCGCCTTTGAGGCAGTTCACAGATGAGATCGCTAAAGGCGACTCGCACCTGTACACGCCGGCGACCGCTTACCGCATGCACAACTCATCGGAGGCACCCAAGCCCGTTCTGCTCGGCCAGAATCCTCCGCCCGGGGCCGTGATCTACTACTATCTGAAAACTGAGCCCAAGGACGAAGCGACCATCGAGATTCTAGACGGCTCGGGAGCCGCGATCCGCAAATATTCCAGCAAGAAGTCAAACGAACCCGATGAGCCTCTCGATCCCGAGGACAAGAAACCTGAAAAGCAAATCAAGATCGAGAAGGGGCTGAACCGGTTCATTTGGGACTTGCACTACCAGGAAGCCAGCAGAGTACCCGATTACTACCTCTATGAATATAAAGATGGGGCTGAAGGTCCAATAGCCCTGCCTGGGAAATACCAGGTGCGACTCACGGTGAATGGCAAGAGCCAGACTGTTCCTCTCGAGTTGAAACTTGATCCACGAGTGAACACCTCGCAAGCAGACTTGCAGAAACAATTTGATCTTCTTTTGCAAATTCGGAATCAGTTGACACGCATTTACGACACTGTGAATCAGGTTGAAGATGTGCGGACTCAAGTGAGTGGGCTGAAGCGCCGTTTACCGGAATCAGTCAGCTATGGCAAGGTGTCTGGTGCTGCTGATGACCTCGACAAAAAGCTGCTTGCCATCCGGGATGACTTGATCCAGGTGAAGGTCAAGTCCAACGAGGACTCGCTCTCCTACCCTCAAAAGGTGGATGCGAAATTCGCATTCTTGGCTATGGGCGTAGGTGGGGAAAACGACTCCGTCCCGACCGACGCTGCCTACCGGCAATTCGACCGGCTGAAGAAACAGGTGGATGAGATCCTTACTCGTTGGCAGGATGTACAAAAAACAGACTTGGTCGAATTTCAGAGAATGGTTTCTGCGCAGAACATTCGGGCTATCGTCGTACCCTCCGTCGAATCAGCCGCAGGGAGTGAAAGCGACACAAAATAGGACGTGAGTGCTAGAATCTGGATAATTAAGGCGATGATCGTCGACAAGAGTCACTAGCAGCATCTAATCCCGAGGGGGATTACTACGCGTTCCATCAAGCGAACTATCGCGCCTGCGTGGCTTGGCATCGTGATGTTGGCGATCTTTATGATCGCAACCACAGCGCAGGCGGCCCATGTTTGCACCACCCAGGCCCTGCTGGCCAACGGCGCTTCGCAGAGTATGGGGGCGGAGGTTACGCCCGTTCGCGTGTGCCTGTTGTGCCTGATGGCGGCTGCTTGTCAGCATGGCTCTCCTGTTTGTCTGCAAGATGATGCTGCAGATGGTTCCCTCGCGACGCCCGTCCATTCCCATCAGTTTTTACGAGTCCTTCAAGGTCTTCCTGTTGTACGTCCGTCCGCCTCCTGTTTACTGATTCTCGGTCGTCTCTGACCTTGTTGTTTCACTTCAGAACAGAATTGGCAATGCAGTCCTTCAGCGAAAGGCGCCTTTGGAGTTGGACAAAATGAAGACCCTCAGTTTATCGATCGCACTTTTTGCAGTATCGGTGCTCCTCGTGTCGGCTCAGGACACAGCCGGTCCGCAAGCGAATACTGGAGATTCTGCCGCTCTGGAACAACGAATCAAGGATCTTGAAGAGCGCATCATTTCGTTGGAAGGCCAGGTGCGCGTGCTGAAGAGTGAGACTTCCTCGGCACAGGGAACTGCTACTCCGGCTGCTGCGACACCAGCGGCTGAAGCTGCCAACCCTGCGGCAGCCGCCGCAACCGCTCAGACTGCAGAGGTCCCCGCGGCCGGAGTCACTCAGACTCCAACCTACGGTGGCGCGGGAGGCGCAGCCGCGAAGGCGCTGAATCCAGACATCAGCGTCATAGGGGATTTCATCGGGGCCGTTGGCGGCAACTCGCCACCTCCGCTTGCTTCGGTTCAACCCTTTCCTGCGCTGCAAATGCATGAGTCCGAACTTGGACTCCAGGCAATCATCGATCCCTACGCGCGGGGCGATTTCTTCATCTCTTTCGGTGAGGAGGGCGTCGATCTTGAAGAGGGGTACATCACTTTTACCGCTCTTCCGCAGAGTTTCGTTGCCAAGGCGGGAAAGATGCGATCGGTGTTTGGCAAGGTAAACACGATGCATAACCACGTCCTGCCCTGGGTCGATCGACCGTTGGTAACCACGAACCTGGTCGGCGGCGAGGATGGCATCGACGACGCTGGATTTTCAATTGAGCGAATATTACCCGCCCCCAAGGGCATCTTCCTCGAGGCCACCGGCCAAGTTTTCCGGGGCGACGCAGATGGAGTTTTCAAGAGCTGGCAGAACAGCAATGTCAGCACAGTCGATCATCTCCGCGCCTACCGGGACCTTAGTGAATCGACGAATCTGGACGTGGGCTTCTCATTTGCTCACGGCTACAACAATGCCGATCCGCATTTCACGACGAATCTTTATGGTGTCGATGCCACCCTGCGTTGGAAGCCCCTGCGAAGATCGATTTATCACTCATTCATCGCTCGCAGCGAATTCATTTGGAGCCAACGGGAGCAGAATCCGTCTGAACAGCGTGCCTTTGGAATGTATGCGTCGGCAGATTATCAGTTGGGTCGGCGGTGGTTCCTGGGAGGACGTTACGACCGTTCGGGGCGCAGTCAGTTCGCGAACCTCACGGATACGGGTGGCTCGATCGTCCTAACGTATTGGCCGAGCGAGTTTAGCCAGATTCGTGGTCAATACGAGTTCACCAACTATGCCGAGGGTCGAAACTCTAACCAGCTCTTGTTGCAGTTGATTTTTTCACTCGGAGCGCACGGTGCACATACGTTCTAGGAGAGTCCCGATGAAAAAGCTGTACACGCATTCCCGTCTTGCAGTTTTGGCGCTGTACATGTTTGTCGCGGTGGTAATTGCGACGCCAAATATAGCCTTCGCTAAGACACTGAATATCGTTACCGCCACCACAGACATGGCGGCTCTCACGCAGGAGGTTGGTGGCGACAAGGTGAGCGTAGAGTCGATTGCGAAGGGCTATCAGGATCCTCACTTTGTCGAGGCCAAGCCTAGCTTTCTGCTCAAACTACGGCAAGCCGACCTTCTGGTGACGGTGGGTTTGCAACTTGAGATTGGCTGGTTGCCTCCTCTTGTCACCCAGAGTGGCAATCCTCGGATTCAAGTGGGTGCGGGCGGTTACCTTGATGCATCACAGTTTGCTGAGATTCTGGACATCCCGACCGGCGGCGTGAATCGAGCCATGGGTGATGTTCATCCTCTTGGCAACCCACACTACTGGCTCGACCCTGACAACGGGCGACGGCTTGCCAAAGGCATTGCAGGCAAACTCGGGGAACTGGATCCTGGAGACGCAGCATATTTCCAACAGAGATTTCAGGATTTCGACAAGCGCCTGACAGCAGCAGAGCAGAAGTGGGATGCGATGATGAAACCTTATCGTGGGCGCAAGGTGGTCACGTACCACAACTCTCTTCCGAACTTCGCCAAACATTTTGGATTAAACGTAATCGGTTATGTGGAACCACGGCCCGGAATTCCACCCACGCCGAGCCATACCTTGGATTTGATTGGCCTCATGAAGAAGGAAAACTGCAAGGTCATCATGGTGGAACCATACTTCGATCTCAAAACGCCTAATTCGATTGCCCGCGAGACGGGTGCGCAGGTAGTGAAGTACTTGCCATCGGTTGGCGGCGAAAAAGAAGTGACCGACTATTTCAAGTTGTTTGACTACAACATTGATCTGCTTACCAAGGCGTTTCAGTAATACACGCCTGGGTGATTCGTATACTGATGACTAGTTTCGAGGAGCACTATGGAGATCCTTCCTTTTTTACTCTGGCCGTTTATTGCGAGCCTGATTCTGACGGGCATCCACGCCTATCTCGGCGTTCATGTTGTCGAGCGCGGCGTCATTTTTGTGGATCTGGCCTTAGCGCAAATTGCAGCTCTAGGAGCCACCATCGCCATACTGATCGGCATGGATCCACATGGCCAGGGAGCGTATTGGCTGAGCCTGGCGTTCACTTTCGTGGGAGCGGCAATTTTTGCCTTTGCCCGCACGCGCCGCGGACACATCCCGCAGGAGGCCTTCATCGGCATCGCCTATGCTGTGGCATCGGCGGCAGCCATCCTCGCCATGAGCAAGGCAACGGGTGAGACTGAACATCTCAAGGACATGTTGGTAGGAAACATTTTGGCCGTCGACCGTCACGAAGTTTTGAAAACCGCGCTCCTATATGGCGCCGTGGGCCTTTTCCACTACATCTTCCGGCGAAAGTTTCTTTTGATTTCCACCGATTCGGCGCGGGCCGAAGCGGAAGGCCTCAACATTCGCTTCTGGGATTTTCTTTTCTATGCGTCCTTCGGTTTCGTAGTTACGTCCTCGGTCGCGATTGCAGGTGTGCTTTTAGTCTTTTGTTATCTCATCGTGCCTTCGGTTGGTGCGATGCTATTCTCAGATCATGTCACCAAGCGCCTCGCCATTGGTTGGACAATGGGAACGCTGGTCTCAGCTCTAGGTGTCTATTTCTCCGTATTGCTCGATCTGCCGACAGGAGCGACGATCGTTTGCACCTTCGGAGGTGTGTTGATCTTCATGTTTCTCGTGCATATGCTGTTTTTCCACGGAAGAAAGGCTCACGAGTTACAGGGTGCAGCTTCCATGCATGATCCAAAAGAGTCAGTTGTAGGTCACTGAGGTTGATGAGGGCATTGAGCGTACAGAGTCAATGAGAATGGCTTCAGCTGACGATTGAAGACTGACGACTGGAAGCTGCCGACTACCTCATGAAGCTTCTAATTCTCCTTCACCATCGATTTGAGCTATGGAATGCTCCTGCATGGCTCGCGCCACGCCTTCGAAAAGAATTTCCTGAACTCGACATCGTTCACTTAGACGACTATGCCGGAGCTGAGCCCGACCTGCACGACAGCGAAATACTGATAGCATGGTCCCTTCGACCGGAGCAATTCAGAGCAGCAACCCGACTGCGATGGGTGCATTCCCCTGCTGCGGCAGTTCATCAGCTTATTTTTCCCGAATTTGTTGCAAGCGATATCGCTCTCACCAATGCGCGCGATGTTCATGGCCCGGTTGTCGCCGAACACGTCATCGCGCAGATATTCGCGCTGGCGAAACGTATTCCCTCGGCTGTGAAATTTCAGCAGCGGCACATTTGGGGGCAAGAGCAGATGTGGGATGCCTTCCCGCGAACGCGAGAGGTCGCAGGAGCCACCCTAGGACTTGTCGGCCTCGGAAGCATCGGCCGTGAGGTCGCCAGACGCGCTTATGCATTAGGTATGCACGTGGTCGCGGTTCGCGAGCACTCGGACAAAGCGAAGCCCGAAGGCGTCGATCGTGTTTTTCCGATATCAGAATTCGATCATGTGTTGGAAATATCTGACTATGTTGTACTGGCTGTGCCCCTGACATCAGAAACGCGAGCGTTGATGGATGCTACACGGTTGAGGAAGATGCAACCCGGAGCATGTCTCATCAATGTAGGGCGTGGGCCTTTAATCGACGAAAAGGCACTAGCAGAGGCGCTTCGTGAGCGCAAGATTGGCGGCGCGGCGATCGACGTTTTCGGCAAGGAGCCATTGCCTGCCGATTCGCCATTGTGGGATCTCGAAAGCCTTCTTATCACCCCGCACACCGCGGCCCTGACTGATAAATTGTGGGAGCGGCATTTTTGCTTGATTCAGGAAAACATCGCTCGCTTTATCAGTGGCCGCTCTCTTCTCGGCATCGTGGACAAACAGAAGGGGTACTAATCTGCGCTTGCACGCGTTAGGTAGGCCCCATCTCCACTCTGGTGTGACCCCGATAACCGTTGGTCACAATGTTCAGGTTAAGTCCTTCGCATCACGAAAGAATTGTTGCAAGATGTACCCTACTTGCCCGCTGTTCGCGCGTCTGGCCTGTTCACCATAAATTCACCACTTTGTAACCTAGCTGTAACAATTCACAAATAAAACCGAGCCAGCAATTCAAAACAGGAGGAACCGTCTAGTGATTCGTCGCATTGCGATGCTGTGTGTCGCTCTGGCGTTACCCGCTTTTGGGCAGACCACATTGAACGGGGCAGGCGCGACATTTCCTTATCCGATGTATTCCAAGTGGTTCAACGAGTACCACAAGGCCCATCCTGACGTTCAGTTCAACTATCAGTCGATTGGAAGCGGTGGCGGTATACGTCAGGTGCTGGCAGGAACTGTGGATTTCGGTGCGAGCGACGGCCCCATGTCGGACGAGCAGCTTGCACAAGCGAAAACAAAGATTCTGCACTTTCCTACAGTTCTGGGTGCCGTGGTGCCCGCCTATAACGTTCCCGGCGTCACCGGAGAGTTGAAGTTCACTCCGCAAGCTCTAGCGGGAATTTTCCTGGGCAAGATCACCAGTTGGAATGATCCCGCTCTGGTCAAGGAAAACCCGGGAGTGAATCTGCCTAATCAGCCTATCGTCGTGATCCATCGATCGGATGGCAGCGGCACGACCTTCATCTTTACCGATTACCTCTCGAAGGTCAGTTCGGAATGGGCGAATGGTCCGAACAAGAACACGTCGGTCAAATGGCCCGTTGGGTTGGGCGGCAAGGGAAACGAAGGCGTAGCGGGAATGATCCGGCAGATTCAAGGCTCGATCGGCTACGTGGAATTGATCTATGCGGTGCAGAACAAGATTACCTACGGAGTCGTGAAGAACGCTTCCGGAAATTACGTGAAAGCGTCATTAGAAAGCGTTACCGAAGCGGCGGGATCTGTAAAGAACATGCCAGCCGATTTTCGCGTTTCGATCACGAACGCACCTGGCAAAGATGCGTATCCCATTTCGAGTTTCACCTGGCTGCTGATCCCACAAAAATCGAAGGACGCTGCGAAGGGGAAGATGATTGCGGACTTTCTCAACTGGATGTTGGATAGCGGCGAGAAGATGACTGCGGAACTCACCTACGCTCCCTTGCCGAGTTCTGTGGCTGAAAAAGTGCGGGCGACTATCAAGCAAGTTCAATAGGCCTGAGTCGCATCAAGGTAAGAATCCGCTCATATGCGGTCAAAACACAAAGGAGAGAAGATGAAGTCTGTTCTGAGGTGGTGCGCGGTTCCGCTAGTGGCAACAACGCTGGTGGCGCAAACTGCGACGCAGCCCAAGCCCAGGAAGTCGACTTCCAAGGCCACAGTCACAGCCAAGGACGTGCAGGAATTGCGCGATGCCCTGGCAGCACAACAGCAACAGATTGAACAACTCAGGCAACAGATGCAGAGTCGCGACGCCGCTCTGCAGCAAGCACAACAAGCGGCGCAACAGGCGCAGCAGCAGTTGCAAGCAGCTCAGACGGCTGCAAACGATGCTCAACAACGAGCCGCTTCAGCCGAGAGCCTTGCTACCTCGCAAAAGGACACTGTCGACAAGCTAAGCAGCAATCTCACCGACGTGCAAACGACCCTTACCAACACTGCACTCAGCAGTCAGGAGGATCAGAAACGCGTTTCCGCTCTGGAGGGGCTAGTTGGACGCTTCCGCTTCAACGGAGACATTCGCGTACGAGGTGAAAGCTTCTTTCAGGACACACCCGGCTTCGCGGATCGTAACCGCGCGCGTATACGTGTTCGCTTCGGGGTCGACGGAAAGTTGAACGACGACTTCGTTGCCGGCTTAGCGCTTGCGACAGGGACTTTGGGCGATCCCACTTCTACCAATACGACAGAGACGAATTTCTTCGACAAACATACGATCGGACTCGATCGTGGCTACATCACTTACAATCCGGTCGCGCATAAGTGGCTGTCGCTGACCGGCGGAAAGTTTGCATACACATGGCAGCGGACCTCTGTTACTTTCGATCCTGACCTGAACCCCGAAGGGTTCAGCGAAAAAATCTCGTATGACCTTCATGCGGGTGTGCTGAAGAACGTCACCGTGGTGCCGTTCCAATTGGTTTACAACGAATCCTCAGGAGCGACAGACTCCTGGGCTTTCGGCGGACAGTTTGCCGGCAAGATCGTGGCGGGACCGTGGACGGCGACTCCGTCGTTCTCTTTGATCAAGTGGAATCAACCCGATGCCATACTGAGCGCAAGCGCTTTTGCTGTTCAGGCCCCCACAACAACGGGCGGACTCCCTGTGCCCGGTGAGGGCCCAGGCTGCGCGAAAGGATCACCTTCGACCGCCCCAGCGGGAGGTTGCTTCTTCGCACCAAACGGGATGACCAACGCCACTTACTTCGATCCCAGCGGCAAACCTCACTTCTATTCGCAGTTTTTCTACGCCGACTTCATCCTGAACAACACGATCAAGACTGGGATGGAACGGTTGCCACTGAACCTGATCCTCGAATATGAAGACAACCTCGATGCCAAGGATCATCCACTCGACGCGGCCGGAAATGTGCTCACCGATCTGGGGAGCCAGTCACACGCGTACCTTGCTGATATCAGCTTGGGTCAATCGAAGAACAAGAACGACATTCAGTTTGGCTACGCGTTCCTTCGACAAGAGCAAGACTCTGTGATCTCATCATTTAACGAAAGCGATCAGCGCGCTCCGACCAACGTCGTACAGCACCGCATTTACGGGCTCTGGAAAGTACGAAACAACGTAACGGCGGCCTATACTCTGTGGACTGGACGAACCCTGAACAGCAACTTGCAACATGCTGTTCTGGGACCGAATGTGCTTGCAGGTCAAACCGAGCCCCACCTCAATCGAATGCAGTTTGACTTGATCTATACGTTCTGATTGAGGCCCAAGACTTGTGGTGAGGCGCCGCTCTTGTCGGCGCCTTTTCTTGTTTCGAGCAGGCGAGAAAGGTTTCGTGCCTATGCTTTATACTGATTTATTGATGAAACGTTTTTCACAATTTCTGGTCTGCTGGTTGTTTGTTCTTCCTGCTGCTTTTGCAGCTGAAACCCCCTTCCAACCAGGCAAGATCGTTGACATCGAACAGAAGGTAAATACCAAGGTCCTATATTACCTGGTGAACACGCCGGTGACGAAAGATGAGCCATACTTTGATGTTTCAGTATTGGTGGGAGACACCACGTACATCGGGGAATACACGCCTCGCCATGCAAATGACACGCTTCCGGAGGACTTCAAGATTAATTCTCCAGTCCAGATTCGGGTGGAAAAACGGCGTATGTACCTGAAAGGTCCGGCCAGCGGAGAGGTGGAACTCGTGGTCATCAAACGTCTCGGTCCAAAGCTGGAAACCGACAAGAAGTAACCAACCATTTAGCCACAAGGAAGTAACACCCGCGTTTACATGGCTCGCATATCGCTCGACAACACGGCTTATTACATCAATCGTGAGGCTTCGTGGCTGGAGTTCAATCGTCGCGTCCTCGAAGAGGCGCAAGATGAAAGCAATCCTCTTCTAGAAAGGTTGAAGTTTCTTTCGATTACCGCGAGCAATCTCGACGAGTTCTTTGAGGTCCGTGTCTCCGGATTAGTGCAGCAGATTGAAGACGGCTTCACCGAGGCTGGTGCGGATGGTCTTACCCTCGTACAAGAACGGGACCTGCTTTCAAGAATTACGCATGAATTCGTAGATGACCAATATGCCTGCTGGAATGAGCAACTCCGGCCGCAGCTTGCAGAGAAAGGAATCCGAGTACTTGGAATCCACGAATTGGATTTGAAGGCGCGTGCGTTTGTGGAGGAATATTGCGAGAAAGAGCTCGACTTGTTACTGACTCCAGTCACGGTCGACCCGGCCCACCCTTTTCCGCGAGTCATCAACAAGGCACTCTGTGTCGCCTTCCTGCTTCGGCGTCGGCGACGCTCATCCATGACCTATACGGGAGTCGTGACCGTCCCACGGGCTCTTCCTCGCCTAGTACGACTTCCCTCGGAGGAGACCGTCGACTTTATTTTCTTAGCCGATCTGGTCGCATTTCACGCGCCCCGCATGTACCACGGTTACGATATTGTCTCGTCTGCTGCATTCCGGGTTACCCGAAACAGTAACCTTTATCTCGCGGAAGAAGAAGCAAGAAGCCTTCTTGAATCTGTGCGCACCGAGTTGCACAACCGCCGGAAGGGCGATGCGGTGCGGCTGGAAATAGAGGCCGACGCCGATCAGGAAATCATCGAACGGCTGCGAACAAATTTCGATCTTGATCCGTGGCAGGTCTTTTCAGTTCATGGTCCGGTCAATCTTTCGAGGCTGTTCAATGTTTATGAACAGACCGATTATCCGGAGTTGAAGTTCAAACCTTTTTCCCCGCGGGAATTGCGCTTGACCGGCAAGTCAGCCGATCTCTTCGAAGAATTGCGAAGGCATGACATCCTACTGCATCATCCCTTCGACTCCTACGATGCAGTCGTTTCCTTCATCGAGTCTGCGGCCGAAGATCCGCGTGTGCTCTCGATGAAGCAAACGCTCTATCGGACTAACGAACATTCTCTGATTGTGCCGGCACTCATCTCCGCTGCGGCAAAAAAAGAAGTGACGGCAGTGGTGGAACTAAAGGCGCGCTTCGACGAGGCGTCCAACATCCGCTGGGCGCGAGACTTGGAGGATGCAGGCGTTCAGGTTTTTCATGGACTCGTGGGATTAAAAACACACTGTAAGCTCTCCCTTTTGGTTCGCCAGGATCCCGATGGTGTGACCCGCCAGTATGCACACCTCGGAACCGGTAATTACAACGCTACCACCGCTCGCATCTATACCGACCTGAGCATGTTGACCGCTAATCCGCAGATTACGGCAGCAGTGCATGATGTGTTCAGCTTCCTGACCGCGTACGCGGAGCACTCCACCTATGATCCGTTGATGGTGGCTCCCTTAAACTTGGCGGAAAACTGTATTGCTCTCATCAATCGTGAAGCAGAACACGCGCGACACGGACGCCCCGCACATATCATCGCTAAGATGAACGCTTTGCTCGATAAGAACGTGATCATGTCGCTTTACCGAGCTTCGCAAGCGGGAGTGAGTATCGACCTGATCGTTCGCGGAGTGTGCGCATTGCGTCCAGGTATTCGCGGAGTGAGCGACCACATTCGGGTTCGCAGTGTCGTCGGTCGCTTCCTGGAGCACAGCCGAATTTTCTACTTCCACAATGCCGGTCAAGAAGAAATCTTTCTCGGCAGCGCTGACTGGATGCCTCGAAACCTGTATGAGCGCGTAGAAGTGCTGTTTCCCTTGAGAGATCCCATGCTTCGGGAAAGAGTGCGACATGAAATTCTGGGGGTATACCTGGCAGATAATCTGAAGGCTCGCATACTACAGAAGGATGGTTCGTACGTCCGGCAGTGGCAAGGCGAGGGAAAGCGCAAGGCGGCCGTTCCCGGGTTTAGCGCTCAAGATTTCCTTGTTGGTTTGGCAGAAGGCAAGATTGCCATGGATGCGATTCCCGTGCCTAAGGAACAGAGGATTCGAAAGGTAAGAGTAGGGAAGGAAGCATAAACTCAAATGATCGCGTATTTCTTGCGTCACGCCAATGCCGGAGAGCACCTCGCGAATCCTGCGAAGGACGAAAAGCGCGCTCTTGACGAAGCTGGCGTCGAGCAGTGTGGCGTGGTTGGTCGCGCATTGGCGGCGCTGGATGTTCAAGTTGACGTCATCGTTTCCAGTCCTCTCAAGAGAGCTACGCAAACTGCTTCCCTGGTGGGCAACGAGTTGAGCTACGAAGGAAAGTTGCAGTTGGAAAATTCCCTTCGTCCCGAGGCTTCCTTCGCTGATTTTCGGAAGTTGCTCGACAAGTACGCGAAGTATGAATCGATTATGGTAGTGGGACATAATCCCAATCTGAGTGAATTTCTGGGTCGAGTGGTGAGTGACACTGGTTGCGAAGCGTCTATCGATCTAAAAAAGGGGGCAGTAGCGCGAGTGGAGATGGGGCGGAGTTCAGCTACAATGCTGTGGCTCTTGACGCCTAAGATTCTGCGTACGATTCAAACCGCCGCCGCTGAGAGCTCTCGCCCAAAGAGCTCCCGGAAGTAGTTCTTTTCTTTTTCCACTGCCCACATTTCAAGATCCGCACTTGCACGTGGTTTTACCAAAAGCCTCAGCTCTACTCTTCCATTGCGCATTCGTGCCTTGGTGCTGCGTATTGCACCGCTGCGCCCCATATTGAGTGCCCTGGCGAGTCTGAGAATTATCGAGGCCTTGCGCACATTCTCCCGTTCCTCCGGAGGAACGTTCTTCATGGGCGAATCACTCGACATGGGACGCGACTTGCCGAGGTAACGCGCGATCGCTGCGATCAATCGCCGTTGCTCGGGTGTGTATCCAATGATTTCAGAGTTCGAGATGATGTAATACGTGTGACGATGCCGCCCATTGCGGTTCACGTAATCCCCCACCTCGTACAACATGCTGGCTGCGGAGAGCCACTCCGAATATTCCGCAGGCAGGCGGTGAACTGCTTTCAGATCCGCGAAAAGGCGCATTGTCGATGCACGGACCTGCAGGGCGTGAGCCAGATCGATTCGGTAATGATCAACCGCCTTGCGGATCGAGTCCCATCGCTCGGACTCGATTTGTTTTCCCGAACGCGTGCCGCGGTCATACTCTGCCGCCATCTGTGCCAGCAATCCGTCGCGCAATCCTAGAGGGGAATATCGAAATCCCGACAATGCGCAGCGGCTCAGAAGTTCGGCATAAACAGCCGCACCACCGACAATGATCTCAGCCCGTTTCGGACCTACACCAGAAAGTTTCCGGCGCTGCTCGAGCGACAGGCGCGCCAACATTTTCGCAATTCGACGCATTTGTGTGCGCGACAGCGCAGCTGGGCGGACTCCTTTGGTTTTGTAAAGGCCGTGACCGATCGCCACGAGGGCGGCAGCTGTGCCTGAGGTTGCAATCACCATCTTTGGACGGGCCCGCACGATGCGGTCGGCGATTCGTCCAATCTCACGTTCCACAAAGCTCCGCAGGCGGTTGAGCTCCGCCTTTCGCGGTGGGTCGTGGGAAAGAAACTCATTGGTCAAACGCACGGCGCCTAGCGGCAGGCTCACCGTGTCGCGAATGTGGCCATTGCTTGATAGCGTCAATTCGCAACTTCCACCGCCCAGGTCCACCATGAGCACCTCAGAGGAACCTATGCGCGGCGTGAATTGAACGATACCAAGGTGAATTAGTCGAGCCTCTTCTACTCCAGAGATGATGTTCACGGTCCAGCCGGTAGCGGAGCGCACCCACTCCAGGAACGAACGCGAATTTCGGGCATCGCGCAAGGCACTCGTGCCGACGACGCGAATCAAGTCGGTTCCCGCTTCCTGTATAGCACGGTGAAACCGCCGTAAGACTTTGATAGTGTCAGCCATCGCTTCCGGAGAGAGAACGCCTTCACGAAAAACCATTTCGCCAAGCCGCGTGACTTCCCGGTCTTCGTGAAGCGGGGTCAATGCTCGACCCTTGAGTCGCGCAATCTTCAGGCGAACAGAGTTGGAACCGATATCGATCGCGGCTAATGTTGGCATCGCGAGGAGCTAGTTTACTGCGTGAGAGCAAACCAAGGACTGGAATTTAAACACATCACAACTATGCAACTGCAGCCTTCGCTTGCACACTTGCCTGTGGCTTCCGGGGCACGGGCGCTGAACCGGGTGCCTGCTGAAGTGAGTTGCGGGTTTCGTTGAGGATATTGACAGCCTGATGAAACTTTGTACGTGTGATGTTTTGTAGCGCCGCAAAGAGGGGAGATTTTTCCGCACTGCCAAAGGTCCGCTTAGCCCTCTCGGTGAGTTGCAGCCAGTCATGCCACTCTCCAAGGATGTCCTGCAGGTTCTTAAGTTGGCCGACGAACTCGCGAACGTTCGGCTCATCACTGGACATCTCTGCAACATATCTAGCCCGTTTCCCCACAACACGGTAGCGATGTAGCATCCGTTCGTCTGGCGCGGAATTCACCTGAACCAAATCATCCAGGATTCGTTTTGCTGTGGACAGAAGATCGATGCCAGGCGACAGTTGTAGATCCGTTTTCAGACGTTTGAGCCGCTTACGGAGGTCACGAACTGTTTTCTTATCAAGGCTCTGCGAAACTTGTTTTTCTCGTTGAAGGCGCTCGTCAAGCAAATCTCTAATTAGGCGCGACTTGCTCTTGGCTGCTTGAGGGATCTTGAGATTCCGCAACATCGTCACCTGAACATCGAGGTCACGAACCCTGCCTGTCTTTTTTCTCAGTTTGCAAAGTTGTTTCGATAGTTTTTGCTGGTATCGCGGTCCATCTTTGGAAATCTCACGCAAGATTGTTTCGACCCGGCGGCTTTGGGTGCGAAACTTGTGGATCACTGGCGCTGAAGGCTGAGAAGCTAAGCTTGCAAGACACCGTTCGGTTCGACCAATGGTAGCGCGAGTGGATTGTCGAAAGTTGTCTTGCATACCATTCCAGAGGGCAAAAGGTTACAGGTCCAAACCCACTGCAGTCACGCAAAAACTGACTGAATTGTCAGGGCTTAGTAAAACGGCGACAAAGGTGACTGACCCTGCAAATGAGGCTGCTATTTTAACACTACTGTAACAAGACTCTGCTAGGTTCCAATCATGGCCGACCAAGCTATTCGACCGCCGCGCTTGACGGGGCCGCAACCTGTTGAAAAACAAAAAGTTTCGGCGGAGCCTGGCATGAAAGAGCAAGAGTCTCTTGCGGGAACGTTCCACCCGATTGCGGATCATTTGTTCCAGGGTTTGATCGTTCTTTGTGGTGTGAGCGTCCTGGCCATCGTCGCGCTGATTGTCTTCGAACTGATCACGAAATCCACTTTGTCATGGCATGCCTTCGGCTGGAGCTTCTTCGGCAGAAGCGAATGGGATCCGGTCAATGATCAATTCGGAGCATTACCGTTCATTTACGGAACAATTGTTTCATCCATACTGGCCTTGGTCATAGCGGTGCCACTTGCGGTTGGCGTAGCCGTATTCATTACGGAGATGTGTCCCGAGTGGTTGAGAGTGCCACTGGCATTCACTACCGAACTGCTGGCTGCCATCCCCAGCGTGATTTATGGATTGTGGGCGATCTTCGTACTCGTGCCAATCTTGCGGACAGATGTTGAGCCGTTGCTCGCACGCCTGTTCGGGTGGACGGGACTCTTTGAAGGCACGCCGTTCGGTATCGGAATGCTGGCAGCGGGAATCATTCTGGCGATCATGGTTGTTCCAATTGTCTCTTCGATTACGCGCGAGGTGATGACGGCGGTGCCGCGCCAGCAACGCGAAGCGGTGCTTGCGCTAGGAGCGACCCGCTGGGAGATGATCCGCATTGGCGTGCTGCGCAATGCGCGCGCCGGCATCATGGGTGGAATTATTTTAGGTCTTGGCCGCGCATTGGGTGAGACGATGGCTGTCACAATGGTGATCGGCAATCGTCCGGAGATTGCGCGTTCCTTGTTTGCTCCCGGTTATACGATGGCGAGCGTAATCGCAAATGAATTCAGCGAAGCCACCGGCGATCTTTACTTAAGTTCGCTGGTAGAAGTTGGACTTGCGCTGTTCCTGGTGACAATCATTGTGAACGCTATCGCGCAGTTCCTGGTTTGGACAGTTACGCGTGGAACGCCGGCAAGAAGCAATGCCTAAGACTAATTCAGCACTTCCGCAGGATTGGACTGCCGCTCCCATTGGCGTGGGTCGCCAAGTGAAGGACTGGTTTGCCACGTCTCTGGCTGTAGCAGCGGTCATCCTGGTTCTCGCACCGCTGATTGCGGTCTTCGGATATCTCGTCTACAAGGGCATCGGCTCGATCAATCTCGATTTCCTGACCCAAACACCGAAGCCCGTAGGTGAGGCTGGAGGAGGCATGGCGAACGCGATCGCAGGATCGTGTCTGATCCTGCTGATTGGTAGTATCTTCGGCGTGCCCCTTGGGATTGGAGCGGGAATATATCTCGCGGAGTACGGGCGGGGACGATTCGGGGATGTAATTCGTTTCACGGCGGATGTACTGAACGGAGTTCCCTCAATTATTGTTGGAATTGTTGCCTATGGACTCGTGGTCCTCACGCAGGGCCACTTCTCAGCCCTGGCGGGCGGTGTGGCGCTAGCTATCATGATGGTGCCGACTATCACGCGCGCGACCGAGGAGATGCTGCTTCTGGTACCGAACTCCGTACGGGAAGCCGCCTATGGCTTGGGTGTCGCCCGGTGGCGTACCACTCTCTCAATTACCTTGCGCACTGCTACCTCGGGAGTCATCACGGGCGTAATGCTGGCATTTGCTCGCGTTGCCGGAGAAACTGCTCCGCTTCTGTTTACCGCCTTTGGTAATCAATATTGGAATTGGAAGATCAACGAACCGACCGCCGCACTGCCCCTACAAATCTTCGCTTATGCTATTTCGCCGTTCGATGAGTGGCACCGGCAGGCTTGGGCAGGCGCACTGATCCTGATCGTTCTGATCGTAATTTCGGTAACAGCCGTGCGTATTGCTGCGAGCCGTGGAATGCTCAAGGGAGCGAGTTGAGATATGGGTGTCGGAATTCAAGTCGACAAACTGAATGCCTGGTTTGGAAAAACGCAGGCCCTCTACGACATCGACATGAAGATCATGGCGAACCACGCCACTGCCGTGATCGGTCCGTCCGGTTGCGGAAAATCAACCTTCGTGCGTTGCCTCAATCGGATGCACGAGACGATTCCGGAAGCTCGCACCAGCGGCCAGGTTCGAATTGGTGATCTCAGTATCTACAACGGAACCTCCGCCACACAGATTCGCCGGCGCATTGGGATGGTTTTTCAGAAACCCAACCCTTTTCCTACCATGTCCATTTACGACAATGTGGCGGCAGGGCTTAAGCTAAACGGGTTCCGAGATCGAAAGCGCTTGGACGAAATTGTTCAACGCTCTCTTGATCATGCGGCATTGTGGGAAGAAGTCAAAGATACCATGCATAAAAAGTCCGGGGCCAGTTTATCCGGCGGTCAACAGCAGCGTCTCTGTATCGCGCGTGCTCTTGCCGTTGAGCCCCAGGTGCTGCTGATGGACGAGCCTTGCTCGGCTCTGGATCCAATATCAACAGGCAAGATTGAGGAACTCATTTTCCAGCTTAAGGAAAGTTATACGATCGTGATCGTGACGCACAATATGCAACAGGCTTCTCGCGTGGCCGAATTCACCGGATTTTTCCTCCTCGGTAAGCTGATCGAATTTGACAAGACAGAAAAAATCTTTACGAATCCCTCCGACAAACGAACGGAGGACTACATCACAGGCAGGTTTGGATAATGCGTACGCGTTTTCAGCAAGGATTGGATGATCTTCGATCGCGCTTGCTCCGTATGGGCGGTCTGGCTGAGCAGGCGGTGGACCGTGCGTGCCAGGCATACATCGACAGGGATCTGGCTCGCTGCCACATGGTGTTGGAGGGTGAGTCGCTCATCAACGCCGCCGAGCGGGAAATCGATGAACAAGCCTTCGACCTGCTTGCCATGCAGCAGCCAATGGCGGTCGACCTTCGCTTCATTCTTGCTGTGACGAAGATCAACTCCGATCTCGAGAGAGTGGGCGATCAAGCTGTCAATATCGCCGAGCGAGTCATGGATCTCGTCGAACTGCCTGTAGTCGACCTTCCGGTAGATATCCCGCGCATGGCAGCCGCTGTTTCCGCAATGGTACGACGATCGCTGGAATCTTTCATAGAAGGCAAGGCGGAACTCGCCCAGGCTGTCCTTGAGATGGATAATGTTATTGACCGCATGCGAGATGAGGCTTTTATCACCCTGGTACGGACGATGAACGAGCGACCTGAAGTCACCCGGCAGGCACTAGACGCGTTGTTGGTCGCCCGCAATCTGGAACGGGTTGCGGACCACGCGACGAATATCGCGGAAGATGTGATCTTCTGGGTGCGGGGGGCTGATGTGCGCCACAATGTCCCTCAAGAGCCAGTTGCGAACATTCAACCGGGCAGTCCCGAGCCACACTAACCGCTCACATCGGCTTTCAACTCGTCCGCCGCACAAACTGTATCGGTTGAGCCTTTAGTTTTCGCTCCCCGCATGCTAAGTTCTCTCTCTGCCTCGGAGGGATCTTGAAGCGTTACCTTGCTCTTGCCACCCTGCCAATCACATTTGTTTTTTTGGCGTTTCTTTATGCGAATAATGCGGAAAAAGAACCCGTGTCCCGGCAAGTCTCGCTGCCTTCCAGCAAGAAGATGACAGTTCCTGCCCCGGGGCATGTGAGCTTGGTCAACAACTTTCCCGCGACGATAGCTCTGACTCCGGACCGGCGTTATGCTGCGGTCTTGAACCAGGGTTTCGGTTCACAGAAGACGGATGCGCACCAATCCATCAGCATTCTCGATTTGAAGTCCAACGAGGTTAAAGATTTTCCTGAAAGTCGACTTCCTCAGGAAGCTAAACAGAGCTACTTCTTAGGGTTGTCATTCAGTTCGGATGGTGAGCACCTATATGCGTCAATAGGTTCCATTAGCGATCCCACTGGTTCGAAGCCTAAGAACACGGGCAACGGCGTTGCGGTGTACCGCTTTCGTGAAGGGAAGATTTCTCCGGAAAGATTCATAAAAATACCCCCTCAGCCCGTACCAAAAGGCAAGTCGGTGGCGCGTGGGTTGCGCAAGACAAGGGCCGACACCGCTATTCCGTATCCTGCAGGTCTACATGTCATCTCCGTTCACGGCGAAGACATGATTCTTGTCGCCAACAACCTTTCGGACAACGTGGTTGAAGTGAATGCAAGAGATGGCAAGGTTATAGCTGCTTTCGATCTCAGCAGCTACAAAACCATTCCGTCGTCATTTCCTTACGGGATAGTTGCAACACGCGATGGACAGCGTGCCTGGTGCAGCTTGTGGAATTTGTCACGAGTAGCAGAACTGGACCTCCGCGCCGGCAAGGTCACGCGCTGGATTTCGCTTTTCGAACCCAACAAGCCGGAATTGCCTGGCTCCCACCCCACAGCCCTCCTGCTGAGTTCGGATGAAAAGGTATTGTATGTAACTTTGTCGAACAGAGACAAAGTCGCTGTGATCTCCACCGACACGGGCGAACTCGTCCGCACTTTGGAAACTCGAACGCTGGACGAAAAAGCTCCCGGAGGTACGACACCAAATGCCATAGCTGAATCGGCTGACGGAAAATACCTGTTCGTTGCCGATGCCAGCTTGAATGCAGTAGCTGTGTACGACGTTTCTGCGATCAGGATGTCCAGTCCAGTCATGACCGGGTCAACGCTGCGGGCCATGGGCTTTGTCCCGACGGAATGGTATCCAACAGCGCTCGCAAGCGCTGGCGGTGATTTATTGATTGCCAGTGCTAAAGGCCAGGGCACTGGACCGAACAATTTCATAGGCAACCGAAAGTGGGAACGAGAGCATAAGGAAACAGCTTATATACCGACGTTGCTTACAGGCTCGATTGCTCGCGTGAGGGTTTCCGATGTGATGGCAAAGCTTGATGACTACACTCGGGAGGTCGACGACAACAATCGATTTCGCGACAAACCAATGGCCATCAAGTTTACAAAGGGAAACAATCCGATTAGGCACGTCATTTATGTGCTTAAAGAAAATCGTACGTACGACCAGGTGTTCGGTGACTTGAAGGTCGGAAATGGTGATCCATCACTCACGTTGTATGGGGCCGACATTACTCCGAACCAGCACAAGCTGGCGCTACAGTTCGGTGTCATCGACAATTTTTACGACAGCGGGGAAGTCTCCGGGGACGGTCATGAGTGGTCGACCGCGGCCATTACCAGCGACTATAACGAGAAGACTTGGCAAATTGCCTACCGAAGCCGTGAGCGTACCTACGATTATCAGGGTTCTGTGGCGGAGGAGTTTCCGCTCGACAACAGTGAACCGGATATCGATTCTCCGGCGACTGGATATCTTTGGGACAACATCGCAGATCACAACATCACTTACCGAATCTACGGGGAGTTTCTGAATGTTGTATGGTGCAAGCCCGCTCGTGCCGGCTCCCCCAAGGAGGGCACACCATCACCATTTAGTGCCGAGTGTCCGCGCGATGTGGTCAGGAAAGGCGAGCCTTTGCCCGACAATGTTGGTATGCCCCACGGATCTCCGAGTCCATGGCCGTGGTTGGTGCCCTTGGTGAAAAGTATTGGTCCGGCCAAGGCAGCTTTGCGCGACCACTTCGATCCCCGATACCCTGACTTCAATACCGAGTATCCGGACCAATTGCGGGCTGACGAATTTCTAAACGAGTTTGAAGGATTCGTAAAAGCACGGACAGAAGGCAAGGGGACTGAGCTACCCAGCTTCGTGCTTCTTTACCTTCCGGATGACCATACCAACGGTGATCTGGGGAATAAACCTAAGCCCACGGCATCGGTAGCGGATAATGATCTCGCCCTTGGCAGAGTTGTCGACGCTGTTTCCCATAGTCCTTACTGGGACGATACCGCAATTTTCGTCGTTGAGGATGATGCTCAAGACGGCGCAGACCATGTTGACGCACATCGCTCGATTGCACTTGTGATCAGTAAGTATTCCCCCGGTTCTTCGCAACAGCCATTTGAGGATCACAATTTCTACACCACGGTGAATATGATTCACACCATGGAAACTTTGCTGAACTTGCCACCTATGAATCAAAATGATGCATATGCTCCGGTTATGGCGCCTCTTTTCAGCGGAGCTGGCAACCAGCCTCCATTCAATGCGGACTGGACCAATCGTGATAACGGACGCATTTATGAGACAAATCCACGGACGTCCCGCAGCAAGGCCGCTAAATTGGATTTTTCGCGTCCCGATGCTTCCGATGCGCAAGTGCTGAACGCAATTCTCTGGCGGGATCGCAAAGGTAACACACCGATGCCTGCACCACGACACGTGGTCATTCCGGAGTCGCGCCATGTTGATGGTGATTGAAAACTACAAATTCTTTCGAGTCTGAATCGGGCAGCGCTACAAGCGAATACGTAACTACTCATTTAGAATTCTGCACGTGTCAGTTGCCATCCAATGCCGGAATCTGAGAAAGACCTATGACGGCAAAGTTGAAGCCGTCCGTGGATTAAGCCTGGAAATTCAGACGGGGGAATGCTTTGGTCTCTTGGGACCCAATGGCGCGGGCAAGACCACGACTATCGAAATCCTGGAAGGTCTGCTTGCTCCGACCTCGGGTGAAGTTACAATTCTCGGCCACACCTGGCAGAGCCATGCTCGTCAACTGCGTGAAATGCTCGGTATTTCTCTCCAGGAGACGCGGCTTTCAGAGAAGCTGACGGTGCGAGAGACCGTTGACCTATTTGCCAGCTTCTACGCAGAGCCACGGGCGTCCAACGACGTTCTGCAGGAATTGCAGCTCGTCGACAAGGACGATTCTTGGGTCGGCAAACTCTCAGGCGGTCAGCGGCAACGGCTCGCGGTTGCAACAGCTCTTGTAGGCAATCCCAAAATTCTCTTTCTTGATGAACCTACCACTGGTCTCGACCCCCAAAGTCGGCGACAGCTCTGGGATCTGGTTCGAGCTTTTCAGAAAAATGGTGGAACAATCCTCCTGACCACTCACTACATGGATGAGGCCGAGCGTCTTTGCGATCGGCTCGCCATCGTCGATCATGGTCAAATCATTGCAGAGGGATCTCCAGCTGATCTCATTGCACGATTAGGCGGTCATCACATGGTGGAATTTTCCGTGGGTGGGAATCACGGCGGAAATAACCCCGAAACGTGGCAATCACTACCTGGCGTCGATGGCGTCAGGCGTGATGACGAACTGATCTGCCTTAATGTCAAGGAGCCGCACTTGACTATTCCCGCCCTGCTGGATGCTCTGGATGCAAGTGGAGAAACGCTACTTCATCTAAATACCCGGCAGGCGAGCTTGGAGGACGTTTTCGTGCGTCTTACCGGACGCCATCTGAGGGAAGAGTAATGACGACTTCATCTGCGATGCTTGAAACACCGGCGACAAGGCCACCGGCTGCGACTAAGAACGGTCGCTGGTCTGGGTTCCGCACATTACTGATCGCGCGAATGTTGGAGATGAAGCGCGAGCCGGAAATCATATTCTGGGTATTTGGTTTCCCCTTGTTGCTCGCCCTCGGATTGGGAATTGCATTTCGCAACAAGCCCGCGGACGTGACCAGGGTTGCCGTAATAGCTGGGGGTGGGGACCAGAACGCGATGACGCTTATCCAGAACTCACCAGACAAGGCATTGATTCGGGCGGAAGTCATACCCGAAGCGGAAGCCTTGCAGGGCTTCCGGCTGGGGAAATTCGACCTGGTCGTGCAGCCAAACGGGAGTGGAGCTTACCAATATCGCTACGATCCTGCTCGGCCTGAGAGCGTGCTCTCCCGTGCCGAAGTAGACGCTGCTCTACAAGCAGCCGCAGGACGCAAGAATGCACTCTCAACTTCCTCAGTCACTTCGAGCGAACCCGGATCGCGATACATAGATTTTCTTATTCCTGGACTCCTTGGTATGAACGTCATGAACGCGGCCATGTGGGGAATTGGGTTTGCGTTGGTCGACATGAGACAGCGCAAGCTGCTCAAGCGCTTTGTGGCTACCCCCATGCGACGTAGCGATTTCTTGTTGGCCCTTGCCTCCAGCCGGCTGCTGCTCATGGTGCTGGAGGTCGGCCTGTTGTTGGGCTTCGGAGCCTTGGTCTTCCAGATGCGCATCCTCGGTTCCATAGTTGGAATCCTGCTGCTGGGAGCTGTCGGAGCGTTATCGTTTGCTGGCCTGGGGCTACTTACAGCTAGCAGGGCACAAAAGATTGAAAGTGTCAGCGGCCTGATCAATCTGGTGATGATGCCAATGTGGATTTTCTCCGGCGTGTTCTTTTCCTACGAAAGATTCCCGGCCGCCGTTCAACCCTTCATCAAGCTGTTGCCCTTGACGGCTTTGAACGACGCCTTGCGAGCTACGATCCTCGAAGGCAGTACGTTGGCCTCGCAATCAGGACGCTTGCTGGTTCTAACGGTGTGGGGTGCTATTTCGTTCTTTGTGGCGCTGCGGATTTTTCGTTGGACGTGAGTCTGAACTCTCCGAATAGGTGTACTTCCCACAGCCCTAGTGCTGAGGTTCCGTGTTAGAATGATCTCAAGTTCGAGTTAACGCCCTGCAGAATCAGTACTTACGGGCAGTAATGGGCCCCTACCCGTCGCCTGAAATAACGGGAGGGCATTCATGGCGCGGTTCCGGCATCAAAGCTCCGAGCACCTATGCCTTGACTCGATCACTTCGCGCACGGGTAAGGCTTTCTCGTTTTTTCGCTGGAGAAAGGACCGGCATGAAGGCACTCGAACGACAAGCAGTTTGCGCGTCTTTCTGGGATCAGCTCAAAACGGCACGCGAGCGGGTCCTTCTCCTCGACTACGACGGTACTCTAGCCCCGTTTTCGGTTAATCGCGACCAAGCGTTTCCTTATCCGGAGGTACCAGAGCTGATTGAGAAAATCAGGTCCCAAGGTACTCGCGTTATTCTTGTTACGGGACGAGCAGCACGGGAGTTGATCCCTTTGAGCGGAATTCATCCTCATCCCGAAATTTGGGGAAGTCACGGCATGGAGCGAGTCATGCCGGATGGGACCTATTTCTCCGGCACATTACCTGATGAGGAGCACGAAGGACTTCTACTGGCCGCGCAGCGCATCGAAGCCGAAGGGTTAGAGCGGCGGATGGAGCTCAAGCCCGGTGGAATTGCTATGCATTGGCGTGGCGAGAGTCCTGACGAGGTCAGGACAACTCGGGATAGGGTTCTGCGGGCTTGGCGGCCCCTACTCGACGAGTATCAGGTTCGATTGTTGGAGTTTGACGGCGGTTTGGAATTACGCGCTTCCGAATGGAGCAAGGGAAGCGCTGTAAGCACGATTTTGAATGAGCTGGGCGAGGAGGCGGCAGTCGCGTATCTAGGCGACGATTCCAGCGACGAAGACGCATTTGCTGCCTTGAAGGGAAGAGGATTATCTGTTCTGGTCCGCCCGGAACAACGGACGAGTGCCGCTGACGTCTGGCTGCGGCCACCCGAAGGCCTCACCGAATTCCTCCGGGAGTGGCTGCAGGAAAGCAGAGGAGAGCTATGAAATCAACCGGGCGGCTCATCACTGTTTCCAATCGGCTTCCGGTGGTGGTTCGCAAACACGGTGGTAGTCCAAGGCTGGAGCGCAGTTCCGGCGGTCTTGCGACGGCACTGGAGTCCGCCTGGAGCCAGCAACCTGGCATATGGATCGGTTGGCCCGGCACCACTCAGGATGAGCAAGCAGAGCAACTGATCGCGAAGGCCTCTCGTCGGCGTCCTTACCAATTCCTTCCGGTCACCTTGTCTGAAGAGGAAGTGGCCAAGTTTTATTCTGGGTTCGCTAATGAAATCATATGGCCCCTCTTTCACGATATGCCAGGGCGCTGCAATTACGACCCAGATTATTGGGAGATCTACCAGCGCGTAAACCGCAAGTTTGCGCAAGCCATCCTGGCAACGGTTCGTGAAGACGACTTCGTGTGGGTACATGATTATCACCTGATGCTGACAGCAAGGTACCTGCGCGAAGCTGGCCTGAAAGCGCGCGTCGGGTTCTTCCTTCACATACCATTCCCAGCGCCGGATATCTTCCAGAAGCTGCCCTGGGGCGAGCCGGTGATGCGGGCGCTACTGGACTATGACTTGATCGGTTTCCAAACAGATCGTGATCGTTTGAATTTTGCCAGCTGCCTTGAATACGAGATTCCAGAAGCAGCACTTGAGCGTAGCTCAACGCAGGTAAAGGTTCATGCAGGCCAACGAAAGACTACGGTTGGCACCTTCCCCATCAGCATCGATTTCGATGGCTTTTCAGAGTTCGCGGCGCGTCCTGAGGTCGCCAGCCGAGCCTCTGTTATCAGGAGAGATTTGCTCGAGAACACTCTGGTTCTGGGAGTGGACCGCCTCGATTACACTAAAGGAATACCGGAACGACTTCGGGCCTTCCGGATACTCTTGCAGCGCTTTCCAGAGCTGAGAGGACAGATCACGCTAGTGCAGGTGGTTGTTCCGAGCAGGGAAGACATCCCGCGCTATAAGGATCTTCGAACCGACTTGGAGTTGTTGGTTAGCCGGATTAACGGCGAGTTTACTCAGGGCGGGTGGGTCCCCATCCACTACATGCACCGCAATTTGGGCAAAGAAGAATTGCTTGCGTATTATCGGGCGGCTGACATCGCGCTGATTACGCCGCTTAAGGATGGAATGAATCTGGTTGCCAAGGAATTCTGTGCGGCTCAGACAGACGAGCGGGGAGTGCTGATCCTGAGTGAGTTTGCCGGAGCAGGTGCGGAGTTGCGGCATGGAGCAATCCTGGTTAACCCGAACGACTTCGCAGGCGTTGCCCAAGCAATACACGATGCCGCTGCGATGTCACCCGATGAAAAACGAACGCGCATGCGCCTTCTGCGCGACATCGTGCGTGATCACAACGTTCAACGCTGGGCGCGATCGTTTATGCATGTCGCGCTTGACGGAAAAGAAGACGCCAAGTTAGCCAAAACGAAAAACGGCGGCGATGGAGGACACCACACCAAGACGAACCAGGAGAGCCCGCAAAGTCCTCCGGGTGTAGCACTGATCGCCGCTTCTGTGGAACACGGGCCTGAATCGCACTCTGGAACTTCAATCTCGGAGCCGAGGCGGATGCTCTGATTTAAGAGCACCCACCTGGTCATACCAGAATCTCTCCGAAGCGCAACCTAGGGTTGTCCCTTATTGATCAAAATAGCTAACGAATTTGCTGCCGTGTCGACAGCGATCAGGTCAGGGAACCCATCCCCGTTTAGATCACCGGCGGTCAAAAACTCCGGCCCTTGTCCCGCATCAGAGCTGGACGGTGTTCCGAAACTCCCATCGCCGTTTCCGGGGAACAGCACGGCGCGATTGTTAACCGGATCAGCCAGCGCTACGTCCCACTTTCCGTCCTGATTGAAATCCGCGGCAACAATTGATCTTGGTGTAAAGCTGGTGGGGTAAATCTTCGCTGACGTGAATGTCTCGTCACAGTTGTTGAGCAGAACGCTGAAGGTGTTCGCCTTAGAATCGGCGACGGCCAAATCCCAAATGTTGCCGTCACCGTTGAAGTCACCGAAAGCTAGGCTTATCGGTGCACTTCCGGCCGCAAGCGTTCGTACGCGCTTGAACGTTCCATCGCCCTTGCCAAAAAGTATCGAGATCTGGCTCGTGCCACTATTCGCTGTAACAATATCAGGTACGCCGTCGCAGTTTAGATCGAGAGCGAGGAGACCAACTGGGTGTAGCCCTACTCCCAAGGTACTGCCCGGCTGAAAAGAGCCGTCCGCATTCCCTAGAAGAATGGTCACAGTAGAGTCATTGATATTGGTGACAGCCACATCAATGACACCATCCAAATTGAAATCGGCCAAGCCAATAGAGTGAGGGTTTACTCCAGTACGGCCTCGCCCCCGCAGATTGAAGTCGCCCCGGCCATCGCCCTTCAACAGAGCCACCTGCGCGTCTCCTGCATTGACGACCACCAAGTCTGGTTTGTTGATGGGACTCATGAGCCCGGAGGCGATTCCCACAGGGCGATGCCCAGTTGTGATTGTGTCCTTTAAGAAAAACTCTCTTCCATTTCCTAGGTAAACACTGACGGTACCAGAGTCGCTGTTTGTGACGGCAAAATCGAGACTGCCCAGGCCGTTAAAATCTCCTATCACAACCTCAGAAGGTTGCAGGCCGACCGGCAGAATCACTGGAAGCTGGAATTGCCCGGCATGAACTGCCGTCTGAAAGAATATGGTTGAGAGAACTACGAGGAAGCTGGTGAACATTCGCTGCGACATTGCAAAACCCTCCATCATGGCGGACGTTGAGCCGACTTACTCAACAGGGTGACCGAACAGGGCAACAACGGTAGGACGCTGCTGGCGCGCTCCCGGCATCTTAACCCCTCTCCGAAAGACTCGCAATTGTGCAGAAGATTTCCTACGGCGAAAACATTAGTGGAGGATCAATCAAACGACTTGGACGGAGTCGTCGATTAAGAAGAAAGTCTCTCCACGTAGAAGGGCTTCCAGTGCGGCCACAACTTCGCCGCCATTCGCTTTTGTCAATGCTCCCTTGAAGCCCGCTTGGCGTGCAGACTGTTCTACCTGTCGGGTTACTTGCTGCACGCTGATTAGCAGCAAGAGAACATTTGGGCATGTCCGGGAAAGCCGCTCGGCGGCTTGAAAGCCGTTCATGACCGGCATTGCAAGATCAAGGATGACTACGTCGGGCTTGCACTCTTCCGTTTTCGTGACGGCTTCCAGCCCGTCTGCCGCCTCCTCGCAAATTTTCCATGACGGGCGGCTTTCCAGGAACCGGTGCAGGAGCAACCGGATGGTCTTATCGTCATCAGCGATGAGGATGCGAACTTCCATGGCGCAACTCCCGGAACGGAAATCGTTCGAGATACAGTAGGTCACATCGGATGACGTAGCAATCCGTGTCATACCGTATTATTCATTAGGTACCTCATCGCGAGGTGTTTGCGAAGACTCGGAAACGTTTGCGTTCCTGGAGGCAGGATGACGGCCGAATGGCTATCGTGTAACATTTTGATTGGTGTCCACTTAGGAATATTTGTGGTTTGCCGCACCCGATGTTCTAGGCAAGTGGGCGGGAGTAACTCAGTGGTAGAGTCACGGCTTCCCAAGCCGTTGGTCGCGGGTTCGATCCCCGTCTCCCGCTCCATCATCTTCGCGTTTTTCCCGGTCTAATCATTTTTGCGAATTACGCTGAATTGCCTGAACGTTTTCGATGCCTGGGCCCTGTTTGCATGTTCAGGCAAAGCCCCAGTTTCCCGTCAGTTTCGGCTGTTCAGATTTTCTGTTCGCGTTTATCCTGATCGGTCGCTATATGTCTGCGCACTCTGCTCATGACCTTTCTGAAGCGCTGGAAGATCCGGATCCTATTGTTCTTCGCCGTCGTGGGCCCGGGTTTTATCACTGCGAATGTCGACAACGATGCTGGCGGCATCTGGACCTACTCCTCCGCAGGCGCTCAGTTTGGCTACACGTTGCTGTGGACGATGATTCCCATCACCCTCGCACTCATCGTGGTGCAGGAAATGACTGCACGCATGGGCGCCATTACCGGCAAGGGTCTCAGCGATCTGATTCGGGAAGAGTACGGATTCCGTATTACGTTTTTCATGATGATTGGGATCCTGATCACCAACTTTGGCAACGTAGTAGCCGAGTTCGCAGGGATCGCCAGTAGCCTTGAGCTGTTTGGTATTTCCCGCTTCTATTCGGTTCCTGTCTGCGCACTCATCGTTTGGCTGATAGTGGTCAAGGGTCAGTACAAGAGCGTCGAGAAGGTGTTTCTCGTCGCTTCTTTCTTCTACATCACCTACATCGTCGGCGGAGTGCTCGCGCGGCCCGCCTGGTCCGAGGCTCTTCGGGCAACCGTTGCCCCTCCTCACCTGGGAGACTTTGGCAATCAAGCCTACCTGTACATGGTCATCGGTTTGGTCGGAACCACGATTGCGCCTTGGATGCAGTTTTACCTGCAATCATCCGTCGTGGAGAAGGGCGTCAGTCGGCGGCAATACAAGGCTTCCCAGATAGATGTGATAGCTGGATGCATCTTCACGGACGTGGTGGCTTGGTTTATCGTCATCGCCTGCGCGGCGACTCTTTACGTCCATGGGCATCACGATGTTCGTGATGGCGCAGATGCGGCGCAGGCCCTTCGCCCTGTCGCCGGTGAATACGCTTACATTCTGTTTGCGATGGGCCTGTTCAACGCTTCGCTGTTCGCTGCCTCGATCCTTCCACTTTCCACGGCATACACCGTGTGCGAAGGCCTCGGATTTGAATCCGGCATTGGTCGCAGATTCAGTGAAGCTCCAGTCTTTTACTGGCTGTATACGATTCTGATTATTGTCGGTGCTGGAGTGATCCTCACCCCGGGATTGCCCCTGGTAAAAATTTCCATTCTTTCCCAGGTGGTGAATGGCGCCGTGCTCCCATTTGTGCTGATATTCATGCTCCTACTCATCAACAACAAGCGTCTCATGGGTGAGCACGTAAACTCACGCTTCTACAACGTCGTTGCTTGGACCACGACAGTTCTGATGATCGCTTTGACGGCGGCTCTGCTGTGGAATTTACGCTATCATTGAGGTGTGACGGTTTTAATTTCCTTCGCGCTTTCCTTACGGCTCCCGTCTGTTCGGATTCCCTCCAGGTTTCTTGTAAACGGTTCTCTACCTTTCGCATAGCGGCTCAAAGACGTTTGGGCGAAACGTTAAGAACGTTCAAATCACAATTGTGTATGAGTCTCGCTGCCGGAGGTTAGGTGCGTGGCACAATCCACAATCAGCAGATACAGACAATTCGGCAATCCTGAGGTGTCTCCACGCGGAACCACTCCGGCCATTACCAGGAATCTCACCCTGATACCGCAGCGAGGTGCGAACGACAAGGCTTGGTGCACACAGTGCCAGTCGGAAGTACACGTAGTGCGTCTACATCTAGCTCACCACTTCCTGCCCGGTGACGGTCAGGATCCACACAAAATCGAACCTGTCGCGTGCCTTCATCACCTTCACGAAGATGATGGCTCACTGCTGATCTGTCTGGATTCCTTGCTTAGACAGTACCAACAAGGAACCTGAAAACATGCAAGTAGGAGGAGTCAATGAAGTATTGGGCAAAGCTATTCGTGTGCCTGGTTTGTCTCTTGTCATGTCACTTGGCAGCGTCCGGCCAGATGATTGACAACACCCAGGCTCTAAACACTGCGAAAGCAGGCATCAACAAGTCATTGCTCGACGAAATCGGGTCGGGTCGTGGAGACCTGATGACGCCAGGCTCGTCCATCTACCTCATCAACCGCGATCCCTTTCGCTCTATCCGCCGTGGACGCCAGTTGTTCCAGCGCAAGTTTGCCCATGTGCAAGGGCAGGGTCCAGCCGAAGGCGACGGCTTCGGCGATATCAATACCGACATCGCGATCGGGGCCGGCCTCTCCGATAGTTGTGCTCTCTGTCATGGCCGTCCTCGCGGTTCGGCTGGCTCCGGTGGCAACGTGGTGACACGGCCCGACAGCCGTGATGCCGGACATCTGTTCGGCTTGGGCTTGAAAGAGATGCTAGCCGACGAGATCACCACCGACCTTCGCGCCATTCGTGACGCCGCCGTCGCACAAGCTCAACAACTACACCACCCGGTCACCAAGAACCTGATCAGCAAGGGGATTCACTATGGAAGCATCACGGCAAAACCTGATGGCACAGTCGATACATCAGCCGTAGCAGGAGTCGATGCGGACCTGCGCGTGAAACCGTTTTTTGCCGACGGATCGGTGATTTCGATTCGTGAATTCATCGTCGGTGCCCTGCACAACGAAATGGGACTCTCCGA
>DATBFG010000051.1:0-13951 GCA_036558645.1 Terriglobales bacterium
AATGCGCCAACCGGAATGATCCCGGTGAGAGAGTGCAGCCGGCGCCAGAAAAATGAGTGTCCCTGCCCGGCCCGCAGAGGTGCCACTCCGCCTCGCATCCGAGCTGGTTGTGCAGGACTGGCTGTTGCCACGAGAACTCCTTATCGCTTCGCTGATGACAAGAGAACCTTTTATTATTTGTCGCGCAGGGAAGTGAAGTCAAGAATGAGCAGGAACTAGTAGTCGCTCAAGTTTGTGATTGCGCCATGATTTTACCGAACATCAGCTTTTTCAAACCACGACAGAAATGCGCGGAACGCGGATCCGCGATGGCTGTAGCTGGATTTTTCTTCTGCCGACAACTCGGCAAACGTCTTCTGGATTGCGGGAAAATAAAATAAGGGGTCGTAACCGAAACCATTATTTCCTCTCGGCGTGTCCAGTATGAGGCCTTCCGCTCTCCCACGAAAGACACCGAGGGTTTGGCCGTCTCGTGCTGCCGCGATGACACATACAAAACGTCCGGTGCGTTGATCCTCCTGAACATTTCTCAGCTCTCGAATCAGCCGGGCATTGTTGTCCTCGTCATCGGTATTACTGTCAGCCAGGCTCGGTTCAGCAGCAGCGTAGCGCGCCGAATGAACACCTGGGTCCCCTCCAAGCGCGTCGACTTCCAGGCCTGAATCATCTGCAATCACGATCTCTTGCGGCGAATATTGGCTGTAATATTCGGCCTTCTTACGCGCGTTGGCTTCGAAGGTCTCGCCGTCTTCCACCGCCAACGGCAAAGAGGAAAACCCAGGTAACGCCGTGACCTCCACTCCGTGTACAGCTGCTGCTCCGGCAAAATCACGAAGTTTGCCTGCATTTGAGGTCGCGATGAGTACGCGTTTCATACCGATGGTGCTCCTGCCAGTGGCCTCTTCACATGCATTGCTCGCCTGTCGAACACCATCAGGCATGTGAGGCAGATGAATGCCACCAGGGAAAGAATTCCCCCCCATATCCGGTCGCGTGTCCGCGCAAACCTTACTTCGACGTCACTTCTTCCCGCGGGCAGTGGAATCACCAGTTGTCCAGTTTCCTCGCGCGACTGAACGGCCGTGGCGCGCCCATTCACAATCACCCGCCATGCCGGAAAGTTGAACAACTTCATGAGGACGTTGCCGGGTTCAGTAAGCTGCGCAGTAAAAGACTTGGATTCTGGCTCCCAAACTCTTACTTTAAGGTCGCCTCTTACTGGCGGTTCAAACAGCAAGCGGGGTGCACTCTTGTCGATCTCGTAAGGATCCGCCCCAGCCGGCACGTACTCATCCGTCCCTTCATACCCCAAATCATCCTGGATATTGTCTTGCATCTCCTTGATATCCGCCGCCTGGTCCCACCAGGGTGCCTGTACACGACGCCAGCCATACCAGATTGTCGAAAGCATCGCCAGGCAGAGCAGAATGCGTAAGGCCCACCGTCGAACCGCTGTCGCCAGGAGCAGGGCCAACACGACATTAAGGCAAAGCAGCCAACGCCACGGCAACTGAACGAACCGTAGTTTAGGCAAATGCTCCCACGCAACATTTGTCACCGGCAACATCAGTAAAACGGAAGCAACTCCCCAAGTCACAATAGCGCGCCACTGCAACTTATAAGCCTTGCGGAAAGCACCAGAGATCGCAATCACACCGGCGAGAGCGACGATTTCCGCTGCGGCGACTAACGAAATCAGAAAATTGAAACGGTTATGATCGGCGTCGTTGATGGTCGTGAACAAAAAGTTGTCCTGGGGTCGAACGCCGGGTGCCAAAACTTCGGAGATGTTCACCCACTTTATCTCGTAGGCCACTGGGACAAGGTAGAACGCTGCCAGCATTGCACCCAGCAATACAGCGCCGGCCCCGTACACAAATACCTTTGGAGTTCGTTCAGTGACGGCTAGCATCAGGATCATCAATGCCAGCGAGTAATGGATCATCACTGCTGCCGGAAGGTTCGTAAGCCATGCTGCAGCCAGTATGATGGCAAGCGGAATGATCGTCGCGCGGCCGCGCTCCCGGATTCGTAGAACCCACAGCAATAGCAGCGGCAATAGTGCTCCCGCTAGCAGCTCCGCCAATGCGCTGCGCCAATAAACGACGACAATCGCGTACGGACTTATTCCGTAAAACACTGCCGCGAAGATAGCGTCCCGCCGTTCCAGCCATGTCCGCGCCAGCAAGAACATCGCGCAACCAGAGAGGACGGACACAAGTAAGACATACGCTCCGGGAGCCGCCTTCCACGGCAGGAAAGCTCCTAGGATCGCTCCGAGCGTCCATGAGAACGGCGGATAAAAAACGAAGCGTGGCTCGCCATACGTTGCATGCGCGAAAGCTGCCCAGCGCGGATAAAGAATTCCGTGTTGCCATTGCCGCAGAACCTCCATCCAGGAGTTCAGATGAAATTCAAAGTCGTGTCCGGAGGGATTCCCCAGCCAAAAAAACGGCCCCACCAACACGCCCGCGGCCAGTAAAACAAAGCCAAACGGTACGTAGAACAGATTTCGCGGTTGCGACGGTTCGGAGCGAGTGCTCGCCGTAGTTTCGGGAGGTCTGGTCAGTGTCGTTGATCCGCTAGAGAGAAGTTCTAGGAAGATTGTTGCGTAAGATGAGAAAATGGGCAACGAGGCGATCCCCGCCGGATCGCCTCATCCCCTTAGAGGATCAGCCGCGCACCGTCAATACCGGACAGGACGCCTGACTGACTACCTCATGCCCAATAGCCCAAGGCAAATGGGCCGATGCACGCGGAGAAGTCGCCGCGTGCACCCCCATCACAATCAGATCTACATCTTGCTCTTTGGCGATGCGTACGATCTGTTCTGATGGAAACCCGATCCGAACTTCGAATTCCAGCTTGCAGAATGCTTCTGCATCGCGTGGCACTAGTTCGCGCAATCGCCATCGCGCCGACTCTATCGCGGACAACTCGTCCTTCACAGGCACGAAAGGAAGCAGGTGCAGTAGTGTGAGAGTCGCGTGGCTCTCCTCTGCCAAAGAGAGTGCATGAGGGAGAGCATTTACCGACCCAGCCGAGAAATCCGTAGCAAACAGAATTCGCTTCCAATCCTCATACCCGGTCGGCACCCGCCTCGAATATGGACCGACAGTCAGCACGGGGCAGGGAGCCAGGCGGAAGATCTGTTCCGCGGCAGATCCCAGGATCACCTTGCGCAATCCACTTCTGCCATGAGTTCCTACGATAATCAGGTCAATCTCATGAAGCCGAATCGCGTGGGAGATAACATCCCACAACTCTCCCTGTCGCAGCACCGTCTCATAGGGGATGTCCTGGAGGGGGTTACGCCGCACGAAGTCCGCCATTTTGGCTTGAGCATCTTGCCAGTTGAAATCCAGTTCCACCGGGGCTGGTTCCATCGGAATGGCAAGAATCGGTTCGGGATGAACCACGTGCGCCATGTAAACCTTCGCGCCGTAACCGCGTGCGATCGCTCGCACATAGGGGATCGCCGTTTCAGCAGGCGGTGAGAAGTCGGTCGTGAACAGGATATTTTTGAGTGCAATACGTTGGGCGGGGACCGCGGTCGTCACGGCACACCTCCTCTCTTACCTCGCGGGCCGAACAGGCTGTCACCGTCGGTATAGTGCGATTCGTCATTTCTTTCTGTGATCTGAATCACAGACCGTTGTGATAAGGGGAAAAACCGTCCGCCGTGACGCAACACTCTATTTACAAATAATTCATCTGATTGAAACCTTCGACTCCAGCAGCGACGCTAAACTGCGGACATTCAACGAGGTGGAACTGCCCGTAAGGGCATCGAGAGGCTCGGACGAGAGACGGCGTCCGAGCCTTTTGATTTTCCTTCACTTAGCGGCAGTTTCGAATTGACCCGCTTAGAGCAATTCCAGAGTTGAAATGCGGGAGATCAGGATGAGGCCGATTCGGGAGTGCCACGTTGATTGCGAAGGCAGCGCAGAAAATCTTCTTGCGTCAACGATTCGTGACTTCTTAGCAATTCGAGCAAAGCATCGCCCAGGTCCTCGGTGCGTTGCCCATTCGTGTCATCGCCGCGGGCAATTAGGGCTCGCGGCGTAACGGTGAGCTTTGGCGCAGTTCCCGGGGCACTACTTAACACGTCGATAAATTCGCTGACCTGCTGCCGTTGCTCTTCCGTCCGTGAGGGAAATTCGATTCCCATCCCGTAGGCCGGATGCATCACGCGGACTACGCCTTCTGTCTGGACCTCCATCTCACCGGCGGTCAGTGCAAGAACAACTGCTGATCGCTCCGGAAATGGAGACTCCGTCTGGACGTAACATCCGCCCAGACTCAGATCTGTGAGCGTGCACTGCGAGACAGGCTCGGGATCCTCCGGCGGAAGCTCCGGCGCATTCGCAGTCACCCAACCTCTAAGGTTTTGCCTTAATTCCTCCGGCGTGTCGACAAAACGAACTCCCGATTGCCCATTGGGATTTGCCCACGCAATTTGCCCGCTCACCACAACTTCGCCAAACGCATCGAGAAGATTAAAGCGGCACGTGATATGGGCGGATGGGTACAGCGGCCGTGCTGCCAGCACGTCCATACCGTCTTCGCTTAGGTCCAGGAGAATGCCTTCCAGTTCGGTGTTGTCTTCGAGATTGAGTTGGACGGGAACCTGCACTGGAACGCGGAAGGACCGACGACGTTCGCGCTTAATCAGCGCGGTTGCCGCTCTCAGGCCGGCTTCCGCCTGGTCCTTAGACAGAGGCTTGTACAAAACGAAATTTGCGCCCGCTCCGAAGGCGTGGCGCACCTTGGATTTGTCGCCCAGCAGCACGACGCGGACCGGTGCGATCCCGGGACCGGACTGTGAGGCGGCCTGCAGGATCGACACGGCGCTTTCCGGCTGATCGTAGTCAACAATAATCGCGTCGAAACGGTTCTGCACTTGAGCCGTCGCGTCATCGAATGAGCACGGTGCGGCACCGACACCAAATCCCGCAAGCACCGGGACCAGAATCTCCGCCGCCTGTTCGTCGTGCGATACCAACAGCGCCTGAAAAGTCATCTTGCTACTCATGAAAAAATCGCCCCAGGATTAGGGCCAACGCGGTGTCATACCACGTTTGGCTGGTGCAGCAGGACTGGCGCCGGCACCTGCGGCCGAGGCCGCCGGGGCTTCATCAAGTTCGGGCAGTACTGCGCTGTCGGCTTCGTCGTTATCGGTCAATAACGGCGCCACTTCGCGGAGTTTTTCCGCCGCTTGCTGCAGCATCTCGATTTGCTTCCCAAGTTGGGCATACTTGGCTTGCTTTTGACGCAAGACCTCATGAATGTCCTTCATACAACCCCCTGTCGCGAATTTAAGGATCGATGTTCAGAGGGTCAATGTCATTCGCCCGCCCCGGATTACCGGGGTAACCGGGAACCGAAACTCATCTGAGATCCCGCAGTTCACAGCAAATCCGCTTCTTACGTTTGTCTACTGCATGCGGGTTTGAGGCAGGGATGAAGCTCAGGCAATGACCTGCGTCACTGCTCCTTAACGAAACTAGCCCCGTCTTTTCAGGCGGGGCTAGGGAACCTCTCGTGATTTGTTCCGGTCAACCGCGTCTGCGACGGAGAAGTCCCGCGACGCCAACCAAACCGGTTCCGAGCAGACCAAGGGTACCCGGTTCAGGAACCACAAGGTTTGTATCGCCGCTGGAAATCTGGCAACTCCAGAAGTAGTTTTTGCCACTATTGACCGTTAGCTGTACCGTGACGCCCTGCGCACCCGTCCCATCGGACATCGATCCGCTGATGGCGCCAGTCAATGTGTAGTTGTGTGTTCCGTCCGGCAGCGTGACCAATGTCCAGGTCACAGGTTCGCTGAAGCTGCCCGTAAAGATGATGCCGTCAGGAATTCCGTTCGTTCCGTTCCCCGTGATAGTGAAACTGCCCCCGGCTGCAAATATTCCGCCGTATTTCAGCGAGCCACTAATTAGAGCGCCGGTCGAAAATTCAACAGTTCCCAGATCATCGCCCGTGATTAGGCCTCCACCATCGAGTCCCTTCACTGCAATGAGCACCGAGCCTGTGAGGGAGAGGCCGGCGTTGGTCCCGACCAGTGTCCCTCCGCTGTTTGTGAAATCAATGCTGCTTCCAAAAGCAGCAATCGGCAAGATCAACGTCAACAAGACCAGCCAAAGGGCTCGCCTCATTCAAACCTCCCCAACACAGAACCAAAGAACAGTTCCTGCCTCAGAAAAATCCTTCGCCATGGTTGTCTGGATAAAAACCATTCCAGCAACGCCCAACGCGCATCCGGGGCAAACCGCCACCCCACGCCGCGATCCCGCTACATACCTCTAGCGAACCGTGCCACTAGCGCTCGCGCAGCACTTCCGCACACAACAAATTCAACTTGGATCCCGCACTGCGACAGCTGACAGCAGCCTCTCTGACGAGGTAAATGAGAGGAAAATCACCGAAGGATTTTCTCCGAATCTTCGGCGTCCTATCGTCTCCATCCCGTGCCAGTAGCTTTGCGCCCGGTGACCGAGAATTTAGGACCGCCTAGTTTCCGGTGGTCTTGTCTGGAAGTCAATATCAAACTAAATCTCAGGCTCGCCCGTTCGTGCCATTGCGGTGGCACCATCGTGGAATTTACGCATTCGCAGCCCGGTTGTACCTTGTCATTGAGCAGTTCTGGGGGAGGGCTGTTCGGGCGTCCTGTAACTCGCAAGAGTTCAGGGCGCTTCTTATTTGTTGAAAAACTTTTCATCTCCTCCCTGCCTACGCGTCCAATTCATAGGCTTTCGCCAGCCACCGCCTGACGTCATCATCGATGTCAGCCATTCTCATGATTTCAATCCGATGGGTGATTCGATCACGCTTCGCCAGGCCGCCGGTATCGACGAGCCGCTTCGGCGTTTTCGTGGCACCCAGTGCTAGCCCCAAATCGATGCGGGAATTGGTCGAAGGCTTGATCTGAGCGAACACGTGCTTTCGATAAAGAGGGACGATAGTCTTCCCAGGGCAAGCTTTTACATCTTTGCCAATCCGCAAGCCGATGTGCAGGAGCTTGTCATACAAGGGCCTTAGGCCTGATCTCTTTCCGGCAAACATTGCCTCCACGTACCCTTCCGCCGCGCGCAGGTACAGTTGAGGATCGGCATCTTCTTCGCCCTTTCCCACTGAGCGCTCCGCGATCCAGCTCGATCCGTTTGGACCTAGGCCGTAATCCTTCTTCAGCCATTCGCGCCGCTCCGCCTCGGAAACTGGCCCCGAGGCCTTTACCAGCGCCACCCATTCTTCCAGGCTCCGCCCGGTCTTTGACGGCAGCTCGGCAACCCATTTCTGCACCATGGCAATCCCAGGGTGCACGCTGTACAGCGACTTCTTGGCCGGTACCTCTCTGCTGGGACTCATGAACCGCTCCTCCGCATTTGTTGGGCTGGTGCAACAGCATACACCGCAGTCCGATCTGCCGAATGTCCCCCACAACGGAGTTTTGGGGACTCAGCCGCGCCTCAATCCACCCGCCCGGCAGCAAATTGTTCACATAGGCCCAATTGTCACTTTTAGTGACACCGAGGCATCCGCACCGGTTGGGCTGCATCCAAGGGCAAGTATTAAATCGAGCAAAGCCATGGCAGATCGGGAGCATGCCCGCGGAGATGCTTTGTCGGTTCGAGTTCTCATAGCGAACGAACGGCCGGAAATCAGAAAAATCCTACGTGATTTCGTTGAGCGGAATTCTCACTGGAAGATTTGTGCAGAAGTGGCTGACGGCGGAAACGCAGTCAGCAAGGCTTGCCAACTCACGCCCGAACTCATCATCCTTGACCTCGCCATGCCCGTTCTGAACGGCATCGAGGCGGCGCGAGAAATTCTCAAATTTCATCCCGCCGCTCGATTGCTCCTGTGCGCTTCGCACGTCACGCCAGAGGAACGACGCCTTGCTCGCCAAGCCGGGATAAAGGCCATCATCGCGCAATCCCGCGTGGGAAGGATTCCGCACGCCCTGCAGTCATTATTCCGTGACAACTCGCTCCTCGCTGACCTGGCGGCACTTGACCCGGGGAGCAACGCTCGCGAAACCCAGAGTTCGCCAGATCCGCACGATCCAATGACACTACGATCTGCGGTCGTATCGCGGAAGATTTTCCTCTGTGAAGCTGTAACCGAGGGCGCCAGCCCGATTCGCAAGGGCTTGATTCTGGATCCTGAGCCGCTCTCCTGTGTCCGTTGCGAAAAGCGATACAGCCTGCACTACTCGAGTCTGTTTCGTCCTCAGATGGTACATCTGTCGCGCATGCTGGCCGCCGAGGTACTGGAAGGTGAACACCCAAGCCACAGTGCGCGAGTGAATATTGAAGTCACTCCCTCAAACGCTGTGAACTGAGTGTGAGCCAAAAAGTGGCGGACCCGGAGAGACTTGAACTCCCAACCCCTGCGTTCGAAGCGCAGTGCTCTATCCAGTTGAGCTACGGGTCCAAACCTGCAGAATTAAGATTATCAGTTCCTGCGCTTTGCTGGCACCGCCTCCATTCAAAATCTCGCGTACACTTTTCGTGTGATAAGGCCCCGCTTTGGCATTCGAATCTTGCGGACCTGGCTGAAAGTGGCTCTTCTGGCATGCGCTGCGTGGGCTGCGCCTGCATCTCGCCCAAACGTGATACTCATCACCGTCGACACTACCCGCGCTGATCGGATGGGTTTTCTTGGGTCGCAGCGCGGACTAACCCCGAATCTGGATGCGCTCGCCAAACAGTCAGTCGTATTCAGTCGCGCCTACTCTCAGGTTCCGCTTACTTCGCCGTCGCACGCTACGATTCTCAGCGGCACTTATCCACAGTTCAATCGTGTGAACGATTTCGGAATGCCGCTTGCCCAGACGCTGCCCTACCTTCCACAGATTCTGCATGATCACGGCTACCAGACCGCAGCGTTCGTCGGTTCTGTCATTCTTGATCCCAAGTTCGGAGCATCCCCAGGCTTCGATCGCGGTTTCGACCAATACGATACCGGCTTCGCTTCAACTGGCGACCGCTACCAGGTGTACGAACATCGCGCCGCGGATGTCGTCGCCCACGCGGCTGACTGGCTTAGGTCTCGTTCTCGCGGCTCATGCTTTGTGTGGATCCATCTCTTCGACCCCCACGCACCCTATGAGTCTCCGGAACCGTATAAAAGCCGCTACGCCGCGAATCCTTACGATGGCGAGATTGCCTACGCGGACTCAGCCTTGGGCACGCTGATCGAGCAGTTAAAAAAGCAGACTTTGTTCGATAGTTCGCTGATCGCCGTCATGTCCGATCATGGAGAGGCCTTCGGGGAACACGGTGAGCGCAACCACGGAATTTTTCTCTACGATGAAACTATCCACGTTCCTCTTCTGATCAAATTGCCCGGGCAGCATGCCGGTACTCGTGTGGATCAACGGGCCAGTCTTGTCGACGTAATGCCCACGATTCTGCAAGCATTGTCGATTTCGATTCCGAAGTCCGTGCAGGGCAAGTCACTCCTGGCGCTAATGACTTCATCTGTTCCGGGAGCAAGCCAGAGGAAGTCCGAGGATCGCCCCTCCTATGCAGAAACGGACTATCCGTACCGCGACTTCGGTTGGAGTTCTCTCCGCTCCCTTCGTTCCGATAAATATTTGTACATAGAGGCGCCGCGGAAGGAGCTTTACGATCAGACAACCGATCCCCAGGCAGCTCACGATTTGTCAACCAAATCTCCAGCCATCACACAGACTCTTGGTTCTAAGCTCACGGAATTTCGTCGTGGAACGGAAAACACGGCCAAGGCGTCTGAATCGTCAATGAGTCCAGCCGTAGGTCAAAAATTGGCGGCACTTGGTTATGTCTCATCCGGCAGTGTTGTGAGTTCAGAGTCCAATCAAGACCGCGCCGATCCGAAAGACAAGATTGAGATCGCGAATCTCGTCCAAGAGGCGTTATTGGCGCGCGAGTCCGGGCACTTGCAGGATGCTACCTCCGCCCTCGAGAAGGCACTCTCGCAAGATCCAGGCAACGCAGTGGTAAATCGAAATATCGGCACCATATGGATGGACCAGCAGGATTATGCTCGAGCGCTGCCTTACCTGCGCAAAGCCGTCGAACTGAGCCCTAACACGGCTATGGACCGTTACAATCTCGGCCTTGCTTACCTTTCCTCCGGAAATATCGAAAATGCTAAGACCGAGCTCGAAGCCGCAGTTTCCAAATCGACGAAAGAAAATCTTCAATCGCTTGGAAATCTTCACTACACTCTTGGCGCCGTCTACAGCCGCCTTGGGCGCACCGACGATGCGAAGCGCGAGTTGCGAAAGTCGCTTGCTCTCCAGCCCGACGATTACGAGTCAAACTTGATCATGGGACAAATGCTCGCACAAGACGACCCAAGTGTTGCAGTTCCTTATCTCCAGAAAGCAGCCAAGGTTCAGCCAACGTCCGCCGATCCACACATCTTGCTATTTCAGATCTACACGGCTCTTGGAGACGCCGCCAGCGCCGCTAAGGAACGAACCGAGGCGGAGCGCCTGCGGCAAGCAGGGAAGTAAGCACAGTCAAAAGATGAGGGAGCTCGCGATGAGGCTCAGTCTGCACAAAGATAGTCGGAGAGCACGAGCACTGGCCCTGCTTACTCTTCCGTTGACTTCGAATGAAGGCTCAACAGTCGCGCAACTAAGACGGCCAGGAACAACTGTCCTCCGACAGCTTCGAGGATTGCAATGCCGCGAGCGACGTCCGTACGCGGCACGATATCGCCGTAGCCCAGCGTTGCCAGTGTCACAAAGCTGAAGTAAATGGCCCCCGTTTTCGAGAATGCGCTCGCCGCAACAAACGTCCCGGGCTTGAGTTGCTCCAGAGCAAAATAGAGAAGGCCAAAGTAAATCCCGGCCAGCAGGTATGCACTCAACGCGGCGAACAGATGCTCGGCATCGACTCTCGGGCTTCGCATGGCGAAACGTAACGCAACTGCCGCTGCAGACAGTCCGATCAATGTCCACGTGGTCAGTATGATCGCTGAAACAGTCGGGTGTCCGAGCCAGCTGCTGATTGGATAAGCCACCCATAGCAAGACCATTGCCTCGAGCACGTACTTTCTAGGTCTCTTGGCTTCGAATGGCATCACAGCGACAAGCAGGTTGGCGGCCAGCAACGAATCAATAAGTATTCCACTTCCACCGAACATGGCGATGATAGGGTTCGCCACCAGGGTGAAGAGCAGTGTGTAGAACAACAGTGTGTATCGCCGCTGAAGATACAACCTCGTCCAGCGTTTGAAGGCGCCTCGTCTTTGGACTTCGGTGTCGTTTGCTTGATTCAAGTTTGCACTTTGCTATGAGGGAAAGTTCATGCGCCGAAGCAGGTCCTGAAATCGCGGGTCCGGGCGCAAATCATCGAGCAGGGGATCTACCTTAAGAAAGACCATGAATGAATCGCGTCCCCGGTAGCCAGTCTCAAGGCACTCAAGGGCTTCGTCCTTCCTGCCCAAAGCTAGCTTGAGCCTCGCCACAATATACGGGGTGACGTAACGCTCCTTGGCGAGGCTGCGCAATTGTTCCAGAATCTTCTGCGCCTCTTCAATATTTCCCTGCCTGGCGTAAGTCGCCCCGAGGGCGGCGATGAATGACGAGGAGCCGTGCGAAAACTGGATGCTCTTTTGATAACCCTCGGCGGCGGACTGGTACTGCGACTTGCTCAAGTAGGTATCGGCCTGCAAACCATATGCGAGGGCGTTAGTTGGCTCCAACTCGATTGCCTTGTCAAACTGCTCGATGGCCTGATCATAACGACGTCCTGCCCAATGAACGATTCCCATGCAGAAAGAGACTGGGCTGGAGCACGGTTCGAGGCGAATGGAGCGTTGCACTTCGTTGTAGGCCTCTTCGTTTCGTCCTGCCATGGAAAGAAAGATTCCGTACCAGGTACGCCCTGTGACGTAGCCCGGATTAAGCGAGAGCGCCCGCCTGAATCCTCGCTCGGCGCCGGCAAAATCGAAGTCATACCACATCGTCGCAAAGGCGAGGGAAGCATGCCCTTCCGCCAGGTTCGGGTCCTTTTCGAGCGCCTGCAGAGCCAATCTCTTGGCCTTGCCAAAACCATCATCTGGAGCAACCATGCTGCAAACCCCAAGTACGGACATGCAGTCGGCTAGGCCCGCGTAAGCCGCGGCGTACGTCGGATCGTGCTCAATCGCCTCTTGAAAACATCGAATTGCCTTTTCGCAGCCTTCTCCGCTGCGTCGGTTCCAGTAATAACGGCCCTTCAGATAGGCCGCGTACGCTTCGGGATCAACCGCGTGGACCTGCTCTAAGTGGGCCTGCTCCTGTGGCGTGAGTTTAACGTGGACTTCCGCGGCGATGGCTTGGGCCATTTCCGCTTGTAACGCAAGTATGTCTCTCAAGTCTCGTTCATAACTTTCTGCCCACAAGTGCATTTCACTGGGTGCATGAATGAGCTGCGCATTGATGCGGACCCTGCCGCCTACGCGTAGGACGGTCCCTTCCACGATGGTATCTACTCCCAATTCGCGAGCAATTTCGCGCACGGGCCTGCGTACACCTTTGTAAGCCATCACCGAAGTCCGCGCTACAACCCGCAAATCACCAATCTTGGCCAACGTGGTGATAAGCGCCTCGGTGAGTCCTTCCACGAAGTATTCCTGCTCAGGATCGTTCGATAGATTTTCCAGCGGAAGTACGGCCAACGACCTTGTCGTGGAGGGAACAGACGCAGGAGCAGCCTCCACATGCCCGATAAAACGGTACCCGCGTCTCGCCAGGGTTTCGATGTAGCGAGGGGTTTCTGCTGAGTCACCCAGCGCCTCGCGTAAGCGCCGTATGGCATTGTTCAGGCCGTGCTCAAAGTCCACGAAAGTGTCGGCCGGCCAGATGCTCTGCTGCAACTTCTCGCGGGAGACCACTTCTCCCGTGTTCTCAAGCAGCACCTGCAGAACTTGGAGGGGTTGTTCCTGAAGCTTGATCTTGGTGCCGCGTTTGCGCAGTTCACCCGTGCGCAAATCGAGATCAAAGACGCCGAACCTGACGTTTCCGTTGGTGGAAGGCTGCGAAGGCCACATGCGGGCTGCCACTGGCTGGGCATAGTCTAGCACTCTCCACGGCGCAGGATATAAGTCCGACTAAGCCTCACCCACTGAATGCATTAGCAAGAGAACCACAAGAGCGCAACGTGAGAAGCACAAGGGATTTACTAACATCCCGAAGCCTGCGATAAGAACGCCTGAATATTTGCAAGAGGAGGTGAAACGTCATGAGATCTTGGCGAAAGGTCGCATGGTCTGCAAGCGGTCTCCTACTCCTAGTTGGTTTGGCAGCTCAAGCTCAGATGATTGACAACACCCAGGCTCCAAACACTGCGAAAGCAGGCATCAACAAGTCATTGCTCGACGAAATCGGGGCGGGTCGTGGAGACCTCATGACGCCAGGCTCGTCCATCTACCTCATCAACCGCGATCCCTTTCGCTCTATCCGCCGTGGACGCCAGTTGTTCCAGCGCAAGTTTGCGCATGTGCAAGGGCAGGGTCCAGCCGAAGGTGACGGCTTCGGCGATATCAATACCGACATCGCGATCGGGGCCGGCCTTTCCGATAGTTGTGCTCTCTGTCATGGCCGTCCTCGCGGTTCGGCTGGCTCCGGTGGCAACGTGGTGACACGGCCAGACAGCCGTGATGCCGGACATCTGTTCGGCTTGGGCTTGAAAGAGATGCTAGCCGACGAGATCACCACCGACCTTCGCGCCATTCGTGGCGCCGCCGTCGCACAAGCTCAACAACTACACCACCCGGTAACCAAGAACCTGATCAGCAAGGGAATTCACTATGGAAGCATCACGGCAAGACCTGATGGCACAGTCGATACATCAGCCGTAGCAGGAGTCGATGCGGACCTGCGCGTGAAACCGTTTTTTGCCGACGGATCGGTGATTTCGATTCGTGAATTCATCGTCGGTGCCCTGCACAACGAAATGGGACTCTCCGA
>DATBFG010000052.1:0-36394 GCA_036558645.1 Terriglobales bacterium
CGCGCCGGACCAGCCTAAAATCTGGCGAGTCATTCGCTTGAGGGCCGGATATGGCCCCACGAGATTGCTGAAAACTTCGTAGATCACCCCAAACCGCAAGGCGGCGTCACACGCCACACCCACTCCGGCGCAGTTCCAATAGGTACTCACAGAAATATTCGGGTCATGATCGAGATAAAAGAGTAGGGATGTTTCGATCGCCTGGACCAGGGTATAGGTAAAAAATATCGGGAACTCTCGATGCAGACGTCGCCTTATCATCAGCCCGGCAATGCCAAACTGAATAAGATGTGGCGCCAGCCACAGATAATGCCAAAGTGGCGAATGGGGGTACATAACCAATTCTCGGCAATATACCCCCTCCCCGTGACACATGCAATGACGTGCCGCACTCTGTGGTACTCTATCCGCCCATTTGGCACTTGGATCTATGGCTTACATTGCTGATTCGGTGGACAGTTGTTTCGAGGGTTGCCGTCGGCTGAAGAAAGGGAAGGACTTGCAAGCGCACCAATTAACATCAAGGTTCCGGTGAGGAGGAAGAAAAACTTTTTCACTGGAGTAAACTCCTTTTATGGATATAACAACCGTGATAATGTGGCCAAAATTACAGTTGCCTTGTCCAGCTAGAAGTAGTTAGAGCTTTGTTCTGAAAACAGAACAAGAATCATGACTTTGAAATCTGCATTCGAAGATGTGGTAGGCACAACGCTCGCAGCAATCTCAGGGATCGTCGCGAAGCTGGAATACGTGTCCAATCTGCGAAGGACCTCAGGGCAGCCATATGCGCATTGGGGACTGGAACGTGTTCATGGCGAGGGTTCGGCGCAACAGGCGCTCGCAGAAGCTCATCAGCTAATATTCTTGCGGCTACTGCGCACCTCCTTACGCGACCTGCGCGAGGATGTTGAATTGTCGTGCGGAAAAGAAGTACCGGTGGATCAGTACCTGGCGAAGCTTAGGAAAGATGTGAAGATGTTACTGCCGGAGGATTTGGGCGGTGGTTCACACCGTCACTTTAATTCAGTGCTGCTGGCTCTTTCGTCTCTCCCAAGGTCTCGACCCCCTTCCACTCCCCGAGCTTGAGCGCAATCCCGACAACTTGGCCTATCACTTCGGCATGCTGCGGATGCCGAAGGATTCGCACCGCCACCGGTGATAAAGGATGGGGCTGTAGAACGATACTGTCTCCCTTCATCGTGCACCAGCAACATGTGTAACCATCGCGGGTCTCGACGAAGTAGATGGGCCGCTCGTATTCCGATCGCCAAATGCCCTGTAAAACCTTATTCTTCGATTCATCCACCTGAACAAATGTTCCGGGCGGCAGGAGTGGATACATGGTGAAATCCTCGCTGCCCACGTATCCATATGTGTACTTGGTTGCAGTGAATTGCGCCAAGTAGGCAAGTGGCACAAGCCCCCATTGCTCCACCATGCGACCTAGGTTCGTGCTGCGCCGTGGATCGAAAGCAGGATCCATCCGAATCGGCATCTCGACCAGAGTCGTGGTCTGGAGGACATCGGTACGATGCGATTTTGGGGGCTGGCTGAGTCGGATATCCTGCGCCACGAGGTTCAAATCGATCCCGTACCAGCTAAGCACCTGTCGCAAATCTTGTCGGTAAATGATGGCGAGCGAGTAGAGCCGGTAAATGCTCGGTACCAACCCCTTGGTCTCAATGTCTGAGAGGCGGCTTGGACTGATGATGAACTCAGCATTCCCATGCTTTTCGGCAAGCCGGGTGCTTGCGCTTTCAACATCTCGCATGGTCAGACCCAGCCGCTCGCGGGCGACTCGCAGATTTGATCCGGCGGTGAGAATCGGGCCCCCTTCAGACAGCTTGTTCACCGGAATGGCTCATTTCTCTATAAAGTTCTGGAAATCCGAACGCGCTCTGAAACAACCCAATCGCGGCGTGAGAAAAATGGGCACGACGGCCCTCGCTCGCCTCGCTAGTATCCTCGAATCCTTCTTTTTCCGCAATCCGGAACGTCGCTACAGCCCCTGAGATCATAGAACGATTTCGCAGACAGTCAAGAGACATCACTACGCCCAAACGCAAGCCTTCATTCAATATTCCTGGTCCCTCGTACCATATAATATGAAGAGAGATGGCCCGAGGTTGGGAGAGCAAGTCGGTGGAAGAGCAGCAATCCGAGGCTGCCTCTCGCCAGTTGCCAAAAGTCCGATTAACACCGGAACAGATCGCCAGAAAGCGTCAGGCAGAAGACCTTCAGTTGGCTCGTCGGCACCTTCTTGATCAGCTACAAACCGTTAAGAATCCGAGACATCGGAGGATGTTGGAGGATAGTCTCGCAGGACTGGACCAACGTCTTTCCGCCTTGCTGTAGCATAACAGGATTCCCTTCGGAACCAGAGCTGTTGAAGGTATAATGGCGTATCCCCATGAAGGCTTTCGTCTACGTGTCACTAAAGAAGAGCGTTCTGGATCCCCAAGGCAAGACCATCCATGGTGCTCTCAAGAAGATGGGATACAGGGGTTTAGACGGAGTTCGGCAGGGCAAGTACTTCGAACTTTCGCTTGATGGCGGGCTAAGCCGCTCGGAGGCGGAAGCAGAGGTTGGCCGTATTGCCCGTGAAGTTCTCACTAACCCCGTAATAGAAGAGTATCGCTTCTCCCTCGAAGATTAGTGGCGCCGCCAAAAGCATTGTCCCCCGTGGTTGCGAAAGTACTCTTGTTCGGTTTTCAGAACTAGATTATTAAGGAGTGCACAATGTGCGGGATTGTCGGCTATGTGGGCAAGAAAAGAGTCGTCCCTGTAATCATTGAGGGGCTCAGAAAGCTCGAGTATCGGGGCTACGATTCGGCGGGAATTGCGGTCAGCGGTAACGGAGAAGGCCTGCAGATCCGCCGTGCTGAAGGCAAGCTCCGGAACCTGGAAGAGGTTATCCGGCTGAAGCCGCTCGACGGCACCTACGGGATCGGACACACCAGATGGGCCACCCATGGCCGCCCCACCGAAGAGAACGCCCACCCGCACCGTGACTGCTCCGGACGTATCGTCGTCGTTCATAACGGCATCATTGAGAACTACGTAGCTCTAAAAAAGAAGCTGATTGAGGAAGGCCATCGATTCACCACCGAAACCGATACCGAAGTCATCGCCCACCTCGTAGAACGCTATTTTCTGAAAACCGGAAACGGTCATCGGCCATCTCTCGAAGAGGCGGTCCGCAAGACGGTTGGACAGCTGACCGGAGTTTTTGCATTGAGCGTGATTGCGGTTGATGAGCCTAACAAGATCGTTGCCGCCCGCAACGGTCCTCCCGCTGTGATTGGCCTCGGCAAAGATGAATACTTTGTAGCCTCTGATGTTCCCGCCATCCTGTATCACACGCGTGACCTGTTCTTTCTCGGTGATGGTGACCTTGCAGTCATCACGCCTGACGGCGTCCAGCTTACCGACTTCAACGGCCAGCCGATCGTTCGCCAGGTGCAACACGTCACCTGGGATCCCATCATGGCGGAAAAGGGCGGCTTCAAGCACTTCATGCTCAAAGAAATCTATGAGCAGCCGCGCGCCGTCCGCGACACCACGCTTGGGCGCATCTCGCAGGAGACCGGCCACGTTTTCCTCGATGAGATGGAGATCACTGAAGCTGAATTCCGTGCCGCCAGGAAAATCAACATCGCCGCCTGTGGTACGAGTTGGCACGCGGCCCAGGCCGGAAAATTCATGATTGAGCGACTGGCGCGTCTGCCCGTTGAGGTCGATTACGCCAGCGAATGGCGCTATCGCGATCCCATCGTCGGTCCGGACACCATTACCATGGTGATCTCACAATCCGGCGAGACCGCAGACACCATCGCCGCACAGCGCGAAGCAAAGTCCAAAGGCTCAAAAACCCTCGCCATCTGCAACGTCGTCGGATCCATGATCACGCGCGAAGCCGCAGGCACGATCTACACCCATGCCGGGCCCGAGATAGGCGTCGCGTCGACGAAGGCCTTCACCGGGCAACTCACGGCTCTTTATCTCTTCGCGCTTTATCTGGCGCAAGTGCGCGGCGCCTTGACGCCGGAAGAAGCCCTTGACGCCGTACAGGAACTCACCCGCATACCTGGAAAATTGGAGCATCAGCTCACCCACGAACAAGATTGTGAGGACTTGGCCAAGGAATATGTTCGCGTGCAGGATTTTCTATTCCTCGGACGCGGCATTCATTATCCAATCGCCCTCGAAGGCGCGTTGAAGCTGAAAGAAATCTCCTACATTCACGCCGAGGGCTACCCTGCCGGGGAAATGAAGCACGGTCCAAACGCGCTGATTGACGAGAACCTTCCGGTGGTGATCATCGCCACGCGCGACCCCAAGAGCGAGCTTTCGATGGTTCGCTACGAGAAGACGATCTCAAACCTAAAGGAAGTGAAAGCGCGTTCCGGAAAAGTGATCGCGCTTGCGACCGAAGGCGATGAAGAAATCCGCGAGGCGGCGGATCATGTGATCTACGTTCCTCCGGCGCCGGAAGAGCTGTTGCCGATTCTTGAGATTGTCCCGCTGCAACTGCTGGCGTATCACATCGCCGTCCGTCGCGGATGCGATGTCGACCAGCCGCGCAATCTGGCGAAGTCGGTCACGGTGGAGTAGCTCGAGGCAAGAGCCGGCCAGAGTAACATCAGTCGTTTGCATGGCGCAGCTCGTCCTAGCGCGGCCAACTGGCATACCTGTTTCAAATATTGCAGAATCTAAGCTCTCGATCCCGCTCAGTTCCTGAGCGGCTGGAGCTTGTGCATGAATCGGACACCTTGGCCTAGGGCATACCCATTCACTCTGAAAGCCTGCTTCCTCCTTATTTTCGCGGTCACGTGTTTCGCCTCAGAACAAGAGGACAAAGTTCAGGCGACCGAGTACCAGGATTACATCCTCACTCATGTGCTGACGCCCTGTGGGCCGATCCCAACCGCACTTGACCCTAATGGTGTTTATCCATACGTCAGCTATTGCGAAACGTCGAACCGTCCTTCGCCGCGAAAGTATCAATTCATTGTTCTTGAGAACACCTACCTAAAAGTGACGCTCTCTCCTGAGCTCGGCGGCAAAGTCATGTCCATGGTGCATAAGCCATCAGGAAAAGAAGTGCTATACGTTCCCGAGGTCGTGCGACCGACCCGTATTCTCCCTCGCTTTTATTTTGTGGCCGGTGGAATCGAGGTAAGTTTTCCGATCTCACACTCACCGAGCCAGAACGAAACCGTTCTCTACAAGATCGACCGGACTCAGAATCGAGTCTACGTGACGTGTGGCGAGCGCGAACTGCGCTTCGGTATGCAGTGGTCGATTGAATATTCCCTCGGACCCAGCGATCGGTTCCTGACCGAACGCGCGTTGTTCTACAACCCCGGGACTGTTCCTTATCCTTGGATGTCATGGTCCAATGCTGCAGTGCCCGCTGCGGACGACACAGAATTTCATTTTCCTCACGGCGAGGTTTTGTCCCATGCATCACAAATCAGCAACATGGATTGGGAGAAGCAGGGTCCGAAACGTGAGTCTGACATCAAGGAGATGACCGGATATTTTTGGAAGAACCCTGACACCTACTCCTTCGGTGTCTACACCCCGTCGCTCGGCAGCGGTCTCTATCACATCGGCGTCGCAAACATTTCTCCTGGTATCAAACTGTGGAGCTACGGAGTTGGCGAGGACCGCGCGTGGGCCACGCTCAGCACAGCCAGCATGCAGCCTTACGTCGAAATGCAAGGTGGCCCCATCGCCGACCAGTCCATCAAGTTGGAACTGCCTCCCCGCAAATCACGATGTCATGTCGAGTACTGGATACCGACCGACAAACCATTGGACATTTACTCACTAAAAGTACCTGAGGAACATTTGCGAAACACCAATGAAATTCCCATTTTCAGTTGGGCGAGGCCCGATGAAATCAACCCATGGACCGAATTGCAAGATGCTTACGCAGGCAGAAAATCCGTCCCTGACCCTCCTTCCGTCGAAGAGAACCGTTGGGCTCCTTCGGGCATGGAAGATCTGGCTCCAGCTTTCGAGTGGGCTGTCCAAAATACTCGCGACGCTAAGGCCGATCTTTGGAGGTTTTACTACGGGACATGGCTCGCGGGTCGCGGAAAGACCGAAGATGCAATCCGCGTTCTTTCTGCGTCCCAGGCTGGTGTGGCTCATGTCATGCTAGCGCGCCTTTACCAAGCCAAAGGAGATTCAAAGGATGCCGCCGCGGCAATGGAATCGATCCACGATCGATGGCTGCAATTGCATCCTCAAGTTGTCGTTGAACGAGATCGAATCTTGCATGCATTGGGGACACAAACTCTCACCGAACGTGAGCAGTGGCTAAATCGCGTCGGAGCGCTGAAAGATGAATGGATCATTGAGCGCAAGGTGCAGCTATTGATCGATCAGGGGAAAACGCAGGAAGCCAAGCAGCTCCTTCTGTCTTTTCCATTCCAGAAAGTACACCAAACCTACACTCGCACTGGATTGTGGATGCAGATCTGCGAGCGGCTCAAAGAGCGTTGCGAACCGATACCGCAAGAACTGGGAGAGGATCACCTGGCTCACTTCGGCGCATATCGCGAGTTTCAATAGCGCCCGGCTCGAAGGAACGAAGCCATTCGACTCGTAACGAATATCTCACGTACATTGCAGAAGAATTCGCGACGACCGCGCATTGACTCCCAAGGCAGCCAGTAGTAAAGTCCCGCAGACTCGGCTTTCCGAGCCGAGTTCCGTCATTAGGCTCTTCCAGGAGAATCGATGAAATCCAGATTTACTATCAGCGTTGCGCTTCTTTGTGGTCTCACGCTCGCCCCAGCTTTCGGACAGTGGTCATCGGACCCGTCAAAGAATCTCCCTCTCGCCGACAAAATCGGCGATGATCAGGTGCAACCGAAAATCAAGGCCCTGAAGGGCAACGGCTGGTGGGTTAGCTGGTTCGATGCAGATCCCAATACACCTCCTCCGGTCGGATACGACCCCCATCTGCAAAAATTGAATGTCTCCGGAGTCGAGCAATTCAGCCATAACGGCGTGCTCATCGCCGATCTGGGTAACAGCTCGACGCAAGACTGGGGCCTCGATGCCGACACCCTTGATCATGCCCTGCTTACTTTTTTGGATACACGCGCTGGCTCCAACCAGCAGATTACGGCCGTTAAATACGGTGTGATAAATGGACTGCTCTGGGGACCCCGTGGAGTTTTACTCACACACGACCAGAGCTTCCATGCCGCTCCGAAGATTGCCGGCACCGATGACGGCAATGTCGTTGTAGCCTGGACGAGTGACAGCGACGTTGTTCTTCAGAAGCTCGGTCCGAATGGCCAGCCATCGTGGGGAGCCGGGGTTGTGCTCAGCGAGGCTGGTTACAATTATTCAGTCGCCGATTTGCATGCGACCGTCTCAGATAGCGGCTCGGTGATTATCTCCTACGTGAGGGATAAGGGCTTCGGCAGTAACCGGGAGCTGCACGCGAACAAGCTGTCTTCGACAGGTGATCTACTTTGGGGTCCGTCGGGTATCACTCTTTTCGACAATGGATCGCTCCAGTTCGGCAACTGGCCGAACTTCGTCACCGACGGCAATGGTGGCGCAGTGTTTGCATGGTACGAAAGCAGTCCGACATTGCAGGTATTCGCTCAGCGTATCCGCGAAGACGGTAGCGAGGCCTTCCAGCACAATGGCGTCGCGGTTTCACTGGCCACTCCAAACATTCGTGTATCTCCCAGCGTCTCGTTCCGCAAGGACACTGGGGAGACCTTTGTCTTCTGGACAGAAGAAGATTCACTGCAATCGAAGAACGGCGTATCGGGACAGAAACTCGGTCCTGCGGGCACCCGCCTTTGGGGAAATAATGGACTGACAATCGTTCCTCTAGGTTCGGATTCGCAAATCTTTGTCACAAGCGTGCCGATCGGGGGCGGAGCACTGGTGTTTTGGGTAGATCAGGCGAGTTTCACGTCATCGACCATCTATGCCACCCGGTTAAATGGCCAAGGGGCGACGGTCTGCCCGAAGTTTCCGGTTTCGACGGCGGCAGTCGCACCGTTTGGGCTTGTGGCCGACATAGCGCCTAATAGCACGGCAGCGCTGGCCTGGTCGGACAGCCGCATCGGCAATAACGGGATCTATATTCAGAACATAAATAAGGATTGTTCGCTGGGAGTTCGACAGTAGCGCGTGGACAAAATAGAGCCCGGATTTCTATCCGGGCTCACTTGCATGACTACTGCTCGTTCTTTCCCTCATTCGGAAGGTTGAGCAGCATGCTCGGCTTTCCGCCAATAATCATGCTTGGCAGCTGTCCATTCCACCTCTCGATGCGGGCGCGATCGTTTTCAAGCTTTCGCCACTCCAGCAACTGAGGAGTAATCGAAGCCTGTCGCAACCGGTTCGCTTCCGCCTCGCCATGCGCCCTTTGTATCGCAGCTTCAGCCTCTCCCCGAGCACGCTCGATCTGGCTCTTGGCTTCGCCTTCCGCCTCGGCGATTTGCTTGTTCATCTCGGCCTGAGTGACCGCAAGTTGATTGCGGGCGCGCTCAGCTTCGGTGATAGCCTGCGTCTTCTGCGTAATCGCCTGCTCGATGGCCGCAGTAAATCGTGGCTTGCCGATGAATCCAAACTGCTGAATCCCCACGCCCACAGGGTTCACCTGCTCCTGGATTTTGCTGCGAGCTTCTCGCAAGAAACGCGCCTTGTTCTCGCCATAGATATCCTCCAACGTGTAGGTCGAAGCCACTTCGTTCAGTGAGTTCCGAACAATGTCCTTCAGAATTCCATGGGTGAACTTGTCAAGGTCATCGGCTCGATATTTGACATAGAATTCCGGCACCTTCGTCGGATCGATCGCATACGACAGCGAGACATCGGCACGCACCTCCTGGCCTTCCTTCGAGTTGAACACCAGTTCTTCGTTCAGCGGATGTCCTTCGTTCGTATCCGACGTCCACTTAACCGTTTGTACAAACGTCGGGAATTGTATGATCTGCGTCTTCAATGGGCTGTAGAAGACCCAGCCAGTGCGAACAGGGATGTCTTGCGCGCCACGCTGCGTTCCCGCAAGGTTCACTTCAACGCCGACATAGCCGGCGTTGATGCGGGTTGTGTGGACCACGTTCAACAGCAATACAAGACCAATCAGTCCACCGAACGCAATGGCAACTGCTTTGATGATGATGTTCCTGTTACCTGCCAGAAGCCCAGTCATCGTGTCACCGGTATCATCCGAATTCGGACCAATCGTTGTGTATTTCATAGGCTCCTCCCCTGAGCATCAGCGGCCGATGTCTCCTATGGACACACCAGCCGAATATTGCAGTCGCGAAAATTCGTGTCACTGGCGTTAAGGACGCTTTGGATTGAAAAAGTCGCTGCGCCAGATGGCTCGCACAACTCCTGGCACGGCCACCAGCAGCGACAGCACGCCGAGCGCGCCCGCGTACAGCCATGCATCGCTGGCACGGTTCATCCATAGGAGAAACTGGCTTAGTCCAACGAGGCTGAAGAGGATTGTGATTGCGCTGAGCGCGATTTTTAGGCGGGTTCTCATCGTTGCCTCCTGCTCGATCTTGACTTGATCGAGTGTCCGACCGCGGCGACTTCCGCCGCGTCCCGAACGGGTTGGAGGCCGTTCGTTTAGTTCAGCTATAAGATGTACAAACCTCCCGCGGGACGCAGAAAATCGGACGAACTACCATGTGGAGGAACAGCAATCACTTGGGAGCTAGAGCAGTGAAGTTCGCTTGCACAAGAGATTGGCTCGATTTTCGACTGCAATGTCGGGCATTCTCTGCGTCCCTCCCGGCATCAATCGCATCGAAAAAAGACGATGGCACCTTTCCAAACCTTTAACGCTCGGTTGCTGCGTGCGGTCTCCCTGTCTGATCTGACGAAACATCTCGAATTTGAAATGGAAGGCGTCGCGCGATTTGGGTTCGTTCCCGGCCAATGGCTTTCTTTTAAGACCAACAAGTCCGATGGCGAAGAGATCACGCGGGCGTACTCGATAGCCTCCGTTCCCGACGAAAGTAATCGCTTTGGGCTATGCCTCAATCGCGTGCAGGACGGCTTCATGTCGAATTATCTCTGCGACATGAAAGAAGGTGAGACCATCGCGTGCCAGGGCCCGTATGGAGATTTCATCTTGCGCCCGCCGATGCGGGATACAATCTTCATCGCAACCGGTACCGGCGTGGCTCCCTTTCGCGCGATGCTACAGTGGGTTCTCGCGGATCCCATCCGACACCAGCAAAAGCAATTGTGGCTCCTTTTCGGCAGCCGCTACGAAGTAGACATTTACTATCACAATGAATTTCTCAAGCTGGCGTCTCAGCACCAGAATTTCGCATATCTGCCGACTCTTAGCCGTGGCAGCGAAGACTGGAAAGGCTTGCGCGGTTATGTCCAGGAGCATGTGCCCGGGATCGTCGCCGGACGGAACAACATGCATGCTTATATCTGCGGACTGGATAAGATGATCAAGGCCAACCGGGAATTGCTAAAAGGTATGGGATGGGATCGGAAGTCGATACTGTACGAGAAGTACGATTAACTTAGCGAGTAAGGAGCTTCCGTGTACGAGGCCGACAACAAACGTTATGACTCGATGATCTACCGCCGCTGCGGGCGCAGCGGCATTCAGCTTCCGGCGATTTCTTTAGGACTTTGGCACAACTTCGGCGGTGTCGATGTTTTTGAGAATGGACGCGCCATGCTGCGGCGGGCGTTTGATCTCGGTATCACGCACTTCGATCTGGCTAATAATTATGGGCCGCCATACGGATCGGCAGAAGAGAACTTTGGCCGCATCCTGCAAAAGGATTTCCTTCCATACCGCGATGAGCTGATCATCAGCACCAAGGCTGGCTGGGATATGTGGCCGGGGCCCTACGGCGATTACGGCTCGCGCAAGTACCTGTTGGCCAGCCTTGACCAGAGCCTCAAGCGGATAGGCCTGGAGTACGTGGACATCTTTTATCATCATCGCCCCGATCCTCAGACTCCGCTGGAAGAAACGATGGGAGCCCTGGATCAAGCGGTGCGGTCCGGCCGAGCGCTCTACGTTGGAATTTCTGCCTACGATGCGGACCTGACGAAGAAAGCCATCAAAATTTTGCGGGAGTTGGGAACTCCGTGCCTGATTCATCAGCCGAAGTATTCCATGTTCGTTCGCGACATAGAGCATGGCGTGCTGGACGTACTGGGAAAGGAAGGAGTGGGCACCATTCCTTTTAGTCCGCTCGCACAAGGACTCTTGTCGGACCGTTATCTGAGCGGGATCCCAGAAGACTCGCGTGCGGCCCGTGACTTTTATCTAAAGAAGGCTGAAGTCGACGAGAGCACCGTCGCGAAAATCCGCTCGCTCGACAAAATCGCAAAGACTCGCGGTCAGAGCCTCGCCCAAATGGCTGTGGCTTGGGTGCTCCGCGATCCCCGCGTCACCAGTGCCTTGATTGGCGCCAGCAGAATCCAGCAGGTAGACGACAATGTTGCCGCCCTGCGGAATCTCAAGTTTTCAGATCACGAACTGCGCCAAATCGATGAAATTGTAGGAGACCGGAGCTCGTGATCATTGTCGACGTACTCGAAGTAAGTCATTCAATTTAAACCATAATTACCTGCAACCCTGCCCCCATTGCCTTCATCTATATGTAAAGTTGACAACAATACGCTCATATTATTATGATTCGCCTGCAGCAACCTGCATTCGTCAGCTCAGGCTTCGATTTTTCAAGCACTTATAGAGTTTGAGGAGGGTGTAAAGAGATGGGAAAGATTATTGGAATTGACCTGGGGACGACCAACTCGGTCGTGGCCGTCATGGAAGGCGGCGAACCCAAGGTGATTCCCAACGAAGAGGGTGGTCGGACTACACCCTCGGTGGTGGGCTTCACCAAGACCGGCGAGCGTTTGGTAGGACAGGTGGCCAAACGCCAGGCCATCACCAATCCCGAGAACACAGTCTATTCAATTAAGCGGTTCATGGGACGCCGCTTTGACGAAGTAACAGAAGAGACCAAGATGGTCCCTTACAAGGTTGTCCAATCAGGCGACCACGTTGCCGTCCTCGCGCAGGGCAAGGAATACACGCCCGCACAAGTTTCGGCCATGATTCTTCAGAAATTGAAGAAGGCAGCGGAAGACTATCTCGGGGAGAAAGTAACCGACGCGGTGATCACCGTGCCCGCCTACTTCAACGATGCGCAGCGCCAGGCTACAAAAGACGCCGGCAAAATCGCTGGACTGGAAGTCAAGCGCATCATCAATGAGCCGACTGCGGCAGCGCTTGCCTACGGCCTCGACAAGAAAAAAGACGAGACCATCGCAGTGTACGACTTCGGTGGCGGTACGTTCGATATCTCGGTTCTTGAAGTCGGCGAAGGAGTCATCGAAGTAAAAGCCACCAATGGTGACACCCACCTTGGCGGTGACAACCTCGACCAGCGGATCGTCGATTGGCTGATTGAAGAGTTCAAGAAGGACGAAGGCCTCGACCTGCGTGGAAAGGGCAACGAGATGGCGCTGCAGCGTCTGCGTGACGCGGCGGAGCGCGCCAAGATCGAACTCTCCACGACCATGGAGACTGAGATCAATCTGCCCTTCATCACCGCCGACGCCAGTGGCCCGAAGCACCTGGTAAAGCGGTTGACCCGCGCGAAGCTCGAGTCGATGGTCGAAGACATCATTCAGCGCTCGGTCGGCCCGTGCAGGCAGTGCATGAAAGATGCAGGCGTCGACGCCAGCAAGATCAACGAAGTGGTCCTGGTCGGCGGACAGACTCGTATGCCTCGCATCCAGGCGCTGGTGAAAGAGCTCTTCGGCAAGGAGCCACATCGTGGTGTGAATCCCGATGAAGTCGTTGCCGTAGGTGCTGCTATTCAGGGCGGCGTGCTCGGCGGAGAAGTGAAAGACCTCCTCCTGCTCGATGTAACGCCTCTGACGTTGGCGATTGAGACGCTGGGCGGCGTTGCTACGCCGATGATCCCACGCAATACGACGATTCCAACCCGCAAGACGGAAACGTTCTCGACCGCAGCGGATAACCAGACGTCGGTTGAGGTTCACGTCCTGCAGGGCGAGCGCCCGATGGCGGCGCAGAACCGCACGCTCGGCAAGTTTCACCTGACTGGTCTGCCTCCGGCGCCGCGCGGTTTGCCGCAGATCGAAGTGACGTTCGACATCGATGCGAACGGCATCCTCAACGTCACTGCAAAGGACAACGCCACAGGCAAGGACCAGAAGATTACGATTACGTCCTCTTCGGGTCTGAGCAAGGAAGAAGTCGAGCGCATGGCGAAGGACGCTGAGTCCCACGCAGCCGAGGACAAGACGCGTCGCGAGGAGATCGAATCCCGCAACCAACTCGACTCGATGGTTTACAGCGTCGAGAAGATGCTACGCGAGCAGGGCGACAAGATCTCCGGCTCGGAGCGCGGAGACGTGGAAAACGCTATAGCCGATGCCAAGAAGGCGTTGGAGTCCGGCGACAAGGCGGCTATGGACAAAGCTCGCGAGGGTTTGACCCAGGCGTCGCACAAGTTAGCTGAGCAAATGTACAAAGCGGCTCAGGCTCAGAGTGCGCCAGGCGCAGGGCCGACTCCGGGAGCCGGCGCAGCACCCGGAGCCGACGAGCAAGCGAAGAAGGATGAGGGTGTTATCGACGCCGAGTACGTGGACGTCGAAGACAAGAAATAAGCTGTCAGTTTTCACGATGGCTATCAGCGGGGACGGGCTTAATGCTCGTCCCTTCTTATCAGTGAATGGGAAACTTAGGGAAAAGAGGTAGAGATTTGCAATTTCGCATCAAGGGGCAAGATTATTTCCTCGCGTTTGTGGAACAGGAGAAGCGTTGGTATCTGTTCTCTCCGAATGAGGATGGTTTGAACCGCATTCCGGTTTACGTGGATGCCGTGCAATATGATAGACCCGACACACTGGGAAAGAACACCCAGAACATGCTGGGCTAAATTATGATCAGTCTGGCTCCGCGACTGGCTTTTCGAACGGAGCTACAACAACCGATGACTGAATCACTTCAGATGGAACCAGCCGTTGGCGAAATGCTGACGGCTGTATGCTTTTAGACAATGCCTACAACTACCAAGAAAGACTATTACGAGATTCTCGGCGTGAAGAAATCCGCCTCCGCGGACGACATCCGCAAAGCTTTTCGTAAGCTCGCGCGGAAGTATCACCCCGACGTCAATCCCGGTGATAAGGCCGCTGAGGAAAAGTTTAAGGCGATCTCAGAAGCGAATGAAGTTTTGAGCGATCCCAAGAAGCGGAAGATCTATGACCAGGTCGGATTCTATTCCGACAACATCGATCCCGCGGCTGCCGAGGCCTACGCTCGCGGCGGCGCGACCGGTGCGGGTGGATTCGGAGGCTTTAGCGGCTTCCCGGGCGCGAACGCCGGCGGTGCCGATCAGGGTGTCCATTTTGATTTTGGAGGATTTGATTTCTCCGACCTGGTGGACTCCGCTGGACGGGGTGGCCGCCGTGCCAGCACCGGCGGCGGCTTCAAAGATATCTTCTCCGGGATTTTTGGCGGGCGAGGCGCTGCTGCACAAGAAGGCCCCGAGCCCGGTTCTGATCTCGAGTACCAAGTCAATGTGCCCTTCTGGACGGCCGTTCGTGGCGGAGTGATGAGGCTACCGATCACGCGCCGTGATCCATGCACCACGTGCAAAGGCCAAGGAACAATGGAGGGCCCCGGACAGTGTCCGGAATGCGGCGGCAAAGGGCAAGTAACGCAAACCGGCGGACGCATGAAGTTTAACGTTCCCTGTCCGCGCTGCAACGGAACCGGGAAGAACCTGAGTGTCTGTCCAAGCTGCCACGGCGAAGGCACGGTTGAAAGAACCGATAATCTCGAAGTTCGCATTAAGGCCGGCACACGCGACGGCCAACGCATTCGAATTCCAGGCAAAGGAAACGCAGGTTCTCGCACGGGCCAGCCTGGAGATCTATACGTAATCATCCGAACGGGCGATCACCCGGTTTTTCACCGTGTGGGGGACGACATTCAGCTGACCATCCCCGTCACGGCGTCGGAAGCTGCATTGGGCGCGAAGGTCGAGGTGCCAACAATCGACGGCCGCACTCTCCTGAAGATTCCACCGGGAACACAATCCGGCCAAAAACTCCGTTTGCGGGAGAAAGGCGTGCCATCCGCTACTCGGGATGGGGCTCGCGGTGACGAAATCGTAGAAGTGAAAGTCGTTGTGCCGATGCCACGGGACGAGAAGACCAAGGAACTGTTTCGCGAACTGGCGCGGCTCAACCCTGAGGACCCGCGCGCCGAAATCTGGAAGCAAATCGAGTAAGTTCGATGGGAGGGAAAGCCCTCCCATCGTCTCAAGTCGCTTCTATTTCTTCCCCATACTCGGGTCGTCTTTCGGGTCAACGTAGTTGATCTGTAGCGGCGACATGCCGTGAATCTGAATCACGGTGTTACCGGCGGCTGCGGCGTAGTGGTGCATCTCGGGATCCATGTAGGCAAAGCTTCCCGCGGCGAAGCTCATCAGCTTCGCGTCATCCCATTTATCACCCATTCCCACCTTCAACGTCCCCGATAGAACGGTTACATTCTCGCGCTTCGGATGCCAGTGAGGCGCGATTTTGTACCCGTCGGGCATCTTGATTCGAACCGTAAAATCGCCAGTTGAAGCGCTTGGGTCTCCTTCGAGTACAGCCATCTGTGCACCCGGTTGCACAGACGGCGGCGCGGGACCCCACTTGATCTCGTTCGGAGTCATTGCATTTTGCGCGATCGCGGGTAAGGCCACCAGAATAGCCGCGACCAAGACAATCGTGAGAAACATTGGCTTCATCTTGAATCCGCCTCCCTGCGGGCGCGCCATCTTAAAACGAAAATCGTCCAGAGAGCAATTGAAAGGAGAAGGCGCCAGACACCGGTTTGAACGTGACTTTCGGCAAAATATTTCTTCGATTTTCGTAGGCAGCACCTGAAATATGCCGTATTCTGCGGTTGCGAACTTGCTCCGAGGGGCGTGTGAAGAGAGCGGGGGGCGCCTGAGGAGGAGCACATCGAAATTGGCAACTGCTAGCGCACCAGCCCAGTCCATCCAAAAGCCCGTCACCCTCGTTCCCAGGAAAAAATCCACCCGATTGACCTTGTGGCCGCTGATTGCCGCCACCTTCTTCATGGTCTCCGGCGGAACCTATGGCACCGAAGATATCGTTCACGGCGCCGGGTACGGCAAAGCCATCCTTCTTCTCCTGTTAACTCCGGTACTGTGGAGCCTGCCGACAGCTTTTATGCTGGGCGAATTGGCTGCCGCTCTGCCGAATGAGGGTGGTTACTACTCTTGGGTGCGGCGCGCCATGGGGAACTTCTGGGGATTCCAGGAAGCATGGCTGTCGCTGGTTGCGTCGAAGTTTGACATGGCGATTTATCCCACGCTGTTCGTTGCGTATCTGACCCGGATGTTCCCGTGGTTCTCGGTCGGATACCGTGGCGTGATGGTAGGAGTGGCGATTGTTATCGTTTGCGCCTTGTTGAATATCGCCGGCGTTAAGGCGGTTTCCTATACTTCGATGTGGCTACTCGTGACTCTATCTGCGCCATTCCTGGTTGTCGTGCTGATGGCGCCATTCAAGTACAAGGCGTTGCTGAACGCTGTCACGACACCAACTACATCAAACGTCGACATGATCGGCGGCCTGCTCATCTGCATGTGGAACTACATGGGCTGGGATAACGCTTCTACCATCGCCACCGAAGTAGAAGATCCGCAGCATACGTATCCACGAGCCATGATCGGCGCCGTAGCGATCATCGCGTTGACCTACATCGCTCCGATCGCCGCCGTCTGGACCACCGGGCTGGCTCCTTCGGCATGGGAGACCGGGTCTTGGGCTGACATTTGCGGCCTCATGGGCGGACCGCTGCTTCGTGTTGCCGTCGTGCTTGGCGGGATGATAAGCGCCTTCGGCATGTTCAATGCATTGGTGATGAGCTACTCGCGTCTACCGCTCGCGATGGCGCAAGACGGCATGCTCCCGCAATTTTTTACCAAGACTCTTCGCCGGACACGGGCACCCTGGGTATCGATCACAGTCTGTGCGGCGGGATGGGCCATGTGCCTGGGCCTCGGGCTCGATCGTTTAGTCACAATCGATATCCTTCTCTATGGCGCGAGCCTAGGCCTCGAGTTCCTCGCTCTCATCGTGCTGCGGATCCGTGAACCAGAGTTGCATCGGCCATTTAGAGTGCCCGGAGGGTGGTTCGGTGCTATCGCCGTTGGCGTCACACCCATGTTGATGCTTGGCTTCTCGGTCGCCCGCAGCCAAAGCGAGCAAATCATGGGTATGAGTTCCTTCTCTTTCGGAATGATCCTGCTTGGGATGGGTGTGGTGGTTTACTGCTTGAACCGCATCTTGAAACCCGACGGCTGGGCCCGTACGGAGACGAAGCCAGAACCGGAACTTGCATCGTAAGTTTTTCGAGCAAGAATAGTGCGCATTACGAACGGAGACGCCTAAACAACGTCTCCGTTTTTATTTGCCTTTGATATCCTGTCTCCGGCGATGACTAAGCGACGATCAAAAGTTGAGCCGTCTTTGTAGGCGTGAGCGCAGCGGGAGCCCGCAGGCGAAATCCTAAGCGCAGCGAAGGAGCCCATGACTAAGCGGAGATCGAAGGGTGCTTACATGATCTCGGCCGTGGCCGAGATGTACGGAATTCATCCGCAGACGTTGCGCCTATATGAACGCGAAGGGCTCCTCAAACCATCGCGCACCGAGGGCAATACCCGCCTGTATACGGATGAAGATCTACTGCGTCTGGAATTTATCCTCTCGCTGGCGCGCGATCTCGGTGTCAATATCTCGGGAATCGCGATCATCCTGCAAATGCGTGAGCGCATGGAAGAAATGCAGCACCAGATTCAGGAGTTCGTAACTTATATCCAGAAGGAAGTGCTAAGCCGCGCAAACGCTGCCGCCGATCCCTCACGGGGTGCCATCGTCCCTGTGCGTAAGCCAGGAATCCCGGTCCCTATCGCCCGCACAAAAAAGTAGAATGCTGCCGTTCAAACTGGTTTATAGCGACGATTACTACCTGCCCATAGGCGTACACGTCTTCCCCGCGGAAAAGTATCGTCGCATTCACCAACGTCTGCTCCAAACGGGCATTGCGGACGCAGGCGATTTCATTACGCCACAACCGGCATCTGACCAGGACATCCTGCTGGTGCACACCCCGCAATACGTGCAGAAACTTAAGACAGGAACTCTTTCGGCGCGGGAGGAACTGATGCTGGAGGTCCCTTATTCGCCCGAACTGGTGCGAGCCTTTTGGCTGGCCGCGGGAGGCTCCATGCTCGCTGCCGACCTTGCACTGAAGGATGGGGTAGCGTTTAACATCGGCGGCGGATTTCATCATGCCTTTCCAGACCACGGAGAAGGGTTTTGCATGATCCACGATGTGGCGGTGGCGATCCGTCGCATGCAGCGTGACAACACAATTTCACGAGCTATGACTGTCGATTGCGACGTTCACCACGGCAACGGAACAGCTGCAATTTTCGCCGGATTGCGGGTACCGAGCGATCCTCTGCCCTCTCGTTCGGCTTCGACACTCGGTGGAACGCGTTCGGCAAAGTTGCGCAATGCGCACGACGGTGATGTTTTTACGATTTCCCTGCACCAGGAAAACAATTATCCCGCATGGAAGCCTCCATCATCGATTGACGTCGATCTGCCGGACGAAATTGAAGATGATGAATATTTGGGTTGGCTCGATAATGCGCTGAGTTCCGCTTTCCGCCAGTTCGAGCCCGATCTGATCTGCTACATCGCCGGAGCAGATCCGTACCGCGAAGATCAACTGGGCGGCCTTTCGTTAACGATTGAAGGCTTGAAGCGGCGCGATGAGCTGATGTTTCGTGTTGCAAAGGCCCGCAACATCCCAATCATGGTCACCTACGCCGGTGGATACGCCCAACGCGTCGAGGATACGGTAACAATTCATTCCAACACGGTTATTGCAGCGAAGGAGATTTTTGCCGTGTAATGACGCTACTTTGGGTTACGCCTTGGTTGATATAGTTCATCGATTCCCGTATCACCGTCATCCAAGATCGTGTTGCCCAATGAAACCCTATGCGCCTTCGACTGATTCGCCACGCCACCCTCATCATTGAGTATCACGGACGCAAAATTCTGCTCGATCCCATGCTTGACGATGCCGGTGCACGTCCTGCGATCGAAAACACGCCGAATGCCCGCCACAATCCTCTGGTGCCGCTCCCGGAGCCAATCGACGAAATATTGAAGGGTGTCGAATGCATACTTGTCACGCACACCCACATGGACCACTGGGACGGAACGGCTGCACAAGTTATCCCGAAACATCTCCCCTTGTTCGGCCAGGTGGAGGATGAGAGAAAGTTCCGGAGTGCGGGATTCACCTCCGTGCAGCCCATTCGAGACAAGGCTGAATGGAATGGTATTCAGATCTCGCGCACAGGTGGCCAGCACGGCACCGGGGAAATCGCAAAGATGCTCGCGCCCGTCTCTGGTTTTGTCTTAAATGCGCCGGGTGAGCCTTCGCTGTACGTGGCAGGCGATACCATCTGGTGCGCCGAGGTGGAACAAGCATTGAACACCTTTGAACCTTCTATCATCGTGCTCAACGCGGGGGCCGCGCGCTTCCTGCAAGGAGATCCCATCACGATGACTTCAGAAGATGTGATCCGTGTCTGCAAAGCAGCCCCGCACGCACAAGTGGTTCCCGTCCACATGGAGTCGATCAATCATTGCTTGCTGACCCGGGCTGATCTGGCTTTTCAACTGGAAGCTGCTCGCGTCAGCCAGCAGGTAGCGATTCCAGGAGATGGAGAGTGGGTTGAAACGCGGGTCGATGGTCGTTAGTCGTTGGTCGTTCACGGAGCAACTTCCTCCTGCAACAGTATCTGACGGCGGATTTGCAGGTCCAGACGGCTTTAGGGGTGGTGTTTTAATGGCTCTGTTAGGCGCGCTTCCGCCAATCACGTTCATGGAGGCTACGTACGATGGTGGCGGGTTAGCTCTCCTCGCGGTGACGTTTGGTCCGCTCCTGATCTACGGTGTTCAAACGAGCGGGATACTTCACGCTGTGCGCCGTTCTCCAAAGTAGCTTGGCGTAATATCTCGATTTCACTCAAAATCCCCGTTGGCCTCAGGGGAAGGTTAGCCTAGCATTCTGATTGGTATGGCCCTCCATCCTCAAATCGAGGTGCTCGATTTCGTCCTGCTGATGAAGGCTTTCTTGGGCAAGCGCATTGATGCGCATCAGTATCGAAGCAACTACTTTGACCTTTCTAAAAAGCGCGTCATCGCCACGGAGGAAGAGGACAAAGTTCTACAACAAGCGTACGGAGATGCCGACGATTTCGACGACACCGTTTCTCTTGCCAACACAATCAACGAAGAACAGTTGAGAGAACGTGTATCAGCCTCATTGGAAAGGCTCAAGGCGCTGGGGCACGTGGTTCCCGATTCTTAGTTGGTGATAAATCGCAATAACACTCATTGAAGCCGTCTTTAGGCGAGCTATCGTTTGTTCTCAGCAGTCAGAGTATTTCGCCAGCTTACAATGAACGCACCGTCTGGCGAGCGGATTGCGACACCACCAAGTTGCGCCGAACCAATCGCCACATCTGGGACAGTGCCAGTACGTGAGTCGAGTGGCGCTCACGCCGAAAAAAGCCATCCAACCGATTGCTAAGAAGGCGAAGACGGCCTCGCTTTGCAGTGCTCGATGACCTAAATAATCGGCAAGAGGCAGGACAACCAAGAATCCGAGCGCAGCAAACCGCAACCAGTTTCTGCGCTTGCGGTATTCGTCCCACTGTCCCTTGAAGCTCATACTCGAACGCATTCTACCCCGGCTGATCGGGTTCCTCAGCCCGACTGGCGTAACATCGCGATTTCACTCATTGACCATTTCATTGTATTTGAGGCCGCGTTCCCTAATGACTCCGACTCGATGCCTGACCACTGCTCTCCTGCTCCTGCACCAGGGGCATTTGCGATGACACCTGCAGATCCATCATCATCGCAATGCGTCGGTCTAATTGAAAAAAAGTTGCCGTCTTGTTCCCTTCCAGAACCTTGGCTACCATCGGCACATACTTCTGCCGCAACTGCGCTATCGCGATGTCCATGTCCAACCAATTTCGCGTAAACAACAAAGATTGCTCATTCGTCAGTGTGCCCCAGTCATCAGCATACTTTTGAATCAGCGCGAATTTCCTGTCGTTGATCGCAATCAACTCCGTGATGTACTGGTCGTAGACCGGCCAGAACTTTGCCGCTTCTATGTCGGTGAGTTTCAGGTTCGCCCCAACTAACTGTTTTCTTTTTGCCCGGTCGGCGTTGACCACATACCGAACGAGTGTCATTCGCCCGCCGTAACCTGTCAACGGGCCGCAGGTGATGAAAAATCCCGATTTCACTCACGTCGAGCGGTTCTGAGCCGGTGGCCACATTGATCGTATACTTACATCAATAGGAATATTTCCCTAGGAGACTGTCGTGTTGGAACTTCGCCCGAACTGTGAATGCTGCGATCGTGATTTACCTCCTAATGCGACCGACGCTCGCATATGCACGTATGAATGCACCTTCTGCGCCACCTGCACCGACAATGTGCTGCATGGCATTTGCCCAAACTGCGGCGGGAATCTTGTGCCAAGACCGATCCGCCCCCCACAGATGTTGATCCGGCATCCCGCTTCGACTAAACGCGTAGTGAAGTCGGAAGGATGCCATCAACCGGCATAAAGAGTGTCGCCTTGTGCTTCATGGCGATTCGCTCTCGCACTATTTGCGCCCCCTTACGTAACTGGCGAAACATCCCGATTACACTCATTGAGCGGGTCGCATAGATTTTCGGTATATTGCTGTGGAAGGCGTCCCGGTTTTCGGAGGATATTCGATTCCATCTACTGCGGGCTCCAGCGAAAGACTGTTCCTACTGCGTTTGCAGCACCAGCATACGTCGTGCCATAGAGATTGCCTGCTTGGTCCATGAGAAGGTGACCAGGCCCCTGTCCATCCTGCGAACTGACGAAACCGTGCAAGACCGTCTGATGTCCTGCTGGATCTACCTTGAACAACGATCCCGATTGGTACTTAGAACCACCTCCTAGGGCGCTGTCGGTAGTACCAAACACGGTGCCAGTTTGATCTACAACGATTGAAGTTGGAAAGAACCCATCGAACTGACTCCCGCGAAAATGATAGATCTGAGTATATTGTCCGCTTTTACTGAACTTAAAAACCGTTCCGCGGTCGGAAGCGCCGCCGATTGTGGTTCCACCGTATAAGTCGCCGTTTGAGTCTCGGGCCAGAGGGCCTGGCCAAGCGCCATCCGGCTTGCCTTTGAAACTATAGAGAACCGCATGGGTCAGATTTTTGGAGATCCTGAAAAGCGTGCCCTGATCAAAAGCCCCACCTCTGTTTGTCGTGCCATAGAGATTTCCAGCCAAGTCGCGAATGATCCGCACAGGGGTTGCACCATCCGGCCCAGCAAAGCTATGCAGGACGGTAAACTTGCCCTGATTGTCAAATTTAAAAACGCTACCGCGATTTAAATCCCCTCCTGATTGGGTTACGCCATATAAAGTTCCGGCCTGATCACGCACCAATCCTCCGGCAAACACTGGGTCCGGTCCGAAATCATAGAGGGTGGTTAGAACGCCAGCAGGGTTAATCTTGAACAGAATCCCTTGATTAAAGGTGCCACCCGGATAGGTCGTCCCATAAAAATTGCCCGCGTTGTCGATTACCAAAGAAAGCGGGCTGCCAGTCGCTTGCGTGAAAGTAAACAGGGTGGTCTTGTGGTTAGCTGGATCCAGTTGATAAAGCGTTCCCCAGCTTTCAACTTCAGTGGATGTAATACCGAAGAGATTGCCTGCCGCATCCCTGACCAATCCATCAGGACCTCCTCCATCGCTACCGTTCTGAAAAACGTAAAGCGTGGTAAAAGTCTGGGACCGTCCCGACAAAGGCAAGCTAATGATGAACGTAAGAACCAACGCTGCCAGAGCCATGGGCCGAGCAAGCCTCACAGAATTCATACAGTTGCTGTTGCCCCGAAACCTCAGCATTATCACGTTCAATCACCGCTATTCGTAGGTTGTCATTATGGCACGAGAACATCGGCTTGTTCACATCCAACAACGAACAAGACTGCAGTTTCTCAGACTGTTACACTCATTGACCCATTGTGTCAAAAGACCCTGGTTGGGGTTTTGAGTGGGTAACAACTGCTAACAACAATCACCGCGAAGCACTAGCAGTTTTCTTGCGCAGAGCTTTTCGTGCCTGGTCAGCGTAGGGGCCGCTTGGCAACATCTTCAGATACTTGTCGTACAAGGCCATCGCCTCGTCAGTCTTGCCTAGCTTGTCAACAGACACGGCGAGCTTGTACGTAGCTCCGGGGTGATCCGGCTTGTATTGGAGCGCTTCCCGAAATCTTGACTCTGCCGCCTTGTAATTCTTCCCTTGCAAGTAAGTCTCTCCCACCTCGAAATTCTTCGTAAACTCACGCTCCGTCTCGTCTGTTGGCGACAAGTCCCCGTTGCCGGTGAACAAGCAACTATGAAACATCCAATCCACGCACAAAGGGGTGAGTCGTTCTACGACCCGCTTTGTTGAAGACTTGGTCCCATCTTCATGTTTAGGAAAAGTTGCCGGATTGGGTATGGGCATGTCTGGCGATGATGGCGGCAACGGGGCGGATGGTTCGGAGGCCAAAGGTGGCGGCGATGTCGGTGAGGCAGTGGACGACGACTGGCCACGACAGAACAGCGATCCAAGCGATACCAATAGGATCAGCTTAGCCCCAGTGTGTGACATGAGGCGCCTCCACCTCACATGCTACAACAGCACGGTTTCGTTGAGTAGCCTACTCGACTGGCTGATAATTGGCGAAACATCCCGATAGCACTCACAATCCCCCTAGCCGCGAAGAGCTGAATGCTGATTGCTCCGTTCCCGAGCCTCCCATCATTTAGCTGATAAAATAAGCACCAACGCCTATGTTTGAGAATCTTCAGGAAAAACTACAGCGCGCATTCAAGACATTGCGCGGGCAGGCCGTTCTCAGCGACGAGAACATCCAGGAAGCCCTTCGCGAGATCCGTCTTGCGTTGCTTGAAGCCGATGTCAATTTCAAAGTAGTCAAGCAGCTCATCGACCATATTCAGGAAAAGGCTGTCGGCCAACAGGTGCTCACCGCGCTGTCGCCCGGCGAGCAGGTCATCAAGATCGTCCGCGATGAACTTGTCGAGACCCTCGGCAAAGATACAGCCAAGCTCAAGTTCGCCTCCCAGCCGCCTACGGTTGTCTTGATGGCTGGCCTCCAGGGCTCCGGTAAGACTACGACTTCTGGCAAATTGGCCAGCTGGCTGAAGAATGGCGGCCACCGGCCCATGCTGGTTTCAGTCGACGTATACCGCCCTGCGGCGCGCGAGCAACTGAAAGTTGTTGCCCAAGCAATCAAGGCACATCTCTACGAAGGTTCCGTAACCGAGGCGAACACGCCTACCGTCGAGCGCCTCGCGAAGGAAGCTCGCAAAGAAGCTGTCATTACCGGATGCGATGTTCTGATCGTCGATACCGCGGGCCGCCTTCACATCGACGATCAACTCATGGACGAAATGCAGTCTCTCAAGAAGCTGCTGAGTCCATCGGAAATTCTATTCGTCGCCGACGCGATGACCGGGCAGGATGCGGTCAAGTCGGCGGATGAGTTCCACAAGAAGTTATCTCTTACCGGCGTAGTGCTGACCAAGATGGACGGCGACGCTCGCGGCGGCGCTGCCCTTTCCATTCGCCAGGTCACTGGCCAGCCGATCAAGTTTATCGGCGTCGGTGAAAAATACGATGCCATCGAGCCATTCCATCCGGATCGAATCGTCTCCCGCATCCTGGGCATGGGCGACATCCTCTCACTCATTGAAAAAGCCGAGCAGCAAATCGATCAGAAGAAAGCCCAGGAAATGGCCACGCGCGCCCTCAGCGGCGATGGCTTTTCTCTGGAAGACTTCCGCGATCAACTTCGCCACGTAAAGAAGATGGGATCGTTGCAAAGCCTGATGGGAATGCTGCCGAGTGTTGGTCCATTTGCCGGCTTACAGAAGCATGCCGACAAAGTGGACGACAAACAGATCAACCGCGTGGAAGCGATCATCAACTCGATGACCGCGTACGAGCGCTCCCATCATGAGGTCATGAACGGAAGCCGGCGCAAGCGCATTGCGCGCGGCTCCGGAACAACTGTCCAGGAAGTCAACAATCTTCTACGTCAGTACGCCCAGATGCGGAAGATGTTTAAACAAATGGGCAAACCAAGCTTCGCACGCAAGCTGGCTGGAATGAAGCTACCCGGTATGTAGGCCTCAGGAAATCGTTCTTAAGAAGTCTTGTCGAGCTTCTCGTTCACCAGCTTTTCCACCTCCTCGAGCACTTGATCCTCCGACATGCTCGAAGAATCAAGCACCAGAGCATCCTCCGCAGGCTTCAGTGGAGAGACTGCCCTGCTCCGGTCTCGCCGATCGCGTTCCCGTAATTCCTCTGCCGTAGTTGTACTTGCGAGCCCACGCATCTGCTGCTGTTGCAATCGGCGCTGTTCGCGAACCACGGGATCGGCGTCGAGAAAGACTTTCACGTCTGCGTTCGGAAACACCTTGGTTCCGATATCGCGGCCTTCCATGATGACTCCACCGCCGGCACCCATGGCTTGTTGCCGGGCCACCATCCACTCGCGAACCTTGGGATGCACCGACACCCGCGACGCTCCCTCGGTGACGTCTGCTTCGCGAACTCTATCGGTGACATCGCGGCCGTCCAGCGAAACGCGATTCCCTCCACGACTGGGCTGCAATTCGATCCTTGAATTGTTCGCCAGTTTCAGGAGCGGCTCTTCCTCATCGAACGAAGTGTCCCACTCGATCGCCTTGAGCGCGAGGGCCCGATACATCGCCCCACTTTCCAGATTGACATAACCCAGCTTGCGGGCGAGGCGGGAAGCAATAGTGCTTTTGCCTGCCCCGGCAGGACCGTCGATGGCGATAATGAGCTTTCTTGGTCCGTTCGTCATGCGAAGGCCCTCATTTTACATGGAGACTTGCGCTTTTTTTTATTCCGCGGTTCACTAGCAAGTCATGATGCGCAGACTCGTGCTGGTTGTCCTCCTGCTGTCCTCCTCTTTCCTCATCGCACAGGATTCCAAGTTGTCCCCCGACGTTCGCAAGGAAGTCGAAGACGCTGTATCCAAGTTCATGGCAACATCCCACGCACCGGGCGTGTCCGTAGCGATCGTCGAGCACGGGGCCTACGTTTGGTCCGAAGGCTTCGGCATGGCTGACCTCGAAAATTTCATCCCCGCGACACCGCAAACGCTGTACCGGCTCGGCTCAATCTCCAAGCCCCTAACCGCTACTGCCGCGATGCTTCTCTGGGAGCGCGGAAAGCTCGACCTTGATGCACCCGTACAGAAATATTGCCCTGCATTTCCGGTGAAGGATGCGCCCATCACAACCCGTCAGGTGCTTGGACATCTGGGAGGAATCCGACACTACAAACGCGACGCACCCGACGAAGCCGAATTGAACAACGTCAAGCATTTCGACGACCCCATCCAAAGTGGACTCGACTTCTTCAAGAACGATCCCTTGGTCGCCAAGCCGGGTACGAAATTCAGCTATTCAACCCAGGGATTCACGCTGGTGGGCTGCGTAATGGAAGGGGCATCCGGCGAGAAGTATGTGGATCTTGTTCGTGCAAACGTGTTCATCCCCGCCGGCATGTCGAAAACTCAGGCCGACAACCGGTACTCCATCGTTCCCTACCGCACTCGCTTTTACAGCATCGACAAGACCCGTGCAGTGGTGAACGCCGACTTTCTCGATTCAAGCTACAAGATTCCCGGCGGAGGGTGGTTGTCGTCAGCCGACGACATGGCTGCCTTCGAGGTGGCGATGTTGCACGACAAGCTGATGAAACGTTCTACGCGCGATCTCATGTGGACTTCTCTCAAGCTTCCCGACGGCTCGCCAACCGAATACGGCCTGGGATGGGGAACGGGCAATGATCTGGGGGTCACGGACGTTGGCCATAACGGCGGTCAGCAAGGCACCAGCACGTCATTCATCATCTTGCCTCAGCAGGACGCGGGAGTAGTAGTGCTAGCAAACATGGATAGCGTGGATTCGGGTGCTCTCGCCGCTGATCTGCTTCGAATCGTACTGAAGTCAGAAGGCGTCGCCACCAAACCTCCCAAGAAGTAGTCGGGATATCGCAGATCTTAAATGGAAGCACCTGCGTTGACGCGTCACTAGCTTTTCACTCTAGAAATGGACTGAGATGGCATCGCAATCGCAGGTTTGGCGGGCGTAATCTGAATCAGTGTGCGATTGCCTACACGAACGAACTCCAGTTCCCGCGCCGCTACAAGCGCGTTTACCGTTTCCTTGACGCGCGAGCGCGGAACAAAATTTCCAAAGAAGCTTTCCAGTTCCTGCTGATCCGCTGCAATGACGCAATCCAGATACCGGGTGATCAAGGCCGAGAGCGATTCACCTACCGACAGACTTGCCCCTTCCCGAACCGCGTCTGGCGACCATCGATAGAGAACGTCCCAAGAAGCGCCTTCCTTAGCTTGATAGTCAACCCGAGTGATACGCAGTTTCGACCAGAGTTCACCAAGAGCCCTGTCGAGCGCAACCACCGAAATTCCACCGCCCAGAGTCTCCTGCAAGCGTTGCTTGGTAATCGGACCATGCTTCTGCACGACCCCGAACGCATCGCAGGCGAGTTGCGAATATTCAGAGCGTGCCCCAGGCTTTGGTGGTTGCTTTGGATTCCGCTCTCCCACAAGCGCATAAAAAAAAGGAAACACCGAGGCCGATAGCAGAAAGGCGTTGTTGTCATCGAACAAATTCGCTTCGTAAGCCGTGTGATTGCGCAGAAGACGCACCATCAGGTCAGTTGCAGCCTGGGCCCGTGGGTCTGAATAGGCGTGCTGCCAGGTTGGCAGTTTTTCGTCAGAACCCGCCCACGCACCGATAAACGTTGGAAGCAGCACCGGCAGCTGCAGCGGATACATAAGGCAAAATCCGGTGGATTCCACGAAAGCACTGGCTTCGTCGAATGTACGCACCGGACGTCCGTCCAGATGCCATTTCTCCCGGCGTTGTTGTTGAAGTTCGTCGTCAGTCATGAAACAGTCGTTGGTCTTCGGTCTCTTGCCCGTACTTCGGCCTGGATTTCATTAGAACACAGGTGGGAGAGTGCTATCAGCTGTTGCCTTTCGGCCTTTCAGCTCCGACACTTCATGTGAACGGCTAGGGTAATCTGCCAGCCCGCCGACAGCTACTTGCTAAGAGCGAAAAGCTGCGAGCTGATCTCAAATCCTTTTGAACGCCTTCTGGATATCCTTCATAGAATAGCGCAGCACCACAGGCCTCCCGTGGGGACAGCTCATCGGAAACTCGGTTTTTGCGAGTTCAGCCAGTAGCCACTCCATTTTGTTCTGTTCCAGCGGCATGTTCACTTTGATCGCGGCGTGGCACGCAATCGACGCTGCGATCCGGCTGCGTACTTTCTCCAGATTCAGTTGCTGCTCCTCGCGCGATAGCTGATCCAGCAGCTCGTGCAGCATATGCTCGACAGCGGTCGCGTCGACACCCGCGGGCGCGATCTTCACCGCGATACTGCGCGAACCAAACGGCTCCGCTTCGAATCCGTTATGTGCGAGTTCTTCCGAGATTTCCGCAAACACCGCTTGCTGCGCCGGCGTTAGCTCTACAACGAGGGGCATTAACATACGCTGGCTCTCCACTTTTTGCGCTGCGCGTTGTTTCAGGACCTTCTCGAACAAGACGCGCTCGTGCGCGACGTGCTGATCGATGATCCAAAGCCCTTCATGATTGACCGCAAGGATGAAAGACTCTCGAATCTGGCCCAGCGGCTTGAGCGTCGCCAGCGACAGCCCGAGTTCACTAGGCGCCTCGGGTTCCTCCTCAACCGGAGGAGTGCAACCATCGATCTCCGTTGCTTCAGGCGCTCGCGCCAGTGAAAGAGCGGCGTTCGCCTCGACAAGAATCCCCCCGGAAAACTGAAGCCGTTCGTTGACCTGCGGCACTGTGGGCGGCTGCAAGGCAAACCCAGGCGCTTCGACCGGCGCATAAAAACTTCGCCATGCCGCTGCAGCTTCCATCGTACCCGGTTGTGCTCCCGGAGTGAGAGACGGGCTGGCAGTAGGATGCGCATGGATTTCGACTGCAAACTGCGGCACCGGCTGCGCTTTCATCAGCACAGCGCGAACTGAATCTCGAACAAAGTCATGCACAATGCCCTGCTGTCGAAAGCGCACCTCAGTTTTTGATGGATGCACGTTTACGTCAACTTCCGCGGCCGGAAGTTCCAAAAACAACAGCACCACCGGGAACACAGTTGGCGGAATAATATTCCGATACGCCTCCGTCAGCGCGTGCTGGATCAGGCGATCGCGGATTAGCCGTCCGTTAACGAACAGGAAAATGGAGTTCCGGTTCAGCTTCTGGATTTCCGGTTTCGAGACGAATCCATGCAAACGCACCTCGCCCGGATCGACGGGGATCTGCTCCTCTTCATCGTGTTCCCTTTTCCACGGCGGCGGCTGTGGCAATCCAATTCTTGCCAGCGGTTGCAGGGCTGCCACCGGAATCATCTGATCGAGTACTTCCTTGCCAAACACCTGGTAGACCCGCTGGCTATGGTCCGAGACGGGAGGCGCTACCAGCATGGCGTTGGTAGCCGAGTGTAGTTCGAAGTGCTTGCCTGGGTGTGCCATCGCATAGTGCGTCACCAGCGAGGCGATGTGCGAAAGTTCCGTCGATTCCGCTTTTAAGAACTTCTTACGCGCCGGGATATTGAAGAAGAGGTCACGGATCGTGATCGAAGTGCCTGCAGGCAGCCCGGCTTCTTCGACCTTGAAGATCTTGCCACCGTTGATTTCGACGACGGTACCAGATGCCTCTTCCGGCGCCCGCGTCTCCAGGCGCAAACGCGAAACCGACGCAATCGACGGCAGAGCTTCCCCTCGAAATCCCAACGTCGCAATACTCAGAAGATCTTCGGCATTCTTGATCTTCGATGTCGCGTGCCGCTCGAAGGCGAGAAGAGCATCGTCTCGCACCATGCCACAGCCATCGTCAGTAATCTGGATCAGCTTTTTGCCGCCGGCTTCAACATGAATCTTGATGCGATTAGATCCTGCATCAAGTGAGTTTTCGAGGAGTTCTTTTACAACCGAGGCAGGACGTTCCACCACCTCGCCGGCGGCAATTTTGTTGGCAACGTTTTCAGAAAGGATGTGGATTCTGCCCATTCTCTTCGCCGGGAAGCGTTCATTGTAGCCTACCAACGAGGCGGAATGGGCAACTGCTACTCGACTGCGCCAACCAGTGAAATGTGATTCACGCGACCGCCATCATCGAGTCCTACCGTGAGCATAGTGTCGTCGTGAAATGCAATCATCGCTTCAGTTGGGTGATGCTGAATTACTTTCGGTCCATAAATCTTTTTCAGGTCGTTCAGATCGCTTCCCAGCATAAGCCCCTGGTGGGTCTTGCCCAACTCTCCCGCTGGCTTTGTTCCCCACACATCCACGGCATATACATTGTCGGGATTATCGTACGCAGTGCCCACTTGCAACTTAATGCCTGACCTCTGCCAGATGTAGATAGGCAAACCTTGTTTGTCTTTTTCTTTTGAGTTCGGTTGGCCGTACAAATCGATGACCTGCTTTATGGTCATTCCGTAAACCTTAATGCCCGCAAGCTCGTGCTCGGGGTGATCGGTGACAGTAAGTTGATCCTCTGGGACATGCTGCGCCCGCAGCGAAATAACCGACAGGCATGCTAGAACCAAGAGTACTGGGACATGCTTCCGCATAAACTCGACCTCGGTTCGGACTGTGAATTCCGGCGGCAACGCCCCGCCACACCTGGCACGTCACCCACGTCCGGGAAGGCTATCCAAAAATCAAACTCACCTCTGTGACGTAGCGCACACTAAGATGTTTTCTATCGTGTGGCTGCAACTGCCGAGCTGTATCTCGTCACTTTGCGCCGTTCTTGACCTGGATACCCAACTCTTTTAGTTGCGCCTCGCTGACGGGAGTCGGAGCGTCCACCATCAGGTCAACAGCGCGGGCTGTCTTGGGGAACGGAATTACTTCGCGCAAGCTATCCGCGCCAGCGAGGATCATGACGATCCGGTCAAGGCCCAGAGCAATGCCGCCATGGGGAGGCGTCCCATACTCCAGCGCTTCCAGGAAAAATCCGAAACGGCTGCGAGCCTCCGCTTCCGTCATTCCCAGTGCTGAGAAAATCTTCTTCTGGATATCCTGCCGGTGAATACGAATAGAGCCGGAGCCCAACTCCGTGCCATTTAGCACGACGTCATAGGCGAGGGCCCGCACCGCCCCAGGATGAGACTGGAGCTTTTCCATATCGCGCTCATGGGGCGAGGTAAATGGGTGATGAGCGGCAGCCCAGCGTTTGCCATCCTCATCCCATTCGAACATAGGAAAGTCCGTCACCCACAGGAAGCGGAAGTCACCGGCAGCGAATGCTCCATGCTTGGCGGCGAATCGCTGGCCCATCGCAACCCTCATCAAACCGGCCGAGGTGTGAACCGCGTGGTCGTGTTGCTTAACCTCCGGCTTAACGCCTCCCTCTGACTTATGTTGTCCAGGTTTCCCGTCACCAGCGACGATCAGAATCAGATCGTCAAGCGCAGCCCCGCTCTTCTCGCGAACCTTGGCAGCCGCCTCCGGAAAACTCTTCTCAATGCGCTTGAAGTCTTCGAACAGCTTCGCGCTACCCTTTGAGATAAACAGCGGCTTCAAATCGTCCCGCTCCTTGCGCGAGAGTTCCCCAACCTTCGGGATGCGGATCGCAACGACCGGGAGCGATTCACTAACGCCAAGCGTCTGCAGGTTCTCGCCAGTAAAGGCATCGCGCACATCTGTGATCGGCGGAAGGCGCAGGTCAGGCTTGTCGCTTCCGTAGAGACGGATGGCGTCGTCATAACTCATGCGGGGAAATGGTGGCTTGATCTCGTATCCCGCAGCCTTGAAGGCCGCGCTTAGAAATCCTTCTACGACTTCCCAAACCCGCTCCGGTTGTGGATACGACATTTCCAAGTCAATCTGGGTAAATTCGGGCTGCCGGTCTGCACGGAGATCTTCGTCACGGAAACAACGCACAATCTGGAAGTAACGGTCAAATCCGGAGATCATCAGGATTTGTTTGAACAGCTGCGGCGACTGCGGCAGCGCGTAAAAAGCGCCTTGCTGCACTCGGCTCGGAACCAGATAATCTCGGGCTCCCTCCGGGGTTGACCGCGTCATGAAGGGCGTTTCAATCTCGAAAAAATTGTGACTGGCAAGATACTGCCGGATAGCAATCGAAACCTTGTGGCGCAGTTCGATATTCCGCTGCATAGTCTCGCGCCGCAAGTCGATGTAGCGATATTGGAGTCGCAGCTCTTCGTTCGGCAGAACGCTGTCTCCCGGCAAAAACGGCGGCTGCTTCGCCTCATTCAGAATCCGCAACTCGTCGGCCACAAGCTCGATTTCCCCGGTCGGAATATTCTTGTTGACGGTGTTCGGATCGCGCAGCTTGACCGTGCCGAGAACAGCAATCACAAACTCATTGCGAAGTTCGCCAGCCTTTTCGTGGAGGCCAGCATTCGTCTCTTTATTGCATACCACCTGCGTGATGCCAGAACGATCGCGGATATCAATAAAAATCAGGTTGCCGAGGTCGCGACGCCGGTTGACCCATCCCATCAACACGGCAGGCTTGCCAGCGTCGGAAGCACGCAGGGCTCCGCACATGTGGGTGCGTTGAAGGTCGCCTAGGAAGTCGAGCAAGTTGTTCCTTTCAGTAGGGAATGCGGCACGCAGCCGAATTCAAGATTATAAATGGTGACAAGATGGGACGCCTGTAAGCAAGTCTGCCAGACAAATTGCTCTTTTGTGATGGCTACCACGATGGTATGTTCCGTTTTGGCAGCACAAAATAGAGCCAATTGCCACTCTCGCACAGCGCACGGTATGATGATCAGTACACATCTGCTCCGCTACTTCATCCCTGTAATTCTGTGGCTGCGTATAAACCGCGGACAATCAATGTGTGCGAGACCTCGCATTGCGGCCGGGGGCCGGCCGTCTAATCCTCCGTTATGGAGTTGCGCTTTTGAAGAAGGGTAAAACGGCTGTCATCGTTGGCGCGCAGTGGGGCGACGAGGGAAAGGGCAAGATCGTCGATGTCCTCTCGGAAAACTTCGCAGTCGTAGCTCGCTATGCCGGCGGCCACAATGCCGGCCACACCGTTATCATCAACGGCAAGAAGTTCATTCTACAGTTGGTGCCTTGTGGCGTGCTGCGAGCAGGATGCCGCAGCGTCATTGGCAACGGTGTGGTGCTGGATCCCGTCGCCTTCCTGAAAGAAGTCGGCGCCCTGCGCGATACTGGCGTCAAGGTAGACGGCAGCATCTTCGTCAGCAACCGGGCGCACGTCATCCTTCCCTACCATCGCATGATCGAGCTCGCTTCCGAGAACGCCCCCGGTCGCGTCAAGATCGGCACAACTTCCCGCGGAATTGGCCCCGCCTACGAAGACAAGATGGGACGGCGCGGCTTGCGCGTAGCCGATCTGCTCGACCTGGCCCTCCTGAAGACTCACATCGAGAACGCCTGCCGCGAGAAGAACATGATCGCGCATGCGCTCTTCAACTCCGAGCCGCTGGATCCCGACAAGATGTACGCCGAGTACGCTGCCGCATCGCAGAAGATTGCTCCCTTTGTGTGCGACACCGCAGCCCTCCTGAATCGCGCCCTCGCGAATGGAGAGTCGGTCGTCTTCGAAGGGGCACAGGGCACCATGCTCGACATCGATCACGGCACATACCCGTTTGTTACCTCCTCAAGCGCTACGTCTGGAGGAGCGGTGATCGGAACCGGCGTAGCTCCAACCGCTATCGATGCCGTAATTGGGGTCACGAAGGCTTATTGCACGCGGGTTGGCGGCGGACCGTTCCCGTCCGAAGCGCTCGATGCCATCGGAGACCAGATCCGCGCCAAGGGCAACGAATACGGCGCGGTAACCGGACGTCCGCGGCGCTGCGGGTGGCTCGATTTGCCTCTGCTGCGATACGCTGGCATGATTAACGGAATCTCCTGGCTGGTCGTCACCAAGCTCGACGTGCTCGACGATCTCGCCGAGATTCCAGTTTGCGTGGGGTACAAGGTGAACGGCAAGAAGACCGAGGAGATCCCAGCTCATGGCAGCGGCTTCGAGCGCATCGAGTGCCTGTATACCAAGATGCCAGGTTGGCGGACTTCTACGGTTGGCATCACGCAAATGGACAAGCTGCCAAAGGCAGCTCGCGACTATCTGGCCTTCGTCGAGAAGGAGAGTCAGGCGCGCGTCGGGATGGTTTCGACCGGTCCAGGACGTGAGCAGACCATGTTCGTGGACGAGTTCTCCGCCGCACTTCGGTCATTGACGGAACGTAAAACCCGGGCCCAAGCATAATCCTAATCAGGAGATGGGTAAGGCGATGGTGGTGCTGGCTGTTACCTGGATGGCAAAGACTGGACGCGAAAGCGATGTCGCCTCCGCGTTCGCCAAGCTAACCGAAGAGTCACGCAAGGAAGCCGGTTGCGCAATGTATCTGGTTCACCGGCACAGAACCGAGCCTCGACGCTTCTTTATCTACGAGCAGTACCAAGACGATGCTGCGCTCGAAGCTCATCGCGCTTCGCCACACTTCCTGCAATACGCCCGCAAGGAACTGCCTAAGATCGCCGATCGCGTTGAAGGTCAGCTCTACGAACCAATAGGATGAGCTAAGTCTTGTCCGCCATCAGCACGCCGCCTGAAGCGTAGCTTTCCCGCGATACCTCTACGAACGTCACGACGATGGCCTCTCGTCGTGCGCCGGCTTCTTCCACCATCGTGTCGGTGATGCGTTGGGCGATCTTGCGTTTCTGGTCTGCGCTGCGACCCTGCAACATGGTGACTTGCACAAGCGGCATGAATGCGGCTCCTGAATGGAATGCCGCATTATGTCATGCCGCGCAGGTTAGAACGCTGGCTAATACCTGAACTGCACCAACTGGTTCAGGTTCGGGGTCACGATCACGTAGCCAATCCGTTTGCTGGGATTCAGCGCCATGTACGCTGGACTGGCAGGAAGGCTCAGTCCATTGATCCCCTTGATGAAGTTGCCGTGCGTGTCGTAGACGTGAATGCTGCTACCGCTCGGCGCGAGACTCGAGAACTCCTGGCCAATCAGCACCAAGCCATGAATCGGATCGAACGCAACCGCTCCGCCAGCTTGCGACTGGTTGGTCGCGCCTTGCAAAGGCTGAACCAGGATATTGAACTGGTTGGTGATGTCGAAGATCTCCATGCTGAAGTCTATTTCGGTAGTCGTAAAGCCCAGATGGTGGGCTGAATCGACGGCCAAGCCTCTCGCTGTCCCAAATCCCCAACCTGTCCATTGACCGGTTTCGCCGGTTGCCAGATCGACCTTGGCAATCTGCGGAGCGTCGAAGATCCCGCCATTCGATGCCGCAACGATCGCCTGGTTCGCAATGCTGTCCACTGCGATCACGGGTGAAGTATTGAACCCGAAAACTGGATCTGAGAGCGGGAAGACTTCTCCAAAGGTGTTCGCCGCGACATCGGTACTGAAGACCGCTGACTTGAAGTTCTGCAGGCTGGACTTCAGGACCGCAGTCACGTTCGTTCCCTGCACGCCTGCGATTCCGGCGAGAAGGTCGTTCTTGGTCATTGGCGGATTCCACTTGCCGTTGATCACATTGCCGGCGAGCGGATTCATCGTCGCATAGAGCCGCTGCGTGACGAAGAGTCCGTCGGTCTTTTCCATCTCAACCAGCGCGCTTCCGTTTCCGTAAACTCCCCAAGCGACGAAGTCGTTGTTGCTGTCTTCGAGCTTCTTGAAGACCCGAATAATCTTGCCGGTTTTCTGATCGAAGGTCTCAAGCGCGACCGTGTGCTTGCCGTCTTGCAAGGTCAGCGCTTCGGCAAGGATTCCTTCCGTGCCGTTCTGATCGATGTCATAACCGAGAATGAATCCGCCGAAAGCGGTATTGACGAAGACAGGTTGCTGCGCATGCAACGCAGGCGCAAGTGCGATGCCGAAGCAGAGCAGAGTTGCAAGCGTTCGCAGTGTGCGCGAACGCGCGCGCGAGACCGAAGTAGCTTTTTGATAACTCACAGGAATGAACCTCGCAGTGTGGATGACAGAAAACAGTCAGAATTTGTGAAACCAATTTCGCTAGCGAACTCTACATGAGATG
>DATBFG010000053.1:0-23481 GCA_036558645.1 Terriglobales bacterium
CCTATTGCACGCCCACGCCACGCAACCCCACCCGATGCAGGCCGGCGGGAGTGTCGTCGTGAGAGATCATGCCGCCGATAAACGTCCCAACCTGCGTAGGGGTGAAGGTCACGGTGACATTGCAACTCGTCCCAGGATACAAGGGTTGGTGACAACTATTGGTCTGCGTAAACTGTTCATGACCGTTCCCCTGGAAGCTGAAGAAACTGATGGTGAGCGGCGAAGTCCCGCTGTTGCTGACCGTTGCTACTCGAACCGCTTTTTGGCCGATGTTTACGTTGCCGAAAGCGAGCTTCCGAGGCGAGAAGGTGATGCCGGGAACAAAACTAAACGTCCCCTGCAGAAAGAGGTCAAGATTTGACGTGCTACTCCCCTCACCAATGGCGAAGTCCGGTACACCATCGCTGTTATAGTCGCCATACGTTGCCTGTTCAGGTTGGAAAAAACTGCCAAGAATCACCTGGTCTTGGAACGTGCCGTTGCCATTGCCAAAGTAGACGGCAGCTTTGTGATCCCACTGATCACTCCCGATGGCGTCAACGTGACCATCGGCGTTAATGTCGCCAAGTGTAGTATCCCAAAGAAGAGCTTCGGGGCCGAAGGCAACTCCAGTTTGAAAGCTTCCATTTCCGTTCCCTATAAGCGAGTTGAGGAAAACCCCGCCCACTACCAGGTCGAGACTGCCATCTCCGTTGAGGTCTGCTGTCTCAATACTCGTCGGTGAGCATTCGGGAATCGAGTAGTTGGCCGGCGCGGTGAGAGTACCGTCCCCATTACCAAGCAAGACGGATATGACATTGCAAGGGGTCTGAATGTTGGTAACAGCCACATCCATCTTGCCGTCACGATTGAAGTCGCCCGCCACCGAGCCATACGGTCCCGCAGGTTCCGGATTGTCGATAGGAGATTGGAAGGTACCATCCCCCTTTCCGAGAAGCACCGTGATGTCATCAGTAACCACCGCGATGTCCAGGTGACCGTCCCTATTGAAATCGGCGGCCACTATGGAAAGGGCAATCCGTCCAACAGGAACGGACGGTTTCAATTGAAACGTGCCGTCGCCATTACCTAATAGCACGGAAATGGTGCCTCCACTAAGTTCATTCGTGGCGATGAGGTCAAGGTTGCCGTCCTCATTGAAATCCCCGCTGGTTAAAGAAAGCGAGAAGCCATCCAGCAAATATTTCGCTGGTGGACGCATCGTGCCATCACCATTGCCTAAGAGGACGAGCAGCGTGTCGATCGTTGAATTACTCTCTTCAAGGACTGCAACATCGAGCATCCCGTCTCCATTGAAATCAGCAGTGATCATTTGAGCGGGGGACTGACTACCCAAGGTCAACGGATAGTTGACCTGCGTTGTAACAAAATTCTGAATCGGATTCGTAATCGCGAAAAATTCTGTGTTCGACGTGGCCTGCTGACTGGGATTTCTGACTGCCACGATTGCGGTGCCGGCATTTGCCACATCGGCAGAAGAAATTGAAGCTGAAAGTTGGGAACTGCTGACGAAAGTCGTCGAGCGCGTTGCGCCATTCCACAAGACCACTGATCCGGATACAAACCCTGCCCCGTTTACGATAAGAGTGAGCCCTCCGCTACCGGGGACAACAGCATTTGGAACCAGCGGCTTGTTGACGAAAGGAACGGGCGACTGTGCCGAAGTCAACGCACTGAGGAAAAACACACAGATAAGGGCGGCGACCAAGCCTGTGATTTCTTGGCTGCTAATTTGTGGATGGTTCTGCATAAAGATCTCCTGGCGGGCATCTTTTTAGGGCCGATAACAGTTCGCGGCGAAAACTGCGTAGGTTGGAGGACGAGTGGTCACATACTTTATCTCTTCCGCTGCAATTGTCAAGGTGAAGAGTGAGAGTGTCAAAACTGAACAACACTAAGGCTGGTCTGTAAATAGCAACGGCCCAGCCTCATTCAGTAGCTGAGCCGCCGATTGTTTTCCTGCTGACTGTGCTTTACGACGTTTCTAGTACGTGCACTTCAGGCCGGATTCGGTGAAGGGAACCGAGTATGCTTTGCCATTGGCTTGGCTGTAAGCAAGGATGAATGAGCCCACGGGAACGTTTTGTGCCAACTTAAGATCAATCAACCCGTGAGGACCCATATCAGCATTGATCGCGTACACGTGGATGTCATAGCCCGTTACGGTGAGGTTGAGATATTCCAAATCCGCGTCGGACCAATTTGTGAAGCTATTGGAATTATTCGCGCCACCCAAGTTCAGGAAGCTGTATACCTCCTGCCCGGGACCCATGGTGCCGAAAAATCCGTCGGAAATCGGATCAATCAGTCCATAGGTTCCGCCCAGAGCGAAGTTCGCTGTTCCGCCACTCTTCGTGCCGGCGGGATAAGGATTGACCGCTCGAACACCCAACACTGGCTTTAGAGGAAATAGGTTTCCGAACTGGCTGGGAACGCCGAAGATCAAAAGTACCGGCTGATTCGAGAGGGCGGCTCCACCACTGTTCTGATAGATATCGACCCTCTTTGCACCATTCAGCAGGTTAGGATCTCCCCCACAACCGGTGGCGCATGGGCTTCCCCCGCCGGGACCCATGTGTAGAGTGGATTGCGCCCAAGCTCCCGTTAAACAGATCGAACACAGGAGCAGAACCAAGGGACCCAAACGTCTCAAGTACATGTGCTCCTCCTAAGTGTTGCTGACTCGAATTGCGCCTGCCTGTCGACGCAAAACTAGCGCGCATAGTATCAATGGTTTTAGAACCTCTCAATAGAGTGAAAAGTCTTGGGCAGAATGGAACACATGTTCAAACTCCCGGAAAACCGGCCTCAAAAGCGAGGTGACGACACTGTTCATGACAGCGTGGGCATTGAGTTTCGGTCGCAAGTAATACCAAGAACAAATCATTTGTCACCCAAAAAACCCGCAGGTGCGCCACAGGCAGACCCCAAAATAGAGTCGCAATTTAGCACCGTTCGTCGTGCGTAACACCTTCGTAACTAGTGACATCCACCGCCGGACGGCAAAATAAAAAGGATCATGGATCCGGAGAAGATTGCGAAATTCCGTGCCGAACTGGCGGAAGCCTACGACCGGGTCCGCCGGCGGATTGTCGCGCTACCCATGAAAGCTCGACTGGTACTCGGCTTCCTTCTGTTAGCTGCGCTTTTCACGGTGCTACATACGGCTCTCTCCGGCGCCGATTCGAACCTGCGCGTTACGGTACAACACAGCTTCCGGACCGCAGATTTCTCGTTGTGGATCGACGATCACCTTGCTTATGCGGGAAAACTGACAGGTTCCACAAAGCGAAAGTTCGGCGTCCTACCGGGATCCGTCCAAGGGACGCTCTCGCAAACCGTGGGGGTTGATTCCGGCAGTCATACGATCAAAGTGAAAATCGCTTCCGAAGATGGATCGATTGAAGAACAGAGCATAAACGGCGATTTTGCGCAGAAGACCGAACGCGAGCTCTTGGTTTCGGCACGTGCCGGCGGGCTTGCTTTGGGATGGCGAGCAACCGTTCCGTCGGAATCCACGCAAGGCTCAAGCTGGTTTTCACGTTACGCGGGCGCACTCTTTTTGACCATCGCGGGATCTATCCTCTCAACGCTCACCGGATTCGCATTGAAAGAACTGCCGTCATATCTTCAAAGTCAGAAGCAAGAGGCACCGAAGGCTCAATCCACAGCCGCGGGCCAATAGAATCCGACAAGCGTTCGTTATCAAGGGCTACTTTGCTTCCTCCCTGCGCTTCCCGATACACTGCATGCGTCATGTCCATTCCCACGCAGCCCAACATCAAGCTGGTCAATTCCGCAGACTATCGCGAGAACTACTCCAACAGCGTACAAATCCGTGTGAACGTCTGGGACTTCTTCCTGGTATTCGGAACCTTGCAGCAGCAAAGTGAATCGCAGGTCGAAGTACACAATTTTCAGGGAGTCTATCTGAGTCCGCAACAGGCCAAGGCACTATTGGCCGTGTTGCAACAGAATGTGTCCAATTATGAGAATGCATTCGGCGAGATCAAACTGGATCCGCGGATGAATCCGGCTGGGCCGGTGCACTGAGCCAAAGAGATTCACTGACGAAAGGTTGAGAACCGCTGGCGAACGATTTGGGCTTCGACAATGCAGTGACTTACAGCCGACGGCAAAACCTCCACGCTCTTGTACTCTTTGCGGCTTTATTCGCCATCATTTTTCTGCTTCATATTCCTCTGTTGCGCCTTCCTTATTTCTGGGATGAAGCCGGATATTACATACCAGCGGCGCGAGACCTGCTGTTTTCAGGCAGCGTGATTCCCCACTCGACGGTTTCCAACGCGCATCCACCACTCGTGATGGCATATCTAGCCTTGTGCTGGAAGATCTTCGGATATGCGCCCTTGGTGACACGAACCGCAATGCTGGCGATGGCAGCATTTACGCTGGCTGGGGTCTATCGGCTTGCGGAAGGGCTCGCGAATAGTGTCGTGGCGTTGTTAGCAACGATCTGTGCATTGCTATACCCGGTCTTCTTTGCGCAAAGCACGATGGCTCATATTGATCTGGCAGCAGCAGGGCTCACCATCTGGGGGTTGGTGTCGTACTTCGAAAATCGTCGTGCGAATGCCGCTTTCTGGTTTTGTCTTGCTGTGATGGCAAAGGAAACAGCGGTGCTCGCGCCCCTGGCCTTGTGCGCGTGGGAGTGCCTTTGCCCGCTGTTCGCAAGCAAACTGGATTTTCCTTGCACTCGACGACTCAACAGAACAACAGGTTGGTTGCTGCTGCCGGTACTAGTCCTCGCGGCTTGGTACGGTTACCACTACTCGCAAACCGGATACATCTTCGGCAATCCAGAATTCTTTCGTTACAACGTGAAGGCCACCTTAAATCCCTTGCGCATCTTCTTGGCATTACTTATGCGCGTGTGGCAAGTGTTCGGACACATGAATTTGCTGTTTCTTACGCTGGCGGCCGGATATGCCATGTGGAGGCCCGCCTTGCGCGATGCGGATCAGGAGCGCCCGCGAATTGCGGTGGAGAACCAACTTGCGCTCGGCACGGTCGTGCTCGCATATCTGCTAGCGATGGCTATGGTCGGCGGTGCTGTCCTGGCGCGTTACATGCTCCCGGTCGTTCCGCTGATCATCATTGTGTTCGTCTCGACAGTTTGGCGCAGGCTCCGAAACTGGAAAGTCTTCATCGCAATCGCATTGGCCGGTTTCGCGCTAGCACTTGTGACGAATCCTCCATATGGTTTCCCGCCAGAAGACAATCTCGCCTATCGCGACTATGTTCTGCTTCACCAGCAGGCCTCAGCTTTTATCGAGCAACGATTTCCTACAGCGCGCGTTCTAACGGCGTGGCCAGGAAGTGACGAGCTCACACGCCCCTATCTCGGCTATGTTTCGCGACCAGCCAAGGTTGTGCGAATCGAAGATTTCTCGGCAGAACAGGTGATGGCTGCCGCAGACTTTAATTCCAGTTTCGACGTGATCTTCGTGTTCTCGACGAAGTACACACCCGGTACAACGCTGCTGGACCGGTCTGGCATATGGCGGCAATGGAATGAACAGTTTTTCGGTTATCACGTCGATGTTCCCCCAAACGTAGCCGCACAGCTCTTGGGCGGACGTCTTGTTTTCTCGGACGAACGCAACGGAGAGTGGGTGGGAGTTATTGAGATGGAGCGCGCATACGTCGCGAAGGCTGTCACTTCGCCATCAAATGACAGGAATACGTTTTGATCACGAGCCAGACCGCAAGTCCCGGTTTCAGATGGAGAGAATCTCGTGCCGCTAGCGTAAGCTGGGCGCTCATTTCAATCCCACAATCGACTCTTGCAACGATCATCACATCGCGCTGATCGAGTGAAACAATGTTACCCGGGATGATGTTGCGCGCACTCAATCCAACCGGCTGAGTGACTGCCAGCATGATGTCCCCGGCGCGAACTCCGATTCGTATTTGCGACCCGACCGTTGCGCGGACCAGCGGCGTTTCCAGGTCAACACGGGTCCCGGCGATACGGCAGATCATCGATCCACGCTCCTCGTGTATGCGTGTGACTTCTGCATCGAAGATATTTTCGAAGCCGGCGAGTTGGGCAACGGTTTCCTGCCGTGGCGCCGACATGACCTCATGGGGCGTTCCTTGCGCCACGACTCTGCCATGTTCGAGAATCAACACCCTCTCTCCCAGTGCAAAGACTTCTTCGCGGCTGTGAGTAACGTACAGTATGGGAATCCTATGAGCCTGATTCCAGCTGCGCAGATCGTCGATAATCTTGGCTTTCGTGATAACGTCAAGTGCGGCTAGCGGCTCATCCAACAACAGCGCACAGGGATCGATCACCAATGCCCGGGCCAATGCTACGCGCTGACGCTCACCGCCTGAGATTTCGTCCGGCCTCCGCTTTTTCAGATGCGAGATGCGGAACGAGTCCAGAATCTCGTTACTCTTCTGCAGACGTTCCGTTCTGGGCAGGCTGGCGAGGCCGTATTGAACGTTCGCTTCGACCGAGAGGTGGGGAAAAAGCGCTAGGTCTTGAAAGACAACTCCGACGCGGCGTCGTTCAACAGGCACATGCGTACGATTGTCGAAGACATTGCGACCACCGATCGTAATCCAACCTTCGTCCGGCGTAACCAATCCAGCGATACTATGCAGTAATGTGGTCTTTCCCGAACCAGAAGGGCCGAACAGAATGGAGATACCGGACGGAAAGGTAGTTCCAATTTGTAATTGGAATTGGTCGAACAGCTTGCGGATCTGGACCTTTAACTCCCCGTCGCCGAGACCACTGCTCGGCGGGGAGATCGTATCCTTTGACTCGCGAATCGTCGTGCTATTCGTTACTTCCATAAGAACACGGTCCAGCGCTTGCGATTCACCGCATACACCAGCGACAGCGATACAAATGAAATGAACAAGAGAACCAGCGCAGCGCGATTAGCGCCCGCGTAGTCGAACATCTGTACTTTGTCGTAGATATCGATCGAAACAGTACGGGTCAGGCCCGGAATATTACCGCCAACCATCAGGACCACGCCAAATTCGCCCATCGTGTGGGCAAAGCTCAGAGTGATTGCCGTCACTAGCCCGGGTATTGAGAGCGGCAGTGTCACGCGTCGAAAAGTGTTGAACTTGGAAACTCCAAGCGTGGCAGAAGCGGCGAGCAACTTGTCATCAACGCTGGTAAAAGACGCGACGAGAGGCTGCACTGCGAAAGGAAGGCTATAAATAATGGAACCGATGACCAACCCTTCAAACGTGAAGGCAAGCGGATGTCCGGTTAGTTTCTGCCACCATTGACCAAAAGGACTACGAGTGCCGAGAGCAACCAGCACATAAAATCCGAGCACCGTTGGAGGAAGAACAATCGGGAGAGAGACGATCGCTTCCACCAGGAATTTCCAGCGCCACCGTGAGTAGGTAAGCCAATATGCCAGTGGCAATCCCAGTATGATAAGGATGAACGCCACTACTACGGCCAACTGGATCGTCAGCCAGAAAGCCTGCCAATCCATCACTGTTTTCCTCCCTGAAGCAGATCAGCGTGTAGATTACTTTCGTTTGCACGCGGGCCACACCTCTCAATCTTAAGAGGTGACCGAGCAATCTCCGCTACTTACAGCCTTTCTGAGGAGTGCCAGCTTTGCACCGAACTCAGGTAAACTTTTGTAAATGTTGAGCATACAGGGCGCACTTGCTTCACAATGTACATCAAAAGAACTAGTGAGCGAATTTGCATTGTATCGTGCGAAAAGAGGTTAACGACACAGGTAGAAAACGGGTTACGTGGTAAGTCGCGGATTGGGGATTTCTTGTGAATACGATTAAGCGTCATTGGTGGATTGTCGGGTTAGTTATCGTGGCGGTTGCCCTGTTTGCGGCATTCGAATTCAAGAAGGAAGACAAGCCGCAATACTTCACTGGCAAGGTCGATCATGGCGACATCCACGATGTGGTGGAGTCCACCGGCACCATTAATGCCGTAACTACGGTGCAAGTGGGATCGCAGGTTTCGGGAACGATTTCGAAGCTCTATGCCGACTTCAATTCACGCGTAAAGAAGGGACAAGTCGTCGCCCAAATCGACCCAGCGCTTTTTCAAGGGACTGTGCTACAAGCACGAGCCGACTACGCGAATGCCAAGGCCAATCTGATTGCTTCGAAGGCCAACCTCGAAAAGGCGAAGGCTACTGCGATCCAGACCAAGGCCGACTATGAGCGCACGAAAGGCCTAGCAGACCAAGGCGTGATGAGCCAGCAGCAACTCGACCTGGCCAAAGCAAATTCAGATTCAGCCGAGGCAGCCGTGAATGCCGCCGATGCGCAGGTGACCCAGGCCGCGGCGCAAGAGCAACAAAAGGATGCGGCCGTTAAAGTCGCGGAGACAAATCTCAACTACACCACGATACATGCGCCGATTGATGGAACCGTCATCGCACGCAGTGTCGATGTAGGCCAGACCGTGGCTGCGTCCCTGCAGGCGCCAACGCTATTCACGATCGCGCAGGATCTCACTAAGATGCAGGTCTATGCCAGCACGGATGAATCTGATGTGGGCATGATTCGCACTGGCCAGGAAGTCACATTCAAGGTAGATGCCTATCCCAAGGACACCTTCACAGGTCGGGTCTCACAAGTGCGGATGAACGCCACGACGGTTCAAAACGTGGTCACCTACAACACGATCATTGACTTCGACAATCCGCAGATGAAGCTGTTTCCTGGGATGACCGCCTACATCACGATTCCCGTCGCAAACGCGGACAACGTAGTGCGCGTGCCAAACGGCGCCATCCGCTTCAAGCCGGACATGACTGCAGAGCAAATTCGTGCTCTCTACAAGCAATATGGCTTAATTCGCGAAGATCAGAATCAGACCGCTGCAGCGCAAGGATCCGGAACACCGGGCGGCGCCGGACGGCAGTACCGACCGCACGCACAGGGGACGCAGGGCGGCGGTGGTGGGACCGCTGCCCCTGCGCAGCAAAACAGATCGTCTCGCTTCGACGTCGCAGTGGTCTGGAAGCTGCGTCCTGACAAGACAATCGAGCCGGTCAGGATTCGCACCGGCATCACCGACCACACGCTGACGGAAGTGACAAAGGTGGTGAATGGGGAGTTGAAGGAAGGTGACGAACTCGTAACCGGTGCGATGACAGGAGGACCGAACGCAGGTGGCTCGCGTCCGCCCGGCATGACCACAGGACCAGGAGCAGGACCACGCATCCGTTGAAGTTGACTTGATGGCGACGATTTCACAACCCGCACTAGAAGACAAGGATACAGGCGGCAAACACCCTGTCATCCGCGTCGATGACGTGCACAAGTATTACGACCTTGGAGAGACCAAGGTTCACGCACTGCGCGGTGTCACCGTCACGATTGACCGCAGTGAGTTTGTAGCCATCATGGGCGCAAGCGGCAGCGGGAAATCGACATTCATGAATATCCTTGGATGCCTGGATAAGCCGACAACAGGAACCTATCTGCTCGAGGGAGTGGAAGTCTCTCGCCTGAGCAAGCAGGAACTGGCGGCGATCCGCAATCGACAGATCGGGTTTGTGTTCCAGGGCTTCAATCTGCTTTCGCGCACCACAGCTCTTGAGAATGTAGAACTACCGACCTTGTATGCCTACATCAGCAAGGAAGAGGGTCAGAAGCGAGCCAAGGACGCGCTCGCATTAGTAGGCTTGGCAGACCGCATGGAACACTTCCCTTCTCAGCTTAGCGGCGGCCAACAGCAACGTGTCGCCATCGCCCGCGCGCTGGTCAATAAGCCGGCAATTCTTCTGGCTGATGAGCCCACCGGCAACCTGGACAGCCGCACGTCAGTCGAGATTATGGAAGTTTTTCAGAAGCTCAACGACGATGGCCTCACCATCGTCCTCGTCACGCATGAGCCTGACGTTTCGCAGTTTGCGCGGAGAACTATTCATTTCCGCGACGGAAAGATCCGTCGGGATGAGCAAGTCGTCGACCGGCCACTGGCTTCCGACATTCTGAAGAATCTGCCGGCGCTGGAGGATTGAGTTCCCTGATATATGGACCTGCTGGCTATCATTCGTATTGCGATGCGAGCACTGGCGCGCAACAAGCTGCGCTCCAGCCTAACCATGCTCGGCATCATTATCGGCGTTGGAGCCGTGATTGCCATGGTCAGCGTTGGCCAAGGTGCGCAGCAGCAGGCGCAGGATCAGATTCAGGCGATGGGTTCCAACATGCTGTTCGTGGGAGCGGGCAATGTTACCCGCGGTGGGACCCGCATGGGTTACGGCGCCACAAAGACCTTGATCGAAGATGATCTGCAGGCGATCTTGAGGGAGTGTCCCTCGGTAAAAGAAGCGGCACCCGGAAGCCAATCCAGCCAGCAGGTTATTTTTGGGAACGACAACTGGTTCACGCAGATCAATGGCACTGAGCCCCAGTATTTCGATATTCGTAGCTGGAGCTTCGCGGCAGGCGGATCGTTCACCCAGGATGACGTTAACCTCGCTGCCAACGTAGCTGTTATCGGCGAAACCGTGCGTAAGAATCTATTCGGCGCCACCGATCCCATCGGGGAAACCATACGGATCGCGAATCTCCCCTTTCGCGTTGTCGGCGTGCTGAATGGCAAGGGCACATCGGCGGCGATGGGACAAGATCAAGACGACATCGTCCTGGTGCCGATCACCACGCTGCAAAAGAAGATTACGGGACAGACATGGCTGCGGTGGATCATGGTTTCTGCCGTGTCCCGTGATGCCAGCTACACGGCACAGGAACAGATCACATCTCTGCTTCGCGATCGGCATCGCATTCGCCGGGGGCAGGATGATGACTTCATGGTACGCAATCTGGCCGATATGGCCGACCTCGCCGATCAGAATGCCAAACTGTTTACGGTGTTACTGGCTTCGATCGCCAGCATCTCGCTGATTGTCGGTGGCATTGGAATCATGAACATCATGCTGGTCTCAGTAACCGAGAGGACGCGCGAGATCGGCATCCGTATGGCTATCGGCGCGACCGAAGGCGACGTGCAGCAGCAATTTCTCATCGAGGCGGTGGTCCTTAGCGTAGTAGGCGGCGCCATCGGCATTGCTCTCGGACTGATTGCCTCCTACACAATCACCCAGACTCTGGGCTGGGCGGTGCTGGTATCACCTACCTCGATCGTTGCAGCAGTCATCTTCTCGATGGCGGTGGGAATCTTCTTCGGCTTTTATCCCGCTCGGAAAGCTGCGCGATTGGATCCGATCGAAGCATTGCGTTACGAGTAGCGGCCGCGCGCGACCAGATGCAATGTTTACTGCTCACAATTCCCTGCTGCATGAATCACAGAAATATGTTTCCGGCCTGACGATACTTTTCTCCAGGGCTACTCCATAGGTTCCTCCGTCCCAGGAAAACCTATGCCGAAGTGTGTCCGCTCGCGCCTTGTCGTATTTTTCTGCTTTGGCTTATTCATTGCCGGCGAACTGCCTGCAGTTGCCCAGGCGAACCTACCTTCCCAGGACGATCAGAAGCCTGCCGCGCAACTTCGTGATCGCTCCGATCTTCGCGAGCAATGGTATCGACGTGGTCGCACTCTCCGGGGGAAATCGGCAGCCGCACTTCGCGCAGGAGCCCATGCGCAAAAGATGCAGATGCGTGCGATGCGCATGATGGACCATCAAGTAGCGGAAGAACAGATGCAAGAGCTTGTCAGCGGTTACACCTGGGTTCCGCTGGGTCCTGCTCCCCTCGCCTCCGATGCCAGCGGAGTCGGACAGCAAGACTATGACTGGGTCTCCGGCCGTGCAACCGCCGTGGCGGTCGACCCGGCAGATGCATCTGGCAACACCGTGTACGTCGGTGGAGCATATGGCGGCGTGTGGAAGTCGACGAACGCCGGCCCTCTCAGCCAAAACGAATCGAGCGTCGTGTGGACTCCTATGACCGATAACCAGGCAACGCTCTCGGTCGGATCAATCGCCATTCAACCCGGCAACGGTAATCCCGCGAATAGCCTGGTCCTGGTCGGAACAGGTGAGCCGGACAGCTCATACGATTCCTACTATGGATTGGGGATTCTACGGTCCGCCGATGCCGGGAAAAACTGGACGCTGATCAGCGCGGATACGACTGGAACGCATCCGTTCGCGGGTATCGGTTTCAGCAAAATTGCGTTCAGCAGTGCGAACCCAAGTCTTGCGGTTGCGGCCGCCGCCGGAGCGGCGAAGGGGAATCTTGAAGGCCTGAACACCACGCCTCACCTCGGTCTTTACTATTCGTCGAATGCAGGCACCAGTTGGACCTACGCCAGCGTGAAGGACGGCAATGTCACTCTTCCGCCAGGTTCGGCCACTTCGGTCAGATTCAATGCCGCTGCGGGGGCCTTCTTCGCCGTAATGCGGTATCACGGCGTTTATTCCTCCGTGGACGGAGTGAATTGGAGCAGGCTGGCAGTACAGCCCGGCAGTGGGCTGAATGCAAATGCGTGTCCAGCAGTTCCTACCCTGAGCACTTGCCCAATTTACCGGGGTGAGATGGCGGTCGTTCCAGGCCGCAATGAGATGTACACCTGGTATGTCGATATTGGTTCGAACGATCAAGGCATCTGGCGAAGCACAAACGGCGGGGCCTCGTGGACGAGCGTGAACGAAAGTGGAATCTCAAATTGTGGCGATTCAGAAGGATGTGGAACCGAGCACGGTGTCTACAACCTGGAACTGGCAGCCCTACCGAATGGCGAGGAATCAACTGACCTTTACGCCGGCGCGGTCAATCTTTACAAATGCACCCTCGTAAACGCGAATGCGACGTCATGCCTGCAACCGTCATGGCTTAATCTGACGCACGCTTATGGATGCCCTCCGAACTTCGGCTCCATTGCCCATGTACACCCGGGCCAGCACGATCTCGATTTTGCGATATCGAATGGAAAATCGATTTTGTTCTTTGCAAATGACGGCGGACTCTATCGTGCGCTCGACGGCTACACAGGGCTCACAACCGGAACCTGTGGAGATAGCAACCAATTCGACTCTCTGAATCAGACACTGGGTTCGCTGACGCAGTTAGTTTCGTTCTCTCAGTCCCCTAATGATCTGAATCTCCTGCTCGCGGGAGCACAGGACAACGGCTCACCCGCGACCAGTTCCTCCCAAACTTCCCCGGCATGGCTCAATGTGAACAGCGGGGATGGTGGTTATAACGAGATCAATCCCACTGACACGAATGAATGGTTCACGGCGAACACGGGGGTCAGCATTCAGAAATGCGGGTTGGGCGCCGATTGCCATGCACAGGACTTTGCCAATGGACTCATCGTGAGCGAAGCGACGGTAGGAGGGGATATTGGTCCTTTTTATACGCAGTATATTCTCGATCCACAGAATCCCGATGAGCTCCTGGTTGGAACCTGCCGTGTGTGGCGGGGATCGACCACCGGTTCAGCCTTCGACGCGCTGAGCTACAACTTTGATACCGGAACCGCTAGCTCATGTAGCGGATACGAAAGCAATCTCGTTCGCTCGATTGCTGCAGGCGGTGCAAGAGATGTAAATAGTTTTTCAAATGTCATCTACGCCGGAACTGACTTGCAGCTGGTTCCGAACACACCGTTCGGCGGACATCTTTGGGTAACCACGAATGCGGCTGGCGGACCTACAACCTGGGTGGATCGTACCGGTGGCATCAATCCGGGTCTCTTTCCAATTTCTGGCATTGTGATCGATACATCTGACGCAATCGGCAATACGGCGTACCTCACCATCATGGGATTTCATGTTTCCCACGTCTGGAAGACGACGAATGCTGGCCAGACTTGGACTGACTTCACGGCCAATTTGCCGGACTCCCCGGCCAACGCAATTGTCGTCGATCCGGTTGCGCGCATGGTCTACGTCGCGACCGACATTGGAGTATTTTTCAGCAGCACGGATGAACCCAATTGGACGGAACTCGGCCCCGATCCAGGATCTCAAGCGGGATACCTTCCAAACACATCCGTGACAGCGCTGCGAATTTTCAGTTCGGGTGGAATCAAGAGGCTGCGGGCATCGACTTATGGGCGGGGCATGTGGGAAGTAAACCTGATCGTCACTCCTGACTACTTCTTCAACATTCCAAATCCCGCACAGACTATCTTTCCAGGCCAGACTGCGACTTTCGCAGGTACGCTCACGGCCGTCAATGGGTTTAACGCCATGGTGACGCTCTCCTGCGCGAGCGGCGCACCGAGCCCATGCACTCCTAACCCGACGAATGTTCTGCCGACATCCAAAGGCGCCGCCTTTGTCGTGACGGCCGCCAGTCCGATCGGGGACTATCCCTTCAATATCCATGGCGCCGGGTGGGATAAAGAGATCACGACCCATGACGTGCCTGTGACGCTCCATGTAGTCGATTTCGGAATAACAGATCCGTCGCCGGGCAGTGTGACAGTTCCCCACGCGACTACTTCTACTCCCATCACCTTCCAGGTTACGGCTTCCGGATCGTTCGCTGGAACAGTCACCCTCAGTTGTAGCAACCTGCCGGTGGATGCGAGTTGCGCGTTCTCGCCATCCTCAGCTGTCAATCCAAGGAATGGTGCACCGGTAAATGCGAGCGTCCGTGTGACCGCGCCGTATAGCACTGCATTGGGGACGTATACGGTTGTAATTTCGGCCTCGACGCCCGGAGCGCCCGCCGCCCAAACACAGCCGTTTTCGCTGACTGTTGCGGCAAACCCAGACTTCCTCTTCAGCGCGCCAGTCTTTCCAAGTAATGCGAAAGCGGGAAACATCGTTACCGGTACTGTCTCTGTCGATTCGATGGATGCTTTTTCCGGAACCGTATCGTTGTCTTGCACGTTTAATGGCGGCAAGGTGTGCTCTATCTCACCCGCGAAAGTGAGCGAATTCCCAACTACGGCAAGCCTGACCCTGGACGCGACTTCTCTGCCAGCGGGCACAGATTATCTTCTTACCATCTCAGGAGTATCTGGTTCAAAGAACCATGTTCTGTCGATTCCATTCACCATTAGCGACTACGCAGTGCAGGCAACGACACCGGCCCCAGTCGCGCAAGGCAACAGCGTTAGCGCAACGATTACGCTTTCTCCACTCGCGTCGTATGTCGGTTCCGTAGTTCTGGGTTGCGATCCAAGCGACATTCCCGGCGCAACCTGCGGCATAAAACCTTCCTCGCCAGTCAGCGTCGGACCAAATCAAGCCACAGTGATGGTCACTGTCGCAATCCCCGACGACGCGGCATCGGGGACGCACACGATCTATGTCAATACGCATGATGCAGAGGGCGCACCGGGCCACCAAGCGACTGTTCCGATCACAGTGAAACCGGATTTCGATATCACTTCATCCACTGGACCACAGACGATCAATGCCGGACAATCGGCTACATACACTCTGCACATCGATCCCCTGGGTCCATCATTCGATGACCCGGTTACGCTCACATGCTCTGGCTCTCCGGATCCAAGTTCGTGTTCGTTAAATCCAGCGACGGTAACTCCTGGCCGAGGCGCCAAGTCAGTTCTAACGGTCATCACTATCGGACCGGTAAAGGCCTCGAGACAAGCGAGTCATTCTCTCTGGGCCACCTGTCTCGCATTGCCCGGGTTGATCGGCGTAGTAGGTTTTCTTAGGAAGCGGCCTCACCACCGCATGATTCTGTTGGCGGTGTTGTGCCTGGGGATGATTGAGTTGTCTTGCGGCGGCGGCGGCGGGGACTCCTCGCCCAGCCCCGGCGGTGGCAACGGAGGTATCGGCACGCCCAGAGGGACTTACACAATTGTGGTGAGCGGCACCTCCGGATCGCTGGTGCATACCGCTGAGGTAACGCTTACCATTCAGTGAAGCTGGGGCACAGCTCGGCTACTCTGCTGGCAATGTGAGTTTCTAAATGCTCGAAAGGACCTAGGCTTGCCAGATCAGCACTTCGACATCGTCGTAATCGGTGCCGGGATTGTTGGACTCTCGACCGCCATGCATCTCGCGCAATCCTTTCCACGCCTCAAGCTGGCCGTCATTGAGAAGGAATCTGGCGTTGCGCGCCACCAAAGCAGCCACAACAGTGGGGTGATTCACTCAGGTATCTACTACAAGCCGGGATCGCTCAAGGCGCGGCTGTGCGTGGAAGGCGCAGCGGCAATGAAAGCCTTCTGCCGCGATCATGGCTTGCCTATGGACGTCTGCGGCAAAGTGATCGTCGCCACAACCGAAAACGAAGCAAAGGGCCTGCATGCGCTGCTGGATCGCGGACGCATCAACGGACTCGACGGGTTGCAATTGCTGGATCGGGAGCACCTGCTGGAGCACGAGCCCCACTGCGGTGGTATTGCCGCTCTACTTGTTCCAATGACCGGTATCACCGATTACCCCTCGGTCACTGAGAAATACGCTGAGATCTTCCAGGCACGCGGTGGGGCACTCATCACGAACGCGGAGGTTATCGGCTTAAGAAACAATTCCAAGGAAACCATCGTTCATACGAGGCAAGGTGATGTTAGCTCCCAGTACGTGATCAACTGCGCCGGACTGTTTAGCGATCGAGTCGGCCGGATGGCGGGGCATCCCTCGAGTATCATGGTCGTTCCCTTCCGCGGAGAATACTACGACCTTGTTCCCAGCAAGCAGCATCTCGTCCGGGGGCTTATCTATCCCGTGCCCGATCCAAGGTTTCCTTTTTTAGGTGTTCACTTCACGCGACGGGTTCATGGTGGTGTTGATGCAGGTCCCAATGCTGTGCTCGCACTCAAGAGAGAGGGCTATCGCAAAACCAACATTAGCGCGCGAGATGTGTTCGATGAGATGCGGTTTCCCGGATTCTGGCGGATGGCAAGCCGGCACTGGAGGGCGGCAGCCGGTGAGTACTACCGATCCCTGCACAAGGCAGCCTTCGTAAAAACGCTGCGGCGGCTGCTGCCGGAGATCACTTCTGCCGATCTGGTTCCGGCTGGCTCGGGTGTGCGCGCGCAGGCCCTCAAGCGTGATGGATTGCTGGTAGATGACTTCCAGTTCGTTTGTGCTGACAAGATGCTGCACGTGTACAACGTCCCATCCCCGGCGGCGACCGCATCGCTTGTCGTAGGCCGTGCAATCGTGCAAATGGCACAGCGTGCCTTTGACTTGGTTCCATAAACATCTGCGTCAGGGGCCATCCCACACTGATCTCAGCCTCTGGTTGTGATATGCTGCGACCCTTCGATGTTGGCCAGTTCGATGTGGCGCTTGGCGGCAGGATCTCAAAAGATCGGATAAACTCCAGCCCGACTGGTACTGCCTTTCGACTGCTCTAAGTGTTTGCAACGCAGCATCGGACAGGTTGCTGCGAGGGGGAAACATGGCTCTAGATTTTTCGGACAAGCAAGTGGCCGTCCTTGGGGCGGGAAAAATGGGCGGGATTTTGCTCAAGGCCCTGCTTGACAAAGGGTTGCTCTCCGCGCGTGCGACGCGCGCTACGGTGGCACACGAAGAACGGGCCCGGGCATTGGCCGACAAGCTGAAAGTTCCAGTCGGAACCGACAATCTCGCCGCGGTCAAGGGCGCCGACATTGTATTCATCTGCGTGAAACCGCAGGTCGTGAACGAGGTCATGGAACAAATTCGGCCAAATGTCCAGGCTGGCCAGTTGTTCATCTCGGTGGCAGCGTCGGTTCACACCAGTCAGATCGAGAAGGCTCTGAACATGGAAGTGGCCGTCGTCCGCGCCATGCCAAACACGCCTTGCGTGCTCGGCGTTGGAATGACGGCAATCTGCAAAGGGAAATACGTGAGTGCGCAGCAGGTGCAGGCCGCCTGTGCTCTCTTCGACGTAGTCGGTCGTACCGTAGTCGTGGATGAAAAGCATATGGATGCCGTTACCGGGCTCTCCGCCAGCGGGCCGGCGTACATCTACATCATTCTCGAGTCGCTGGCTGAGGCCGGAGTGAAGGTCGGCCTACCAAGGGATGTCGCCACGCTGTTGGCAGCCCAGACGACTCTCGGCGCCGCAACCGTAGTCATCGAAACCGGGGACCATCCCGCCCTACTCAAGGACGCGGTGACCACACCCGCGGGGTGCACGGTGGATGGCCTGATGGAACTCGAAGAGGGTAAGCTTCGCGTGACCCTGATCAAGGCCGTGGTGAAAGCCTCGCAACGTGCCAAAGAGCTTGCTTTCGGCTAGGGCCGTTCGTTTCCTGTAGAGGGTTTGCGATTCCCGTTATGGGCTATCTTTCTCACTGTTAACGACTTTGACATCCCCCACCTCTTTTCCTCTGGCACTGAAGTGCCATTTACAGGGGAGGTGTGTGAGAATAAAGTCCAGAGAACAGCCGCTGGGGGTGGCGGCGAACGGATGGAAGCATCCGTAAGCAAGTCCATTTGTACCATTCCCTCTGAGATTCAAAGCCGACCTGCTCATAACAGCTGGCTTTATTTGGTCGTGTTGTATTGGTGTGATTTCGCCTTACAGAACTCATTACTTCGGATTTGAGTTGACCCATGGCCCACGCAATCTCTCTTGCTGCACCTTCTGATGTGATTCGAGTGCTTGCCGCAGATAGCACAAGAATGAATAGCCAACTTCTGGCTGCCACCCTGGAACGCGACAAGCGTTTTCAAGTTCTCGATTCCGTATCGGAAGCCCGCGCATTGATGAGCGCGGTGATGCGGGAAAAACCATCAGTCGTCGTGATCAGCGCCGAGTTGGAAGACGATCCGCGCAAGGGTTTCGAACTAGCAAGGGAGATTCATCGCACCAGCCCAGACACGCGCGTAGTCATGCTGCTGGATGTCTCGGAGCGCAGCCATGTGGTAGAGGCTTTTCGGGCTGGAGCGCGCGGTGTCTTTTCTCGGACCGAGCCACTCAAACTGCTTGCCAAGTGTATCGTTTGCGTAAGCCAGGGACAGGTCTGGGCTAACAGCAAGGAACTGCGTTATCTGTTGGAAGCCTTGGGTGAAGCACTTCCCTTGCGCATGATTGATTCTCGTGGCGCAGTCTTGCTGTCGCGCCGCGAACAGGAAGTCGTACGTTGCGTGGCAGAAGGACTTTCGAATCGCGAGATCGCGCATCGCCTGGGGCTCACTGAACACACCGTCAAGAATTACCTGTTCCGCATCTTCGACAAACTGGGTGTTTCGAAACGGGTGGAAGTCGTGCTTTACGCCTACAGCGCAGGCAATTCGCTGGTGAGCGATTCCGCTATCCCGGCGGCGAAGCCCGCTGCACCGGGATTGCAGAAATCAGCTGGGAATGGCCGCGATGCGCTCGGGCGAATGTCAGCCTTCACTCCGAACGCCCCGATCACCTAAGAATTGGTTGCCAAGGGCGCTACCAGGTAAGAGCCAATCGCTATTTCTTCAGCCACTGATCCACCCAATCATTCACCGTCTTGTACCAGAGCTGCGAGTTCTGGGGCTTCAGGATCCAGTGACCCTCGTCTGGAAAGTACAACATCTTGGACGGCACGCCTTGGCGCTGCAAAGTCGTGAACAGCTGAAATCCTTCTGAGACATCGAGCCGGTAGTCGCGCTGGCTGTGAATCACCAGCGTCGGCGTTTTGAAGTTCGTAGCGCTCAGGTGCGGAGACCACTTTCGGTACGTTTCGCGGTTGGTGTACGGCGTGCCTTTGAATTCCCACTCGTTGAACCACAGCTCTTCGGTCGTGCCCCAGGCGGACTCGGTGTTGAACATTCCGTCATGCGAGACCAGGCACTTGAAGCGGTTGGTGTGGCCGAGAATCCAGTTGACGGCGTAGCCTCCGTAGCTGGCGCCTAGCGCGCACTCGCGGTCTTTGTCGATGAACGGATAGTGCTGCTCGGCATAGTCGAGGCCCTTCATCAGGTCTTCGAAGGCTCGTCCACCCCAGTCGCCGTTGATGTCGTCGATGAATTTCTGGCCATATCCCGTCGAACCGCGCGGATTGACCATGACGACGACGTATCCGTTAGCGGCGAAGAGCTCGGCGTTCCAGCGGTAAGACCAATCATCTCCCCAGGCTCCCTGCGGGCCGCCGTGAATTAGGAATTTCACGGGGTATTTTTTGTTGGCGTCGAAGTTAGGAGGCTTGACGAGGAAACCCTGAACCGTGGCGTTTTCGGCGCCCGTGAACCAGAAGGATTCGAGCGCGGACATGGAGATCTGGGAGAGGACAGCATCGTTAACGTGGGTCAAAGGGTCTGATCGCCAACAGTTTGCTTTCGAGTTCATTTCGAAACATGCATCGAAGTGCCGATAGATTTCTGTCGGAGCGCCGATTGACATCCGGGTGAAGAGTAGATTCCTGCCATCCGCCACCACGGTTAGATCGTCGTTGTATCCACTTCGCTCAACACTTTGGAAATTGCAGGGATCGGGCCCCCCATCGCCGTCTACTGTTATGCAGGACTGATACGGTCGATCAACCGAGAATGCTTCGACAGGGGCTATGCCTTGGAATTCGGAAACAAAGTTCAGTTGCTTCGAATCAGAGGACCAGGCAAAAGAACCGATCCAACCATCTAACTTCTCAGTCATGCTCCTGCTCTTCCTAGTCTTCCTGTCATAAAGCCTCAGCCGAAACCGGTCGCTCTCATACCCCGGACGCTGCTGCGCGCGGTAGGCGATGTACTTTCCATCGGGCGAATAGAGCGGAGTCGAGTCGCTGGCAGGATTGTCGGCGGTGATGTTCTTGGCAGGGCCTCCACTCACAGGAACAATCCAGAGGTCGTTGTTGGTGGATGTGGCTTCAACCTTGTCGTGATTCGATGTGTAGCAAATCTCTTGTCCATCGGGAGAGAACGCGTAGTTGTCCTGTCCACCGAGAGAGAAGACGGGAGAGTCGAAGTCTCCGGGAGTGAGATCGCGGGCGGGGGCGCCACTCTCAACAGGTACGTCGAAGATGTGAGTTCGCTTCCCTTCCTTGTAAGCGTTCCAATGGCGATAGAGGAGATGATCGAAGATCAACGCCTTTACTTTCGATTTTTCGTGGTCGTCGAGCTTCTTCGCATTGCAGGCGGCTTCGTCTGCCGGAGTGCCGTCGCATTCGGGATAGACATCGGACGTGAACAAGATGTTCTTGCCGTCAGGAGACCACAGCTCGCCACCAGCTTCCGTCGCAATCGAGGTGAGTCTGTTCACTCCGGTTACGGTTCCATTAGCGCCGTCGAAGTTTGCGACCCAGACTTGCGAGCCACCTTCTTTCGTAGATATGAACGCGAAGCGCTTGCCGTCTGGTGACCAGCGTGGACGATCGCCGTCCTGGTCGGGGATGATCTCGCGCTCAGGTCCACCCGCGAGCGGCACGATCCAAATGTGCGGTGTCTTGGTGTTCGCTGCAAGATCGACATCAGTCACTGCGAAGAGCACCCACTTGCCGTCCGGCGATGGCACCGGCTCGGCAACGCGCTTGAGCTTCATCATGTCTTCGAAGGTGAATGGGTGTTTGGCTTGTGCGAAGCATGGGATGACGTAAAGAAGTGTAAAGAGGATGAAGCTGAGACGGCGCATGCGTCCTCCAGGAAACGGGACAGTGTAGCAAGAATCAGCTATCCGTCGTCAGCTTCAGCGTTCAGCAAATCAGGTAGTTGCATACCCCAGTGAGCATGCGCTGCAACACGATCTTCTAGCTGAAATCTACTATCTCGTTTTCTCGGCAACTTTCGAATAATCGTGGCATCTAACTTTATAGGCAGAACTGCAGCTCCCCTGTTTTTGGCCCCCTGAGCGGAGAGGGTATCGGAACCGGGGAGCGGCAGTGATCCACTACTCTTCCGGTTCAAGCCTCATTGCAATAAAATTGGACCTGAGCGCGCAATCAGCGTACCTCACGGGTTGAAGCCTTCATGCTGCTTGCCCGGAGGGCATGGCGACGCCTCGTACTTTTCTCAGATTGGATGAGATTTGTTGGACTCACTATGAAATCTCTTCGCATCAAATCAGTTCTATTCCTGGCATTCCTGATCGTGTGTGGATTTGCACTCGTGGCGCTTGCGGATGAAGGTCCGCTGGACAAGAGCGAACCCAAAAGCATCACCCCGGAAGAGATCATCCAGCGCTTCGCCTCCAAGGAAAAGGAATTTCAGCTCGCGCGCGATCAGTATACCTATCGCCAGGACGTAACCGTTACAACTCCCGAGGACGGGGGAGACTACCACGAGGTCTTCGATGTCCTCTTCGACGATCAAGGAAAGCGTCTCGAAAATGTTGTCCTTGCACCGCAGCCAACTTTGCGGCTGATCTCGATGTCTCCCGAGGATCTTGACGACATCCGGCACCGCCTCCCCTTCGTTCTAACTTCTGAAGAAATTCCGGAATACAACATTCTCTACATCGGCCAGCAGCAAGAGGATGAACTGCACTGCTACGTTTTCGACATCGCGCCGAAACAGATTGTCGGAAAGAAACGCTACTTCCAAGGGCGGATCTGGGTCGACGATCAGGATTTCCAGATCGTGAAAACGTACGGAAAAACAGTTCCGGACATTCGCGGCAAGAAGGGAAAAAACGAAAACCTGTTTCCGAACTTCACCACATGGCGCGAACAGATCGATCAGAAATATTGGTTCCCTACTTACACAAAGGCTGATGACACACTGCACTTCTCTAGCGGCGACGTGCGTATCGTGGAGAAGGTGAAGTATGAAAATTACAAGCGCTTCGGATCGAACGTGAAGATCACCTATGACGGCAAGGAACTGGAGAAAGGGGAGAAGAAGCCGGAGCAGAAACAACCGCCGCAAAAGTAAGGTTTCATAGTTTCAAGGTTTCAAGGTTGCAAGGTTTCAGAACGCAAGGTTTTCAAGGTTTCAGAGTTTCAGAGCTGTTGGTTTGGAGGTAACCGCCAGTCCTGGACGGGACAAGGAATCGATCAACCGGTTCAGCAGACCGAGTATCTGATACGCCGCTTGTTCCAATTCCGCTAGAGTAGGCGGCGCTAGATAACCTAAATCACACGCAATCGATAACTGCGTTTCCAATTCCAGCAGCGAGCCTCGCGCTTGCCCGAGGAAATGTCGGAACTCACCGCTCGTCAACCTCCCTTGGCCTTCCGCAATATTCGAAGCGACTGAGACGGCTGCACGTCGGATCTGTGACGTGAGTCCAAATAATTCAGATCTTGGAAAACTCTCCGTCTCGGTATAGACCTTGACGGCGAAACTCCTCGCTTTCTGCCAGACCAACAAGTCACGATAAGAACGCGCCATAATCCAACTCCTAGCGCCATCCTCACCCAAGGACGTCCTGCCCAATTTTGATTTGAAACTTTGGAACCTTGAAACTTTGAAACCTCAGTAGAACAGATACTTTCTCCACTTATCGTCCGAGTGGCCCATCAAGCGCATGATGTGCCGGGAGGTGTGGAGGTTGAAGGCGCGGGGTTCGCGCATGAGTTTCATACCAGCTTCGGTGGGGGACTGGTTCCCCTTGCGGCGATTGCAGGGATGGCAGCAGGCGACAAGGTTCTCCCACGTTGAGGTGCCTCCACGGGAACGTGGAATCACGTGGTCGAGCGTGAGTTCTGCCGAGGGCAAGACTTCAGCGCAGTACTGACAGGTGTTGCGATCACGC
>DATBFG010000054.1:0-26119 GCA_036558645.1 Terriglobales bacterium
GGTTGGGCACCTCGCGAAGGTGTGCGTGCGAGATAGTTCGAGTATACGGAGCGCCTGAAAAAGGGTCAACGCTGGGATGCCATCGAGAGCATCTCTATTCTGGGTGATGAAGGCCGCCAACTCGGATCGCACTTTCCTAAACATGCACGAGATGAATCCAGGCCAGCGTACGCAGCGCACCCAGATGGCCTCCTCACCTGCAAGTCACCCCAAGCTGTTGGTTCTTGCCTAATCGCCTGAAGGCATTAAGCTGGTGTCCCCGGTTGCGGGGCACTCGCCTAGAATCGGCATGCAAGCGGCGTCCGGCCCGTGCTCCGGCCTCACTTGAGTTTTCATCTGTGAGAACTGCTCAGCCTCTGTGGAGCCGGTCAGAGCAGTGACGGAAGAGCGTCCGCCGGCGATCACCTGCGTGACCAAGTCAAAATACCCTGTTCCGACGAAACGCTGGTGCTTGACGGCTTCGTAGCCGTGCGTGAATTCGCGGCTGAATTCTTTTTCCTGCAATCGCGAGTAAGCGGTCATGCCGGAAACCTTGTATCCACGTGCAAGTTCAAACATGGAAAGGTTCAGTGCGTGGAATCCAGCCAGTGTGATGAATTGGAACTTATAGCCCATCGCGGCCAGTTCAGTCTGAAAATGCGCAATGGTGGCATCATCGATGTTCTTCTTCCAATTGAACGATGGCGAACAGTTGTACGCCAACATCTTCCCTGGATATTTCGCATGCACTGCTGCGGCAAACTGCCGCGCCTCGTCCAGATCGGGGTGTGAGGTCTCACACCATAATAGATCTGCATAGGGCGCATAGGAGATCGCGCGAGCTATGGCGGACTGAATTCCTCCACGAATGCAGAAAAATCCTTCGGACGTGCGTTCTCCGGTTAGGAACTCATGATCGCGAGGGTCGATGTCGCTGGTCAGCAGGTGAGCACTGTCAGCATCCGTGCGAGCCATGATCAGCGTGGGTACCCCCATGACATCGGCAGCCAGGCGGGCAGCAACTAGTTTTTGTATCGCTTCGGATGTTGGCACAAGAACCTTGCCGCCAAGATGGCCGCACTTCTTCGCGGAAGACAGCTGATCTTCAAAATGAACACATGCCGCGCCGGCGTCAATCGTGGCCTTCATCAGTTCGAAGGCGTTGAGATTTCCACCGAAGCCGGCCTCGGCGTCAGCAACCATAGGTGCGAACCAGTGAATGCCGTTCTTTCCTTCGGCGTGGTGTACCTGGTCTGCACGCGTGAGAGCTTGATTGATGCGCCGTACAAGATTCGGAACGCTGTCTGCCGGATACAAGCTTTGATCCGGGTACATCTGACCGGCGTCGTTGGCGTCTGCTGCCACCTGCCATCCGCTGACATAGATGGCAAGTAGTCCAGCCTTGACCTGTTGAATGGCCTGGTTTCCAGTCATTGCCCCTAACGCGGGGACGTAAGATTCACTGTGAAGAAGGTCCCAAAGCCTTTCGGCCCCTTGGCACGCCAAGGTGTGCTCGATTTGCAGAGAACCGCGCAGCTTTAGAACGTCCTCGCCGGTGTAAGGACGCTGGATACCTCTCCAGCGAGGGTCGGTTCGCCATTGCTGTTCGAGTTCAAGTGGTGAGTAGTCGCGGGTCATGACTGGGCCTCCGTGCTGCGGACTGAGACAGTAAAAGCCCCACGGGTAGGCCTTGGCAAGGCGACTAGTCCGAGTCGGACGAGTTGTCCGACAGGACCTACAGGAAGATCATCTTCACGATAATATTAGGTCGTTATGAGCACAGCGGAATTAGTTCGCACTCCTGCGGAAGCAAAAATCCTCACTCCAGAAGCCACGGACTTTCTTAGCAATTTGGCAAGAAGGTTTGAGCCGAGAAGGCAAGAGTTACTTGCCCGCCGACGTGTACGGCAGCAAGAGATTGACCGAGGCGACATGCCGGACTTCCTGGCGGAAACCAAGCAAATCCGCGACGCCGAATGGAAGGTCGCCCCGATTCCGCATGATTTGCAGGATCGCAGGGTGGAGATCACTGGCCCCGTGGATCGCAAGATGATTATCAATGCCTTGAACAGCGGCGCGAATGTCTTCATGGCGGACTTTGAAGATTCGAATTCACCGACTTGGCAAAACAATATCGAGGGGCAACTGAATCTCCGGGAAGCGGTGCGGAGGGTCATCCGATTTAGCAGCCCGGAAGGCAAGCAGTACGAGTTGCTGTCCAAGGTGGCTACGTTAATGGTACGTCCGCGAGGATGGCACCTTTTCGAAAGACACTTCCTGGTTGACGGCAATCCGATTTCGGCTTCGCTTTTCGACTTTGGGCTGTACTTCTTCCACAATGCGGCGGAGTTGATCAAGCGGGGGACTGGTCCCTACTTTTATTTACCGAAGATGGAAAGTCATCTTGAAGCGCGCCTGTGGAATGATGTGTTCCGCTTTGCGCAAGACGAGCTGGACGTACCGCGCGGAACGATTCGCGCGACTGTGCTGGTCGAAACCATCTTGGCGGCATTTGAGATGGACGAGATTCTTTACGAGTTGCGAGAGCACTCCTCCGGGCTCAATTGCGGGCGTTGGGATTACATTTTCAGCTACATCAAGAAATTTCGGAATAAGCCGGAGTTCGTACTGCCGGATCGGGCTACAGTCACCATGGAAAAGCATTTTCTTAGCTCCTATGTCACCCTGCTGATCCAGACGTGTCATCGGCGGGGAATTCACGCTATGGGCGGCATGGCGGCGCAGATACCGATCAAGACTGATCCAGAAGCAAATGAGAGGGCTCTCGAGAAAGTGCGCCAGGACAAACTGCGGGAAGTTCGCGCAGGGCACGACGGCACTTGGGTCGCTCATCCCGGCCTTGTTCCGATCGCGAAGGAAATCTTTGATGCGCATATGAAGACGCCGAACCAGATCTCGATCGCGGGTGATTGCCGGAGAGTCAGTACCGCTGACTTGCTCGAGGTCACCAAGGGCGAGATTACGTTCGAAGGGCTACGCTGGAATATCGATGTAGGACTGCAATACCTCGAATCCTGGCTGCGCGGTTTGGGATGTGTGCCTATTAACAACCTGATGGAAGATGCCGCCACGGCGGAAATTTGTCGTGCCCAGGTATGGCAATGGGTCAAACACAAAGCCAAACTTGATGATGGTCGACCTGTCGGCAGGGAGTTGGTCCGCGAGGTGATTGATCAGCAACAACAGAAGCTTGGCGGGCCGCGCATGGATTTGGCGGCGAGAATGTATAAGGAAATGATGACCAGCCCCGATTTCCCCGAATTCCTCACCTCAGTGGCTTATGATTACATCGACTGAGCCGCGTGCTGAACACCAGCTAAACGATGAGCCGCCGAATCACGGAATTTTCTGACGAGCTTTTAGACCGACTAAAAGACGACCTGGTTTGCCGCCGCTTACAGCGGGGCATGGCACTGCTTGAAGAGTGCTTACCGCTTCTTCCTGCGCTCGATCCTAGCCAGCGACAAGCTGGCGTATTCACGGGCTTCCTGGCCATGTGGGTCGATATCGGTTTCCAGCGTCCCGGACTCGTGAAGGATGTCCTGGTACGATTCCCGAAATCCAAGCGAGCACACCTGTCGCTGCGAGACTACGTCTACCTGAGAGTGGCCGAAGGTATGGTGGCCATGGCAGAGCAGGCAACTGAGATCGCCATTCCCCACTTCGATTTCGTTCTTTCTTTCGAGGCCGAGCTGGACGACGAGGTCCTGTTCTCGATCGCCAACTTTTGGAAAGGCCGCTGCTTGCGCATGAAGGGCGAGTATGATGCGGCCCTGCAGTATACGACTGCGGGCCGGGACGTAGCACTCATGGCAGGCCACCAGCCCATGGCAGCCGTGATGCGTGTACTCGAAAGCTGGCTATTCTTCCAAAAAGGAAAGACGAAGGAGGCCGTACGTATTCTGAAAGAAGCAGAAGCAGTTCTCGAGAAGTCGGACGATCACGTCACGTTGGGCAATATTCATTCGTCCTATGGACGCATTGCGCATCGTGAGGGACGCTTCCAGCATGCGATCGAGCATTTTGAGGAAGCCATCGCCGAGTACAAGAAACGTGATCCTCACCATCGGAACGTGGCACGTTCGCTGTCGAATATGGCGTACGTGAAGCGCCTAATTGCTCTGCAATTGCGACGCAAGATCGATGCGGACGTAGTTCGGCATCGCAAGGCAGCGGCACGGGGCGGCGCAAGCCGTACAAATGGATCACAATACCGCACGCGCTTCGAGCAGCTAAGGCAAGAGGCATTTGCCGCCTTGGAGGAAGCGGGGGCTATCTACAAACAATATCCGAACTACCATGGAATCGGTGGTATTCACCTGAATTGTGGGTACTTGCATATGGACAACGGTGACCTCGAGAGCGCCGAGGAGGAAGCAGGCCTGGCATTCACTCTCGGCGAGCAAAAAAAAGACTACATCCTGATGGCGAGGTCGCGGCTTCTGCAGTGCATGATCGGAAACGCGCGCGTCGAGGATGAAATTAGTGGCGGCGCTGAACCCGGAACCCACGCCCGTTTGGCACAGGATTGCGCGCAGGACGCCATTGAACTCGTTAAACATACGCAAGATCGGCGTCTGCTAGCCGATGCCTATACCTGGCAAGGTCTTACCTATTCCAATAGTTTTTTTGGCGATCTCGATTCTGCCCGTCAATCCTACGAACAGGCAGCAGTACTCTCGAAGGGCGACCATGGTGATGGGACCTGGGAGGAATTGCAGACACTCAAGAACCGGATTCTCCGCAAGGGGACGGTAGACGCTAGATTACGTGCGTGGTCACAAGGGTCGGTCGGTGACAGGACATTCCAGGAAGTCGCGGAGGAATTCGCCGAGATGATTATTCCGAAGGTGTGGGAACGCGAAGGCAAAAAAGTGTCACGCGTGGCCGCTCGGCTCTCGATTTCTCCGAAGAAGGTTCGACGGATCCTGAGCCACGTAGGAAAGCGCAAGCCCCCGGGAAACTAAAGTTCAGGATGACGTTTTGTGCTTCAGTACCAGATGGGTTTAATTAGCGATTCTTAATAGAAGTGCCAGTGCCCCTTCTCCTGGTGTTTTCCCATTTGGCGGTGCTTAAGTTTTGCAGGCCCCGTGCCGATATATTCCCTGAGCCCAATCTAGATGCTTAAACGGGAGTAGACCTCGATGGATGATGTAGACGCTCTCATCGTCGACGATTCTTCGGTCATGCGGAAAATCGTCGAACGCTCGCTGCGCCAGGCAGGGATTAAGCTCGGCAACGTTTACGAGGCAGGAAATGGTGCTGAGGCGCTGGCTGTCTTGGTCGAGCATCCGGTTCACCTGATTCTCTGTGACATCAATATGCCGGTGATGGACGGCCTGGAGTTTGTGAAACAACTGGCCGGTGTCAACAATGCGAAGGACGTGCCGGTTGTGATGATCACGACGGAGGGCAGCGAGTCGCACGTGGTCCAGGCACTCTCCGCGGGGGCACGCGGCTACATTCGTAAGCCATTTACCGCAGAGCAAGTGAAAGAACATGTGATCCCTGTTCTGGGGGTGAAAGCATGAAAGTCATCCACGACATACGCGACTCGCAATCTACTCATCAGAATTGGATTTCGCTGTTGGAAGTTGCTGCTCGTGAGGTATTTGAACTGATGCTGGGATGCCAGCTGGAGGCATTTGATCCCGCCATTCAAGAGCCCTTAAACGTCACCTCTATGGTGGGGCTTGCGGGAAAGTTATGTGGTCTCCTGAGTGTGTGTTGCAGCCGCGAATCCGCCGCTATTATGGCTTCGAAGATGCTGGAAGGGGATCCAGAAAAGGTTGGTGACCAGCTGGCAGATGCTCTGGGAGAGGTTGCCAACATGGTGGTGGGTAACTTTAAGAACAAGATCTCCGGCTTGGGGGATAGTTGCATGTTGTCCGTTCCCAGCGTGATCATCGGCGACGATTATGACGTGCATTCCTTAGCCGATTCCGAAACGATCGAGTTGCGGTTACTCTTCGAGGGTCATCCTCTTATCATAACTTTGGCCATCCGGGGATAAAGGCATCCATCTGTATTTTCTCTCAGCGCCATCTCCAGCTCTTTTCTCTAGGCAAAGATGATGTTGACGAGCTGATGGATTTCCGCTAACGAGTCATCCATTTCGAAGGTAAACCGCTCAATATCCAGTTCATCGAAGTTCTTGTTCTCTGCGACAAGGGTGGCCCACGCCGGATCGCCTTGCAAGTCCACCCCGTGGCTCTCGTAGTATCCGTAGCCCAAGTTGCGCATTCTGCAGAGAAGGTCGATCAAGTGAACTAGCGCTACCAGCGGAGATGATGATCGACCGTCTTCTATGAGGTGATGGCAGGCGATTACCTGAACAATGTCATCTGCAATGTGCCATTTCTCGGCCAGTGCCTTGCCGCTAGCACTGTGTGTAAAACCCATAGTTGCGACTTCCGCCTGATGCAATGGGATCTGTCGCTCATGCGCCAGATTGACAGCCACAGAGGTTTCGTCCGGAAATACTATGCAATTAACCATGAAGCCAATGTCGTGCAAGAGGCCCGCCAGGTATGCCTTATCACTATCGCAACAAGCTAGCTTGGCGCTGAACCGGCGAGAAGCCATGGCGCAGCCTAAGGAATGAGTCCAGAAGGTCTTCGCATCAATCGGCCAATCACGCGTGGAGAACGCGTTGCCTAGGCAGCAGGTGAGAAGAATCGTTTCGACACGCCGGAGCCCGAGCATTACAACCGCCGCACGGATCGATTCGGGAGCTTTTGCCAGGCCAAACAGAGGCGAACTGGCGACGCGTAGGCACTGAGCCGCGATAGCATGGTCATAGGCCACCAGCCTGGCGACCTCGTCGAGGCTCGCAGAGCTCTGAGACTGCAGCAGGTTCAGCAGGGGTAGAAAGACAGCCGGAATTGCTGGAGTGGATTCGATTCGGTCCACCCGCTCGCGAAGCGACGATTCAAGGGACGCACTCATGGTTTGGTACTCGAGTGGGACGGCTTCCAGTAGGAAATCGCCCCTGGAAAGTGCATCAGGTGAAACTGCTCATTTAACTTCATCAGCGACTCCGATGTTCCCAAAAAGAGATAACCGCCAGAGTTCAGATCGTTGAAGAAATGATTCACCACCTTCGTCTTAGAGATGCCATCGAAATAGATCAGAACGTTACAGCAAAAGATGACATCGATGCCCTTCATGAACAGCATCCTTGCGTCATCGCGCAAGTTGAGACGGTTGAAGGTGATAAGATTTCTGACCTCCGGCCGCACCTGGAGATGCTTGTCGTCGAAGCGACTAAAGTATTTGTGCTTGTAGAACTCCGGGGTCAAGCGGAGAGCGTAGTGCCCATAGATGCCTGCTTTGGCGGCCTCAAGCGATCGGTCGTTCAGGTCGGTGGCTTGGATATCTACCGTCCATCCCTTCAGCCGGCCTTCGCTCTCTTCCAGAAGATTCATTGCCAAGGTATGAGGTTCTTCCCCCGTCGAGCACCCGGCGCTCCAGATACGCACGCGTTTGACAATTTGCCTGGATTTTTCTTTGAGGAGTTCCGGCAGAATAATATTGCGAAGAGCATCCAGCTGTGGCTGGCTACGGAAGAAGCAGGTTTCCCCAATGGTGATCTCGTTTAGCAGCGCCCGCATCTCGGGATCCCGGTTGGGACTCGCCATCAGCAGATTCCAGTAAGTTCGGCTGTTATCGACCTTCACCTGTTGCATACGCCTGGTACAGGCGTTTAGCAGGAGATAAAGCTTTTCCTCTGGCTGGTAGATGCCGGAAACCCTGTAGATCAAGTCGCGAATCTGGCGATAAATTGGATCGGTAAGGCTGAAGGTGTCCTCGCGGGCGCCTGACACTCCGGTACTTGAGGTCACACTCATCTTGCGGGATGGCTACGCAGACTTTTCGCGCTGTAACCCACTTGGCGTTGTTGCGGGAACACTATCAATTGCGACTAGTGCCCGACGACGCTGAACTCATCTTCTTCCGTCATCCTGCATGCTCGTTCGATATCTAGAACATGCATCAGGCGATCGGGGAGTTTGTGAACTCCCAAGATCATGTTCCGTACATTTCCTTGCAGCGTATCTGGTGGCGGTTCGAACGTGCTCTCGTCGACTTCAACTACGTCGCCAACGGCGTCGACCAACAGGCTGACAGCCCCTTCCTCGGAACGGATCACGACATTCATGGGAGCAACATCGGACGCACGGGGTGGCAACGCGAGCCGCTGTCTCAATTCGATTGCGGTCACGATCTGTCCGCGAAGGTTCATAAGGCCAGCCACAGCGTTCGGGGCAAGTGGAACGTCGGTAGAAATTAGCGACCGGATGACCTCTTGAATCCCTTTTAGTTCTACCCCGAACAAGAGCTTGTCGAGGTAGAAAGTGCAGAATTGAGACGATTGAGGCATATTAGTGTGCTCCTGCTGCCGCTTTACTGATTGAGGCTCCCGATTGTGACGAATCGCGTTCGGCGGCCTTCAGAACAGCAGCAATATCAAGTAATTCGGTGACTCGTTTGCCGATGACCGCGGAGTAGAGAGTGGCGGCGCGAGTTGCAGGAGACTGGATCAGAGCCGAATCTTCCACGATATCCAGAATTCGTTCGACCACTAATCCGACTGTCCGGCCGTGCTGGTTCAGTACGAGAACCTGCAGCGGTTCGCAATTCTGCGGCGGCAGAGTTCGCTTAGTACGTGCTGTTCGACGACGCTCATCGAGAACGCGATCAAGACGGATCAACGGCAGGATTTGCCCGCGGTATTGCACCAGCCACTGGCTGCCGGAAGTCTCAACTTCGGAAAGGGGAAATTCTTCCAGGCGTGCGACTGTGCTTAGCGGGATAGCCATGCGGGACTCGTCCGGGCCCGAAAACAACAAGAAGGTCTGTCTCTCGCCCGATTCGTTCCTCGCTGCAGCCTTCTCGGCTTCCAGATGATCGCGATCTCCGGTTACGGCGTTTGCATGACGTGCCAAGCCGAGAACATCCAGGATGAGGGCTACCCTGCCGTCGCCCATGATGCTCGATCCAGCGAACGTTTTGGCGACATTGAGTTGCTTACGAAGCGGCTTTACGACTATCTCTTGCGAATCGTTAATCTCGTCGACAACCAAGCCAAACTGACGGTCGTCGGCCTGGAGCACTACGATGCTGACGGATGGATCTTCGGCTAGCTGCTGGGTGGATCCCAAGCTGGGCATGGGTTGGCGGCCAGACTGCAGTTCTCGCTTGAGGTAAACCAAGGGCAGAAGTTGCCCCCTGAGGCGATAAACCGGAGCGCCATGCACCATCTCGATTCCTTTCGAATCCGGGCCGCCGTCTAACCGGACTAGCTCCAACAGGTTTACTTGGGGGATGGCATAGCGCTCGCCGCCGCACCTGACTACCAGGGCGGGAATTATGGCTAGTGTCAGCGGGATCTTCACGCGAATCGTGGTGCCTTTTCCAGATATTGATTGGACATCTACGATTCCACCAATTCTCTCGATGTTCGTCTTGACGACATCCATGCCTACACCGCGACCGGAAACGTTCGTCACCTGCTCGGCGGTTGAAAGGCCAGGTACGAAAATGAGATGAGAGAGATCTCTCTCCGACATTTGTGCAGCCTGGCTGGCATCAAGTAGACCGCGAGCGATGCCTTTCGCTCGAATACGTTCCAAATCCAGACCGGCCCCATCGTCTGAGATTTCGATGATGACTTGGCCGCCTTCGTGATAGGCCCGTAACAGGAGACGTCCTGCGGGTGGTTTACCGGCCTTAATCCGCGCCTCTGGTGCTTCGATGCCGTGGTCTACCGCATTACGAACCAGGTGAGTCAAAGGATCTTTAATGGACTCGATGATGGTCTTGTCGAGCTCAGTGTCTTTCCCTTCCATCTCGATCTCAACCTGCTTACCGCAGCCCAAAGCTACATCGCGCACAGTGCGAGGATATTGGCTCCACAGATTCCCGATGGGCTGCATGCGAGTTTTCATAACCTGTTCCTGCAGTTCGGTGGCGATCAGGTTGAGCCGCTGCGAAGCAGCGTGCAGTCCACTGTGCTCCAGGCTGTTTGTGAATTGCAGCAACTGGTTTCTGGCCAATACCAACTCGCCTACCATCGTCATAAGGCGGTCAAGCAGGTTCACACCCACTCGGATGGTCTCAGCTGAGGCGTCGCGCGTGCGTGCTTCATTTGGCTGGGAAGCTGCGGTGCTCTCAGTCAACCTTGCTTCGGTCGGGGATGGAGAGAGGTCGGGCGTCGGATTCTCCGGCAGCTCGGCGCGAGCGGTACAGTTTTCGTGAGTTGGGGTGGGAGTTCCACCATGGGCTGGATCCTGCAGGCGCGTCAGATTTTCACGGAGTTCAGGGTAGTCGTTGTCACCATCCTGTCCACTACTTTCAATTGTCTTCAGCATCTGTCGGACGGCATCCACCATTGTCAGCAGGGCGGTCGTAATTTCCGGGGTTAAGACGAGCTGACGGTCACGCAGGCGGCTGAGTAGGTTCTCTCCCGCATGAGTGACCTTTTCCAGCTTGCTGAACCCGAGAAAGCCGCAGGTACCTTTGATGGTGTGGATAGTGCGAAACACTCCCGCAAGGGCATCGTGATCCTGCGGATTTCTTTCTAATTCGATCAGATCACGATCCAGCCGGTCGAGATTTTCGTAGCTCTCAACCAGAAAGTCTTGAACGATGTCACCGTCGCTCACGGCTAGGCTCCTCCCGGTAGCCAAGAACTCTTGCGAGTTCGCAAACCATCGCGTCTAGTGCGAAGAGAGTCCTCGCGCAGTTTCAGCTTTCCATCAAGCCAGGACCGCGGGCGCAGGTCTCGCTACTAACACTATCGGCTGAACTTGATTCTCCTTGAAGGGCGACAGGCGTGGGCCGAGCAGTGAAATCGGTTTCACCAACCATTAGAAATCTCTAAGAAATGAACCGTGTCCTGCGGAGTTAATAGCTACTTTTTTGCGCTTGCGGTTAACTCGGTTTGGAACTGGCGCGCCTTATCGGGTTGTCCCAGCCCGGAATAGATCGCCGCCAGATCCTCCCGCGCATAATTGAGCCAGAGATTGGAAGGATTCGATTGGCTGGAAAGTACCTTATAACCCGCGAGGCTTTCGGCTTCGGCGTCGGAGTAACGACGTTGACGGAGAAGGGCGCGCCCAAGTTTGATCCGGGCCACACCCGTGTTGAAATGGGTGGGTGATAAGGCCTCGGTAAACTTGTTGACGGCCTCGCGAAGCACTGTCTCAGCGCGAGGGTATTGCTTTTCTTCTAGTTCCACCGTCCCAAGATTAGATAGCGCTACGCCGATCAGGTAGTGCTTTTCGCCATATACTTCTCGGTAGATTTCTTCCATACGAGTGAAATCTGCTCGGGCTTCCTCCAACTTGCCACGCTGAAGCGCTACCTTACCCAAGTCACTCAAGGCAGATGCGACGCGAGGATGGACCTTGCCATAAAAATGTTCCTGTACGGAAAGAGCTTGCTGCAGCAGGGACTCTGCCTCGTCGAGGCGCCCGAGGTTAATCAGTGTTCTCCCCAGGATCGTAGCCGCAGAAGCAGTTTCCGGGTTGTCTTTGCCATACCACGCCTGAGTAATGTCGAGTGCCTGGCGATTGAAGACTTCTGCTTCCTTGTAGTGCTCCCATTGCGACTGGATTGCCCCAAGGTTGATCAGGTCGTCAGCGATGTGGGGATGACCGGGGCCGTAAAGTTGGCGGTCCATTTCGAGGACGCGGCGGTTCAGTGCGTCTGCCGCCTCATAATCTCCGGCATAGAAGTGACAATTTGCGAGTTCTGTGAGGGTAGCTGCCAGGTCAGCAGCATCCCCTCCGGGGGCCGATTCGAGTCGCGCGGCCTCACTTAACACTTGGAGCGCCTGCTCATAATTCCCGCGATTCTCAAGTACCAGACCGAGGGCTGAAGTGGCCCTGGCCACCGTAGGATGGTTAGCCGGCAGATGCTTCTTGCTCATTTCGAGTCCCTGTCTGACTAGCCGCTCCGATTCTTCCAGTTCCGCCTGATCGGAGCGCAGAAGACCGATGGCGACCAAATCCTCGGCAACATCTGCGTGATCCGGGCCGTGTAGTTGCTTGTGTCGTTCGAGCGCCAAATGCAACAAGCTATCTGCCTGCTCGAACTTTCCCATCTTGTGGTAAACGCTGCCAAGGGTTTGATACAACTGCGCCTGCATTTCGGGATCGGCATCCAGAGCCTTGGCTTCTTGCACGCCACGGTCGAGTAACGCTACCACCTTCAGATCATCAGCAGGTCCTGCGGCTTCATCACCGCCTTGGAACAGATTCAACGTGAAGCGCTGAATGCGCTGGGTGCGAGCAGCCTCTGCAAGGGCAGCATTGCGCGCAATCGCAAGGCGAGCGGTAAAAAATATGGTTAGGCCGACGATGGCCGCGAGAACGATGCTGGCCGCGATCACAGGCTGCCGATTCCTACGCACGAACTTGCCGACACGATAGCGAACTGTATCTGCATGAGCTTCTAAGGGCTCATCGTCCAGGAAGTGATTCACGTCGCGAGTCAGAGCCTCCACCGAGGCATAACGGCGTGACATGTCTTTGTGCATCGCCGTTAAGCACAGCACATCAAGGTCGGCCCACTCGGGACTGTCGAAGACGCGGGCTTGAACACCGTCCGACAGTGCGGATCTTGCGCTTAGCGAGGGTTTAGCAGGATCTTGCGTTTCTATCACTGACACCGCCTCGGCAGGGGTAAGGTTCGAAAGATCGAACGGAAGGCGGTCAGTAAGGAGTTCGTACAAGATCACACCCAGGGAGTACACATCAGTTTGAATACCCACACGCGCACCTTTGGCCTGCTCGGGGGATGCGTAGGCCGGCGTCATTAAGCGCAATCCGGTCATGGTGTGGTCCAGGTTGGCTTGGCTCGTGGGACCACTGAGTGTCTCCAATTGACGAGCAATGCCGAAGTCGAGCAGTCGTACCGTTCCATCACTTTTCACCAGGATGTTCGAAGGCTTCAGGTCGCGGTGAATGACGGCATGGCTGTGGGCGAACTTCACTGCTTCGCAGACGGAACAGAATAGTTTGAGGCGATCGGAGATCGACAGATTGTGAGCCTTGCAGTACTCGGTCAGAGGCACACCTTCCACGTATTCCATCGCGAACCATGGTGTGCCGTCAGAGAGAGAATCCGCATCGTAAAGGCGCGCGATGAACGGATGATTCAGTGGTGCGAGCGTCCGCTGTTCACTGGCAAAGCGCTCGCGACGCGACGGCGAGAGCCATGCATCACGCAAGATCTTAATGGCTACCTCCGTTCCGAGATCCTCGCGCTCTGCAAGGTAGACCAAACCCATTCCGCCTTCTCCGATGATCCTCTTGATCCTGTATGGACCGAATGCTTCCGGAGGGCTGCCAGAGAAAGAACCACCTACTACATGCTGCGCGACCTGTGCCAGGTTACGATCAAGCAATGAATTTTGCTGGGAATCTTCCTCGAGCAATGCGAAGACATCATTCAGCAGTGATTCGTCGTTATTGCAAGCGGCTTGAAGAAAACTTATCTGCTGGTCGCGGGGAAGGTCGGCGGCTCGGTGAAACAGTTCCTGGATCAGATCCCAATGTGCGCGATCCATGCCTTCACTTTGCTCCTTGCCAACCGTCCAGGAGGGCAGATTGTTAATGCTCTCGCTTGAGTTCCCGGGCCAACCAAGCTTTCGCCGCCCGCCAATCGCGCAACACCGTAGCTTCTGAGATATCGAGCAAGGCGGCCGTTTCAGGGATGTCGAGGCCGCCGAAGAAGCGGCTTTCCACCATCAAGGCCTGTCGAGGATGAAGTCTGGCAAGTTCTTCCAACGCGCGGTCGAGCGCCAGCACATCCTGCTGAGTCGCAGCTGCCATGATGGTTTCGTCGAGAGTGACGGGTGTATAGGCAGCGACTCCGCCACGCTTATTAGCCCCTCGGCGGCGGGCTGCCTCTACCAGAAGTTGTCTCATGGCCCGGGCTGCGATTCGCTTGAAGTGTAGTTGAGAGGAAGCCACGGGCGGTCCGGAGTGCGACAGCTTTAACCAGACTTCGTTCACCAACGCCGTGGGATTGAGCGTAGCACTGGGATCGCCCCTGCGCACAGTTGAGGCGAGTCGGCGCAGTTCCTCATAGGTAATGCTGAAAAGTTGATCGAGGGCGTGTCGATCCTGATGGCCGTCAATGGCCAATCGCTCAGAACCCGATCCCGCTGAAAAATTTTGCGATGCCATGACGTTTTTTTCTGCTCATCCGCGCAATGCGTAGTGAATGACCAAGAACCTACTAGTTTTTGGGGGAGGGGAGCAATCCGCAGCCGAGTAACTGGCTCGGGAATGCTAACACCGTCAGCCAGGTCATTCAACCGTTTCTTCAGCGATCGCCATGAGGAGGAAGTATGAAAAAACGCGGCAAAGTATTGCGAGACCCACATTCTGGGCCCGGTTTGTTGATGGTGGAAGGCCAGCAGTATGCCTTTGCCTTGGAAGGTACCTGGAGGTCCGAGGTACCGCCAAAGCCGGGGCAAGCAGTGGATGTTGACTTTGAACAAGGCAAGATCGTTGGCATCAGCGTAGTAGCAGAATCCCAAGTAGCCAGGGAGCAAGCTGAGGTCGCAATGAATGCTGCGAAGCAGAAGGGAGCTGCCCTGGCCTCCGGCATGGTTGCCAAATTCGGTGTTCCCACCTTAGTCTGCGCGGCGTTGTTAATTGTGGGGTGGTTCTTTCTGGCAGCAGCCTCGATCAAGACGCCCTTCGGCAGCATGGACTTCACTTTCTGGCAGGTTCTCGGATTCCTTAATGCCAGCAACTCCCTCGAACGCTTGATGCAGGCGGGAAGCGGCGTGAGTCCGAGCACCGGGATCTACGGCATGCTCGCCGTCATTGCTCTTGTCGGACCTTTTGTTTCTTATTTCTGGAAAGACAAGCGCGCAATCCTTGGAGGTCTGTTCCCGCTACTCTTCATGCTGCTAGTCGGTCTTATGATCCGCAGCGCCATAAACAGCATTGGCGGCGACACAGCCGGTCAATTCGGCAATATTGCATCCCAGATGCGGGAGGAAGCGATGAAAGCTGTCTCCGTTGGTATGGGAATCTACCTCTCAGTGGCGGCCAGCTTATACCTCGCAGCCAAGAGTGCGAAACAATATCTAGTGTCGCGTGCGGGAGATGCACCAGAAACGGCACGTTCCTACAAAGCGGCTGCCTAGCGAAAACTGTTTTTCGATCGGAACCTGTCTCTCGTCCAAATTGGGAGACAGGTTTGCTTTTACCGGTGAAGTACGATTTCATGCGCACAACCTCAATGTCAGGAGGAGTCTCTAAGGCGCAGGAGGAAAAAATGCCTGCAAAGAAAAGTACGAGGTCCCGGGGACGGAAATATAGCAAGGGCGCCTCGAAAACAGTCGCCAGCGCAATGCGGCGGCGCAAGAAGGGCACGCTCAAGTCCGGAAAGGGAGGTAAGGGAGGAGAGGTGAAGAGCCGAAAACAGGCTATTGCGATTGGCCTCTCTGAAGCAAGGAAAAAGGGAGCCAAAGTGCCAAAGAAAAAATAAAGAACTAGAAGTGGATAGGGGCCAAGGGTCAGTGCTGATGGGAATGGCGGTGAGAATGAGGATGAGAATGTACGATCCCGTTGTGCGAATGGCGATGGGCGTGGATTAGGTTGGTTTTTAGGAGTAGCTCGGAGTTCATCAAGATCTCGGATGTGGAACCACTTGCTACCACCGTTCCCGCTTCCATCACGAGTGCTGAGCGCGCGATGTCTTCTACGATGTCCAACTGGTGAGTGGCAGTGATTACCGTTTTCGAGGTATCTCTCCATCCTTGCACAAGGTCGATAAACTGGCTTTGTGTTCGTGGATCGAGCGTGGCTGTGGGCTCATCAAGCAGGAGGACTTCGGGATCAAGAACCAGCACCGAGGCGAGTGCTACGCGCTTCTTTTCACCGCCTGATAACCGATAGGGGGGCCGTCCACGCAGGTGTGAGATGCCCATCAAATCCATTGTCTCGTTGACTCTCCGGGTCACCTCGGCTTCAGACCATTGCATCTGCAGCGGCCCAAATGCGATCTCCTCGAATACAGTCGGGTTAAAAAGTTGAGCGTCCGGATTTTGAAAGACCAAAGCCGTGCGGCGACGGAAGGTAAGCATGAATTCGTCCCGCTGCGAGCTCTCACGCGTCAGGAGGTTACCTTCGAAACGGACGCTGCCTAGTGAGGGAAAGCAGAGTGCATTCAACAAGCGCAGCAATGTGGACTTTCCTGAACCATTTGCCCCAAGCAATACGATCTGCTGGCCCCTCTCGATCTGAAGATTCAGGCGGCTAAGCGCAGGTACCCCATCATAGTCAAAGCTGACATCCTGCAACTCAAACAGTGGCGGCAAAGCAGTTACCTCCCCACCCATATCACCAAGGCCGCGAGGGCCCCGATCGATATCAAACCGAGGCAATCCCAGACTCGTAAACGCTGTTCTCCTAACAGACGGATGTCTCCTCGAAAGCCGCGGGCCAACATCGCGAGATAGACCTCGTGGCTCAGGTCCATACTCTTGCTGAGTAGAACTGCCGCTGATTGCGTTGTGATAGACCGCTCCTGTCGCCAACCGAGCACACCCACGGTGCGGCTTACTCGAGACTCGAACATCTGATTCGCAGTTTCGATGAGCAGGAAGATGTAGCGATGAGTCATTGCAGCAATCACGATCAACTCCGACGGTATCCCAAGAGAGCGTAACCCTCTTAGCAATCGATTCCAGGCCGTGCAGAGGACGAGCGTTGTCGTCAGTGTGGCCGTAGTTTCGACGCGTAGAACAAGCATCAGGGCTGTTCGCAGGCCCTGCCTTGTGATCGAGAGCGAGCCAGGGAAATGCACCAGTATTTCGCCGGACGTCGTGAATAAAGCTGGAAGAGCAATCAATCCCGTGAAGACGAAGACAATAACCCAAACTCGTTTAACTAAGGACCAGACGCTTACATGCGAGGCGATTGCGAGCATGACTGAGAGGGCGAAGACGAAAGTGAGGATGCTCAGCCGCCTACAAAATACCGTCGCGAGGATCAATAGGAAAATACTAATCAGTCGAACGCGCGGGTCAAACTGCTGAAGCAAATACGGCGCAGTGGAAAGCCTTTCCGAAACCAAGGATCGAGCCACCGCGTCATTAAAACTACGAATAGTTGAGAACAGAAACGAGTTGCGACTCATGAAACGAGGTCTCGGCTATCCCGCCGTCCGGCTACTGACTTTATCAGCAGAGACGAAAGCAGCAAAATGCCCACCACAAAGGAGGCCGAAAGCAGATACCCAAACACAGGGCTTCTTACGAAGGGTGGCGCGTATGCCGGGAAAGGCGCGGTCCAAATGCCTGAGAGCTTCGCAATGCCGGACGGGATCGAGGCATGGGATGAACCTGCGTCCATACGTGCTGCCAATTCGCTGGGTCTCCACTCGCCCCATGCGGTGCCCGTGGCTAAAACGCCCAGAGGAGTCAAGAGCGTAAGCAATCCAAGAGCCAACCACAAGCGATTGATGTCGGGAGACACAACTGTGCTTGCGGCCGAGATGGGTCCTTTGTCCAAAAGGGCGCGCTCGGTACGTTGGAAAAAAGAAAGCATGCCTGCCGATAGAAATGCTTCCGCAAAGCCAGCAACGGTCAAGTGGCCGACCATCATGGCTGGGATGGCAATCTGGAGTCCATACGGAGCATAGAGTGGAGTCCCGTGGGCATCGTGAAAAAGTAAAGGCTGAATTCCAAACTCGAATGCTGTAAGTAGTGCCGATACATTAATCGCGAAGTATCCCGCAACTCCCGCCGCGAAGACTCTTCGCGACGGACTCGAGCTTGATCGTGCGATCAAGCGGTAGGCGGCAAAGGCAACGAGCGATCCAACTATCGCCATATTGACGCAGTTTGCCCCGAACGTTGTGATACCTCCGTCACCAAAAAACAAGGCCTGCAGGAAAAGTGCAATGGAGATGGACACGATAGCTCCAGCTGGGCCTAGAACGATTGCCGCAATCGTCACCCCTACAGCATGTCCCGTCGTGCCCCCAGGCAAGGGGAGGTTGAACATCATCACTACGAACGAGAATGCGGCAAACATGGCAATTAACGGGATAGTGCGAGTAGCCAGGAGTCTTTTTGTACGCTTGATTGCTGAGTACCATCCGGCACTCGCAAGCGCGTACATGGTCACGCAGGTGGATGGGCTTAGGTAGCCATCAGGAATGTGCATGGTCAGCGAACGAAACCGGTGTCGCCTAGAAGTATAGACTTCCCAGCTAGCTGGGAAAGTGGAAGTGTACGTCCTGCTGGGAGGGGATGGCGACTCCGTCCATGGTCGCGGGTGTAAAGCGCCAGGTTCGTAACACCGAGACAACCTTTTCTTCGATGCCAGCGAATGGCTGTAGCACCCTTGTGGCGGTTACCAGGCCACTCTCATCGATCGTGACTTCTATGACCACGTCGCCTGTAGCACCGTCAGGTATTTCCGAGTCAGGAATGATCGGATCGGGATACACGATGGGAAACGCCGGCCTGACCTCGTGCCCCGTGATTGGACCGTATGACAAAGATCCGCGTGGGGATCCTGCAAGCGCCTCCGCTTTTGCGGATGCTTGGTCTTTTTCTCCCGGTTGTAGAGCCGTCGGTTCCGGCGCACGAACCTGGCTGGTGCGCACCTTCGGATACGTAAGTTTTCGCGAATTCGCCGCTGCGGAAGCTTGCGCCTCAGTCGATCCGGGCTTGGGAAAGTAAATCAGCTGTGTCGCCGTACCATTTTTCCCGAACTGAATTCCAGATGGCTTTACAAAAATCGGGTCAGGTGAACGAAGCAAGCAATAAAGAGCGACACAATGAAGCGCGATCGACATCCAACGTATGGTCTCCAGATGTCTGCCCGGTAAGTTGGCCGATTCGAACATAGCTCAGTTCAAGACAAATGCTATTTGAATGAGTTTAGCTCTGGTGCGGAACAGAGGACAAGATCACTAAAGCAATGTGGAATATAACAATTTTTGTGAAGGAGTGTCTCGGAAGTTGTTATTGTCCGAGTCCTATCAACGGGACAATCTGCGGGTTGGCGCCGCCATCGTCCTGAATCGTCAGGGAGGCGAATCTCTGGCCTGGCGCCGAAGGCTTGAAACTGACCTGTACCATGCAAATCTCTCCCGCATGTAGGCCGAGACCGCAATTGTTTTGCTCCATGAAGTCACCCAAGTTAGAGCCGGAAATTGAGATACCGCTGATGTGCAAAACGCCGGTGCCGGTATTCTGAATCGTAATCGTCTTTAGGTGGCTCTTGATGCCGACGTATTCCACGCCAAAGTTAAGGCCACGAGGAGAAACTTGAACTACGGTACCGGTTCCCCTCAGCAACGCCATCTGAGCTCCACCGAAGCCATTGTGAGAGATATTGATTGCGCCGCGCTCAATTCCTCTTTCGACTGGCGCAAAAGAAACATCAAAGGAACATTCCCCACCCGGCGGTATGACCAGGTTGCAAGTACCAGAATAGGCGAATGGGCCGTTCACGTTCATTCCAGTCATTGTCAATGGAGCAATACTTGGATTTGAAACGGTCACCGTCTTCGGTGCGCTCGTAGTTCCGATCAGCTGTGGAGCGAACACCACCTTGGCGGGTGAAATCGTCACCACAGGAGTGTTCAGAAATACCGAAATGGTTCCAGACTGTAAATTCGAGCTGAGAAAATCGAGCGCTCCGTCCTGATTCAGGTCTCCTAGTGCACCCGATATCGATCCATCTCCAGTCGCGAAGTCAAGATAGTGAGCAAGCGTTCCGTTCGATTTTCCAAGGAACAGCGAGGCGGTTCCATAGTTCATCGTTACAAGGTCGGGTTGGCCGTTGGTATCGAAGTCTCCCGCGCCGATCCAGAAAGGCACGAAGGGCAAGGCATAATTGTCTTGATGAGCTTGAAACGTTCCGTCTCCGTTCCCCAGCAGGAGAGCGATGTAGCCCGAACCGTTGTCGTTGTAGCAAGCGGCGGCGATATCGGTTTGACCGTCATGATCGAAGTCCAACGTTGTAACGGCAAGATTGGTGCCTCCAGTTGAAACATCGACATGGGGGCGAAAGCTCCCGTCACCATTTCCCATCAGGATGGAAAGATCGGATGTACTGGTGCTCGCCACGATGTCGAGGTTCCCGTCGTGGTTGAAATCTGCAACGGCCAGCGATAGCACAGGACCAGCCACCGGGAACGCCTGGTAGGCCTTAAATCCTCCATCACCGTTTCCCATGAGGATGGAAACAGCGTTAGCCGGAGCGCCATTCCCTACGGCCAAGTCAGACTTGCCGTCGCCATTAAAATCACCCGCCACGATGGCAAGAGGATTCTGCCCAGTATCAAGGTCCATATGTCCCCCGAAACTACCGTCACCAGTGCCCAGGAGAATAGAGACTGTGTTGCCAGCCTCATTCGCAACTGCCAGATCGAGCTTAGTGTCAGAGTTGAAGTCACTTACCGCGACCGACTCAGGTCCAGCTCCGGTCGCAAAATCTAATCGGGGTTGAAAAGCCCCGTCACCTTTTCCCAGGAGCACGGAGAGGTTGTCACTGCTGGCATTCGCAGTAATGACATCGAGGATGCCGTCTCCGTTTAAGTCCGCTAGTTCTGCTGAGTACGGATAACGATCGATTGCAACGTCGTGTCGAGGGCTGAATGCTCCTCGTCCGTTTCCGATCAGAATGCTCACGTCGCCGGTGCCCGGTCCGGAGCAGGTGCCGAACACACAATCCGTATAAACCACGGCGAGGTCCGGAAATCCGTCGTGATTGGAATCAATCGGCATGATCCAGTCGGTATCACCGCCCGTAGCGTAATCCACGTGAGTTTGAAGGGTGCCGTTCCCGGCTCCGAGAAGAATCGAGACGTAGCTCCCAAGGTTTGATGGCGATGCGACCGCTACATCTAGATTCCCATCGCGGTTGAAGTCAGCCACAGCTACGCGATAGGGTGTGTTGGCTGTGGGAAACTCGTGATCATCTTGGAACGTTCCGTCGCCATTTCCAAGAATTAGGGAAATCGTATTAACGCCGGTCTGCAGATTGGCCACGACGATATCCAGCTTCCCGTCGTTGTTGAAGTCACCAGTGCGGATTGACTGCGGCAGTGGCCCGACGGCGCTCTTCTTACCAATCCGCAGCGTCCCGTCTCCGTTACCCAGGCCTAGCGTCACAATTCCGACGAGTTGCCCGGTTGCATTCGCGACCGCCACGTCAAGATATCCGTCACCATTGAAGTCGCCTACAACAATCGAGTCGGGCGAAGGAGCCATCTGTAGATCCCAGTGCGGCCGAAAAGTGCCATCGCCATTACCTAGCAGGATCGACGTGGAGTCGCTCTCGTAATTGGCAATCGCAAGATCGGGCTTACCATCACCATTGAAATCGCCGATATCTGCCCATATCGGATAGTCGCCAGTTGCGAAGGTCTGCGGTAGTTGGAACGTTCCGTCGCCATTTCCCAAGAGTATGGAAACTGTGTTGGCATTGCCCTGCGTTACGATCAAGTCGGGTTTGTGATCGCAGTTTACATCTCCTGTAACGATAAAAGTCGGTCCGACGCCGACCGTGACATCGACGCGCGGTGCGAATGTTCCATTGTCTTGCGCGAGAAGAATCGAAACACTACCATCGTCAAAATTGATAATGGCCATGTCTCGTTTGCGATCGCCGTTGAAGTCGGCGGTAGTCCCACCGATCGGAGTCGTACCGACCCCGAAATCAGCTCGCTCGAAGGCATAAGTTTGGGAAAGCGCCGGTAGACAACAAAATAGAGAAACCACGATTCCGAGAAGGGGCACTCTTGTGAGCCAGAACAGCCTGCAGCGAAAGCCCTGGGCTGTTTTTTGCGACCTATCGGCACAGTCGAATGTATTCTTCATGCTGAACTAATGGGGGAGGACCACGGAACTTCAGACGATGTGGGAGAAGAGTATAACTCACATCCGACTCTCTGAATCAGCAATACAGAGTCGGTACCTTAAAACATACTTAGCCTATGACGCTTTGTCCTAAAGCGACGTTCTTGCAGCAATAGCTTTGACGGCTGAATGCGTGTGCGCGCGCTACTGAATCGAACTGGCGACGCTGGAGAACGCATTATTGGCGTTTGTGCCGATCAGCCTAATCGTTCCGACAACCAGAACCAGGATCACAGCCAACATAACCGCGTACTCAGCGATATCCTGACCCTCGTCCTCAGACCAGATTTTGCGAATCAGTTCAACCATAGATGCCCTCCGACTAGACGCCGTTCAGTCATGATGAATGCAGAGGCGGCGGTTGTCAATGCTGCGAGACTACATTTCAACGAGCGTTCTGCGCGACGTCGGAATCATTTGCGTTCAGGAGTGCGGCCGCTGAGCGATTCGCATAGGTCACCACTCTACCCGGCAGAATTCCCAAGTAGATGGTTGCTACCAAACAAATGGCCAAGGCCAGACGCAGGCCTATCGGAGGTGGCGCGAGTATCGTTTCTTCTTTGGGTTCACGCATATACATCGCAACGATGAGCCGCAGGTAATAATAGGCTCCTACTGCGCTGTTCAAAACGCCGATAATCGTGAGGCCCACCAGATTTGCCTGCAGCGCGGAGCTAAAGACGTAGAACTTCGCAAAAAAACCGCCGGTCACAGGTATTCCAATCAGCGAAAGAAGAAAAATGGTGAGGCTGGCGGCCAATAGCGGCGAGCGCCGTCCCAGGCCAGAGTAGCTTTCCAGCGTGACGCGACTTTCGCCGGTTCCGGCAAAGTGGCTGATAACGGCAAACGCTCCAACGTTCATCGCCGCGTAAGAAGCTGCATAAAACATTGCCGCCGGGATGCCGTTCGCCGGCAGCGCAGCAAAAGCCACCAGCAAGTATCCTGCGTGAGCGATCGAGGAGTACGCCAAAAGACGCTTCACGTTGTCTTGCACGAGTGCGGCAAGGTTGCCGATCGTCATTGACAGAGCGGCGATTACCCAGATTAGCCAAATCCGCCCAGGCGCGTGGGCTTCGAAGAAGATACGCAGGAAGACGGCAAAAACGGCTGCTTTTGGAGCCGTCGACATGAACCCGACAATTGGTGCGGGAGCTCCCTCATACACGTCTGGCGTCCAGATGTGGAACGGTGCCGCCGCAACCTTGAACCCGAGTCCTACAAACATCATGGCCGCGCCAAGATATGCCAAGAGGGGAGTTGAACCCGAACTCAGCCTCTCACCAATGATTGCAATGCTGGTGGAACCAGTGGCCCCAAACATAAGCGCGATTCCATAAAGAAAGAATGCGGTGGCGAACGAGCCTAAGAGGAAGTACTTCAGCGAAGATTCGCTGCTAATGGGGGCACGGCGCCTGAACCCAGCAAGAACGTAGGTTGATATCGACGAAATCTCGAGTGCGATAAAGATCAGCACGAGTTCGACCGCCGAGGACATGAGGCACATGCCGACCGCCCCGAAAAGAATCAGCGCATAGTACTCACCGGCGCGAATCTGCTGAAACTCCAGGTACTCAAAGGAGGTCAGAATGACAACGGTGGTGACTCCAAGCACGACTACATGAAAAAAGATGCTGAACGAATCCACGTACACCATGTGCCAGAATGCGTAACCGGACCCGTAACTTCCCTGAAACAGAGTCGATAAGAGAGCAGCGGACGCGCCCATGAGCGCAACGATCCCGAGACCCTGACGTGCCTTCGATCCCGTCCAAAGAGGGTCCAAAAGCATGATCAAGACGCCGAAGAGAGACAGTACGATCTCGGGCAACAAGCGGATGTAATCCAGCGATTGCGGAAGTGATTGCACGGTGGTATTCACTGGCCAACCACCTTGCTGGCTAGTTGCGTAATCGGTGCGAGTACCGCCTGCACCGTCGGGTCAATCGCTTTCAACCAGAAAATGGGGACAACTCCCATAATTAAGGCGGCAACCGCGGTGGGCCACAAAGCAACCTGTTCCCGAATGCTCAAGTCAGGTAACGCCGTATTGATCTCGTGACGAATCTTTCCATAAAACACACGCTGATACATCCACAGCAAGTAACCCGCGCTCCAGATGACGCCTGTGGCACCCAGAATTCCATAAAAGGCTCGCGCGTGAAATGCTCCACTCAGAACCAGGAACTCCCCGATGAAGCCATTTAGCAGCGGCAACCCGACTGAGGAGAGAACAATGAAGAGAAAAAATGTTGCGTAAATGGGCATTGCTGTAGCAAGACCACCAAATTCAGTGATCTCGTAGGTGTGACGGCGTTCGTAAAGAATACCCGCGAGCATGAACAGAGCGCCTGTTGAGACACCATGCGCCAGCATGACGAACGTCGCGCCATCGATACCCATTGTTGTGAAGCTGAAGATGCCCAGTACCACAAATCCCAAGTGGCTGATCGACGAGTAGGCGATCAGCTTCTTCATGTTGGGTTGAACGAGTGCAACAAGGGCGCCATAGATGATGCCAATTAGAGCCAGCGCGATGATCCAGGGCGCATTTTCGCGGGATTTCTCAGGGAAAAATCCCAGATTAAAACGCAACATTCCATAAGTGCCCATCTTGAGGAGCACGCCAGCCAACAGAACCGACCCTGCAGTGGGTGCCTCTACGTGGGCGTCGGGGAGCCAAGTATGGAACGGGAACAAAGGCACCTTCACGGCGAATGCGACGAAAAATCCAAGGAAGAGCCAGCCGGCGGCGGTTGCAAAGCCGTCAATCTGCCCATTGCGAATCGCTGATTGAATCGCAACAAAGTCGAACGTCCCCGTCTTCGCGTAGAGCCACAGCATCGCTGCCAGCATGAACACCGACGCGATCATCGTATAGAGAAAGAATTTGACGGCTGCATACACGCGCCTTCCATGGCCATAGACGCCAATCAACAGCGCCATGGGTATCAGGGTGGCTTCCCAGAAGAAGTAGAACAGGAACAAGTCGAGCGATACGAATACGCCGATCAGCGCTGTTTCCAGGACAAGCAGAAGAATGAAGAATTCCTTCACTCGCTCATGAATGGAGTTCCACGAGATCAGCACGCAGAGCGGCGTGAGAAATGTCGTCAGGACGACCAACCACATGGAAATGCCGTCGATCCCCATGTGATAGTGGATATTCGGAGTAGGAATCCAAGGTATGTTGACCTCGAACTGGAATCCAGGCTGCCCTTCGAGAAGGCTTGTGGGAAGATGCAGTGATGCAACGAAGTCGATAAGCGAAACCACCAAGGCGAGCCCACGAATATCACGCGGACGGCGAGGCAAGAAAACTAATATCAACGCGCCTGCGAGCGGGATGAACGTCACCAGCGTAAGAATGGCGCTATCCAATGTCGGCGTGTTCATCGCGTTCCCATCCAGATCATGTAGGCAATGACAAAGGACGCACCGAGAGCAATCCACCCAGCGTACGAGCGTATGCTGCCGGACTGCATTCGGCGAACAGCATCAGAAATCTCACGAGCCCCATCGGCGCTGTTATCAATGGCGCCATCGATGAGTTGCTGGTCAATACCTCGCCACAAAATTTTCGAGGAGCCGTCGACCAGCGGCTTCACGAATAGAGCAGCGTAAAGTTCGTCGATATAGTACTTGTTGACAACTGTGTGATATAGGCCGCCAAGACCATCGGCGATTTTTTGCGGCAATTCGGGACGTTGCCAATAGAGCAAGCCAGCTAGGGCCAAGCCGAGCAATCCGGCCACTACGGAAATTCCGGTGAAGATCAGTTCGGTTTTGTGGCTGGTTTGTGGTTCGGGTCCTTCCGTTCGCTGCTCCGGAAGCGCTATCTCCCCGGCAGTTGTATGTCCATTGGCTGGCCCAGGCGAGGTGGTGTGGAATATAGGCTCCAGAAATTTGTCAAAGTGATTGCTACCACCCATAGAACCTGGAGTACCTATCCAGCCACCCACAAAAGAAAACACTGCAAGGATCACGAGAGGGACAAGCATGACCTTTGGACTCTCATGGATGCCGCCATGACCGTGCCCATGAGCGTCGTGCCCGTGATCGGGCTTATCAGCGTCGCCTCGGTAGGACCCGAAGAACGTCAGAAACAACAGCCTGAACATATAAAAGGACGTCAGGAATGCGGTGAATACACCGATCAGCCAATAGATCCAATTTGCCTGATATGCTCGCCAGAGAATCTCGTCTTTGCTA
>DATBFG010000055.1:0-11930 GCA_036558645.1 Terriglobales bacterium
CGATACTGACCGTTTCGGCGGATACCGGCAGGCGCTCGATTCGGGACAGCTTCCCTTCCAACCTGAACTCGTGGTCTATGGGAGCGGAACACCTGAGAGCGGGATGGAAGTTATGGCTACGCTGCTCGGATTGGCAGCGCCGCCGACGGCTGTTTTCTGTTACGACGACATGACCGCACTCGGAGCCATGCGTCAGATTCACGCCTCCGGCCGGCACGTGCCGCGGGATGTATCGGTAATCGGGTTCGATGACTTGTCAATAGTCCAGTTCACTGAGCCGCCGCTGACCACCATTCGTCAGCCGATGACGGAGATGGGCCGGTTAGCGATGGAGGCGGTTCTGGACCTGCTTGGCGGGTCCGGCTCCACGCACGAAATCAAAGTTCGTGGCGAACTTGTCGTCCGTGCCTCGACAGGGCCTCCGAAAGGCAAGGCTCCCAATAGTGATTCGCACGTTTAAGGGGAAACTGATGAAGCACCTGAATTTCGGAGTAATTGGTGTAGGCGAAATGGGAAAGTTTCACGCTGAGACTCTTCGCTATCACGTTCCGGGTGCCCGCCTGATTGCTGTCGCGGATGTGAATCTCGCGCGGGCGCAGGCAGTTGCCGCAGAGTTGCAGATCGAATCGTTTTACGACGATGCCGAATCGCTGCTCGCCAGGACCGACGTTGACGCCGTTGTGATTAGTTCTCCCGCAAAATCACATGGCCCAACCATCCGCCTTGCGGCCGCCGCGCGCAAGCACATCTTCTGCGAAAAGCCGTTGACTATTACGCTCGAAGATGCCGACTCCGCGCTCGACGCTGTGAGCGACGCGGGTGTGATCCTCCAGGTCGGACACATGCGGCGGTATGACCCAGCGTATGCCGAAGCGAAAAGGCGAATTGACAAGGGCGAAATCGGCCGTATCGTTCTGTTCAAATCGATCGGCCGGGATTACCACACACCGGCCTCCGCGGCAACGCAAATCGATCTGAACGGAACTCTCTTTCATGACTCGAGCAGCCATGATTTCGACCTGGCGAGATGGCTCGCAAATGACGAGGTCATCGAAGTTACTGCCTACGCCGGCTGCCTGGCAATTCCTGAAACGGAGCGCGTTGGCGGTTTTGATGCGGGCGTCGTAAATTTACAGTTTGCCGGGGGCGCGATCGGCAACGTGGAATCGTTTATCGACGCGCGGTATGGATACGATGTCCGTACGGAAATCGTAGGCACCCTTGGCACGATTCAGGTGGGATCTGTCGTGCGCACTCCAATTACTGTGTTGACTCGAGACGGGAACACAAACGATCTCGTCAAGCATTGGCTGGAGCGCTTTGCTGACGCCTACCGGCTTGAACTGAGGGATTTCGTCACCAATGTTCTGGCTGGGCGTCCGATCCGGGTAACCGGCCACGACGGCCGGCAGTCACTTGCGATTGCTGACGCTGCGATGCGGTCCCATTTCGAGCGCCGGCCTGTCTCAGTTCAGATCACGCGCGTTTCGGAACCGCAACCGGGGCGCCCCCTTGGCCAAGCGGTTGTGTGAATACGTCAAAAATATCCATACGCCAGCCAACCGCCATCCACATAGAGAGAGTGTCCTGTAATAAAACTGGCCCTTTCGCTTAACAGGAACGACACGGCGTCCGCTACATCAGCCGGGTGCGCGAGCCGGCCCAAAGGAATGCGCCGCTTGATCTGTTCTTCGTTCACGTTTCCGACCGCGATGTTTCGCAGCGTCATGTCCGTTGCGACATACGCGGGACCAACGGCATTTACGCGAATGCGCTTTTCGGCCCACTCGATTGCCAATACCTTCGTGAGCATCGCCACACCGGCCTTGGCAGCACAATATGCGGCGCGGCGGGGAAACGCCGCTTCCGCATTAGTGCTGGTAATAAATACGATCGCTCCACCGGTTTCCATCATCTGCCTGGCGCAAGCCTGCGCGAAGTAGAAAGCGCCATTGAGTTGAACGTCCACCATCCGTGACCAGTCCGCAGGCGGCAGACTCATGCTGTCGTGCGGCTTGCTGATTCCCGCGCAGTTAGCCATGGCGTCTAACCGGCCGAATTTCTCGACGGCGGTCCGTGCCACTCGTTCGCAATCCTCGGGGTTTGTGATATCGCACGCTACACCGATTGCGCGTCCTCCTGCTGCTCCGATGTTGGCCGCTTTTGCCTCGGCCTGAGCAGTATTCACGTCGGCGATTACTACCCGAGCGCCTTCCGATGCCAGCCGAGAGCAGACTTCTGCGCCGATCCCATTTGCGCCGCCTGAGACTACGATCACGTTATCTTGCATATTTCATCGATTCCTTCGCTTAACGAGGGTGGCTCCAGGATTTTTGCGGCGCGCAGAATAGCCGGAACGGGAATCGACTTTTTGTCTTTGCGGTGATTATTGCGTCCAATCGCGGTTCGGATCGGGGTATCGAAGAAATAGGAGCGCACTCTGAATCCCGCCATCTTTGCTGCTCGGATGTAGGGCGCGCGCACGGCGCGAGTCGCATTGGTATTGTCCACAACGAATGAGCGCTCCGAACGGAGGCAATCACGGATCAAAGACATTTCCCGCTCCGCACTCTGCAGGATGTCCCGGCTGATGTGCTCATGCGTAGCGGCGAAATGTTCCACGAAGTAAGTCGTCTTGCCCGACCCTTGTACGCCAACAAAAATTACCGCTTCCGCCATCGCTCTAACCTGGGCGGGCGCTCACCATGCCGCGATGCACCTTGAACCGGGATATATGGCAACTCGACGCCCGAGCGCGAGCAGCGCAACATGAGTCCTCCGCGGCTCATATCGCCGCGACCAACAAAATCGGCAGGAAACAGGAGACGTTCACTAAAAACCTCAAGAAGAGGACTCGTGTACTTTTCGCTTGCAACACTACCGAGCAGCACATAGGAGCACTCCGGCCCAGCGTGTTCGTTCAGCAAGCGCGCGCCGCGCAGCAAGGCTTCTCTATAGACGCGATTGCTCTCGTGCACCGGGACAGCAGCGACGCTTTGGAACTGCTCGACCCCGACTGGTGTTTCGGGAGGGACTAAGCCGGCTCCGGGGACGATAACAAGTGCGGGCGGGATGCCTTGAGGAGCGGCACGGAACCTTTCCACATAGGCCATTTTGCCGCGGAAATACAAGCCACTCATGAACGAGTAGAGTTCGCCGATTGTTGCGATGCCCTGCCGAAGGCTTATGGCGAGATCGAAAGCTGCCCCTTCCCGCAACAGCATGTCGTACCGCCGGCCACCAGCTTTCGCAGGAGAAAGCAAAAAAATTCGACCGGCGGAAGCCACTGCCGATTTTATCGAAAAGCTGATTCGGCCTGCACCTGATTGATCGCGCTTACCAGGGTAGTGTCTTGCCCAGATGGAAGAACCCTCCGGTCGGGCCATCTTCATTGAGCAAAGCCAAATCTACGCCGGTCTTCCCACCTTCCGGAAGCTCCATGGGCGCTGCATCCGTGCCCATATCTGTCTTCACCCAACCCGGGTGTGCCGAATTTACCTTGATGTTCGTATTCTTCAGTTCGTGGGCCAGGTGGATCGTGAATGAGTTCAGAGCCGCCTTCGAAGCGTCATAGGCAAGCGCTTTGAAATCGTAGATCGGACTCTGTGGGTCCGCGTGCAGCCCCTGCGATCCAAGAATACTCGACATGTTCACAATTCTTGCCGCGTCGCTTTTCTCGAGAAGCGGAAGTAACGTCTGTGTCAGCGCCACGGGCCCAAAGAAATTGGTCTCGAAGGTACGGCGTAGTACATCGCCATCCGTCGTACTGGTCTTCCCGGCGCCCAGGGGCTCCGGGGCAATTCCTGCATTGTTGATGAGAATATCCAGACGTCCGAATTTCTGTTCCAGAAACGCGGCGGCTGCGGTATGGTCCTCTTTCCGGGTCACGTCCAGTTTCAAGAACTGCACGTCCAATCCATCTTTCCGGAGCTTCTCGACGGCAGCTTCGCCTTTCTGCGGATCGCGTGCGGCCAGCACCACAGTGACGCCCTCCTGCCCCAACTGCCGCGCCATTTCCAGCCCCAGTCCTTTGTTTGCCCCTGTGACTAAGGCAATCTTCTTTGTGTGTGCCATATGGCCTTTAGATCGTGAACTTCGTGTTTGGGATTCAGAGACCTGTCAGCCGGGTTTGGCCATTCCATCACGCCAGCATTTCCTTGATCACCGTGCCTCCGAAGTCCGTGAGTTTCTCATTCCTTCCGTTATGGAGGAACCAGAGGCGGTTCTGATCGAGGCCTAGCAACTGGAGAATGGTCGCGTGGAAGTCCCGCATATGGTATCGGGCTCCTTGTGCACGCAGTCCCAGTTCGTCCGTTGCACCGATAGAAATTCCTGGCTTGACGCCTCCGCCGGCGAACCACATGGTAAATCCGTGAGGATTGTGATCGCGGCCATTGCCTCCTTGGGACATCGGCAGACGGCCAAACTCGGCGCCCCAGATGACGAGGGTAGACTCCAGGAGCCCGCGCTGTTTCAAGTCTTGCAATAAGCCCGCGACCGGAAGGTCGGTGATGCCACACATTTTTTCGTGGTTCGCTACCAGGTTGCTGTGCGCATCCCATTGCATCGAAACAGGGCCGCCGCCTGAATAAATCTGAACAAACCGGACGCCTCTTTCAACAAGACGTCTGGCCAATAAGCAACGCGTTCCGAATTCTGCCGTGCGCGGTTGGTCGAGCCCATAGAGCGCCCTCGTTGCGGGCGTCTCGTTTGACAGGTCCACTGCTTCAGGGGCGTGGCTCTGCATCCGGAAGGCGAGCTCGTACGAGGTGATGCGGGCAGCCATCTCCGTATCTCCGTCGAGCGTGTCTATCTCGTTCAGACTCTGCAAAAAGTCGAGTGTTTTCCGCTGGCGTTCCGGTGTTACTCCAGCCGGAGGGTGAAGGTTCAATATGGGACTGGGTCCGGGCCGGAAAACGGTTCCTTGATACACCGCCGGCAGAAAACCAGCACCCCAGCAAGGTGTTCCTCCTTCTGGTGTTCCTTCTGGTTGCGGCATGACAACGTAGGCGGGCAAATTTTCGCTTTCGCTACCTAGTCCATACGTGATCCAGGCGCCCATACTGGGGTAGCCCATCAGAATGCGGCCGGTATTTACCTGGTACATGGCTGGTGCATGCACGGTGCTTTCGGTATAGAAGGAATGGACAAAGCACAAGTCATCGACGTGTTTGCTCAAATGCGGATAGAGGCTCGAAACCTCGCGGCCGCACTGTCCGTATTTTTCGAATTTCCAGGGGCTCTTCAGTAAGGGCGTATCGCCCTTTGTGAACTCGCTGATGACCGTGCCATAGCTCGGCGGAAGCAACTGGCCATCGTATTTTTCGAGCGCGGGCTTGGGATCAAATGTGTCGATGTGGCTTGGCGCTCCTACCATGAACAGAAAAATGACGGACTTCGCTTTGGGGGCAAAGTGAGGTGGTTTCGCAGCCAGCGGATTCACCCGTTGAGTAGCAGAGACCGCCGGATCGAGCAAGGATGCGAGAGCAATAGCGCCAAAACCGTGAGCCGCCCGGACGAGCACATCGCGGCGTGTCACCGCATTGCGCAAATGCGCTCCGCACTCTCTGCAAAAGAATTCATCACTGGACATAAATAAACTCGTTTCTATTCAGAACTGCCAAACACATATCCTGCAAATTGCCGCCATTCGTCAGAAAATTGGAGGTCAGCTTCGATTCAGCCGGAGTCGGATAGCGAGAAAAAGCCAGACGCCAAGCCAATTTGACTTGACAAGACCGATTTTGCGCCTTGCAGGCTGTTTGGAGACGCGTCGCAAAGGCCATGGATTGCTCTTGCATAAAATCGCTATTGAGCAAGGACAAGGCTTGCAAAGCATGCGTGCTTACTGGACGAACCGGGCAGGATGTGATCGCGTCGGGCTGGTCAAACGCTGTCAATAAAGGCAGGCGCACGCTTCGTTTGTTGTACAGATAAATGCTTCGCCGGTCCTGAACTCTTTTGTCGGGATTGACCGGCCAAAGCCCGTCGCGTTCGTGCTCTGTGAAGATGAGGTTGTAGACTTCGGGCTCAATGGGCACTCTTACGGGGCGACCGCCTATTTGAGGGTTCAGGGTCCCTGTCACCGAGAGAGTCGCGTCCCGGATCATCTCTCCTTCCATGCGCTTCCGGTTCATCCGCCAGAGCAGGCGGTTATCGGGGTCAATAGCCTCCTTGCCTTTATCCGGCGCCGAGCTTTGCCGGTAAACGCTGGAAAGGACGATCATGCGGTCAAGCCTTTTTACGCTCCAGCCACTCTCGACAAACTCGGCAGCAAGCCAGTTCAACAGATCTTTGTTGGGCGGTTTATCTCCCATCACACCGAAGTCATTCGGAGTTCTCACCAATCCCTGGCCCATCCGAAACTGCCAGATGCGGTTCACCATGACGCGCGCGGTGAGCGGATTGTCAGGCGACGCCAGCCAGTTAGCGAAGGCAGCGCGGCGTCCTACAGGCGTATTGGGAATTTCATAGCTAGCTTTAAGAACGCGCGGAACCGAAGGCACGACCGGAGCAATTGTGTTCTTGGGATCGCCCATTCTTAATACGAAGCTCTGCGTCGGCGGCTCGCCGGTGTTCACATAGGCATAGGCCGTTGGCAGAGGGTCGGGCTCTGTTGACTCGATTTCGTGGAGCTTCTCGCGGAGCTTCGCCCGCGTCTCGCGATCCGTCGGCGTCATGGCCGCTAGCACCACGTCCCATGTCGGTTCGATCTGATCTTTCGCGTTCCCGGCCAGTTTCTTTTGCTCAGGAGTGCGGCTTCCCTCGGGCGTACGCCAAGCTTCCTGCAGCTTTGGATCAAGCTTCGCGAACCGGTCGGTTTTGATCTTTTCTTCGTATGGTGCGGCGAGCTGCTTTAGTGCGTCCTCGACCGGCTTTATCCTTTGTTTATAGCCAGCGTCGGCAGCTTGCCAAGTTTGCTTTTCCGGCGGGGTAGCAATTTCGACGTCCTTGCCTTTAGCGGTGTTGAAGACGGCTTCCAGCCGGTAGTAATCGGCCTGAAGGATCGGATCAAATTTGTGGTTGTGGCAGCGGGCACAATTGACGGTAAGTCCCATGAAGGTCTGGCCGACGGACGTCGCGATTTCTGTCAAAACCTCCTGACGGCTGACATCGGGATCGATATTTCCAGCCACCAGATGCTCTGATCCAGCACGCATGTACCCGGTCGCAACCAGCGCCTCTTTGTCGCCTGGATACAACTCGTCGCCCGCGATTTGCTCCTTAATGAACCGGTCGTATGGCTTGTCGTGATTGAAAGAGTTGATTACATAGTCGCGATACCGCCACGCATGCGGCCGGTCGCCATCGATCTCGAAGCCATTTGTATCGGCGAAGCGCACCACGTCCAGCCACTTCATTGCCCAGCGCTCTCCGTAGTGCGGAGATGCGAGCAGCCGGTCCACGAGGTTTTGGTAGGCGTTCGGACTGCGGTCCTTAACGAAGGCGTCCACTTCTGCAGGAGTAGGCGGTAGCCCGAGGAGATCAAAATAAAGGCGCCGCGCCAGGTGAATGCGATCCAGCGGCTCAGAGGGCTTCAGATTTTTGGATGCGAGGTCCCGGAGGATGAAGCGGTCGATCGGAGTTTGGATCCAGGGATCGGTAATATCCGGGAGCGGAGGCCGGACAACTTTTTGAAAAGCCCAATAGTTCGAGCGTTTGCCAATAAACGTGAGCTCAGGATCGCCGGAGCTCGCAACGGACAGGCCAACTCCCACGAATGCGAAAGTTGTCCAAACGACCTTATGCAAAACAGAACATCCCCTTCTTTGTCATTCTTTCAGAAGATGAGCTTTAGCGCCATCTGGAGTTGGCGCGATGGCCGGGCTGCAGAATACTGCCCGAAACTCGCGCTGCCCCAGGTATTATCGAGGCTGTCGCTTCTAAAGTTGGGATGGTTCGGTAGATTGAACGCCTCTGCACGGAATTGAAGTTTAGCTCTTTCGGTGATCGGAAAATCTTTGAAGAGGGACAAGTCTACGCTGGAAACCCCGGCCGTAGTGATGATATTCCGACCAGCATTCCCGAAAGTGCCGGGAATGGCAGTTTGAAAAGCCCCGATGCTAATCCAGTTGTTCGGATCCTGATGCTGAGGAACGACCGAGGCGCCAGAAACGACATCCGGCCGGTCTTCTCCGTCGGAATTGGAAACACCGATATTTGAGGTGACTGTGCGCGGCGTCCCAGACTGGAAAGACGTAACCGTCTGCAGTTCCCAGCCACCGATGAGCGCGTTTGTAAAGCCGTTTACTGAGTTCGCGTATGGCTTGCCCTTTCCGAACGGCAACTGGTAACTCAGGCTCAGAACAAAGCGGTGAGGCACGTTGAAGTCGGCGAGGCCCCGCTCCCAACCCGGATATCGAGCGTCGCGAAAGCCGCCACCGCCAGTAAAGTCGAGGGAAGCGTCCGAGCGCTCATCGATAGTTTTTGAGAAAGTATATGCGCTCAGAAAGCTCAGTCCGCTAGAAAATCTTTTTTCGAGTTTGACGGCCAGCGAATGGTAGCTGGAGCTACTACAGGAACACCACAGTGTAAAACCGCTCGGAATATATGGATAGCGTCGCCTGCTATCTATGTCGCTGTTGGGATTATCTGTTGGTGTCGCCTGGTTGATATTCCGAAACTCGTAGAGACCTGTCCCTTTAGAACCGGCATAGGAGACCTCCAAAACTGAGTTCCAACCAAGGTCCTGCTGAACTCCGAAATTCCATTGCTGCACATACGGATTCCGGAAGTGAGGATCGAGCGAAAAGGGCACGGGAGCACTGGGATTCGTGAGCGCATCGAGGGGAAATCCCTTCGATAACTGGTTCACGATTGGATTCGGCGTGATGATGCTCGAGGGATTGTAATTCGTTTGTTCATAAAAAGGAGGATTATTGCCCGGGTTTGGGATACTCAGCGGGCCTGCCTCATATGACGAGTAGAAGATCCCGTACCCGCCACGTATGACGGTACGCGGCAGGACGTTGTAAGCAAAACCAAATCGCGGCGCAAAGTCCAACTTATTGTTCGGCACGAGACTCCGTGAAGCATTCCGATTCACTTTGATCTCGGGATAAAAGTTCGGCGGAAGCGGATCATTGCGGCCTTTGACGATGTCGAGCGTCGTCGTTTCGATATTGAAGTTGGCAAGGGCGTCATACTTCTCTGTCGCGTGCGTCACGAACTCATACCGTAGGCCAAGGTTCAACGTCAGCTTTTGAGAGACTTTGAAATCGTCTTGAACGTAAAAGTTGTATCCAGGCTGCTGGAATACGTCATTAATGAATGACGAGATCTGCGCGCTGCCGCCACCCAAAATCGTACCGAGCAGGAAGTCGGCCGTGCCCAATCCGGTGGTTGACTGATTATTCGGATCGCGCGTGGCATCCCCGCTGAACGTGAAGGCGCCGCGCGGAACGGGCGGCTGCAGAATGGAAAAATCTACACGAGGTCTTATATCCGTTCCGAACTTCAGGGTGTGGCGGCCCTTCACCCAGTTCAGGCTGTCCACAATTTGATACACGTTTTGGACTTCGACGGTGGGCTGGTACTCCGAGCTTCCAAAATCTGTTAAATCGGAAATGCTGAATGACGGCAATCCTCCGTTATTAGCTGAAAATGGAATTCCAGGAATCCCGTATTGCGCGGATAAGTTTTTGTCGGCATTGAACTGCAGACGTTCGGACCGGTTGCGATTGTAGCCCAGGCGGATTTCATTCACCACATGCGGTGTAAAAACGTGTGTTTCAGAAATCGCGAGACTCCGGGAATTGTTCAAAAAATTGCCGGAAGAGAACTGTGCATTATCGAGAGGTGGAGGAATTGCCGCAGGTGGGGTCAATGTCTGATCTGCAAAGCTGAACCTGCCAAAAATGGAGTCGCTGTCCGAGATCTTGTGGTCCATTCGGATGTCAAACTGGTCGGTGTCGTTCGGAGAGGATGGATTCGTCAGGTAATTGTTTCCTACACCCGACGTTGCGACACTTCCCGGAACGTTCGGTAAGGGAAAAAGGTCGATGAGCGTTTTGGCCACCGGATCGAAACGGTTAGCCGGAATCTTATTATTGGGAAACGCCGTTCTCGTGGCGGTTCCATCAGGATTACTAACTGTCGTGTCCGGATCAAAAATAGTTTGAAATCCGCTGAAATCGCCGGTGCGCCAAGCCGGCGGCGGCACTGATGCGAAAAACGTTTCGCTGCTCCGGATGCGGGTCCCCTGATAGTCGAGAAAGAAGAAGGTCTTGTCGTGGCCGTTATAGATCTTGGGCAGCACCACCGGTCCACCCAGGCTGAATCCAAACTGGTTTTGCTTGAAAGCCGGTATCGGCTGGTCGCCCGGATCGTAGTAATTCTTGGCATCCATGGCGCTATTGCGAAGAAACTCGTACGCCGTGCCATGCAGATCGTTCGTTCCCGACTTGATGTTCACGTTCAGCACCGCACCGCCTGACCGTCCATACTCGGCACTCATGGAATTGGTCTCCACTCTGAATTCGGCGATCGCGTCCGGCGGCGGCCCCACCACAAAACTGGCCTGGCTTACCAGATCCTGCGACAAGCTGTTGTTATCGATTCCATCCAGAATGAAATTGTTCTGATACGGCCGTACTCCATTAGCGCTGAAGCCGCCAGTGTTCTCGTCTCGTGCTCCGGCTGGTGTGGGGACTGTCCCGGTCGTCAGGACGGCGAGCCGTGTAAAAAAACGCCCGTTGAGGGGAAGATCGACGATGCGCTGGCCATTTACCACCTGGCCGAGCGTCGATGTGCCGGTTTCCAAGAGCGGCGCGGCCGCTTCCACCGATACCGTCTCGGCCCCCTGACCTAACTGCAAAGTCGCATCCACCCGGAGGCGATCCTGCACGTTTACCTGGATACCGGAAGCAACGAATTTCTTAAAGCCCTTGGCTTCAACCGAAACCGAGTACCGTCCGATAGCGAGCGGCGTTACGACATAGTTTCCCGCCTGATCCGTCGTCGTCTTTGTCTCGATGTTGGTCCCCATGTCCGTCACCGTAATGACGGCATTGGGAATCACTGCTCCGCTCGGATCCATTACGGTCCCGCCGATGGAACCGGTCGTAGACTGGGCCAAAACCCGAAAAGCGAAAACGGAAATCAGGAAAATGGTCTTATAAAATTTGGGAAGGCCTGGCAAAGAGAACAGCCGGCCAGTTCTTTCTTGCCGGCGAGGCAGGTTCCAGGAGAGTAGCATACACATCCGAAAATCCCCCTTTGAGGCGAAGGTCAGTCCAACTCAAGCTGGTCTCACTTCGTACGATGTGTGATTGTGAACGGGACTTCACACAGCTTAGGCGATCTCCTAAGCCAAAGTGGGATCAGTTTAACAAAGGTAATGAATCGAAACAAGAAGAAAGTTGACAGAAGAAAGTCAAGTGTTAAGGCAGGTCTTTTGTTGCGCTTCGAGCTGCTCACATTGACAGATGAGGCGCTGGTCTAACGGTTGAGATTTCAGCGGAGATTTGCCGGAAGCGTCTGGATGAGATCCAATGCCTGGAGCCTCCGGCTCAGGAGCACTTTGCGTTTCTTCCCGAGGCAACGGCTTTTGGATCCTCGCGGCGATGACAAGAGCGCGTTGCTTCATTTCAGCGGGCGGCGTGTTGCGCTGGAAATGCGCCTCCAGCTCTTTAAAGAAGCGGAAAAAGGTGCGTTCGTGCGAATTTTTGTAGCGCGTGAAGTTTCTGAACAGACGTTCTTGCTCTTCCGTCCAGTGGTACGCATTGGCGGGCAGTTCCCAGGCGATATCGTCCAACTGTTTTTGTGCCCGCTTGAGAAGCCAATGCGCTCGCACGGTTTCCTCCAGCAGCGCGCTCGCGATCTCCGTCTCCGGCTGATAGTGCCGAAACCAGGCAGCACGCAGAGCTTCGAATTCGGCGGGATCTTCATGGCGCAGAATCAGTTTTTCGGAGCGGCAGCCGTGCGTAATG
>DATBFG010000056.1:0-3913 GCA_036558645.1 Terriglobales bacterium
AATTCGGATAACACCTGGACCAAACATGATATCGACCATACGTGGTCTCAAGCCCATGCGGTTGTTCTCGTCGATTTCCGAAACTCGGGAAATCTGGGCTTATTGACCGGCAAGCGGTATATGGCAGAAAACGGGGACGACCCCGGCGAACGTGAACCGCTCGGCGTCTACTGGTATGAACGACTGCTTACCCCGGGAACCCATGAGCTTGAATGGGCCAGGCATGTTATCCACTACGGCGGGCGAGTCGGTGGAGGGGTTCAAATCGCCGTGAAAGATATCGATGGCGATGGCGATCTGGATTTCGTTGTTGCAGGGAAGAGTGGCCTTTTCCTATTTGAGAATAAGCTCGCTGGGTCGCATGAGTAAGGTCTCATAGATATGCCTCAGACTATTTACGACGTTTGCGTAATTGGCTCAGGAGCTGCTGGTGGCGTTGTCACGAAACAGCTTTGTCAAGCGGGAGCCAAAGTCATTCTTCTGGAGGCTGGCTCAGAGGTGCCCCCCTCCAAATTTCGCTCTCACTGCTGGCCATATGATCTGAAGTTCCGCGGCTTTCGCAGCGAAAAGCAAGAAATGTTTTATCCGTCCGACCTACACGGTTCAATTCAACTCGATGCGCCGAAGGAAATGTTTGTTGATCGCATTCGAGTGCTAGGCGGGCGCACCGTGCATTGGAACGCCGTCGTACTTCGTTATGCCCCCTCCGATTTTCGCGAGCGCACCTTGAACGGAATCGAAGACGATTGGCCGCTTACTTATGAAGATCTTGAGCCTTATTATGAACGTATTGAGACGGAGATAGGAGTCTGCGGGAACGACGACGGAATTGCGATTCTGCCCGCAGGTAAACACTATCTTCCTCCTCTCCCTTTGCGCTGCAGCGAGCAACTTCTCAAGAAGGCCTGTGAGCCCATGGGCATCCGCGTGATTTCCGTGCGTAAGGCTCTGCTGACCCGTCCGTACGACAACAGGCCATCTTGTCATTATTGCGGTCATTGCATGGATGGGTGTGACGTCTCGGCTATCTTTTCTACCCCATCAAGCATGCTCCCGAAGGCACGCCGGACAGGGAATCTGACGCTGCGCCAGAATGCTCTTGCCCGCGAAATTCTGGTCAACTCGGAAGGTTTGGTCCGGGCTGTATCCATAATAGATCGAAATACAAAGAAAGAAGAGGAAATCCGCGCCGGAATTTTTGTGGTTTGCTGCGCGACCGTTGAAAGTGCACGCCTCTTACTCAACTCCGTCTCCTCCAAATATCCGGCCGGCCTTGCAAATTCGAACGGAGTCGTAGGTCGTTATTTGCACGGCCACATGGAAGACGACACCTATTTATATTTGACTGAATTAGAAGGCCAAAAGCCGCAGAACCAGGACGGGGCGATGGATCAAGCGCTCGTTCCCCGGTATCGCACGAAATCCCTGGAAGGAACCTTTGATTTTCAGGTGAATTTCAACGGTTATATGTATCCTTTCCAAGCGGAATATCTCCCGGGGGCCGGCAAAACGTTTAAAGAACAGGTTCGCCGGATGCAGTCCGGTTTTCTGTTGTTAGCTGGGTATGGCAAAGTGCTGGCGCGCCCCGAGAACCGCATCACAATTCATCCAACACAGAAGGACCTATACGGCATTCCCATTCCTGTAGTCCGCTTCCGATTCGGCGAAGAAGATCTCGCGATTCACCGCCAGATGCAAAAGGCTGTCGATGAAATTGGCGATCGTTTTAAAGGGCCTACCCGCTACAAGGCCTGTCCTGTCCCGGCGGGATTTTCCAGCCACGAGGTCGGTACCGTTCGTATGGGCAAAGATACAAAGAACTCCGTACTAAACAGCTTTTGCCAGTCGCATGAGGTAAAAAACCTATTTGTCACGGATGGAAGCTGCTTTACAACTTCGAGTGAGAAGAATCCGACGCTGACCATTATGGCTTTATCGCTACGCGCTTCCGAATACATCGCGGAACAGCGCCGCCGGGGTGAACTGTGAAACCTAGCGATGGAACGTTGGCCCAGAATTCATCTGTTCGAATCGACACCTGTAATCGACGATCCGCCTTAGAACTCCTGTGCATCGGCGCTGCATTTCCAACGCTCGCCCGGGCATTCGATCTACACTGCTCTTCTCCAGGAACCGATAGCAATTTCAAGAATTACACTTTCGTGTTTTTCACGCCAGCTGAACAGAAATTGCTGGATACCATTATGGAAATGATCATCCCTGCCGACGAGCATTCCGGCGGAGCCAGCGAAGCAAAAGTGCCAGCGTTTGCCGATTTGATGGTATCGACTAGTGACGAGACCACAAAGCAAATCTGGCGAAGTGGAATACACCTGCTGGAAAAGACGTCTCGCGAGACATCGCTTGATTTAGTTCTCGCCCAGCTGATCGAGCAGGAAAAGAATCCTCAGACTGAACTTGAGAAGTTCTTTTCAATTCTCAAGCTTATCACGGTGCAAGGATATTACACATCGTGGATCGGTATCCACCAGGATATGGAATATCAGGGCAACGAGTATAGGGCATCCGCGCCGTCCTGTAATCATCCTGGGCACCAGGAGTGATACCGTTGGCGAGATGAAAGCCCTTGTATACACCCAACCACGAACGTTGGAAGTGCGTGAATTAGGCGAACCAAAGTTGGAAACTGGCAACGTATTGGTGCGTGTTCGAGCATGTGGCATATGCGGCTCCGATTTGCATGGTTTTTTGGGAAAGAGCAAGAAGAGAGTTCCTCCATTGGCTTTAGGCCACGAATTCAGCGGCGATGTCGTAGAAACCGTTAACTCAAGCCGATTGCAACCTGGCGCAGCGGCAGCTATCTATCCGTTGCTGTGCTGCGGCAAATGCCGTTACTGCCTATCAGGGCGCGAAAACCTTTGTGCGTCACGAAGGGTCTTCGGCCTGGACCTGCATGGTGGTTTATCTGAGTTTGTAGCGGTACCTGAAGACTGCGTATTCCCTCTTGCTTCGGGGATGTCGTACACGGAAGGTGCTTTGGTAGAACCGCTAGCCAACGCCCTTCACGTCATCGGCCGAATACCAGATGTGCGTGGCGGGACCGGCCTGATTTACGGGGCAGGTCCGATCGGTCTGCTGTCGCTTTTTGTTGTCAAAGAAGCGGGAGCCGCTCGTATAGCCGTGGTTGAGCGAAATCACCATCGGCTTCGCGCCGCGCGTAACTTCGGCGCGGATTTGGTGATCGATGCTTTTCAGCAGTCTCCGATTGAGGTTGTCCTGGACTGGACCGACGGATACGGAGTAGACTTCGCGGTGGACGCGGTCGGTACGGATGCATGCCGGAAGAATGCTGTTGAATGTACTGCGTCGGGTGGCACCGTAGCATGCATTGGGTTGGACCAGGAAATCTGCTCCACCGATACGAGACCATTCGTCATTCGAGAATTGAATCTCCGCGGAGCCTACGCCTACACTCGAAAAGAATTCGCGGCAGCGCTTGAAATATTGGCCTCTGGCCGATTTCCTTATGAGATGTTCATCACAACGGCAAAGATCGACATGGGACAGCGGATCTTTGAGGAACTAACCAGTGGTCAATCGCCAATTCTTAAGGCCATATTTGTCAATCAATTTTGATCCTTGGCGGATGAGTTCTCTCGCGCTGATCTGGTTTCTGCTTGGTACCAGCTTTTCATTCGGCGCTCAGCCGGCAAGTTTAGGTGCTCCGGTTGATATTGCGGTATTCGCCCGGCCGCAGACCTCTGACCAACATGTTGGGCTTGAGTGGGACGAACCTCGTGTCGTTCGAAGACTCGAGATAGATTTCGCGCGAAATGTACCTGATCCTGCGGTTGTTCACATCGACACCTGGGTCTCGAACTGGCCGCCTAAACCCGCCGGAGGATGGACGAAGTCGGATACCCGATGGCAGGGCACCTGGCGCGAAGTGACC
>DATBFG010000057.1:0-57956 GCA_036558645.1 Terriglobales bacterium
AACGAATTCGGATTCAGGTATTCGCGACGCGGATTGCTCTACAGCTTCTCGCGAGCCCCGGGTGGCGGTAATGTCGCGGTCAATATCCCAGGGTTTGCGTTCTTTGGGCGTGAGCCATTCTCTTTCGTTGATCGCACCGAAGAGCGGTATCAACTGAAAGACAATCTCTCGTGGTCGAAGGGTACTCACAACTTCAAGTTCGGAGTTGACGCCAATTACCTGCCCATTTCCGCTGACTTCACGGTGAACTTCGGCGGCATCTACAATTTCGGCCAGCTGGGAGGTTTGTTCCCGCAGCCGTTTCCTGCTTTGAGCCCAGTCCAATCCTATGGCGCAGGAATTCCGGCGAACTTTATTCAGGGTGTTGGAAATCCGCACGATGCATTCTCGAATACCACACTCGGGGGCTTTGTTCAGGATAGCTGGCGCATCCGCACGAATCTGACATTGAACTATGGCGTGCGTTATGACGTCGAATTCACGCCAACGTTCGCCGCGATCAATCCATTGGCGCAGTCGGCGCAGGATACGCTGGGAATCACGCAAGGCATTCCACGTGACTTCAATAACGTTGCACCCCGAATTGGGTTGGCGTGGGATCCGCACAACAATGGCAGAAGCGTGATCCGCGCCTCATATGGCATGTTCTATGATCACCCGCTTTTGGCCCTTGCTTTCGACTCGGATGTGGCAGACGCGACGCAAGCGCCACAGCTAGTGCTGCTGCCGGGCGCGCCTGGGACATGTGATCCCTCACTCTCGAATCTGAACGCGACGAACGCATTCCAGGGATTGCTCGGATGCCTACCCTCCGCCTTCAACTATCTGCCGAACCAGCAGCGCTTCAATCCGGCGCCCAACGCTCCATCGATCTTCGTAAACCAGAATTTCCTGAATCCAGCAGCGCCGGTACCATTAGCTTTCCTGCCGTTCGGCTTTCCCACCGGCAAGGGATTCGAATACGCCGTTGCGCACCAGGCAAACTTCACGTTCGAACAGGATCTCGGTCACAACCTCTCGCTCAGCCTGGAATACAACTTCAACGGTGGGCGGCACTTGAATCGTCCGATCAATATGAACGCGGTGAAGAGCGGCCCGCTGCTTGCCAACTGGGAGGCGGCGCTCGGCGATCCCACGAATTCCGGTGCTGGCAATGGCCCTCTTGGCGTCGGTAGCGCCGGCATTCCCTGTGGAGTCACTCCTGCGGGTGCGCCCTGGGTGGCGGCCGCCTTGGCTAACTTCTTCCGACCATCGGGATTGAATCCGGCATTGGGACAGGCGTTGCTGTTGAATCCGCTTGTCGCTCCTTGCGTCGGGCTGGCACAACAGATCATCGCAGCGGATGGACTGGATGCCTCATGCGATCCAGCCACGCTCTCGGGCTGCGTGCCCTTCAGCGATATGCCGGCCAACTACTCGAGCGGCAGCTCCGTTTATCACGGCTTCACCGCGAATCTGCGAAAGCGCTTCGGACAGCGTTACGAGTTCCTGGCGTCTTATACATGGTCGCACGCCATTGACGACTCGACAGACTTGCAATCTCCATTGGAACCGCAAGACAACTACAACCTGGCAGCAGAACGCTCCAATTCTCTGTTCGATCAGCGGCATCGCTTTGTTTTCAGCGGCGTCTATTCAAGCGGGAGCCTGGGTGGTGATGGGTTCTGGCCAAAATTCTTTTCAGAATGGACGATTGCGCCAATCATCGAGGTGGCTTCCGGACGGCCTTTCAATATCATTAGCGGCGATGACCGTAACATGGATTTCAGCACGCCCACCGATCGTCCGATGGTGGCACCCCAAGGGGCCGTGAATGCCTGCGGGGATGTTGCCGCTCCGTCAGAGTTTTCGCCCAGCGGATATCTCATCCCAGCCTGCTTCCTGAATGGATCGCTGAACGGCAATCTTGGACGTAACGCCGGCACGAAGCCCTACAACGTCTTCACCGATATCGGAATTGCCAAGCGGATTCCATTGGGCGAGCGCGTCTCTCTCGAAGGACGCGTGGACATCTTCAACTTCATCAATCGCTTCAACGTATCGGACGTGAATCCGCTGTGGGATAGCGGCCAAGTAGCGACGGCTGCATTTGACCCTCGGCAACTGCAGTTTGCGTTGCGGGTGAGGTGGTAAGTAGGGCCGGAGCTATTCCCTCTTTCGCGAATAGGTGCTGACGTACGCTGGCACCGAGATTGTGGCGTCTAATTGGGCATCGCGAATCGGTTCGCCGGCAACGGTGCTCAAAGGAATCACACCCGCCCAAACAGGAAATGACATATCTTCTTCGTCGTCGATTGCTGGACCCTGGCGAACTTTGCAAGAAAATTCCTCGATAGGCAGCCGCAGTACTGAGGTGGCCTTCAGCTCGCGCTCGTTTGGCTGGCGAGATTCTACCCAGCGTCCTGGAATAATATGCTCCGACAACAGACGCAGCGATTCGAGCTTCTCAGCCTGGTCTTTCACTGCAGTAGCCGTTCCCAGCACAACCACAGAACGGTAATTCATCGAGTGATTGAAAATAGAGCGAGCCAGCACCAGACCGTCGAGCAAAGTTACGGTTACGCAAACCGCGACACCCTGATCAAGACTGCGCAGCATGCGACTCGCCGCCGAACCGTGGATATATAGATTGTCGCCTGCCCGGCCGTAGCCCGTAGGAATTACAAATGGCTGGCCATCGAGCACGAAACCCACATGGCAGATGAAGCCTTCGTCCAGGATCTTATAAGCGGTTTCGCGATCGTAGCTGCCACGATGCGGTTCGCGCACCACCCGCGTGCGCGCAGTAGGGGTTGAGGACATAGTTCGGCTCCGGAATGGAACTCAGCATGGTATCAGGAGTGCGGTTACGCTGACGGAAGCAACAGCAGCTTGCCGGTGGTCTTTCTGCCTTCCAGGTCCCGGTGCGCCTGTTGGGCTTCGTCCAGCGGATACACGTGCTCGATTCGTAGTTTCAGATCGCCCGATCGCACCATGCCAAGGACGTCTGATGCGCGGTGCTCAAGTTCTTCACGTGTCGCGACGTAATGACCGAGAGTTGGTCGCGTTACAAACAATGATCCCTTTTGCGAGAGCTGAATCAGATCGAACGGGGGCACTGCGCCGCTTGAGCCTCCGAACAGAACCATGAATCCGCGGGGCCGCAGTACGTTCAATCCCTTCTCAAACGTAGTCTTGCCGACCGAGTCATAAACGACGTCAACACCTTTGTTGTTCGTCAAGCGCTTTGTCTCGGCCTCAAAATCCTGATTGTTGTAAAAAATGATCTCATCCGCGCCGGCGTCGCGTGCCAGTTTGGCTTTCTCGTCCGTTGATACTGTTCCGATTACTCTTGCGCCGATCTTATGCGCCATCTGCACAAGTAGAAGGCCGACTCCGCCCGCCGCTGCATGAACCAAGGCTGTCTGTCCCTTCTTCAGCGGAAACGTATCGTGGCATAGATAATGCGCGGTCATTCCCTGCAGCATTGCAGCAGCCGCATCGCGTTCGGATAAACCGTCGGGGATACGGATCAGTTTGTCAGAGGGCACAGCGGCGTACTCTGCGTAGCTACCCATGACGTTCGTGTAAGCAACACGATCTCCGACTTTCCAACCACTCACATTGTTGCCGATTGCGGAGATGGTTCCGGCGGCCTCCTGTCCAGGAGTAAACGGCAGCTTGGCAGCGTAGCGGCCTTCGCGGTGATAGACGTCAATAAAGTTGACACCAGCCGCGGCGACCTTGACTACGACTTCGCCGGCTTTTGCTTCAGGAGTTGGAACCTCGACGTACTGTAGGACCTGAGGACCACCGGTCTGCTGGATCTGAATAGCTTTCATGCAGCATTCGATCAGGGAAAGAAGCAAAAAGATTCGAGAGTGGATGATTTTATCCGGTCGGAACAGAGGCTGGAGCTCAGAAAGGATTGCTCAATGAGTTCCGAGGAGCTTACCGGGGATCACTCAAGCTGCTCGCGATTCTTGTATTTCAACTACACACCCCTTCGCCGCGGCCCGCATCTGAGCCCTAATAAATACACAGAGAAGGGATTGTTTCTATGGGAAACGAAAAAAACTACTCTGCCCACAATGGCGTGCGTCGGCGCCCCTTAACGCGGAGTTTGGGCGCCCTGGCCGGGGGAACGGCACTCGCAGTATATGGAATCACGCGGCGGTCGCCCACGGGATACGCGATTGCCGCCGCAGGCGGCTCTCTTATTTATTACGGCTCAAGGTCAGGAAATCATCATCAATCCGCGCCCGTGACTCGGGCTAGCGTATTGCTCAATACAACTCCAGACAAGGCCTATCAATTCTGGCGGGATTTTGAGAACCTGCCGCGATTCATGCGCCACCTCGACAGTGTCACTGTGCATGACGACCGCAGGTCCAGGTGGATCGCCCGTGGTCCGGCAGGATCTCAAGTCAAGTGGGATGCCGAGATCATTCACGACCGACCCAATGAATACATATCTTGGCGTTCGCTGCCTGGATCTGACGTCGATATGAACGGGTTCGTCCAGTTCCGCCCTGCTCATCCTGATCGCGGAACCGTGATCACAGCCGAGTTGCACTACCACAACTTCCGTGGTGCTCTCGCTTTGGCATTTTCCAAGATGCTGCTGAAAGATCCGCAGTTCCTCATCACGCAGGATCTGCGGCGGTTCAAGGCGCTCCTCGAGACTGGGGAAGTTCCCACAACCGAAGGCCAGACTCACGGACCGCGTTCGGCACTGGTTGGCGTCTTGCGCATAGCTGATCCAGATCGGTCTCTGCGACGCGAATCCAAAATCAGCGAAGTATTCAACCAGATACGGAGGACCGCATGAAAGCCGTTTGTTGGATGGGTACTGAAAAGATGAGCGTGGAAACAGTTCCCGATCCTGAGATTCTCAATCCACGCGACGCGATCATACGGATCACCAGCACGTGTATTTGTGGTTCAGATTTGCACCTCTATAACGGCTATGTTCCCACCATGGAGCAGGGCGACATCATGGGGCACGAGTTCATGGGAGAAGTAGTCGAAGTGGGCGCTGGGATCACTTCCGACAAGCTCAAGGTTGGAGACCGCGTTGTCGTTCCCTTCACCATCGCTTGCGGAAAATGCTTTTTCTGTGAGCAGCAACTTTGGTCCTGCTGCGACAACTCGAATCCGAATTATTGGATTGCGGAAAAGATGATGGGATCGTCCCCCTCTGGTTTGTTTGGCTACACACACATGATGGGTGGCTATGCTGGGGGACAGGCTCAATTTGCCCGTGTGCCGTTTGCCGATGTAGGTCCGCTCAAAATTCCTGACGGAATTCCGGACGAGAAAGTTGTCTTCCTCTCTGACATCTTTCCTACCGGTTACATGGGAGCCGTGAACTGCAACATTCAGCCAGGAGATACGGTCGCGATCTGGGGCTGTGGACCCGTCGGGCTGTTCGCTATCCGTAGCGCTTTCATGCTCGGAGCAGGGAGAGTCATTGCCATCGACCGTTTTCTCTATCGCTTAAGGCTCGCGCAGCAGTGCGGAGCGGAAACCATCAACTACGAGGAAGTCGACCGTGTCGTGCAGACGCTCAAAGATATGACGGCCAACATCGGCCCTGATTCCTGCATGGATGCCGTGGGAATGGAGGCCCATAGCCACGACGTGCTCTCCTTCGTCGATAAGGCTAAGCAAAAGATGAAAATTGAGAGCGATAGGCCTACCGTACTTCGCGAGTGTATTCAGGCTTGCCGGAAGGGCGGGACCGTGTCCGTACCGGGTGTTTACGTGGGCTTCGATGACACGATTCCTCTCGGCGCATACATGAACAAAGGCCTGACCATGAAGACAGGTCAAACGCACATGATGCGCTACATGAAGCCGCTACTGGAGAGCATTCAGCGCGGCGAGATCGATCCCAGCTTTGTCATCAGCCACCGTGTGCCGATCGACAAGGCTCCGCAAATGTATAAGACATTCCGCGACAAGAAGGATAACTGTACGAAAGTAGTACTGGATCCCTGGGCGAATGGCGTAGCCGCGGCGTAAATCTCCTCAGGGCCGCCTTGTTTATCGGTATGGGCGGCCCGATTCTTTTTGTCCTCCTTACCGAATACCGACGTCAGCGCACGAATTCCCATCGACGAGCGCGCAAGTTGATCGACTCCCGTGACATCACTGCAATACGTTCACGTGTCATTGCGTCCAGCAATCGTGTTGGCGTATGGTTACATTCTCTTGCCTGTCGCAAGAATGAAAACCTGTGATGCATTGACTTCGAGTTGAGAGTATTCGCTCTCAACGGAGTACTCAAAAGGGGGCATATCCTTTATGAAACCGTTCTCCATCACAAGGCGTGAGTTCGTTCGTCTCGGTGCCGGGACCATGGCCGCGGGAATTGCCGGCAAAGTCACGATTCTCGAACCGACTCTTCTGCAAGCTACTCCGACACCCGCGCCGTCAGACACGGTGCGCTTCGGCATCATCGGCACAGGAACCCAGGGCTGCGATCTGCTGAGAAACAGCTTAAAGGTACCGGGAATCGAATGTGTGGCAGCCGCCGACCTTTATGACACCCGCCACGAATCGGCCAAGGCGATCCTGCAGAAGAATATAGACACGACCCGTGAGTACCGCCGCATTCTCGATCGCAAAGACATCGATGCAGTCATCATTGCGGTCCCAGACCATTGGCACCGTCGGCTGGTCGTAGAAGCGGCACAAGCAGGCAAGGACGCATATTGCGAGAAGCCGATGTCTCACACTGCCGAAGACGGATTTGCCATGGTGGATGCGGTACAGAAGAATAAGCGGATTTGCCAGATCGGCAGCCAGCGCGTGAGTTCCATCCTTTATGCGAAGGCGAAAGAGATTTGGGACTCGGGCAGGCTCGGCCAGGTGGATACGATCGAAGCTGTGTGGGATCGCAACAGTGATAGCGGTGCCTGGGTATACCCGGTTCCTCCGGATGCGAACGAACAGACGATTGATTGGAATACCTGGCTAGGCGATGCGCCTAAGCGGCCCTTCGACGGACGCCGGTTCGTTTCCTGGCGCTGCTACAAAGACTACGGAACAGGGCTTCCCGGCGATTTGTTCGTTCACCTGATCTCCGGAATTCACTACATTACCGGGACCAATGATGTGCCCATCCGGGCTTATTCGACCGGCGGAGTCTATCACTATAAAGATGGACGTGAGTTCGGCGACTTGCAGTGGACGATTTACGACTATCCCAAGTTCCAGGTCGTTCTGCGCTGCAACCAGAACAATAAGTACGAAGACCAGTTGTTCGCCTTCTACGGAAAAAAGGGAACCATGTTTATCCGCGGAGAAGGCGCGCCGGCAGCATTGGGCGCTGGATCGTCTCTCGCGTTCCGGCCAGAGCCTCCTTTCCAGGGAGCAGAGGGCTACTCGATTGGGTCCTGGCCTGAGAAACAGCGCGAGGAGTACCTTGCACAGTATGAGCGTGACCATCCAGGACCTGGTGTAGGCCAATACCAGGTTGAATCGGAGGAGGAGATATACGCAGCGCCTTCCGGTTACAGCGACATGGTGGACCACCTCGTCAACTTCTTCCAAGCCGTGCGGACGCGTAAGCCGGTGGTTGAGAACGAGACATTCGGCAATAACGCGGCACTGACGGGATGTCACATGTCGAATTATTCATACTTCAACAAGACGGTCGCAGTATGGAACGCAAGTTCAAAGAGCATCAAGAGCAGCTAAGGAGGAACGAATCGATGATGAATCGGCGAACGTTCATACGCAATACGTCAATGGGTTTTGCGGCAGCCGTTATGGCGAGCCGCTTTCAGGAAAATCTCTGGGGCACGCCGCTCGGCAAGCCGATCGGACTTCAGCTGTACACACTGCGCGATTTATTAGAAAAGGACGTGCCGGGAACGATCAAGCAGTTGTCAGCCATCGGTTACCACGATGTCGAAATCTATTCGCTCTATAAAAGGCCAGCTGCAGAATTTTCAAAGATTTTGAAGGACAACGGAGTCACGGCATCGAGTGGACATTACCTGCTGCCCGCGGTGAAGAATACCTGGGATAAGCAGCTTGAGGATGCTAAGACTCTTGGACTCCAATACATGGTGCTTGCGATTCTCGATGAAAAAGACCGCAAATCCATGGACGACTACAAGCAACTCGCAGAATTGCTGAACAAAACTGCGGAGAAGACGAAGCAAGCAGGGATTCAATTCTGCTATCACAACCATAATTTTGAGTTCACGAAGTATGGAGATACCACCGCGTACGACTACCTGCTGGGCGCGCTCGATCCGAAGCTGGTGAAGTTTGAAATGGATTGCTTCTGGGTGACTCATGCGGGACAGGATCCGGTTGCATATTTCAAGAAGCATCCCGGCCGCTTTCCTCTTCTACACATCAAAGACATGAAGGACAAACCCGCTCCTACACAGACGCTCGATGCCAAGATGGGATTGTTCGCTCCCGTAGGCCATGGATCCATCGACTGGAAGAGGATCTTTGCGGCCGCGCCCGAGGCGGGCGTGGAACACTACTACGTCGAACAGGACTATTGCGAGGTCCCCCCGCTCGAGGCGGTGAAAATGAGCTACGAATATCTGCAGAAGATGGAGGGGTAAGGCACTTTTTTCTCATCTCTGGGTGCCCCACCCTTCTTGGTGTTCGAAGGGTGGGCACTTACTCCGGAGAGCCACCACACTCCGGTCCCCACGCCCTTGACACTCCTTATCATTGAACGCATATAGTGGAAGGTTGCGTTTGAGCCGCTGAGCCGATTGTCAGCGCGCGCAATCCGTGTCCGCTGACGCGGGCATAGTTTGATCACTTCATCCTTCGAGAGACCACGATGCCGATTCCCAACAGGATGTCCCTTCCCTTAGCTGAGGCTGATCCACAGATTGCTGTTGCCCTCGACAACGAGGCGCGGCGGCAGCACGACGGGCTGGAGTTGATAGCCTCGGAAAACTTCGTCAGCGAGGCCGTGCTCGAGGCGATGGGCTCGGTGTTTACCAACAAGTATGCCGAGGGGTATCCGGGAAAACGGTACTACGGCGGGTGCGAGTACGCCGACATCGTGGAGAATCTGGCGCGTGATCGCGCGAAGCAACTCTTCGGAGCGGAGCACGCCAACGTGCAGCCGCATGCGGGATCGCAGGCCAACATGGAAGCCTATGCTGCGATCATTCAGCCGGGCGATACGATTCTGGGGCTCAACCTGGCGCATGGCGGACATTTGACGCATGGACATCCGCTGAACTTCTCGGGGAAGACGTATCGCATCGTGCCGTACGGCGTAACCAAGGAATCGGAGACGATTGACTACGACGATCTGGAGAAGCTTGCGGAGAAAGAACGGCCGAAGCTGATCATTGGTGGCGGAAGCGCGTATCCACGGATCATCGACTTTGCCCGCATGCGCGCGATTGCGGATAAAGTCGGTGCGCTGTACCTCGTCGATATGGCGCACTTTGCAGGGCTGGTGGCTGGAGGAGTGCATCCTTCGCCTGTGCCGCATGCGCATATCGTGACCACGACAACGCACAAGACGCTACGTGGACCGAGAGCGGGGCTGATCCTGAGTAAGCAGGAATTCGCGGCCCCGATCGACAAAGTTGTCTTTCCCGGAATGCAGGGCGGACCGCTCGTTCACATCATTGCGGCGAAGGCGGTGTGCTTCCATGAAGCGATGCAACCTGCATTCCGCGACTATGCCAAGCAGGTCGTGGCGAACGCGAAGGTGCTCGCAGAGACGCTGGCGGCCGAAGGTTTCCGCGTGATTTCGGGTGGAACCGACACGCATCTGATGCTGATCGACGTGTTCTCGCAGGGTATGCTGGGAAGTGAAGCAGAGAAGGCTCTGGGCGAGGCGAACATCACTGTCAACAAGAATGCCATTCCGTTCGATACCAATCCGCCGATGAAGCCAAGCGGAATCCGGTTGGGATCTCCGGCGCTGACGACACGAGGGATGAAAGAAGCGGAGATGCGCCAGGTGGGACGTTGGATATCGGAAGCATTACGCAATCGGACTGACGCTGCGATTCTGGGACGGATTCGGAAGTCGGTCATGGAACTGGCAGAAGCATTTCCGCTGTACGCAGAGCGGCGGGCAAAGGCGGAAGTGAGAGCTTAGGCGAACAATCAAAAGCACTAAACGAGGACACGGAGGGACACAAAGAAGTTTTCCTTGAGTGCCCTCTTAGTTTTTTCGGATGTTCTTCCTGATTTTCTCGGACTTTTCCCAGTTGGTGACGACTAGGAATTCTTGACCAGAGTTTGTCCGGGCGACTTCAGCGACAAGCGGTGCAACTTGGCCGCCAGGCGGGTGCGGTCGGAGTCGCTGGTGGCCTTAGCGTGGCGTTTCTGCAACTTTTCGATCTTTTCCGCGCGGGTGCGGCGGCGGCGAATCTCGGGACGACGGCTGGGTGCGGACATAACTTGTTCTCCTGAATTATTAGTGTGACTCGATATTGTAGCAGCAAACCGCAGCCTCCTCGGCTGCGGCGGTCTGCGTTAGGATGTCGGCCATGAACATCCAAGTCACAGCGGTTGCCTTTCTTTTGTTTGCTTGCGCTATGGCTCGCGGCCAACAATCTCAACCTATTCAAAAGGCGCTTGCCGGGACCTGGCGTTTGGTCTCGGCGACGGAGACTTTGCGCGATGGCAAGACCCGACCTTATCCGGATCTTGGCCCCGATGCTCGTGGGATGCTTATCTATGCCGACGATGGACACATGTGCGTTGTCCTGATGAAGCCGAATCGTCCGCCATGGCGCAGCGACGAAGAGGAAGCCACGGATGCGGAGAAGATCAGCGCTGCTTCCGGATTCACGAGTTATTGCGGAACATACAAAATCGATGAAGAGAAGCACGTGATTACGCATTATCCCAAGATGTCGTTCATGCCGAACTTTATTGGATCGGAGCAGAAGCGGCCTTATAAGTTGGAAGGCAAGCGACTGATCTTGTCGGATACTGTCCCGGTAGGCGAGATTGAGCGCTGGACGATTGTGTGGGAAAAAGTGAGTGAATAGAGGTGAGGTGTCGCGAACACCGAAAACAGCACACCCCTCAATTTGCTCGGGATGACATTCTAGATTGTGATTCGAAGCTACTAGCTATCCTACCTGCCACACGGTATCGAGCACCGTGCCGTCTACCCATTTCAAGACGGCTACGGGGCGGTCGCCGCGCTTGGGCCGCTGCGGTTTGCCTCCGCAAATTTGTTCGACTTCAGCCTTGATATCTTGCAGCTTCCGGATCGGCAGGCTTGAGCCTTTCACTGCGTCAATCAGATCTTTACGCAGCGGGTTGATCGCGATGCCGCGCTCAGTAGCTATCACGTCGATCAGTTCGCCGGGGCCGGTGAGGGTGGTGACTTCATCGACGATCACGGGAATGCGATCGCGGAAGGAGGGCACGGCCAGGATGGTGCATCCGGAAGCCAGGCAGTTCTGCCAGCCGCCGATGCCGTGCAGAAGGCGTCCGTCGGAGTGCGTGACAACGTTGCCGTTGAACTCTACGTCGACTTCGGTCGCGCCTAAGACGACGGCGTCGACCATCGAGGCAAAGTTTCCCTTGCCGTGGTAGTTGTAGGAGGTGAAGGGAGAGCTCGCGACGTGGCGGGGATCGTTAGCCATAGAGCGCACGCCGTCGAGGTCGAACGTCTGGCCGTCGAGAATGTAGTCGGTCAGGCCTTCATTGAGCAGCTCGACTAAGTATTTGGTGGAACCTCCGCGGACAAAGCGGGCTCTGACGCCGTCTTCCTTCATCATGGCTTTCAGGTATTGCACGAAGGCGAGAGCGATGCCTCCCGCTCCAGCCTGGAAGGAAAAGCCGTTACGCATGATGCCGGCTTCGCGGAGAAACTTGGCAACCAACTCGGCGATGCGCAGGCGATCGGGAGAACGCGTGATCTGCGTGGTGCCGGAAACAATTTTCGCCGGATCGCCGATCGACTCGACTTCGACGACGTAGTCCACGTTGTTGCCCTGAATCTGCCATGGCACGCACGGGAACGGAACCAGGTTGTCGGTGACGACGATGACGTGGTCAGCGTAGGTCGAGTCGGCGAGAGCAAAGCCAAGCGATCCGCAGGCAGACTTGCCGTGAGAGCCGTCGGCGTTGCCGAAGGGATCGGCGGTCGGCGCGGCGATGACCGCGATGTCAATATGTACGTCGGCGTCTTGAATGGCCTGCCAGCGTCCGCCATGCGAGCGCAGCACACCCATGCCGCGCATTTTGCCTTGCGTGCAGTAGTCGCCGAGCGGCCCGTTCATGCTGCCTTCGATGTGATGGATGACGCCCGTCTCCATCAAATCGATCGCGCCCTTCTGCGAAGGAAAAGATGCACTGGGAAACCACATCAGGTCTTTGACGCCGATCTTCGCCGCAGCTTCGAGCGCCATGAGAGCGACCTTGTCGCCATCGCGAAGATGGTGGTGGCTGGAGATGACCATGCCATCGCGCAGGCCGCACTTGCGTAGAGCAGTCTCGAGATTGGGGACACGCTTGTCACCGTTCTCGGGGTAGTCTTTGTTGGAGCGGATGGGCGGTGCTTGCTTGCGTCCGCGGGGCTGATACTTGCCGACACCGAGATAGGGGATCTGAGGCTTGCCGTTGACCATGGCCGGAACCATGCGTCCGGCAGCGTTCTGCGCGAGTTCGGGCTTGTCGCTCATTTTCTAAAACAGCAAACCACAAAGGACACGAAGGGACGCAAAGAAAAACATTGATTATGCTTTGCCCATCTGCTTGGCTCGTGCGACTAACTTCAGTGCCCGCTGTACAACTGGGGGATCGATCATCTTCGAACCCAGGCTGACGACTCCCAAGCCATGCTGTTGTGCTTCTTCAAAGGCAGCTACAATCTTCTGAGCTTTTTCGATTTCAGCGTGGCTCGGCGAGAACGCTTCGTGGATGACGCGAATCTGTGAAGGATGAATGCATCCCATGCCTTCGAAGCCCATGGCGCGAGAGCTCTGTCCCCAGCGGCGGAGACCATCCATGTCACCAACATCACCAAAGACTGAATCGATCGCTTGAATGCCGATAGCTTTTGCGGCGTTCACCAAGCGCGTACGAGCGTACAGAGACTCCGCTCCTTCGGAAGTTTTCACCACTCCCAAGTCGGCGGTGTAGTCTTCGAGGCCGATCGTTAACGCGCAGATATTATCGCTAGTGCTCGCGATCGCGGCGGCGTTTTCGATCCCAAGCGCCGATTCGAGGATCGGCATCAGCCAGATTGGACGAGCGATTTCATGACGCGTCTTCAGTTCCGAGATCATGCGATCGACTTCTCCGACCTGCGCGGGCGTTTCGGTCTTGGGGATGAGGATCAGATCGGGAGATTCGGGAATGATCTCGGCAAGATCTTCGAGCCCGAGAGGCAACTGGTTGATGCGAACCATGCGCTCGCAGGTTCCGAACTCGACAGCTCGCAAAGTGTTGCGGACCAGGATACGCGCTGCGTCTTTCTCGGCATGATGAACCGAGTCCTCGAGATCGAGAATGATCGCATCGGGCTCGTGCAGGGCGGCGTTGATTGCGTATTTGGGCTCGGTGCCGGGGAGATACAGACGCGAACGGCGCAGCCGATCGCGCGCGGAAGGAGCGGGTAACGGGCGCTGATCGGGAAGTGATTTTTGTCCTACACCTAATCCGGCCCGACGCGCGGCAGTTTCAATCCTGGCAGCAATTACGTACGGCAACGCGCCTTCGTCGTGGATGACGACTCGGGCATGCTTGATCTTCAGCGCCTCCAGTACTTGGCGGATCTGCGCCTGGATGGCATCTCCATAATAAGGAGAGACACGGGAGTCGAGTACGACCTCAAGGCCTCCACGCTCGCGAGGCTCCAATGCCACGTGGAGGTCGGACCGGATTTCTTTACCGTGGTGTCCGGCTTCGGCGGGTTTAGCGGCTGCGCTCATCAAAACCTTTTTAACCACTTAGGACACAAAGGAAAGTTGAATTGTGCCACGTTAGAGTTCAGTTGGTCTTCTTACTCTGTGCTCCTCTGTGTCACTTTGTGGTTCGCCTTTTCTGACTTACTTCAGTTTCGCCAGAATTGCATCGGTCATCTGGACGGTGCTGGCGGCACCCTGGCTGATCGATTTCGATCCTCCCGAAATGCGCATCATGTCGTAAGTCCGGACTCTGCCTTCGGCCACGACGTCAGAAATAGCCTTTCGAATGCGATTTGCCTTCTCATCTTCGCCAACGTGGTCGAGCATCATGCAGGCCGAAAGAATCATCGCAATCGGATTCACGATCGGCGGATTCAGCTCGGCGTACTTTGGAGCTGATCCGTGAGTCGGTTCGAAGACCGCTACGTCGTCGCCGATATTACCAGACGCGGCAAATCCCAAGCCGCCGACCAATCCGGCGAAAGCATCGGAGAGGATGTCGCCGAAAAGATTCGAGGCTACGATCACGTTATAGTCCTCGGGATTCTTGTTCAGCCACATGAGTTGGGCATCGATGTTCGTGGACCACAGCGCGATGCCGGGATAGTTCTTTGCGACCTCTTTGGCGGTTTCCTCCATCATGCCGGAGGTTTCGCGGACGACGTTGGGCTTCTCGCAGATGGTTACGCCTTTGAAGCCACGTTTCTTCGCGTATTCGAAAGCTGCAGTGACGATGCGTCGCGCCGCATTCTTAGTAATCACGCGCAAGCTGATGGCAAGCTCGGGGCCGGGAACGTTGGCGAAAGCTTTGTACTTGGGATGAGTAGCGATCGCCGACCGAACGTTGTCGGGAGGATTGGTCCACTCGATGCCGGCGTACATGCCTTCGGTACCCTGGCGGAAGACGGTGGTGTCGAGTTTGGGTTCGTCAAATTTCCCGTCGGTTCGCTTGCGGATGTAATTCAGCGGGTTGCCGGTGAAGCCGATGCAGGGACGCATGCAGATATCGAGGTTGAACTTCTGGCGCATGGTCACGATCGGGCTGTAGTAGACGTAGCCCTTGCCCTTCAGTTCGGGCTTCAGTTCTTCCTGCGCGGCTTTGTTGGGCTTGGAGGTGATGGCACCGAAGAGACCGAGCTTGTGCTTGGTCAGCAATTCGATGGTGCGGTCAGGCAGTGCATTGCCGTTGTTGCACCAGCAGTCCCAGCCAATGTTGGCGTGGATGTATTCGGCGTCGAAGCCGACGGCCTTCAGCACGCGAATAGATTCAGGGAGAACCTGGTTGCCAATGCCGTCACCGGGCATGGAGATTACTGTATGTTTCGCCATGAGGGCTCCTGTCGAAGATCTTTAACCATAAAGGACACAAAGAATCACAGAGGAAGACCGTTCTACGATAATCCCAACCGCTTCGCCACCAAGTTTTCTACGCCTTCGGCAATCACTAGCGATTGCGGGACGCTGCCTAGGGGTGGGAAGGTGAAGTTCTCGCCTCGCCAGTGGATCACGCCGCTGGTGAAGTCGACGTCGATATCGTCGCCGGGAATGATCGTCTTTTCCTTCGCGGCGACTTCTTTGGCGAACTGCTCACGCAGACGGGTCACCAGTTCCGGGACTTCGATGCACAGGAAGCCGTTATTGTACGCATTGCGCAGGTAGGTCTGCGAGAAGCTGGCGGCGATCACCATCGGGATGCCTTTGGCCTTCAGGCAGGTCACGGCTTGCTCGCGGCTTGATCCGGTGCCGAAGTTAAATCCGCTGACAATGACGTCTCCCGACTGCGTGCGCGCGGCAAATTGCGGATCGTAATTCTCCATCACGACTTTCGCCATCATTTCCTTGGTCATGTCGTCGCGATAGGTGTAGTCCTTGCCGTAGATGGCGTCAGTGTTGACGTTGTCCTGGGGCATGAAGACCAGGCGGCCTTTGACACGCTCGGGGAAGCCGGGCAGGATGTCGACTTTTTCGGCGGCAGCCGTGGCGGTAAATTCCTGATAAGTATGCGCCGGAGATTGCCCGTTGGTCACACGCGGCGCGCGAATGTATCCGGCGACGGCGGAGGACGCGACCACTTCCGGGCTGGCGAGGTAGCACTTGGCATCGCGCGATCCCATGCGGCCCTTGAAATTGCGGTTGGTCGCGGAGATGCCGACTTCACCCGGCTCAAGCAGACCGACGCCGAGACCGATGCACGGTCCACAGCCCGGAGGAAGTGGGTTTGCTCCGGCATCGAGAAGTGTTTGCCAAATGCCGCGTCGCTCGGCCTCGTCCTGCACCCACTTGCTGGCTGCGGCGAGATAGAACTTCACCGTCGAGGCGACTTTCTGACCCTTAAGAACTTTGGCGGCGGCTTCTAGATCTTCGAGGCGCGAGTTCACGCAGGAGACGAGATAGGCCTTCTGGATGGCGACTTCGTTTTTCTCCATCTCGGCAAGGGAAGACATGACCTGAACTGTGTCCGGGCCGGAGACATGCGGCGTGACTTGGTTGAGATTGAGCACGATGCGCGCGGCGTAGGTGGCGTCTTTGTCCGGCTGGGGCGGATTTTTCGTCCAGTTCTCGATGTCTTTTTCTGTGAAGCGCTCGACACCTTGCGCCTTCAATCGCTGATGAATATTTTTTAGATAGTTGATGGTGACCTGATCAACGGGGAACCATCCCACAAGCGGACCCCACTCTGTACTCATGTTGGAGATGGAGAAGCGGGCGTCCATGGAAAGCGAAGCGACGCCAGGGCCGGAGAATTCGACCGCGGAATTCAGAACTTCGTCGTGGTTGTAAAGCCCACACAGAGTAATGATGACGTCTTTGCCGGTGGCGCCTTCGGGAAGCTTGCCTTCTAGAACGACTTGAACGCTGCGCGGAATCTGCCACCAGAATTCTCCGGTGGCCCAGACCGCTGCGGCGTCAGTGCGGACGATGGGAGTACCGATCGCGCCGAGAGCCCCGTACATGTTCGAGTGCGAGTCGGAGGCAACAACGAAAGAACCCGGGACCACATAGCCGCGCTCAACCATGATCTGGTGTCCGATGCCCGAGCCGGCAGGGTAGAAATCAACACCATGTTGTTTAGCGAATTCTTCGATGGAGCGGTATTTTTTCTGGTTGGCCTCGTCCTGATTCTGGATGTCGTGGTCGAGTGCGAAGGTGAGTTGATTCGGATTGTGGATCTTTTGCGCGCCGATGCCCTTGAATTTGCTCATGACCGCGGAAGTGTTGTCATGGGTCATGACGCGATGCGGGCGAATGGAGACGAAGTCTCCAGTGCGGAGAGGGCGGTTGGGTCCCTCGGCGAGGTGCGATTGCGCGATTTTTTCGACGATGGTTTGGGGCACGGTTGCCTCCGCTATTCGTTCAGCTGCTTTGCACGGTCATAGCATCCACCGCAAAGCAGGACAATCTTGGTCAATTTTTCAGATTCTTCGTTCCATCCGTCATGCTCGGCTCTGATTTTTTCGCAGTTCGAACACCACGCGTCGGGGCGCGAATTGCCAGGATCAGAGAAAAAATGAAACCCCAAATCCCGGCCGTGCACAAGATGTTGACAAACGAAGGTCTCTTGACTCGCGCCGTGTTCAGAGCATTCGATGGTTTTCATTTCCTACTGAATTCCTGTCGTGCGCAATACGGCGAGCTTAGCGCAGCGTCCACTAGCATCCCGTGCTACGTGGTTGCCGCTGACTTCTTCTTGCTCGTGGTCGCTTTCATCAGCGACATCAGCTTACTGACGGAATCAATGTTCTCCAGATTCCAGATTGCGTCTTTCAGCTTCTTTTGGGCGCTCGTCGACAAAACGCCTTCGGCCAACGCAGCAAACTTCTCTTCGATTTCCTGATCGCTTAACGGATTGCGTGGGTCGCCCTTCGGGTAGTCGAGTTGCTTGCTCAGGGTACGTCCGTCGGTCGTCGTGATATTCACGATGACGCGCTGCAGCGCCGGAAAAACTTTCTCAATCTCGGGATCGGCGACTACTTCAACCTTCTTCAACTGGGCGCGAATGGTTGGATCCATGATCTTTTCCATGGTGAACTGCATAGGGGTGACCTGACGCTCAGCGAGAGCAGCCGCGATCACGTACGGCAGCGAATGGTCAGCCGTTTCTTTGGTGTGTGGATCGTATTTGCTGGGATCAGAAAGGATGTCAGCCGCTCGAGCCAACGAACGAATCTGTATCTTGGTTACATCGTCCGGCTTCAGGGCGTTCTCTTTGACCAGGTCAAGCACAGCGGAGATCGGGGCGTGAGTGAGCGCCTCCGTCGGGAAGAACTTCATGCCACATTGGGTAATGCGCCATGAGTCACCGAGGCCGTCGGTAAGCAGATTCAACTTCCATTCGGGGCCAAAGCAGTGAGTCAAGCCTTCCTTGCCATCGATGACATGTTCAGGTCCGGTGTAGCCCTTTTCCGCCATCAACGCGGCGAGCACGCCGCTTTGCGTGGCCATGGGATCGACCGTATTCTTCATCATGGTCAGCTTGCCGGCTGTCACCGCACCTAGGGTGCAATGGCGTGAGGCGGAGATGCCGATCGCGTGTTGAATCTGCTCCCAAGGAAGATGAATCGCCCTTCCCGCAACAATCGGGGAGACGAAGGCGGTCAGAGTGGCGTGATGCCAGCCTCGTTCTCGAATACCCGGGAAAGCCGCTTCGCACAGGCGCATTTCAAACTCATGGCCCAGAACCATACCAACGATGAGCTCTTTGCCGTCGCTTCCAGCGCGCTCGCAACCTGCGATGGCCGCCGGGAAAATGTCTGATGGATGCGAAGGGTCCTGCTTCCAGTAAATATCGTTGTAATCCATACAGCGGATCATCAATGCATTCGCCAGCGAGGCCGACACGGCGTCGATCTTTTTTCCGGTTCCGATGACAGTTGCTGGGCCACGGCCTGCAATTTCGTCGAGCACTTCGAGTGCAATCTTCACATCATGCTGCTGATAACCCCCTAAGGCACAGCCAACAGAATCCAGCAAATACCGCTTTGCCTGGTATATGGCGTCTTTAGAGAGTTGCTTATATTGCAAGGCGGCAGCCCAGCGAGACATGGCTGCAGTGATGGTTGGCTGGGAGGGCTTGGTAGCTGTAGACACGGAATCTCCTGAATGTGTAAGGTTTCAAAGTTTCAGGGTTTCAACGTTTCAAAAACATTGGCATCGGTCCATGCTTGACCCGTTTAAACTTTGAAACCTTGAAACGTTGGAACCTGCTACTTTACTTTCACGTTCTTCGGGTTCTTGAACGGCAAGAACGCCATAAAATCTGCATGATGCACGATGTAGGCCTCGGTCGTTCGCTTGACGAGGTCGCCTTCGGCAGCGTGGGCGGCGATGATGTGGCACACGTCATCCGGCACACCACACTCCAGGGCTAGTGCCACTCCGGTAAACGGATGGCGCAGGGCCTCGCCGCGCTCGCTCTGCTTACTCTTACCGTCCGGACCAATTTCGTACTCGAGCAGCTTGCCTACGTCTGCCAGGATTGCGCCCGCTACCACGGTATCTTTATCAATCGGCAGCGCGCGCCCCATGAAGTCTTCCATGGCTTCGGCGCTCTGGCGAGCAATGTGGACAACGCATCGCTTGTGCTCCATGAAGGTGATGGGGCAGTTCGGGACCAGCAGGGTGAAGGGGATGCGGTTAAGGTCGTCCGGCTTCAGAGGGCTTCGCTCCAAGGCTTTGATCCAGGTCTGCGTAACCTGTTCGCGCAGCTTGGGATTCTCGATCCACTGAATCTCGGGCCACAACCGTGCGACTGCCTCGCGCATGCTCAACCATCCTCCTAAATAGAAAACTAGTAAGGATATATTGCCGGTAGACAAGGCGTCGAGTGGCGCGACTCACACGAGCCTGTGATGGCCTCATAACGTGCCACGGTCGTGAATCACTACTCCGTGTGCAACGTTTTCGCCCGAACTCTCACCATTTACCAGGGGCTTGTGCGGCGATTCTTTCTTGCCATATGGTCTCTGCTGCGATAGTGTCGCGAAAATCAGGCGAACGCCCCTTCCTGAAGTCTTGACGGAGGTGACTTGCCATGACACAGATGAACAGCGGAGAAAATGAGCCTTCCGCCAGCGGGTCTTCTCATAAGCAGTCTGTCCAGCGCCGACTGTCGCGCTCAGAAAGACACGCAAGAGCGGAACAAAGCTGGATTTTCGAACGCATTCGTCGAGTTCCACGATCGCGGTGGCTCGTCTTGGCCGCCGGTGTTCTCGCCGTTGCTTCGTTGTTTTGGTATCAGAGGCTGCAATCATGGGACACACACCAGGCAACCCAAGCCGGCAACAGTGCCTTTCTTACCGGAAACTGGTGGAGCGAGCCGGTCGTGTACAACCACGATGCTGCCCTCCCGGAAATTTCCGGGCGCCTCTATGGTGTGGCGATTGAGAACCGGGACGGTAAAGAGCGAATCTGGGTGGTTGGAACGAAGGGTTTCCTGGCCTACTCCGCCGATGGCGGGCAATGTTGGACGCCTTTCGCCTATCAGGCGGACCAGGGTTTGTTCCGTGAAATCACTCCCAATCCCTGCGCCAATCCTCAATCCGTAGAGCTGCGGTTCCCCGATCTGATTCCGACTGTGCACGCGGCTGAACCGCAATCGAGTGCGCCTCGGCAGCAATCTCCTGCGCAGCAGAGTTATCCCAATTCGCCCGTGGAGCAGCGGAGCTATCCCAACATGAATGCGGCCTCGCAACAGGCTCGCGCGCCTTTTTCGATTCAGCCATCTTCGCTCGACTTCGGACAGGTCTCGCTCGCTCAGGGTAAAGAAGAACAGACTTACACGCGGAATGTAACCGTCTACAACAATGTCGGCAGGGAATTTCAAGTGTTCGCTAAGGGACTCTCCGGCGACCCGCAGAACGAATTTTCATTCAACCTTGGCATCTGCGAGAAGGTGGTCGATGTTAAATCGGGTTGCACAATCACTGTGAGATTCACGCCGCGGAGTGCCGGCAACAAGCAAGTTGAGTTGCCCCTATACAACAGTTATTCCTCATCAACTGCAACGCTGAGAATTCAAGCGGCAGTATTGCCTGCCGCCGCCGCACAAACTTCAGCCCAGAACGCACCCGCAGAAAAAGAACCCGTTCCGAATCAGAAAAAGATAGCTAATTCTGAGACGACGAATAAGGTCGTTCCGCCAGTGGAACCGGCGCGCAAAACTCCGGACGTGCAGACGCCGCCAGCGGCAACTGGAACAACCTCTCTCAAAGCGCCAATCGATCCACCAGATTTGTTGGCAATCGGGTTCGAACCGAGTAACAGGATCGTCTCGACTGGAGGCGAGACATGGTCTTTAGATTCTGCTGGAGCATGGGTTTTCACGCCGCAAACTTCGGGAACAACAGTTCGGTTGGGCGGCAGGATATGGACATTGACTGGTCCCGCTGGAAAATGGGCGACGGAGACGAGAGTCCGCGATTTTGATCGGCTAAGCAACACGAGCTTGGTGAATGGGACACGGCTCGAGTTGCAGAAAAAAGAACGCGGAACTGATATCTCAAAACAGACTGCGACCGAACCAGCAAAGCAAGAAAATTGGCCAGATTCACAACTGCCTTCAGTCGCCTTCGATTCGCGCGGACAAGCCTGGGTCGCGGGATGGTCAAACGACAAACATGGAGACCATGCCATTCTGGCGCGGTCAGGCGAGGGGGCTGATTGGCTACCGCTGACGCGTGGCGCTCTGGCACCGGACCGCCGAGAAGCCGCACAAGATAGCCGCGCCTGGATGTGGATGCCACGCTGGTACCTCGCGATGGTTCTGCTGAGTCTTGCCCTGGCTGCGCTGGCGCTGGTGCCGCCGGCTCAAGTTGAACCCGAAGACACGACGGAGCGTGAAAGCGTCGAGGGCAGGCTTTCTTCCGACCGCCCTCTCGATCCTGGAGATCGAGATGTGCTCGGCCTGACCGAAATCGCACTCGGGCTATCAGCCTTCCTGCGTAATGAGAAGACGCTTCCACCTTTGACCGTGGCGATCAACGGCGAGTGGGGTACCGGCAAGAGTTCTCTGATGAACCTGTTGCGCTGTGACTTGAAGAGTTACGGCATGTGCCCGGTCTGGTTCAACGCCTGGCATCATCAGAAGGAAGAACATCTCTTGGCCGCGCTTCTGCAGACCGTCAAACTGGAGGCAGTCCCGCCAGCGTGGAATCTGCTGGGAGTTCCCTTCCGAGCGCGTCTGATGGCATACCATCTCAAGCGCAGGTGGCCGTTGCTGCTGATTGTGGCGGCAGTAATCACCTTTCTCGTCGTGCTCGATTACCACCTCCGAATTGACCACGGTTCGGATCTCTTCTTGTGGCTCACGAGTCACATCATTCCGTCCGTCGGTACGAAGGCGTCGCCACCTGCTTCCATCTTGCCGGTACAGGGCGGATTGATTGCGGTTATCACCACGATAGCAGCGTTATGGAAAGGGATGACCGCGTTTGGTGCAAATCCTGCATCGCTGCTTGCCTCGGTTGCACAAGGCAACAAGATGAAGGATCTGGAAGCGCAAACCAGCTTCCGGCAGAGGTTCGCAGTCGAGTTTCGCGACTTCACCAATGCATTGGGACCACGACGGCCACTCGTGATCTTCATCGACGATCTCGACCGCTGCCTTCCCGCCAATGTTCGAGACGTTCTGGAGGCAGTGAATTTCCTCGTTTCGTCCGGCGACTGCTTCGTAGTGCTGGGCATGGATCGCGTACAGGTGCAACGAGCGGTCGGATTGAGCTTTAAGGAAGTCGCCGAAGAAGCAGGCCCAATGCAAATCAGGGGAGCACAGGCCTTGGCTTCTGCAACGCAGTCGAAGCAAGGACCCAGCGATGCCGCGGAATTAGCCCGCGAAAAGCGCGCTGAGTTTGCGCAAAAATATCTGGAGAAGTTAGTCAACCTGGAAGTCCGGGTACCGCTCGCCGAGGACGATGCGTCGCAGCAGGGTCTTTTCGAAAAAGAACCGCCGGCAAAGCCGGTCAGCGATGCCGAAAAGGCGATGCGAACCGGACTGCGAGTGCTGCGCTGGGCAGTTCCACTGGTCTTGGGAGTACTGCTTCTCTGGGGCGCCGGTCACTTCAGTGTCAGTGCAGTGCCCGCATTCGAAGCTTGGATGAAGGAAAATCCCGAGCCTGCAGCCCCGCCTCCTGCATCACAGAACCCGCAGCAGGTGAGCCAGTCGCCTGGCGGAACAGTCGTAGCCGTAGCCCCATCGCAGCAGAAGCAAGTGCAAACCCCAGCTGTCGAGCCAGATCAGTCCGCTGGAGAAATCATTTCTCCTTTCGCCGGTGAAGCTCCCGCGTTTAGGACGATCAAGACGATATGGCCCGCGCGCTGGATGCTGTCTCTGCCCTTGTACCTCACAGCCATCTTCCTGTTGCTGGTTGCCAACGTTGTACTCACTACCCGCCCGGGCGTGGTCACTCACGACTCTCAGCAGTTTACCGACGCTATGGAGAAGGTCTGGTATCCACTCGTTCTGGCGAAACAAAATACCCCGCGTTCGGCGAAACGTTTCGTGAACCGCGTACGCTACCTTGCCATGAGGCAACGTTTTTACCGCGACGACGCGTCGCTCTGGGAGCGAACGCTCTTTCCCCAGCGGTTGGCATCCCCACCTCGCGGTAAGGAGTACGCCAAGGTTCCAGAGCCCTTGCTAGTCGCGATGGCGGCAATGGAACAGATGGAGCCTTCGTGGGTTTACGATCCTGTCACGTTCCAGGGGATTGTTGACGGTACAAACCTGCCGAACAACCTTTTGACCACAACGCGCGAGAAACACTGCACCGTCTTTGAGCAAACTCGGTCACAGTGGAACCTGCTAACGAAATATCGGGAGGCGTTCCTGGCGATTTGGCCGCGCGTGTCTCCCGAGGAAGCACAAGAGGAAGCACGCGGGGCGTCAATGGGATCCTAGCGGGGCGATGCGCGAGCTAGAAAACAAGCATCCTACACTGCGATGACGCGAAAGATGGATCTCATAACGATGCGATGCGTGTTGCTGCTCACAGCAGTTCTGCTGCCGGCTACGATGATCGCGCAACCGGCTCCCGACACATCGACCATTTTGATTCAGACAACCAGCATGCCCAAGGTATTTCTGCGGCATCCCCTCCGCATTGAGCTAAAGGCGCAAGGAGGAACTGCGCCGCTTCGCTGGGAAGTTACCGGGGGGGATATGCCTCCAGGCTTGACGTTGAGCCCCGATGGCGTACTGAGCGGCATACCAAACAAGCTGGGAAAATATTCATTCACGGTTACCGTGCGAGATTCTGGGCGTCCTCCGCATGAGCGGAACCAGGAACTTACGCTGGTTGTGACTGCGCCGCTGCTGGTGGAGTGGAGCCGGCCTCCTGTCGTGAACGGACAACGGGTCGAAGGCGCGATCAAAGTGACGAATGGCACGGATACAGATTTTGATCTGACCGAGATTGTGATGGCAGTGAACGAAATCGGCCGGGCAACTGCCTTGGGTTATCAGCACTTCAAATTAACAGCTGGCACAGAGGAGTTCGAAATCCCATTCGGCGAAAACTTGCCCAGCGGTGCGTATCAGCTTCACGTGGATGCCGTGGCCGAAGTACCGGAGACGAATACGATTTATCGCGCGCGCTTGACGCCGGAAGAAAAGACGGTTGTGCAGAAGGGGCCGTAAGAAGTCCGAGGGCTGGATATCTGATGACTAGAGACGGGCCCCTTGGGCAGCCCGTCTGTCCGGGGAAGGGCTTAAGGAGAAAACACCGAGACGCGGACACAAATTAAGAGTCCCGAGGTAGTGTTAAGCTCATTCTTCTCAGCCAGTAGTTCGCTTTAGACCCTTGCCGACCTGACATTATCGCGTTTCCCTTGCGGGGCTACGACAACACGATCAAACTCGGGCTCCGGGCTCACCGCCAACTGGATAAATCAGCCTAACGCCTCAGGACTCTATCTTGCCTCCGACAAATCTTCTTGTTCACCTCGACCAGCGCTTTGCTATAGACCCTTGCTCGCCTTCTATCCGTCATCTTGCGATGCAGAGAGTGACTTCGCTTGAGCCCCGGACGCCACGCCAACCGGCCAAACTTCAGAAGCTGTCAAAGAACGAGTGTGTTTTACTCCTTCTATTTTTACAGTCAACATAAAATGACAGTATTCTATGTGCTTTGTCTGCAACGAGCTGCACGCCATCCACAGGCACATGACACAAACTTGGTGCATCTATTCGCGCCGCATCTGAAAACGCTGCGCGTTAATTGCAAGATTTGGGAAGAACAGTGCAACTGAGAAGGTTGCCAAGGAGGAGCACAGCATTGTGAAAATCACGGGGAAATCCGCGCCGGGCAAGGGTTTTCGCGAGATGTTATGACTACCCCGGCGCAGGTTTCACTCCCGTGAGGCAACATTCGCAACAGCTACTTCACACCCTTTTCCGGATTCCAGGAGCCCTGTGCCTTGCGGACGACGACCATTTCGCCGATGTGATAGGCGTTGTGAGCACCGATGTGAGCGATCTCGGAGGCGTTGTCCTTCAGCTTTTGTTCATCTGCGGTCTCGACGGCTTTTTCCCACTCATTCATCACATCATCAAGCGCCTTGACGGTTGCTGGCCAATTCTTCGCATCGAAGGCATTAAAGGTCTCGTCATTATTTCCGTCAAACTTAGCTTCCTGGCCTTTGAACTTCGCCAGTGCGTAGCGATTCCAGAAGAGCAAGTGATTCGCGAGCTGGCCGACGGAGTGGTTGCCTTTGCCGTCGGTCCACTTGGCCTGTTCGGGAGTCAGGCCCTCGACGGCCACGTTAATAGGGACATACCAATCCTTCACGTTGTGCGTGGTTTTCAATTGTTCGAGTAGAACCCCCCTCAGATCGGTTGGAGCTTTCGGTTGATCTTGTGCAACGACAGAGAGGGGCAGGCAGAGCAGGAGAATAAGGGTTAGTTTTCGCATAGCCGATTGGACTGAAAGGAATGATCTCGGATAGCAGACGATTGAGGGTCTCAAACATTTCACAAATTGTCTAAGATCAATACCCTTCCGTGCGAGCGCAAGTTGTTGCGCCAGATATAATTCTGTGGCCGTCTTGGAAAGACATTCAGGAGGAAGTTATGCCCGATGCCATCCCGGATAAGTTTCGTGATCTGTTCAATAAACGTGCTTTCGCCAGCCTTGGTACGGTCATGCCGGATGGCCGGCCCCAGGTTACCCCGGTCTGGGTGGATTTCGATGGGGAGCATGTGATTTTCAACTCCGCGAAAGGGCGGCAGAAAGACCGCAACGTCCGCCGCGATCCGAGAGTTGCGCTGGCCATCGTGGATCCCGACAATCCTTACCGCTATCTTGAGATTCGAGGACGCGTGGTCGAGATCACGGAGGAGGGAGCGGACGCGCACATTGACAAGATGGCCAAGAAGTATCTGGGAGTGGATAAGTACCCGTACCGCCAGGGCAGCGAAACCCGAGTCATCTACAAGATCCTGCCTGAGCACACCACGATGATGGGATAACCTCGGAGACCAAACATTTACACCTACAATCTCTGCCTGTTGGGCTATGGAAACGTAAACCGTGCGCTGGTGAAGCTCTTGCGCGCAAAAGAAGCGGCCCTTCAGGATCTCGGCATAGCCTGGAAAATTACTGGCGTGGCTTCGCGACGCTTGGGCCGAATTGCGGACTCAAGTGGATTGCGGGATGAATGGCTTAGTCAGTTCCCGGGCTCACTTGCCGATAAATCCCCCGCTTACGAGAGTCTCAAGGCGTGGCTTGCTGCGGCACGATGCGATGTCTTGTTTGAGGCCACTTCCCTCTCTCCTCACGACGGCCAGCCTGCGATTGATCACGTTCGAACGGCACTGGAGTTCGGGTCACACGTTGTTACGGCGAACAAGGGTCCGGTCGTCCATGCGTACCAGGAATTGCGGACACTGGCGGCGGCGCGAGGTCGGAGGTTCCTGTTCGAATCGACTGTAATGGACGGAGTGCCCCTCTTTTCCATGTTTCGCGATAACCTGCCCGCTATCGGGCTGCGCGCATTCCATGGCATCCTGAATTCGACGACGAACGTCATTCTCAGCGGCATGGAAGCCGGCTTGAGCTTTGAGCAATCTCTGAAGCGGGCGCAGGAGATCGGTGTCGCCGAGACGGATGCCGCTCATGACATCGGAGGCTGGGACGCGGCAGTGAAAGTCGCAGCTTTGGTCACAGTTCTAATGGGAGAGCACCTGCCGGTGGAGAAGATCGATCGCTCGGGTATCGCGTCCTTGACCGGAGAGCAGGTGCGCGCGGCGCGAGCAGCGGGCTGTCCGTACAAATTGGTGTGCCGTGCCCGCCGCTCGGACAACGGTGTCCAAGCCAGCGTTCGAGCAGAGCAGGTACCTTTAAGCGATCCCATGGCAGGAGTCGCTGGAACTTCCTCGATCGTGTATTTTGAGACGGACATTTTTCCAGGTCTTGCGATCACCGAAGTCGACCCGGGGGTCGAGGCGACCGCGTACGGCATGTTGGCGGACTTTGTACGAGCCGTCGCGAGTTGAACTGTCGCAGTAAGCGCAAGAATCGAGGAGCTACTGTTCATGCTTACCACTGAAACGGGTTCGTCCACAAAATTTGATGTTGCGTGGGTCCGTTCGCAGTTTCCTTCTCTGTCGCAAACAGTTAATGGGCATCCCGCCGCGTTTCTAGACGGACCCGGCGGGACGCAGGTTCCGCAGCGTGTCATTGATGCGATCAGCGACTATCTGAAGCAATCGAATGCCAACACCTGTGGAGCTTACGCCACAAGCCGCCGGACCGACGCCATGATCGCCGAGGCCCGCGCCGCGATGGCGGATTTCCTCGGCTGCGATCCAGACGAAATTGTGTTCGGCGCGAACATGACCTCACTCACGTTTGCCATGAGCCGGGCGATCGGCAGAGAACTCGGGCTGGGAAATGAAATCGTAGTGACGCATCTTGACCATGATGCGAACGTTTCTCCGTGGCGGGCTTTGGAGGAGACCGGTGCCACGATACGCTTCGCGGATGTGCACGAAGCCGATTGCACCCTGGATATGGCTGATCTCGCAAAGAAAGTGACGGGACATACGCGGCTGGTGGCTACGGGTTACGCCTCGAACGCGGTCGGCACGATCAACGATGTGAAAGAGGTCGTGAGGATCGCCCAAGCTGCTGGGGCATTGTCTTATATCGATGCCGTGCACTACGCGCCGCATGGTCCGATTGATGTCCGCAAACTGAATTGCGATTTTCTGGTGTGTTCCACTTACAAATTCTTTGGCCCGCATATGGGAGTTCTTTACGGAAAGCGCGAGCACCTGAAGCGATTGCGTCCATACAAGGTACGCGCTAACACCAATGCCATCCCCAATTGCTGGGAGTGGGGCACCCTGAACCACGAATGCATCGCGGGGATCACCGCATGTGTGGAGTACCTGGCTGATGTCGGACGGCTAATCAATCCAGCAGCAACTGGGCGTCGCGCTGCTCTCAGCGCGGCTTACCGAGCGATTCAAGCCTACGAGCGCGGACTCGTCGAGCGTCTCGTTAGCGGCTTGCTGCCGATTACCGGGCTCAAGCTGTATGGCATCAGCGATGTCTCGCGGTTCGACAGACGTTGTCCGACGGTCGCGGTGCGGATTGCGGGACACACCCCCTTGCACCTTGCCACGAAACTCGGCGAGCGCGGATTCTTCACCTGGGACGGAAATTACTACGCCCTAAACCTGACCGAGCGGTTGGACGTAGAGAAAGACGGCGGCTTCCTGCGAATTGGCCTGGTTCACTACAACACCGTCGAAGAAGTCGACAGATTGTTGGCGGCGATGCGGGAGATCGTTGGCGCATGAGGCGGCGAGAATTCATCTCTGGTGCAGCGGCTTGCGGACTCGTTCTTTCCCTGCCGAAGCTTAGTTTTTCGGCAGAGCCAGCCAAATTCTCGGCGGACATCGACGCCCTCTATCGCCGTTCGCTGGTCATTGATTGCCTTGCAGGGGTGACGGTCGACAATGGCACAATCTCCCCTACGGTGCTGCAACAGGCGCACGATTCTGGGGTGAGCATTGTCAATTGGACAGTGTCACATCCGGAGTTCGATGCGACCGTAGAAGACATCGCTTTCGTGCATTCGCTCCCCGACAAAGATCCCGCCAACTGGATGGTCGTGCGTCACGCGGCTGACCTGCCGCAGGCAAAACAAAGCAAGAAGATCGGAATCATCCTGGGGTTTCAGCATCCGCAGCCGATCGAAAACCTCGATCACCTCGAACTATTCCGAAACTTGAGCGTTCGCGTGATGCAGCTTACATACAACAACCGCAGTTTGTTAGGCGACGGCTGCCTTGAACCGGGAAATTCCGGCCTCAGCAAGCTGGGAAGATCGGCGATCGCTAAGATGAACGACCTGGGCATAGCGGTCGATCTAAGCCACTCGGGACAGCGGACTACGGCTGAGGGCATTGAAGCATCGAAGAAGCCCGTACTAATCACACATAGCGGGTGCAACGCCGTGTTTCAGCATCCCCGCAACAAAGATGACAAGGAATTGAAGGCACTGGCCGATCGAGGTGGGGTCATCGGGATTTACTTCATGCCGTACCTGGTTGCGAGTCCGACCTCGCCTGCTCGAGAGCATGTTCTTGCGCACATGGATCATGCGTTGAAGGTCTGCGGCGAAGATCACGTCGGAATCGGAAGCGATGGCGTCATCGATACCTTTCCGGATACACCCGAGCAGCGCAAAGCGTTCGCGGATGACGCGGCGCAGCGAATCAAGTTGGGAATCGCGGCCCCGGGAGAGGATCGTCCGCCGTTCTCGCCCGACTTGAATACGCCGCAGAGGATGGAGATCATCGCGGATGGATTGAGCAAGAAGGGATATTCATCGGCGGCGATCGAGAAGGTATTGGGAAAGAATTTCTATCGGGCGTTTCAAGAGATTTGGGGCGAAAAAGCTTGAACCACAGAGGACACAGAGGAACGCAGAGGAATGCATTGTTCACTGGAACGCAGAATAATGATCCTCCGCATTTTTTTGTGGTTGGTTTGTTGGAATCAGTATTTGAAGTTTAGCCAGATTCCGGTAAGAATGATCGCGGTTCCCGCAAACGCGGCACAAATTCGCATCCCCCACTGACGCGCCGTTAGCCCGCTCCGCATACTCCTCCCAGCCGAAACCACGATCAACAGGCCGGCGAAGGAGATATAAGAGTACGGGTTGTATTTCAACATTAAGGCTCACTCATCATCCGAATTTTGATGCTACGCGCGTACTTCAATCACTTCGTTTCCCTTGCCGGCCAACACTAATTTCGCCATCCCAATGAACAGTCCGTGCTCAACTACGCCGGGCATGTCGCTGAGGGTTCGCGCTAGAGAGGCCGGGTCAGGAATCTGGCCGAATTCGCAGTCAAAGATGTGATGGCCTTCATCGGTCTTGAAGGGATTGCCATACGCGTAAGTGCGTAGCTTCACTGTTGCGCCGAGGGCGGCAATCTTCGTTTTCAAAACCGGCTCGGCTAACGGGATGACTTCAACCGGCAGCGGGAATTTGCCCAGGACGGGTACCTGCTTGCCAGAGTCGGCAATCACCACAAAGTAGCGCGTGGCCGAAGCTATGATTTTCTCGCGCAGCAACGCGCCGCCGCCACCTTTGATCAGGTTCAGGTGCGAGTCGAATTCATCTGCGCCATCGATGCCGATATCAATATCGGGACACTCTGCCAGTGTGGTAAGTGGGATCCCCAAGCTCGAGGCCAATTCACGCGTCCGCTCGGAAGTAGGGATGCCGCTGACCTTCAGTCCTGCCTGCACCCGCTCCGCGAGAAAACGAACGGCATAGTTCGCGGTCGAACCGGTTCCGAGGCCGACGACTTGGCCGTCCTTTACCAACGCTACCGCGGCCCGTGCCGCGATCTGTTTTTCTGCATCTTGTGCGGGCTGAGTTGGCATCGCGCTCAACGGAGGCTCTCCTGAATGAAGATGAGATATGCAGCCAGAGCTGCGCCGAAAACACAAGTGAAGATCGCAACGATATCGATGATGAAGCCGGCGGGCTGAAACGAACCGGTATCAAGCTGATCTTTTACGCGGTGGTAGCGCTTCAACCCAACAAAAATGAGAAGAACACCCGTAACGATAGCGACAATTCCGAACCAGACGGACCATCCGGCCGTACGAGGCGGGGAGCCACCCATCTGCAGAAGTTCGCGGATGGCGATGGCAAAACGCCCGATGGCAAAACCGAAGACGATGACCGCCACCCCAGTCCGAACCCAGGCCAGGAAAGTCCGTTCATTGGCAAGGTGATCGCGAGCACGGGCCGGGTATTGTTCGGGGGGCGTCATTGGACAGAACAATGTATCGCGTGGGAAGTCAAAGCGGAAGTGGGTGTGTACTTGGCTGTCTTTGGGTAGAAGCCGGTTTTCCGGCTGCGAGTCGAGAATCCACCCGACTTTCCCCGACATCCTTTATCCTAGTAGCGAGTCTTATGGCGAATAGAAGCAGAACTCTCTCAGAAAACAGCAGCACGGCAATCATGGAAAACGGCGCTGACGAACGCGTATTCGACGCATTTCGCAACTGGGGATACCTGGAAGCGGATCTTGACCCGCTCGGTTTCCTGAAGCCACAGTCTCACCCCGACCTACGCATCGACGGAGCGGCGGCACGCGAAGCACGAAGGATCTATTGCGGAACTGTGGGCGTGGAGTTCATGCACATTGCTGATCCTGAGCGGCGCCGATGGATCATCGAACGGATGGAAGGCGATCCCACAGAAGTGAATCAGGATGCGGTACTTGACCAGTTGATTCGCGCTGAAGTGTTTGAGCAGGTGCTGCAACAGCGTTACTTGGGAAGTAAGCGGTTTTCTCTAGAGGGGGTAACCTCGCTCATCCCGCTGGTCGACGAGATTCTGGAAGCGGCCGGAGAACAGGGCGTCGGCGAGTTAGTAATGGGCATGAGCCATCGCGGACGGCTCACCGTGATTGTGCTGGTCTCGAAGCGGCCTGCGGAGGAAGTCTTCGCCGGATTTGAGGATGTCGATCCACGCAGCGTGTTGGGCGGCGGCGACGTGAAATACCACATGGGCGCCACGGGCGAATACGTCACCCGCTCTGGTGCAAGAATTCATATTCATCTCGTCTCGAATCCCAGCCACTTGGAGGCCGTCGACCCAGTCACTGTCGGCCGGACCAGGGCGAAGCAGGATCGAGCCGGAGAAGATGGGAAGAAGAGGTACCTGCCCCTGCTTGTGCATGGCGATGCTGCGTTTGCAGGCCAAGGCATCGTTGCGGAGACTTTGAACTACGCCGACCTGCCCGGGTTCAGCGTAGGCGGCACCATCCACGTGATCTCGAACAACCTGATTGGGTTTACGACGACGTCCCGCGAATCCCATTCCTCGCGGTTCTCGGCCCAACTAGCACGGCGGCAGTCGATACCTGTCTTCCACGTTAACTCCGAGGATGTGGATGCAGTGGTGCGTGTCGGGCGTATGGCCCTGGAGTATCGCTACAAGTTTGGCACGGATGTGGTCGTCGACCTGATCGGATACAGGCGACATGGGCACAGTGAGGTTGATGATCCGACGATTACCCAGCCGCTCTTGTACAAGGCAATCAAAGAGCACCCACCGCTCTGGGAGTCCTACGCCGAAGACATCGGTGCAGGCAATGTGGATGACCGCGTAAAACAAGCGCGCGCAGAGTATGAAGAGGCACAGAGTAAGGCCGGCAAGCTGACCAAAAAGCCGAGTTTGCGTGAGATGCCTTCGTACTGGAACCCTTATAAGGGCGGACGCTACAAGTTGGAGTATGAAGTTGAGACTGCGCTTTCAGCCGAGGAAGTGCACGAGCTCACGGAAAAGCTCACTCAGTATCCGGCAGGGTTTCACATTCATCCGAAGGTGAAGAAACTTCTCGAACAGCGGGCTGAGATGGGCGCAGGAAAGCGAGCGGTAGATTATGGGATGGCCGAGGCGCTCGCCTTCGGAAGCCTGGTGAAGCACGGGACGCGCGTCAGGTTAAGCGGCCAGGACAGCCGTCGTGGAACATTCAACCAAAGACACTCGGTCCTGCTCGATATCGAGAATGAGAAGGAATATGTGCCGCTGCAACACATATCCGATGACCAGGCTCCATGCGATATCTATAACTCGACACTGTCTGAGGCGGGTGTGCTGGGCTACGAGTACGGATACAGCCGCGATTATCCCGAGGCGCTGGTGGGTTGGGAGGCACAATTTGGCGATTTCGTAAATGTGGCCCAGGCGGTCATCGACCAGTTTGTCAGTACAGGCGAAGACAAGTGGGGACTGCTGTCAGGCGTGGTTTTGCTCTTACCGCATGGGCACGAAGGCCAGGGACCGGAACACTCCAGCGCACGCATCGAGCGATTCCTGCAGCTGGCCGCGCGTGACAATTTCCAGATCTGCCAGCCTTCGAATGCAGCACAGTACTTCCACCTGCTGCGAAGACAGGCATTACGCACCTGGCGGAAGCCGCTAGTGGTATTCACGCCAAAGAGCATGTTGCGGCATCCGGATGCCTCGTCGCCAATCCAGGATTTCACGAATGGTGCGTTCCAGCTTGTCGTACAGGACAGCGGCATCCAGAACGCCACAAGAGTTCTGCTCTGCACAGGGAAGATTGGGCACGAGCTGCAGATGGAGCGAAAACAGAGAGACGATCACTCAACCGCGATTCTGTTTCTGGATCAGCTTTATCCGTTCCCCGAAAAGGAAATCGCTGCAGCGCTGGAGCAACATTCTTCGGCCCGTGATGTTGTGTGGGTGCAAGAAGAGCCGGCGAATATGGGCGGCCTTTCCTACGTGTTGCCGCGATTGCGGCGGATCGCGGGAGAGCGGTCTGTCCTGTCAGTGAAAAGGTCGGCCAGCGCCAGCCCCTCAACAGGATCGGCCAAAGCGCATGAACTCGAACAGAAGACGCTGCTGACTTTGGCATTTACGACTAAGGCGTAGCCGCTCGCATGGCACGACCTCCACGTACAACACTTCGCGTTGCCGTAGATACCGGCGGCACATTCACCGACTGCGTCTGGATCGAAAACGGGCGGGTGCGGATGTCGAAAGTATTTTCGACACCAGCTGACCCCTCACAAGCAATCGTTTCCGTTGTCGAGAAGACAAGCCGTAGCGGATCACTAACTCTGCTGCACGGTACAACCGTCGGAACGAATGCACTGCTGCAGCGCAAGGGCGCTCGCGTGGCGCTGGTAACAACCGCCGGGTTTGAAGATGCCATTGAAATTGGGAGGCAGGCCCGCCCCAAGTTATACGACTTTTTCTTCGATCGCGTGGAGCCGCTTGTTGCGTCCGATATGCGTTTTGGATTACTCGAGCGCACGGCACACGATGGCGAAATTCTGCAGGCATCGTCGCAAGAAGAGCTTGAGACGGTCACTGAAATAATTCGGCGCAAGGATCCCCAGGCGGTCGCCATCTGTTTGCTGTTTTCGTTTGCCAATCCCGCAAACGAGGTGACAGCGGAGAAGGCACTGGCGAGACTCGGCATTCCCTTATCTGTTTCGCACAAGATTCTTCCTGAATTTCGCGAATACGAGCGCACCAGCACGGTCGTCGTTAACGCCTACTTGCAACCGTTGATGCAGAGCTACCTCGAGAACCTGTCGCGCAAGATAGGCGGCCGCGGCTCGTCCCGAATCTTCGTGATGCAGTCGAGTGGCGGAATCACCGCGCTCTCCTCTGCCGCGCAGGAACCAGTGCGCACCGTTCTCTCCGGACCTGCGGGCGGAGTAGTTGGAGCGGCAGCGATGGGCCGGCGCAGCGGCTTTCGTCGCATCATCTCGTTCGATATGGGTGGGACTTCAACTGATGTTGCCCTGGTGGACATTGACGCTAAGCCCAGCAGCCAGGCAGAAATTGCTGGATTTCCCATCGGCGTACCCATGCTCGACATCCATACTGTCGGTGCGGGTGGCGGATCGATCGCCCGGTTCGATGCGGCCGGCGCTCTGCGTGTCGGGCCCGAGTCGGCAGGAGCAGATCCTGGACCGATCTGTTATGGACGCGGCGTGTTGCCGACGGTTACAGACGCGAACTTGATCTTAGGACGCCTGCAACCGCATCGGTTCCTAGGTGGCGAGTTCACACTGGATCTCCAGCGGACGCGTCGGATTATCGGGGAGTGGCTGAAGAAATCGCAATCGAAGCTCAACATTCATGAGTTCGCCGCAGGAGTAGTGCGCGTAGTAAACGCCACAATGGAGAAAGCCATTCGCGTGGTTTCAATCGAGCGTGGATACGATCCACGGGAATTCGCGTTGGTAGCATTTGGCGGCGCAGGTGGATTGCATGCGTGCGAATTGGCACAGGCACTCGGCATTCCGCGAGTCATCGTGCCCGCCATGCCTGGCGCTCTTTCGGCATTCGGCATTCTGGTAAGCGATGTGGTCAAAGACTACTCACGAACGGTGCTCTGGCGTACCGCGGATAAACTGCCTGTTGATCGCTTCCAGCGTGAGTTTTTGAAACTGGAAAGCCAAGCATCCACGGAATTCCGATCCGAGGGTTGGCTAGGAAAACCTCGCGTGTTGCGCAGCGTCGATGTGCGATACCGGGGACAGGGATACGAATTGAATGTGCCTTACAGACCGTCGTTGATCAAGGATTTCCAACGTGAGCATGAGAGGCGATATGGGTATGGATATCCTGATCGCGACGTTGAACTGGTAACGCTCCGCGTGCGAGCGGTGCTGACAGCGCCGTTACTGAAGTCGCAGGTTGCAAAAACAAGCGGGCGTCAACAAGTTGAAACAGCTTTGGTCGATGGTAAAAGAGCGAAGATTGTGAATCGTGAATCCTTACGCGGAAAATCAAAAGGCCCCGCGGTTGTTACCGAATACAGTGCCACAACCTTTGTTCCAACGGGAATGCGATTTGGAGTCGATACGGCGGGTAATCTCGTCGTGGAAATCAAGCGATGACGTCTCCGCGGAGAAAACGCCAGATTTAGCTTCACTGCAGTAGCAGAAGACCGTGGTCTTTCAATATCACTGCGAGAGAGTCACGTAAAACGCGTTGTTTCCTGAGCGCAGGTCTTTTCCGTAGGAGAAGCCGATTCCAGAGCCGAAGACGCGCAGCTTGACTTGCGCTCCCACGTCCCAGAGCCACTTTCCAGAACCCAGGCCGGGCGTGTCGTCTGTAATCTTGCCGGTGTCAACAAATGGGCCCAAGTGCATAGTAAACAAGCCGTTGCTGTAGATTCTCTTATCGATCTCCGAATTAGCCAGAACATATGCGCGTCCGAGAGGAGCACTGCCCTTCCTGCCGTCGCGCGTTCCGATGTGTCCGCGCATCCACAGATCGTTGTCGCGTTCGATGCCCAACATGAACAATTCATCGAAGGGAACATCACCGAACGTCTTGCCAGAGCGGAACTGCTGCGTCAGTTCATAGTCGTCTCCGGTTCCCTGCGGAAACCAGTGCCACCGCGCCGATCCTTGAAGCTTGAAAAATGTATGCTGCGGGTCCGACCAGATGCGGCCAAGATCCGAAGAAGCCGTTACATCAACGGTCATTCTGCGCTCGGGAAAGTGCCAGAGGGATGCATCTAGCCGGCTAATTTGCTTGAGTTGGTAACCTTTGGAAAGCAAATCTGGCGTGAGCGCCGGACCCGGAACAACATCACGAAAATCTCTGTGCGAGAGCTCCCCTCCCACCGACCACTGCCAGCGGCCACTTTCGAAAGAAGCAAAGTTCGCGCTGAAGGCTTCGCGGCGCATGTTGAAGCTTCCCAGCAGCGTGGACGGTCCGGTGAAAGACTCTTGTATGGCCCAGTTTTCACTGCGCAAGTCGACGCCTGCATCAAAATGCTGCTTGGGGTTGCCACGCAGCGGTGCCGAGACGTTGGCCAGTACGCGGCGTTTCTCCGCATCCCAGCGAAATAGAGATCTGATGTTGATTGCTTCCTTTCCGAGATTGTAGTAATCGCCGTAAATCGTCTGAAATGGCAGGCCACGAAATACTAAGAACAATGCCTCCCACGTGCTGCTTCCCCATCCATTGCGCTCGCGCGCGCGGAAAGCGAGATCGAACTTGCCGTCCGGGCGACCCTCTAAATCAAGTCGATAGCTGGGGAAGATCCCAAGATTCCGAATGCGTATGTCTGACGTCAGGAATTGCGAGGAAATTAGAGTGGTTGCTGGAGAAAAAACAAAAGCCCGGTCAAGGAGTTCAGGATCGACATCAGGTTTAGGTTCGGTAAGAACGTCTTCCAGTCGCGGCTTCTCGACCTTATTCCAATACTTCAGCGCGGCCTCGAGGTTTCCCTGCAAGAAATAAACTGTGCCCAGAAAATCACTAGCATAGGCATCGCCTGGATCGAGCCGCAGAGCGGTCCGCAGGTATCCCGCCGCTCGCGAGTATTGCTTTTGTTTGAATTCCACTCCCGCCAGTTCGATGGGAAAGCGCTTGTCCGCGGGAGCCTGACGCCGTCCTGATTCAAATACCGCGTAAGCCTCCGGCCAGCGCTGAAGATGTGCGAGCGCCGTTCCGTAATAGAAGTCCACGTCAGCCGACGGAAGATGAGGACTCTGCAGCAGGGTTACGAGTTCCTGCCAGCGTGCTTCATCGAAGAGCTGCTTGGCTTGAGAGCTAACACTTTCCGCGCGTGCGCACACAGTCAGAACGACGAACGCCAGAAAGGCACCAATTGTCCTCAATGGTTGTGCTGAGGTACTGCGAGCAAGGTCCATCGATTCGCAGCACTCCATTCCCGCTCGAAAGTAGTGCGGTCTCGCTTCATCAGTTTGCGTTGAGCAGGATCGTTCAATAATACGAGATCAGGGTCGCTATCCACACCGGCCACGACTACGTAGTGGAGCGGAGCATCTCCGACGGGCTGCAGCGCGACGATCAGAGGTCGGCCTTTTCCCAGATGCAGCTGCAAGTCCGCCCACTCGCCACGAAATGCGAATGTCTGAAAACCTCCGTCGCGAAAGTACCGCCGCATATCGGACTCATAGATCCCATGCCCCTCGCGGGAGTACAAGATGTGCTGAATTTTGACTGGATCCGAAGACTCATGGGAGGTTTCACCCTGTTGCGACCAGTACTGCATGACCATGGCTATGCTGGCAGAGCCGCACCCTTCTTTTTCCTGCTGCACAAACGGAACATCGAGCCAGATACCCAGCGGAGCTGCAGCAGACACAACTCCGCCGAGAAATAGCACGACCAACACTCTGGCCAAGCACACACGCATGGTGCGTACCTATGAAACCGCAACGATAATCAGGATCACCGCGAGGATCGCGATGATAATGATCAGCAGGTCACGAGTATCGAGGGTTCCGGCGGCAAAATCGGCCTGTGCTTTGTCAGCTTTTGCGGCCAATTGCGCGAGCTCCTGATCATTCAGTGTCGAAACTGCCTTCTTCACCTGTTCCGGATTGGCATGCACCTTCTGCATCGCTTGTCGCCCCACTTCGGTGGAGAGCAGGTTCTGGACTTTGTCGATATTCTGTTGCCGCGTCTGACTGGCATTCACGACTTCTTTCTGCAAGTCTGACGGACTTACGACGTGCTCCTGAGCGAAGCCACACGGCACAGCGAAAGCCATAGCTAGCACCGACGCAATCACCGCCCGTGCACACTTCCCAAGGTCAAAAGTCATAGGTTGAACCCTCCAAGCACTTCTCGGCCCTCGTTCGCGGATGAACAATGGGTTACCGCTTCGATGCCAAGAGATATGTTGTGGTTTGACGCACAACTAGCATGCAGGAAAATGACGCATCGTGCCGACCTTTCATAAGGACATTCGCATTACCAAAGTAGGTTCACTTCTCCGTTTTAAGATGGTCCCTCTGGCAAGGCATAATGCGAGGATGACCGCCACTCAAAACCTTGCTGGCAAGGTTTTCCTGATTATTTTCGCGTTGCCATTCTGCGGATTCGGGCTTCTCGCTCTTGTAAAGGGTCTCACCGCCGCGCAGCAAGGGACTTCGCAGTGGGCACTGATATTTCCAGGCACTCTCTTTTCATTGGTTGGTTTCGGATTGATTGCAGCTATCGTGTTCGGATCGAGATATCTGGCAGCCGAGAAAAAAATTCAGGCAGAGCATCCTGGCGAGCCCTGGCTGTGGCGTGACGACTGGTCGCATGGCAGGGCCGACAGCAAAACAAAATCGAGCATGCTGGCAGCATGGCTGATCGCAAGTCTGTGGATGCTCGTTTCTTCGCCGATTCTCTTTGTCATCCCCAAGGAACAGTTTGAACGTGAGCCAAAGACCTTTTTCGCACTCCTTTTTCCGATCGCCGGTATTTTCCTGATCAGCTGGGCGTTGCGACAGACCATGCGACGACTCGAGTTCGGCAAAACCTACTTCGAGATGCCCATCGTGCCCCTGGTAGTGGGCCGCGATGCCCGAGGTACGATTCAGGCACGGTTTTCCAACACTCCGCAAAATGGTGTGACTCTCAAGCTGACTTGCGTTCGTCGCATTACCACGGGCACCGGGGATAATCGGAGTACGTCAGAGAGAATGCTCTGGCGCGATGAGAAAACGCTTCCTGCCGAACAGTTGATCGCCGGGCCGATCGGCACCAGCATTCCGGTTTCGTTTGCGATCCCGCAGGACGCTCAGGCGACAGACACCACCAATGCCAACGACGCCATCCTATGGGTGCTAGAGGCGGATGCCGATGTACCCGGAGTGGACTATAAGGACCTGTTCGAGGTTCCCGTCTTCCGAACCAAGGACACACCAACAACTCCACAGGTTGCGGCATGGGGATCTCAGGGGATCAGTAAGCCGGCACACCCAACCATTGTGGTACGGCCTTCCGCGGAAGGCGGAACCGAGTTCTATTTTCCGCCTGCACGTAACAAGGGCTTCGCTGTTGGCGTTTCGATCTTCAGCCTGGCTTGGAGCAGCGCAATCGTTCTGATGATCGCGCTCGGTGCGCCATTCATCTTCCCGGTGATATTCGGCCTTTTTGACGCACTCATGATCTTCATCACACTGGACCTTTGGATTGGATCTTCCAGCGTCACCTTCAATCAAGGAATACTGCGCATGCGTTCCGGATTGGCCGGCCAAGGCCGTATGCAAGAAATTCCTTTTTCTGAAATAGGCGAGATTCGCTCAGCGATCACGTCGCAACAAGGCGGGGCGACGGGAACTCCGTACTATGACATTCAGCTAGTCAAGACCGATGGAAAGAAGCTGACGTTGGGCAAGACCATCCGCGAGCGGCAGGAAGTCGATTGGCTCGTTGCGGAGATGAAGCGGCTCGCTAGCGGCCGCGCCATTGCTGCGGCAGGTGGCAGATAGTCAGAGAACTGCAATAAAAAAAATTAGCTCACATCTACGAAAGGTCTTTCTAAGTTCCCTCTTTATGTTGCTCCTGCAATTCCTCAATCTTTTCCTGCAATTCTCGCGCAATCTGCGCAGGGTCTTTCCCCGCTTCGAATTGCACCGGCTTTCCGATAGTGATCGTTACAGCATGTGGTCTCGCAATTTTCTTTCCCGCTTTTTTTAGCTCGAACAGGCCATCAATACGTGTAGGAACAATCGGGATCTGAAGGTTGTTTGCCAGAAGTCCGATTCCCGTACGAAACGGCAGCATCTTCCCATCTTTCGTGTGATGGCCTTCCGGAAACACGAGCACGCTGTAGCCTCGATCCACAGACTCCCCGGCATAAGCAAAGCTTTGGCGGAAGCCTGCTTCGCGCGGCAACGGAAATAAATTCAGCAATGAGACACCCAGGAACCACTTCACGCGATCATAGGCACGAACAATCAGATTCCGCGATGCGGATGGCGTGCGCAGTATCTGTAATGCTTCGCCTCCAGTAGCAGTTGCCAGGCGGTTGCGCAATCTTGCCGGAAGTGCCATCAACACAAACCCTACATCGATATCGCCGATATGATTGGAAATCACGAGCACGGGACCGGAAAGGCCGCGAAGGTTTTCGCGGCCCCGAATGCGTGGCCATCCCAGCAGAAAGACGGCAGGCAACAAAAGAGTGTAGTTCGTAATAAAGCGAATCCACGTTATCGGCCAACGCTGTGCCCACGCAGGATAGTGGTAGACCGCACGTATCGACGACCCCCCATTCAGTAAGGCCTCCAAGTCCGCGACGGTATTCAGCGCGGAGAAACTCGTTTCGCTTAGATCGATCTGATAGCGGTCTTCAAGTGCGCTCATCAACTCCACGCGATCGAGCGATGAGAGGTTCAGGTCGGCGTCGAGATTCGAACTCGGCGTGGCAGTCCGCCCTGTTACGCGTGAAATAAGTTCACTGAGAGCTGATGAATTCTGCGGCTCGCCCGCTCGGCTCGCTTCAATGCGCTCAACAATGACATTGGTGCGAGGCTTTTGTGTGGAAGTGCGCGGAAAATCATCTTCCGGCCACACGAACCAATTCCGGATTTTCTGATATTCGGCCAGTTCCTGATTGGCGCGAGATACAACACCTGTAGGGTTAGAGGTATCGCGCAGAATCAGGACGGCACAAGGCTCGGCATTCTGCTGTTGTGCAAACGGGACAACAACGCAGTCCTTCACCTCCGGCTGTCGCTTGAGGGCGCCTTCCAGGTCCTCCGGATAAACATTCATGCCCGCCGGAGTAACGATGACACTCTTCTTGCGGCCCTTGAAATAAAGATTTCCCGCAGCGTCGAATTCACCGGCATCTCCCGTGTGATACCAGTCAGCTTCGCTGCTCGCACCCTGCAGCGACTCTCCTTGCCAATAACCTGAGACAACTCCGCTGCCCCGCACCAGAATTTCACCGTCTGGCGCCAGTTTCACTTCGCGTCCAGCAAGCACCTTTCCGATGGAGCCCTTGCCGAGGCGGAACGGATGATTCACGCTAACTAATGATGTGGTCTCCGTGAGGCCGTAGCCCTGTACTACCGCGTATCCGAGACGTCCCCAGAATTCCTCCGTCACGCTGTCGAGTGCCGCTCCACCACATATGAAAGCCCAAAACTTCCAACCGAAGCGGCGGTGAATATCGCGAAAGATCCACCAGCGGCGAAGAAAGTGTTTTCCTTCGGAGAGACGATAGCGTTGTTGAAACGATTCGTACTGCTCTTCCTCCTGCAGGTCGCGTTCAATCTTCTCTTTCAGAGACTGCAGCAGTCGCGGCACCGCAACTATGACGGATACCCGTTCCCGCCGAATCGTGGCAACCAGTTCTGTGGGGTTCAAAGCATCCTGAAAAATCACCGTACCCGCCAGGAGTTGGGGAAGGAAAATTCCAAGAAATTGCCCGAAGACATGGCTCAGCGGCAACAGGTTTAAGAAGCGAACAGGATGCACCCAATGTTCGTATTTGAGATACTTGCGGATTTCGTCTTCCAACGGAGTGACATTGCCGACGACATTTCCATGAGAGATGATCACTCCCTTTGGATCAGCGGTTGTGCCGGAAGTGAAGACGATTTCAAGGGTGTCGTTCGCGGCCAGGTCGGTGCGTGGATATTTGTCCGCGGAATGATGTGAGACACGTGCCGTCAACTCTTCCAGGATCACGGACGGCATACCGGGATTTATATGTGCTCTCGAGCAGACGGTTAGCTTTGCGCCGACCTGGCGAAAGACGCGCTGGGCGAAGTCGGTCGTGGCGGCATCATCCATCGGGACTACGATCACTCCGCGCGCGACGCATCCGAAGAACGCCGCCACCCACTCTGCCCGGTTCGGCCCCCAGATGAGTACTCGATCCCCTTTGCCGATATTGCGGGACTCAAGTTCACGGGCAAACTGGAAAGCGGTTTGAGCGACCTGACGGTAGGTCCAGCTTTCTCGTCTGTAACCGCGCTTCTGGACGTAGGCAGTCTCAGAACCCAGCTCGAGAAATCTGGCCAGATATTCGAGAAGGGAGCGGTCTTCCATCCTCAGCCATGGTAGCCCCGGCTGCGGGAATGCGCGAGGTGGATGAGGGTCTTGCTAACCTCGACCGACACCGAGGGCATCGGCGACACGGTTGATGTAATTGAACCAGGACGCAATCAGTGTGATCTGAAGAATCGCCTTGTCGTCGAATCCGACGGCACGAAGGCGATCGTGGTCGTCCTTCCATACCTTGGTGGCATCCTTAGTGAGCTTGACGACGTAGTCGACCATGACCCGCTCCTGTTCGGTCAGGGGAGCCTTGGTGTAGTCCGTCTTGAGGGCTTCGATTAAGTCCGGATCAAGGGTGACGCGACGCAGAAACTCTGCGTGAGACTCGATTCAATACACGCACCGGTTGACAACCGAAACCATCGTGGCAATCATTTCGTGCTGGCGGCGCTGAAGCGGCAGGTCCGGAGACATGAGCACGCCGAAAGTTGAAAACGCGTGGCGTAAAGCCTCAGGAATCAGGCTATGAGAAGCGACGATGTCTGCCGGGCCGTCTTCGGTCGGATGAACCGGAGTTGCATACTCCACAGGATAAAGGTCTTTCTGACCTTCCATGGCTTCGAGGAGTTTCTTGTCGGCGTCCGAGATGGGAACGGTGCGGATCCAAGTCATAAAAAAGTGCTTGCCTTCCGGAATAGCTCTTATCGTAGAATTTAGCAGATCAACCTACACCTGCAGTGCGGCCGGCTCCCAAATTCTATTTGTATGGGGTCGGGCTACAAGATTCGTTCGCGGGTCCCCCGCGCGGAGGATCGAAGTATGAGCTACATGGTGTGGCAAATCATGCGGCGGCTTCCCAAGCCCATGCTCCTGGTGCTGCTGTTTTTCGTCCTGGTCGCGATTGCGCGCGCTTGATTTGGCCGCTTTTTAGCCCTCCTGCACCGTAAAATCATACGAGTGAGTGTGACCGGGGTCACTGCCGGATGTATAGCCGCCGCCGAGAATTCTTGTCGGGAGATGGCGTGCAGAATGAGTGTGCCCGTCCGTCCCTGGCAGGTGGGTATGCTGGACCATTACCCCTGGGCACTCATCGCCTGTAGGATGAAGCGAACCAGAGAGGAACTTTGCCATGCCGCATGACACGCTGAGTGTTACCGACAACCGCACCAACAAGAGCTACACGCTCCCCATCGAGCACGGCACGATCCGAGCGATGGATCTGCGGCAAATCAAGACCGATGAGGAAGACTTCGGCTTGATGACATACGACCCGGCGTTCATGAATACGGCTTCGTGTCGCAGCAGTATCACCTACATCGACGGTGAGCGCGGCATTCTCCGTTATCGCGGGTATCCGATCGAGGTGCTGGCGGAGCATTGCACGTTTCTGGAAGTCGCGTACTTAATTCTGTTCGGGGAGTTGCCTACAGAAAACGAGCTGCATGATTGGGTGGATGACATCACGCACCACACGATGCTGCACGAGACCACCAAGAAGTTCATGGAGGGGTTTCGGCACAATGCGCATCCGATGGGGATGCTGGTAAGCACCATTGCGGCCCTCTCGACGATCTATCCGGAGTCGCGTGAAATCGAGGATCCGGCAAACCGGCTTCTGCAGATCAAACGCCTGATCGCCAAGATGCCTTCGATCGTGGCGATGGCCTATCGGCACGTACTCGGCTTTCCTTACGTGTATCCCGATAACGATCTGAGTTACACCGAAAATTTCATGAACATGATGTGGAAGATGGTGGAGCCCAAGTACGTTGCCAATCCGGTGCTGGCACGGGCTCTCGATATTCTCTTCATCCTGCACGCCGATCACGAGCAGAATTGCAGCGCCAACACGATGCGGTGCGTCGGCAGCTCGCACTCTGACCCTTACCTGGCAACTGCTGGTGCGGCGGCTGCCCTCGCCGGTCCTCTACATGGCGGTGCCAATGAAGAAGTTTTGAGCATGTTGGAAGAGATTGGTTCCAAAGAAAATGTCCCGGCTTATGTCAAGAAGATCAAGGACGGGCGCGGCAAGCTGATGGGCTTCGGACATCGCGTATACAAGAATTACGACCCGCGGGCCAAGGTCATCAAGTGGACTGCGGAACAGGTTTTCAAAGTGACGGGGCGGAATCCCAAGCTTGATATCGCACTGGAGCTGGAGCGAATCGCTTTGGAAGATGAGTACTTCATCAAGCGTAAGCTCTATCCGAACGTCGATTTCTACTCCGGCATCATTTACCAGGCAATGGGATTCAAACCCGAGATGTTTACCGTCCTGTTTGCCATTCCTCGGGGAGTGGGCTGGTTAGCCCAGTGGCAGGAAATGATCACCGATCCCGAACAGAAGATCGCGCGACCACGACAAATGTGGGTCGGAAACGAGCCCCGAGAATTCGTTGCGATGAAGGACCGGTCGCCAGTTAAGACCGCCCATCCTTAACTTCCCAACCGCGACACCTGGGCAGATTAGGTGTCCAGGAGCCTTTCTTCTCTTTTTTGTATGTCATATTTCGGTCAAAAACCTGCTTCTTCCCGCACAGTCGTTGACAACCCACCGTTCCCGGGCTAGATTCGTTGCCACGTCGTTTCTTACCGTTTTTCAGGGGCTTAACCCTATCCCAGAATGTTTCTTTAGGAGAATCCGAAAATGTTGCGACCCAGGCGATGGTGTGCTGTCACTCTAATTGCGCTTGCAATAGCCATAATCCCGTCCGCTATGGCCGCTCCGGCAGCCAATGGCGTCAGCAAGATTGCTCCGCGTGTGATGAACGAGACCGCAAATGGCGCTATGACGGAAGCTCTGGTCGTGCTCTCCGAACAAGCCGACCTGAGTGGTGCCGCCGCACTTCATACAAAACTGGACAAAGGCAGATACGTCGTTGATGCACTGCGCACAGTCGCCAATCGGACGCAGGCGCCGATCAAGGCTCTGCTCCAGCAACGTGGTATTGCATATCAATCGTTTTACATCGTGAACATGATCAAGATCACCGGAGACCGCAACCTGATGCAGGAACTGGCGGCGCGCCCGGATGTGGGCCGCATCGACGCCAATCCGCATGTGCGGACGCTCTTGCCTGTTCAAACCGGGGTCGACAACAAGGCAGGGAATCCGGCTGGAATTGAGTGGAATGTGGCGCGCGTAAACGCACCAAAAGTCTGGGCGCATGGCTTCCGCGGAGAAGGACGAGTGGTAGCCGACGCTGACACAGGCACGCAGTGGGACCATCCTGCCCTCAAGAGTCACTATCGTGGCTGGGACGGCAACAACGTAGATTTCGATTACAACTGGCATGATGCGACGAGCCAGCACTCTCCAACCCCAGTCGATCCACACGGCCATGGCACCTTTACAACGAGCCAAATGGTTGGGGATGATGGAGCCGGGAATCAAGTTGGCGTTGCGCCGGGAGCGAAGTGGATCTCGTGCCGCAACATGGATGCAAATGGCACCGGATCTCCCACCACCTACACTGAATGTTTCCAATTTTTGATCGCGCCTTACCCGGTCGGGGGCGACCCCAATGACGGCGACCCAACCAAGGCGCCGGATTCCATCAATAACTCCTGGGAATGCCCTCCGAGCGAGGGTTGCTCAACCAATACCTTGCTCTCAATCGTAAACGCGGTTCGCGCAGCGGGTATCTTCCCGGCAGTAGCCGCGGGTAATTCCGGACCATCCTGCTCATCAGTTGCCAATCCGCCCTCGCTCTATGACAGCTCGGTAACGGTTGGAGCAACCAATTCGGCTAACCAGATTTCAAGCTTCAGCAACCGAGGTCCAGTTACGGCCGATGGTAGCGGACGCACGAAGCCAGATCTATCAGCCCCCGGGGAGAACATCCGAGGAGCGGTTCCTGGGAATGGTTACCAGTCTGGATGGTCGGGAACGTCCATGGCGACACCGCACGTGGCCGGTGGCGTAGCACTGCTCTGGCAGGTGAAGCCCTCGCTTGTCGGCGATATCGATGCCACCGAAACAGCACTAACCTCTACCGCGCATCACCTGAAGAGTTCGCAGAACTGCGGTGGTAACGGACAGCAGATTCCGAACAATGTGTATGGTTGGGGAATCATTAACCTGTTGTCGGCAGCCAAGGCTCAGTAGAACTCTGCCGGACGCGTAGGTTATATCAGACCATCTTTTACGCGTCTTAGAAAATCCTCGGCGTCCGCGGCGGCCTTCGCCGCGGCGCCGGGCTCATTTCGCGATTCGAAAACGATTTCCTGCATCGTAATTTCAGCCGCATCTTTCGGTTTGAATCCGCGGACTACCAGCTTGCGCGCTCGCTCCGCAAAAGAATCCGGGTCAGAGCCCGTACGACTCCCATAATCTGCACAGTTGTGGTCATCAAATCTCTTCGTAGCCACACGATCAAACGCCGCGCGGGCTTCTGTGTCACTTAGTAATGACGGGAGGGGAGAGGTCCAACTGCACTGGGAGCACGCCCAGCCTTGCATCCGGTGATCTGAAACCCACGTAAGATACCTTGCCATACGGACGTCTGCGAGCGACCGCCGCTTGACTCTGGTCCGCCTTCGGTCCCGGGGGAGTGAACGAAGAGAGAGAATCGACTGCCCGAAGGCATCGATCAGAAATCTCGCGTCATATTCTCACAAATGCAGCGGATTACCACAATTAGTTACGTTGGCACGCTTCATGTCCACTCCCGAATCGCTACCCTGCAGTGTATGTCCTACGTCCAAGCTAGTAGAAAGCCTTAGGTTTATGCTGCTGGTGCGGGCCTGAGGACGCGAAAAGACTCGTGATACGGTTCATGGCAGTCTCGCGAAAGGAAGCCCAACCGAAACATCCTCTTCGTCAGATCGGCCGTCAGACAAATGAAGAAAGCCGCAACCAAAGCAATGGCTGCCGTGGTGCTTGTGCTGGGCCTTGCGCCATTTCTCTGTGGGGCTCCCGTCATACAGATTCCTCGTATTGAATCTCCACCTTCTTTGGAAGACTTCGCGGATATGCAGCCCTCAAGCGCGATTGCACGCCGGATGGCCAAGGCGACAGGATTTGTCGTGCGCGAACCCGCCGATGGCACCCAGCCGTCGCAAGACACCGATGTCTATCTCGCCTACGACCAGCACAACCTCTACGCTGTCTTTCTCTGCTGGGATAAGGAACCGGACAAAATACGGGCGCGCATGACGCGCCGCGAGGACATTTTTTCTGATGACTCCGTCGAAGTCATGATCGATACCTTTCATGACGCGCGCCGCGGCTATGCGTTTGCCGCCAATCCCTTCGGCATTCAATGGGACGCATTGTGGACGGAAGGTTCCATCGGCAAGGGGCAACAGGGAGATTTCAGCGGCTTCGATCAATCATTCGATACGGTATGGCACTCCGAGGGGAAACTAACCGGCAAGGGCTACATCATGCTGTTTGCGATTCCATTCAAGAGCCTGCGTTTCCCGAACACCGATCACCAGGAATGGGGACTCATCCTCAACCGCAGCATTCCGCGAACCAACGAGAACATCTTCTGGCCGCGCATCTCAAACCGTATACAGGGACGCTTCAACCAGGCAGCTACGGCGACCGGACTTGAGCAAATCTCACCGGGCCGCAACATACAACTGATCCCTTACGGTTTGCTCCGTAGTTTTAGAGCCATCGACCAGCGGGACCCCCAGAATCCAGTTTATGAGAGCGAGTCACTCCATCCGGATGCAGGCATCGACGCCAAGTTCATCCTTCATGACAGCCTGGTACTCGATGCGACAGTGAATCCGGACTTCAGCCAGGTCGAGTCCGACGAGCCGCAGATCACGGTCAATCAACGCTTCGAGGTTTTCTTTCCAGAGAAACGTCCGTTTTTCCTGGAGAATAGCAATTTCTTCACTACACCGATTAATCTGGTCTTTACTCGCCGGATTGCCCACCCTGAGTTCGGACTTCGTCTCACCGGAAAAGCAGGCCCTTGGGCGCTAGGCGTGTTGGCTACAGACGATCGTGCGCCGGGCGAGATCGTGCCTCCGAACGATCCCTTGAGCGGCGAACGCGCCAAGTTTGCTATTGCACGCGTCAGCCACGACATTCTCGATCAATCGACGATCGGAGCTATCTTTACCGACAGGGAGTTCGCAGGTGGTTACAACCGCGTAGGCGGAGCGGATGCCAACATCAAAATCAATCAGAACTGGCGCCTGCAAGGCCAGGCTGTTGCAAGTTCCACCCGCAACCCCGACGGCACTTCCCTCGACGGCCCCGGATACAAAGCGGACCTTGAGCGCTCAGGTCGAAAGTTGAACCTACAAGCCCTGTACCTGGATTACAGCCCCGGATTTGTTACCGAAACCGGATTCGTCAATCGCACGGATATTCGCCAGGAAAATCTGAATGCCAGCTATACCTTCAGGCCAGAAGGAAAGCTTCTGATCTCGTGGGGCCCAACGTTGCAGCAGTTTGCGATTTGGGATCACAACGGAACTGCCCTCGATTACTACTTCTTCCCAGGAATGCGAGTGGATCTGACCCGAGGCACCTGGATCAATGTGCATCCGTTCGGCTACGACGGCGTCTTTCTACGGCCGCAGGACTATACCGGACTCACTCGCGTCACTTCCTATCCGCAGCCTTTTTGGGGGATCGAAGGCAGCACAAGCTGGTTCAAGCAATTCGATTTCAATTGGTTTTTCGTTTCAGGCGCGGGGGTCAATTACAACCCATCGGCTGGGCGTGTGCCCGTGATCGGGCATGAAGATTTTGGAAATGCCACGTTGACTCTCCACGCCTCCGGGCGCTTGCGGATCGACAATACCTACCTGCTTGAACACATCCGAGAACGCGACGCTCAGCTGACAGCAGTCACGAACCACATTATCCGCAGCAAGTGGAATTGGCAATTCACGCGCGAGCTCTCGGCCCGCGTGATCCTGCAATACAACGCAGTACTGTCGAATCCTGACCTGAGTTCGCTGCAACCTACCAAAAACTTTAATGCAGATTTTCTTCTGACCTACCTCGTCCGTCCCGGCACAGCGATTTACGTCGGATATAACAGCAATCTGCAAAATCTGGATCGCCGCCTGATTCCTACGCCCACTGGCCTGCTGACGACAAGAGATGACTTCATCAATGATGGGCGGCAGTTTTTCATAAAAGCGTCTTATTTGTTCCGCTTTTGAGGTTTACTGGCCTCCTGCTGCCGGTAAGCGGGCGATGATATCCTATTAGCTATCACCATCCTGTAGAGGCTTCCTTACTTCATGTCAGATCCCAACACACCGGTTCCTGAAACCGCCAACGAAAGCACCGAATCGTTCGGAGAACTTCTGTCGCAGTACGAAAAGAGCCATTCTGCGAAAGGAGATGACGGACGCAAGCAATTGGAAGGAACCGTCGTCGCTATCACCCCAGATTCCGTGTTGCTCGACATTGGTTACAAAAGCGAGGGAATTCTCTCGCTGACAGCATTACAGGGCGAGAGCGTCAAACCCGGCGACAAGATGCTCGTGTCGGTGAAAGGGCGCGATGCCGAGGGATATTACTCACTGTCGCGCGGCAGGATTCAACGTCCGACGGATTGGGCTTCGCTTGAAAGGGCATTCGCGGAGAAAGCCACGATTGTGGGTACGGTCACCGGAGCAGTGAAGGGCGGGTTGAGCGTCGACGTTGGAGTACGCGCCTTCATGCCAGCCTCTCGGAGTGGAGTTCGCGACGCAGCCGAGCTGGAGAAGTTGGTCGGGCAGGAAATTCGCTGCCGCATCATCAAGGTTGATGTTCAAGATGAAGACGTCGTCGTGGATCGAAGGGTCATCGCGGAGGAGGAGGCACTCGCAGGCAAGCAACGGCGTTTCTCGGAGATCAAAGAAGGCGATACGGTAAACGGCACCGTGCGAAGCCTCACGGATTATGGAGCGTTCGTGGACATCGGTGGTGTGGACGCATTGCTTCATGTTGGCGACATCTCCTGGAGCCGCGTGAATAAGCCTGCGGACGTCTTGTCAGTTGGCCAGGAGATCGAGGCCAAGGTGCTCAAGATATCTGCTGAAGGGGACAAGAAGCGGATTTCCGTAGGCATGAAGCAACTGGAAGCGAATCCGTGGGACTCGGCTTCGCAGAAGTACAAGGTTGGCGAACGAGTGCGCGGCGCAGTAACTCGGGTGATGGATTTCGGCGCATTCGTGGAGTTAGAACCCGGAATCGAAGGTTTGATCCATGTCTCGGAGATGTCATGGGCGCGCAAGATACGAGCCGCCAGCGACGTCGTGAAGCCCGGAGAAACTGTGGACGCGGTCGTCCTGGTGGTGAACTCAGCAGAGCGCCGGATTTCGCTTGGGCTGAAGCAGACGCTTGGCGATCCGTGGGCTGATGCGGCTAAGAAGTTTGCAGCCGGAACGGTGGTCGAGGGCCCGGTGACCAACATCACCAAGTTTGGAGCCTTCGTACAGGTTGCTGAAGGCGTTGAAGGAATGATTCACATCAGCGAGATGTCCGCCGAGAAGCGATTGAACCATCCACAGGAGATGCTGAAGGCCGGCCAGGTTGTTAAAGCACAGGTTCTCGCGGTAGACGATCAGAAGCGGCAGTTGCGGTTGAGCATGAAGCAACTGGTTCCGACCGGGCTCGATGAATACATTGCAGAGCACAAAATCGGCGATGTGGTTACTGGCCGCCTGATGGAAAAAACCGGGACAGAAGCGCGGGTGGAATTGGGTGAAGGCGTGCTGGCGAACTGCCGGTTAGGAGATGGAAAACCTGCCAAAGAAGAGAGTTCAGCAGGTGTGAAAGCCGACCTTTCGTCACTCACATCGATGCTACAGGCGCGCTGGAAGGGTGGGCAAAGCGCCGCCTCTACAGAGTCCAAAGAAGTTCGCGCCGGGCAGGTGCGGAGTTTCCGTATCAAGAACCTAGACGCGGAAGCCAAGAAGATTGAGGTGGAACTGGCATAGTCGAACGAACTCGTCTCGGGTGCCTATTCATACCTGAATGTGATCACATTGCTTTTTCCATTTGCGTTCGAGACTGACGCCTCATAAACTCGCAATCCGCTTACGAAGCTGGTGCCCTCGGGCGCCGGCGCGGGAAACGTGATGGTGTGTCCATCAGGCGAAGAGAGGTTTCTCACCTTCGCGGATCCAATCTCTACCGTATTGTCAGTTGATGTGAATCCACTGCCACGTATGACGATTTCGTCGTCTTGCAGAACGTAGGCATTTGGGTAGAGAAGACTGATCGTCACCGCGCGTGGTTTATCTTCCTTCAGGGTGAGCGTCACAGAATTGCTGCTGAGTACATCTTGCACCAATGAAATCTGATAGTTGTGGGGCAAGATAGGCACTCCACAAAATGTCGTAGCTCTTCTCAGTGTTGCAGGACAGTCGTTTACGTTCACATGATTCGCAGGCGTTGGAACACATCCGTCCAGGTCTACTTTGCCAGTAGGGCAACTGAATTTATCGTCGGACGTCGGGACGCGGAACGTCAATGACTTTCCATCGGGTGCGATGTTTGGAGTTGGAAGGGGATTGTTTAGAAACTCGTCGAAGCGCACGTCTACGTTGTGGTTCAGGACGTGGAATCCGCTGCCATAGATCGTTACGGTCTCTCCCGGTGATGCCGTCACAGGCTCGATTCTTGAGATAACGATCGGTGGTTTCATGTGCAAAGACTTCAGCATTCGCACGACATCCGCGAAAACTTTCCGCAGCTCAGGTGACCCTTCGGCAGGAAGTTCGTTCACGTCCATAGAGTCATAGGTCAGGGTAATTACGTAATCGCTTTCGCTGGCCTTTCCAGAAATCGCGGATCCGAACCAGACAGAACGCCCCCTCCGAGGAAACACGCAACCATAATTTGTTCTGGCGCTGTCGGTATAAAGATTGGCGAGCGACATGTCCTTCGTCACGATCGTCGGTTTAGCTTTGGGCTCTGAACACTCGAAACCGCCTGCTGGCCGGTCAATGTTCTGCATGACCGCATTAACGCTTGGTTTATTGCCCAGCAGCTCGTCAAACCGTCCTCCCTCGACCGGGCTGGCGTGCAAGAAGATCGGGTTGATTTCCAAAAGGTACTTGCCATGGCGAAGAGTAACGACCTGCTCTTTGACACTCTCGGTCTTCCACCCGCGCAATACCTCTATCGTGAGATAGTCGTTGTCGAACCGATAAACTGGAGTGCTGGAGGGTTGTGCAATACACCCAGCGGTCACGGTGAGGCTGATGAAGATTCGGTTGATTACGCTCAAAATCATAACGAGACATTCTGAGCAGGAACCTCACCCCAAGACAAGCTTACGGGCGTCCGGTTCCGGCATTGCCCAGCGGTCGCAGAATCTGCATATTAGAAGAGCAAGCATCGCTCCAGTGGTAACAGTAACCCGGACGTACACTCCCTTTCGGTAACCCTTAGTAACCATACGAATCCGGGTACCCCGCCTTACAATGAGCATGTCCGTTCGGCCATCGTCTAGTTTCGCAAAGCTGACGATGGATAGTTAGTCGTCAGGTGAAGAATCCCAGGAAGGACCGTTCTCCGGCGGGAACGGCTGGAGCCGCATTCATATGGCGTTTGGTTTTGGCTTCAACAAACAGAAAGTTCTGAGTGCCGCGGAGAAGTTCGTCCAGCAAGGCAAACTGCAGAACGCCATCGCTGAGTACGAAAAAGTCCTGAAGGCAGATCCCAAGGACTTGACCGTCAGCAACACGGTCGGCGACCTCTATGCGCGCCTGGGTGAGAACGATCAGGCCGTCCAATGCTTCAAGAACGTTGGCGACGCCTATGCCTCGCAGGGCTTCACCGTCAAAGCCATCGCGATGTACAAGAAGCTCACCAAGATCAAACCCACCTTGGAGGGCATTCTTCGCCTCGCCGAGCTTTACACACAGCAGGGTCTATTCAACGACGCGCGAGCCCAGTATCTGCAGGTAGCGGAAGAATTCCTGCGCGCGGGTGAGCTTGAACAGGCCGTCCGGATCTTCCAGAAGACGCTGGAGATGGATCCCGAAAATGTCTCCATGCGCATGCGACTGGCTGAGGTCTACATCCGCCTGGGCAAGAAGCCGGAAGCATGGCAAATCTTTTCCTCGGCTGCCGAAAGCTTGCGGTCGAAGGGGCAGCTGGGCGCGGCAGAAGAGATCCTGCAACGAATGCTCACCCTCGATCCCGGCAACAGCTACGCCCTGCTGCTGCGGGGCCGGAACGCATTTGATTCGGGTGATATCGCAGCCGCCGTTGAAAATCTCGAAAAGGTAGCCGACCTTGACTCGCATCCTGATGGATTACGGTTGCTGCTGCAGGCTTATCTGCAGACTGGGCATTTACCGGAAGCCGAGTCGCTTGCCGCCAAATTATTTTCCGTTCACAACGATAGTGCCGCGATGACCAGCTACGCCGACGCGTTGGTTGCGTCCGGAAACTACGAAAGCGCGCTGGCAACTTACGCGCAGCATTCCGACCGTCTCCTCGCGACCGATTCCGGGAAAGTGCTCGAGGCCCTGCACTCGTTGATTGGGCACGTCCGCGAAAGCACCAAGTCGCTGGAAACGCTCCTGGAAATTCTGAACAAGGCTGGCGAGAACACTCATTTGACTGAGGTCTATGAGTTGCTGGCGCATGCCTACGTGCAACAGGGACAGCTGGAAAAGGCTCGCGACTACTACCTGAAGCTGACGCAACTTGAGCCCCAGAACCAATTGCATGCGCGGAACTACCAGCAGGTCATGTCGAAGCTGGGCAGTCCGAGCGGAACGCGAATGATCACCGCCGAGGAAGGCGCGGTTCTCGTCGATGAACTCGAGGCCACCGCTCCGAATATCGACCAGCGCTATCCCGATGACGTTGCTCTCACCGTTCGCAGCGCATTGACCGATGCGGAACTATTTGTCTCATACAACATGCCGGCCAAGGCACTAGGGCCTTTACTCTCTGCCCTGCCGCTGGCTCCCATGGATCTGCGCCTCAATCAGCGCCTGGCTGCTCTACATACCCGCGCCAGTCGCTTTACCGAAGCGGCCGTTTGTTGCCGAAACCTGCAGAGCATTTACCACGAAGCGGGCCATCCCGATGAAGCCACTCGCTACGGTGAGTTGGCTGCCATGTATGAAGAGCGCGGAGGCAGCGCGTCTGCAGAAGCGCCGGCGGCGATGCCTGCGTTCAAGGCGGATCTTCCGCCGAAGGTTGATCGTGCTCCGGCGTTCGAAGCCGTTGAAGAATTTTCTGTCGCGCCTGAGCCCGCAGTCGAGGAAAGTGCACCCCAGCCATCGACACCGAAGGCCCAGGGGTTGTTCTTCCATGCGCCGCCGGTAGAGGAGCCTAAGCACGCCGAGCCCAAGCACGCCGAGCCCAAGCACGCTGAGCCTAAGCGCGTCGAATCTGCGCGGACGGAGCCACAGGCTGCTCCCGAATTCGATGTCCAGCCTCAGGCCGAAGGCGAAATCGATCTTTCCGAGGAGTGGGAAGATCAACCAGCCGCCCCCGTCGAGCCGCCGGCCAAGCGTCCTTCTGCCGCGCCAGCGGTCAATAAGGCTGCATTGGCGGAAGCCGTCGAAGAGATCCGGTTCTACTTGCAGCATGAAATGATCGAGCAGGCTCACGAGGCATACGGGAAACTGAGCAAGCTGTCGAAGGACCAGGAACTGCTCGCTTCGATGCGCGCCGAGATTGAAGCCGCGGCGAGCCAGGCAAGCGCGCAGCCTGAACCCGAGGAAGAAATTTCGCTAGAAGCAGAGCAGGAAGCGAAGGAGGCAGCGCTGGCTCCCGAAGTGAGCGCCGCTCCAGAGCCGGAGCCTGCGATGCTGGAAGAATTTGTCAGCGACCTGGAGTCTTCGCTGGGCGAGGATTTCATGTCCCCCGCACCTCCACTGGCAGAAGTTCCCGCGCCGAGGCAGACTCCACCACCGCCTCCGGCCCGACATGCTCCAGTTCCACCAGCCCCGAAGGTTGTGGAACCGGAGCCTGAGCACGAGGCAGTAGCCTACGCGGAAGCGTCAACTCCATCCGCGCAAGGTGGTAATCTGGGCGAGTTCGTTGCAGACCTCGAAGCTTCACTCGGTGACGCCTTCCTGGCCGAACCCCCTGCCGAGGTTCCACCACCGTACGCATGGCCCGCGGCAGCATCGCAGCCTGCAGCGAAGACAAAACCTGAGGTTCCGCCTCGACCTGCGGCTCCGCCCGTTGGAGTACCGGTAACATCACGCGCCGCAGCTGCCGCAGCACCAGCCGTTGCGCCGGTTCCGCCCGAGCCGGTTGTGGCCGCATCGGCGGCATCCGCGGCAGCAGCGCCGGCCCCGGCATTCACGTATCAACCGACGAAGATTCGCCCGTTGGCTCCCGCACCTCCGGTGGGAGCGCCCGAGGTTGCCGCTGGCGTGGACCTCGCCGACATGTTCGGCGATCTCAAGCACGAACTAGAGGAAGAGACAGCGTCGGCGGACGAGGATCCAGAGACACACTACAATCTTGGTGTGGCCTTCCGGGAGATGGGTTTACTCGACGAAGCGATAGGAGAACTACAAAAGGTATGCCAGTCTGTCGAGCGGGGTCATAAGTTCCCGAATATCATGCAAACCTATACCTGGCTCGCACAGTGTTTCCTTGATAAAGGCGTCCCCGAAGCGGCCATTCGTTGGTATGAAGAGGCACTCAAGCTATCTGATATCGACCAGGATACGCGCATGGCCCTGCACTACGAGCTAGGCGCATCCTATGAGGCGGCACAGAACAAACCTGCCGCATTGCAGCACTTCATGGACGTTTACGGCAGCAACATCGACTATCGCGATGTCGCCGAGCGCATAAAGGCCCTGAAGCCTTAAAATGTCCAGATGGGCTTTCAACCAAATGGGGAACCGCGCAGGAATTCTCGTCTCCTGACTCCTCGGCCGGGGAGCGTAAGTTGAGTTCAGATCCTAACGCCCCTCTCCAGAACGTTCCACCGGGCTCTTACCGAGGAGATTTGCCCGAGTCTAAAAGACCGGGACAGACGGCGATGATGGAACCGCCTTCGCAAGAACAAGGCCACCGCCGTTATCGCGGATTCGAATTGTGGTTGCACAGGATTACCGTCCTGTTGTTTGTTTTTCTTTGTGCCAGCGTCGGCGTTCTGTTGGTGATTTTGCCGTGGCGGCCGGAGTGGACGGATAACCACCTGCTGCTTGGCAATCCGTGGCTACGGCAGGTCGTAGCCAGTGGATTCACACGCGGACTGTGCACAGGGCTGGGGCTGCTGGATATCTGGATCGGATTTTGGGAAGCCATCCACTACCACGAAGAGAAATGACCCTGCGCGATGTTTCTCCCGTCCGTTCCGTTCAAATATGCTGATTCGTCAAGGACGCTGCTTCAAAGAAAGATAACAGCATCATGAGTGATAGCAAGATAAAACCCTCGCCACTGGCATATCAGAACGAACCGTTCCTCAATAGTCCTGATGGCCGCATTCTCCGCATCCTGGCCGAATATAGTGAGCCTTTGGCCCGATTTCGGCGCGAGCAGATTCAGGACACAGTTGTGTTCTTCGGCTCTGCCAGGTTCCATAGCGAGCAGGATGCCGGCAACAATCTTGCGACTCTCGATGCGGCTAAGCCGCAGGGGAACCATGACACCCTCCGCAAGCGCGCCCTCGCCGCCGTAAATATGGCACGCTACTACGAAGATGCCCGCAAGCTGGCCTTCCTGTTGACGCAGTGGTCTGTGCAAATTCCGGCCAAGCGGCATCGGTTTGTCGTCACGACCGGGGGCGGCCCGGGGATCATGGAAGCGGCAAATCGCGGCGCTTACGAAGCCAAGGGAAAATCGGTAGGACTGAATATCAACCTGCCGTTCGAACAGTATCCCAATCCTTACATCACCCCTTCGCTGAATTTCGAATTTCACTACTTCTTCATGCGTAAGTTCTGGTTCGCCTACCTGGCGAAGGCGTTAGTCATTTTTCCCGGTGGGTTCGGAACCATGGATGAACTTTTCGAAATTCTTACCCTTGCCCAGACGCAAAAGCTTGCCAAGAAGATCCTGGTCGTCATTTACGGCAGCGAATATTGGAAGAAAGTCATCAACTTGCAGGAGATGGCCGATACCGGCGTAATCTCTCCCGACGATGTCGATCTCATGAAAATCGTGGACACGCCGGAAGAAGGTTTCGAGATCCTGCGCGACGGCCTCATCAAGTATCATTTGGGCGCGCAGCCGAAGCGTGTGGGCGAAGCAGTGCCGGAAATCGCGAAGACCAATCCGTAACGGCTTGAGCCGCTAAGTTTTGAACTTACTTAGCGTGCGCCCTGATCCCTCAGCTGTCTGAGTAAGGCCGATTTCCTTGCTCCTCTACTACATCTCCGATCGCACCCAGTTCC
>DATBFG010000058.1:0-19691 GCA_036558645.1 Terriglobales bacterium
GTTTAGCAAACCGCCGCATTCGGCCACTCTGCCACCTCTCCGGCGTGCGGAATTACAGTTTACCACGCGAGTTGAGGAAGGCGTTACCCTTTCAATCGTAAGCGCTTGCCCAACTTGCCGCTCCGCAACTCGTGGCGTTACTCGGCAAGCCGGACAGCATTCTTACCGTCCCACTTCCGCCCCGTAATGTCAGTCTAGAGCTGAGAGTTTGTCTCCTGAGCTATGTCCTAGGCGGGCGTCGGCTATCGCTATACCAGATATAGGGGTGATCGCGATGGCATACATCAGTCGATTGGCTCGCTTCTTCTTCGCGCTTGTCCGGATCGCTTTCTGCGTTGCACTAAGTTGCCAGTCCATATCAGTTCAAGGGCAACAAAACCCAGAAGTCTACAAGGCGGCGATCAAACACATTGTCTTCATCATTAAAGAGAACCGGACATTCGATAACTTGTTCGGCACGTTCCCTGGCGCCGATGGTGCGACAACAGCAATGATTTCTACGGGAGAAACCATACAACTCGGACACACTCCAGACAGTCTTTCCCGAGATATCGATCACAGCTGGTCAGGCACTCTGCAAGCCATGGACCATGGCAAGATGGACAGGTTCGATGCAGGACGGGATTGCAGCATCAATGGCGACCTTCTTTGCCTATCGCAATACCAGCCTGAAGACGTCCCCAACTACTTTGCCTATGCCAATTACTTCGTACTTGCGGACAAGACCTTTGCTTCCACTAAGGCGCCGAGTTTTCCCAATCATCTTTATACGATTGCCGAAAATGGTGCCAGCGGTCTGACGAATCCGCGACTTAAAGGAACTAACTGGGGATGTGATGCCCTTCCGGGAACAACGTTTGCGTCAGTAGATGAGAATGGAATGTTGACTGACGTGTTTCCTTGCTTGGAGCTCCAAACTCTGGCGGATAACCTCGAAGCTGCGGGGATAAGCTGGAAGTACTATGCCCCGCCCCTGGGCAGCGGCGGTTATATATGGTCTTCGTTTGATGCTATCGATCACATCCGCAATGGTCCACTGTGGAATGAGCGCGTCGTGCCGGATACTCAATTTGTTGCGGATGCACTAGCCGGAACATTGCCCAGCGTGAGTTGGCTGACCACCAGCGCAGAAAATAGTGAACATCCACCTTGCAGTGTTTGCCAGGGTGAGAACTGGACGGTTACGCAACTCAACGCTGTTATGCAGGGTCCAGACTGGAATTCGACGGCCGTCTTCGTGGTGTGGGACGATTTCGGAGGCTTCTACGATCACGTTGCTCCGCCTCACGTTGATCAATACGGCTTGGGTATGCGTGTACCACTTCTGATCATTTCTCCGTATGCTAAGCAGGGTTATGTCTCTCACACTATCTACGAATTCTCCTCTTTCTCCAAGTTTGTTGAAAACCGGTTCAAGATTCCGGTACTGCCAACCGACAGAACGGTGAATGATCTTACCGATGCTTTCGATCTGACCCAAACGCCACTGCCACCCTTGATATTGCCCACGCGGCACTGTTTCCCGGTATCGCCCTTGAAACTCAATTTCCCGCGGCAACTGGCCGGTACCCCGAGTAGTGAACAGACAATCAAGATCAGCAACTTCGGCACCAATCCATTAACATTTTCCGGCGTGAAAGTAAGCGGCGACTACAGTGTCACGCACTCGTGTGCCGGCAAGATCCAGCCAGGCAAATATTGTTCGATCAGGGTGACGTTCTCTCCCACCGGAACAGGATCGCGGACTGGAACAGTGACCTTGACGGATGACGATCCGACATCACCTCAAGTCGTGCCTCTCAGTGGCATCGGCACCCTGGTTGGGCTGGCTCCAACCCTCATCGACTTCGGGATTCGACCAGTCGGCGTCAAGTCGACGGCCAAAGTTGTGACATTAAGTAATCGGGGAACGGCTTCCCTCAACATTCTTTCGGTGGCTCCGTCGCAAGATTTTTCGGAGACGAATGATTGCGGACCAAGCTTACCTGCCGGATCAAGTTGCTCCATCAGCATCTCTTTCAAGCCTACGGCTGTAGGAAGGCGGCCCGGGACTCTAACGATCTCCGACGACGATGGCGCAAGCCCCCACGTGGTTTCCCTGACCGGCGTCGGGACATTCCTGTCCGTTTCATCTTCCAACCTATACTTCCCAGGACAACCAGTGGGGACATGGAGCGCACCCCAAACAGTGACCTTGACCAACCGCAACACCGTGACCCTCAACGTCGCGGAAATTTCCCTGACGGGAATTGTGGGCACTACCGGAGGAAATCTCTTTCCCGACGTTAATACGATTGAATTTGCGGAGACGAATAACTGCAATGGGATTGCCCCAGGAGCATCATGCTCTGTTGATCTCAGCTTCGGCCCGCAGGTTATTGGCACCCGTCGCGCTGAACTGGCGATCAGCTACGATGAGGTCGACAGCCCGACTATCGTAAGTATGTCCGGCCTTGGGAAATGACGTTTGGTTGAACTCAGCAAGAATAAGGCTGGATGTGATTAGGCACTAGCCGCCATACCGGCTAGTGAGATATTTCCTAAGCTCTGCCTGCAGTTGTCCATAGTCGGAATGGATGGTAGCCCGGAGGGCCGCCTCAGTTGAGCTACCTTCTCCGATTCGCTCCAACAGCCGGCGGATGTCGCTGATGCCGTACGTATCCTTTATATATTCGGCTGCAGCGAGGGACTCGTCGTAAGCCAGGACAGCCTCCATTGACGAGAGACGCATGAACGTAGCTTCCAGGGCATTGAGGGGAATTTCGTGTTGAGCCTGAAAGAGTTGCGCGAGGCGTTGGCCCCGCGACGAAACCGATTTCGGCTCAAGTATTTGCGCCACACCCTCATTCAGCCATTGCGGGCAGCGCCCCCCAGCCAACTGATTAATAAATGAGTGAGCCAATTCGTGCTTCAGGACCCGAGCCAGATCCGAGTTGACCGACTCAAGCCCCTGTACCGGGATACGAAGCTTGCCATCGTTCACAGCGCCGCTCCAGGAAGGCGCCTGTGTCACGTCGAAAAATGCCCGATCGGTGTAGAGGACGACCGCGATATTACGTGGTGCGACGCCAAGTTGCATGCTCAAGTCCTCATAGTCGGATTCAAGCAAGGCAATCAGTTCGTGCCGTAGCGAAGCAGGAGTCTGTCTGCCCTCGTAACGCAAGGTAAAGTGGCTGCTTTCGTTCTCGGAAAAGTTGGCTTCGGCGCGCGTTTCGCGCTCGGCCTTATCCAGGTACTGCTGAACCATCGCATCCGGACGAAGCTCCAGTGAGCGTTTCCAGTTGCGGATAGCCTCACGAGTTCGGTTAGTGGCGAATTGGGTATAGCCCAGGACGGCCAGGGTGTCCGGAGAATCGGGAGCCATTCGCACGGCGCGTTCGGCATAACCCAGGGCTGCGGCGGCATTTCCCGTCCGGACCAGCAGGGCAGCGTAATAATTAAGGATAGTTGGATTTTGCGAGTCGAAGCGCAGGGCTCGCTCAAAGTAGCTTCCGGCTTTGCTGAAATTCGCGTGCTCAAATTCAAATTTGCCAGCGGTGAAGTAGGCCGCGGCCGTAGCATTGCTATCGCCTTTGGCCTCAATTGCGGCAAGCGCGTCGGGGTCGACCTTATTTCCGTGGATGACTTGATCCGAGGCATCCTCGGGGGCACCGCTCAGATTTTCGCCGGGTGTGAAGGCGGGAACATCCGCCGCGTTCTTGGTGTCCAATGTACTGGCGTATTGAGGCGGGACCCCGCCAACTTCGATTCGCTCAACTGTAGACTTTGGAATGGCATAGGTATTCTCGCCAACGTCATATTCGATCCGGGCGCCGTTTTCCTGAACATGATCCGCCCAGATGGTGCGGCCGTTTTTGAGATGGATGGTCTCGGCCAGCGATATTCCAGTCGCCAGCATCAATGTAATAAGGAAGGTGACAGAAGCCCGCACTGTGGCGCATTCTAGCAATCGGACAAAGGTCAGAGTAGGTGACAAAAGTCATTCGGCACATGGGTCTCGCGGCCATTGCCCTGTATCTACTGATGGGCATAGAGATCGCCGCGCCCGCGCAGACCACGGAAGCACCCAAGGCAGACGCGGGCAAACCTGCGGAGACGCTTTACTTTCAGTTAAGAGGCGCCGGGCTTGATAAGCACCGCGTTTACCGAGTGCGCGACGCCTCCTTCAATCGCGGTGCGATTCACATCACCCTGGATGACGGGGTCATCGCCTTTACTGAAGACGTCGCGGGCCATGTCACCGGTGCATTCTTTCAGGGCGAGGGTGAAGTTCTGCTCCTTCCCCCAGACCAGGCGGAGCGTGCATCGATGGTGCTTTTTACGGGTGCCGCGATTCTGGAGGAACGCTTTTCCACGGCATACTTCCGCTTCAACGATAAGACGTTCAGCGAATTGATGCCATCGCTGCGCATGGCGGATGACCTTGAAGAATTTGCCACCCAGTGGAATCTCACTGCGAAAAATCTCGCGGCCGCGGATGCTTTGCGTCTCCTGCTTACTTTCAGCCGCTCACTTCCGGTAGCATCGCCCACCGGTGCTCAGCCGTCGCAGGATGCTGCTATGGACGACCATTTTCTACATGCGCGGCTCCAGGGCGAGAAGCTCGGGAACTTTGATGTCGCCTATGATTCAGTCGCTTCCGAACAGGTGTGGGTCGGTCAACTCCGAACCGTGCAGGACATCAGCTTTTACGATATGTGGGCATCCTTTGCTTCGACCCGGGCCGGAGTTCGTCACGATGCGTTGAACACGGTCACAGATGAAGGGAAGAGCGGCGACCTTACAATCTCGCATTTCAAGATAAAAACCGATGTTCATCCTCCGACTGAGATCAGCGCCGAGGCATGGCTGGAAGGTACTGTACATCAAGGAGGGCAGCGCGCGGTTCTGTTCGAATTGTCGCGGGCTCTCATTATCCAGAGTGTCGATGCCGACGGTGTTCCTTTGGAATTCATTCACAATCCGGCGCTCGAAGGATCGCATCGTGCACGGCTTGGAAATGATCTGGTTGCCTTAATATTTCCTGCACCGCTGCAGGCAGGTCAAAAACTTAAGTTGCATTTCTCATATAGTGGCAGTGTGCTATCCGAAGCAGGCAACGGTCTTCTTTATGTGGGGGCCCGGGGCACGTGGTATCCAAATCGTGGGCTCGCCATGGCGGACTATGACCTGGAATTCCACACCCCTTTCGGCTGGACATTGCTTGCCACAGGTAAGCGAGTGGAGAAGACCATGGGTTCGGCCGTCGACGCTCCTTCCGAGCAAGTTACACGCTGGGTAACGGAACGGCCGATCCCCGTAGCAGGATTCAATCTTGGACGCTACACACGTGCCACCGCCCGGGCCGGAGAGATGACGGTCGAGACCTATGCGGCTGAAGGAGTAGAACGGTCCTTTCCGAAAGCGGCCGTGGAAGCGGCATCGCCCATCTCACCACCGCCGCGGGGCGTGCGACCGCGTACAAATCTTTTGAATATCACTCCCCCGCCTCCATCTCCAGCGCGCAATGCCCAGGCAGTGGCCGATCGATCTGCGAGAGCAATTGAATACTTTGAAAAGCGATTTGGTCCTTATCCTTATAGCTCGCTCGCCTTGACGCAGTTTCCCGGCGTCCTGAGCCAAGGCTGGCCGGGTTTGATTTTTCTTTCCAGCTTCTCATTCTTGACTCCTGCCGAGAGACAACAGTTGCACATGCCCCAAGTGGACATGATTCTAAGTGAAGGCGTCATCGCTCACGAGACGGCCCACCAATGGTGGGGGGATTTAGTTGGGTGGAGCGGTTATCGCGATCAGTGGATCGTGGAAGGACTGGCCAACTACAGTTCTCTCATGCTCCTGGAATCGGAAAACCCCGAACAGTTCCGCACGGTGATGGAAAAGTACCGCGAAGGGCTTCTTGAGAAAAACAAGCAGGGGGACCAGTTACTGGAAGCAGGCCCCGTGACTCTTGGCAGTCGCTTGTCTTCGTCGCATTTTCCCGATGGGTATGAAGCCATCAGTTATGGCCGAGGTACGTGGTTGTTCCACATGTTGCGGAATATGATGCGTGACGCCAGTCGTAAGAGTGGGCGCTCGGCGCAAGCCACACCGGCCGATGAGCCATTCGTGCGCGCTTTGCTGAAAGCTCGCAAGCGGTACGAAGGAAAATCAATTACCACCCGTGATCTTTTGCAAGCATTCGAGGAGGAACTGCCGCCATCGCTTTGGTATGAGGATCACAAATCACTTGATTGGTTTTTTCAAGGCTGGGTGAACGGCACGGCTGTGCCGCGCTTCGATTTACAGGGGGTAAAGTATGCCGACAAGGGCGCAACGACATTGGTGACTGGCACCATCACGGAAAAATTCGCTCCCAAAGATCTAGTCACCCCAATTCCGGTTTATGCGGTGGTCGGGAACAAATCGACCTTTCTGGGACAGGTCTTTGTGGACGGCCTTGAGACTCCCTTTCATCTCACCGCACCTACGGGCACCCGTCGGATTGTGCTCGATCCTGCAGAAACGCTTCTCACCCGGCGGTAATCCTGATTCTTGTTTCAGGAATTTAACTGCCTATCCTTCCCGAACCGGAATGCCCTGTCCGATCCCTCGCTCGAACAATCAATCGATGTCAGGCTAAGTCCTTTGTTCGCGTAAGCGTGCTTATGTCGACGTCCCAAGGCATCAAGGCATGGCGATTGCAAGAGGATTTGTGTTCTGCGGAGGTGACTGTGATACCCGTGACGATCAATGGCCGAGTGGCTTCGACGAACAACTCAGCGCGAGGATCTACGCGAGCAATTCGAATGGCGGGAAGCATTCTGATCGTCGAAGACGAGGAATTTGTTCGCAAGGTCACTTGTGAGGTCTTGCGGGCATCGGGTTTTCGCGTCTTTACTGCGGCGGATGCCGGCGACGCCATGGCGATTTTTCGGGCGCATCAAATGGAAATTGAACTTGTGCTCACAGACATGGTCATGCCTGGCCGCAGCGGTAAGCTCTTGGCTAAGGACCTGCAGAATTTGAAGCCAGAACTGCGAATTATCGTGACCTCCGGCTATGGTGAATCCGATATGGACGGAGGATTGCCTGGGAGCGACTCAATTTACTATCTTCCGAAACCCTACTCAGCCGAGACCCTGATTCTGAAAGTGCAAGGTGTGATCGAGAGAATGCACCAGTGTCTGGCGCTGTAGGCTTAAGTTTCGCCACTCCCTACAGCGGTGCGCCGGATAACTTGCACCCTGCGAGCCCGCGGCGAACCTGAACTCTATTTGGCTAGGCTTGGCGAAGGCTTGGCGGTCGCGCTTCGCGCTTGACCTGACTTCGCCAGGGATGTAGCACCATCCGTTGGGCCTGGAACATCAGGAAGATCCTGCAGCGAAATCGAGCGCCCCAGGATGACGACGTCGACGCGACGATTCAGCGCGCGTCCATCTCCGTTTCGGTTGCTGGCGATGGGATGGAATTCCGCATAGCCGGCCGCCGAGAGGCGCTCCGGACTAAACCGATATTTGGTAATAAGAAGCCTGATCATCTCGGTGGCACGTGATGTCGATAGTTCCCAGTTCGATTCGAACTGACTGTTGTGGATCGGCACATCGTCTGTGTGACCCTCAATGCGTATTCGATATTGGCGTTCTGACAAGAGCTCCGCCATTCGCCCAAAAGCCTGCTGCGAGCCTGCCTTGATCTGATCGGACCCGCTGTCGAAGAAGCCGATTTCGCGGAGGCTGATAACCAGCCCGTCTGGCTCATCGCGAATCGCAACTTCCTGGCGCTGAATTTCGGGCGCCAGCGCTTGCTCAAGTTCCTTTCGAAGCGACTTCAGATCACCGTTCTCAGCCGCTCCCGAAAGGCCGCCTTTCGGAGGAGGAACGAGTCGTCCAAGGGCAGCGTTGCGTTCAGAATTCTCGATCGCCTGCACGGTATTGAATGGCATCGGATCGGCGGAGTTAACCGGTATCTGAGTGGACGAAGTCGGGAACACACCCAGCTCCTGAAAGGCGACCTGGATCGCCATGGCCAGCTTTCCGACTCTCCGGTGGTCTACCTGCGCAGTGGAATACATCACGACAAAAAACGCGAACAGCAGCGTGATGAAGTCCGCGTAGGAGACCAACCATCGTTCATGATTGCCGTGAGAAGCGTGCTTACGTCTGCGAGCCACTACACCTCCTGTTTTTCGCCATCCGGCTTGGTGGATTTGTTGTCGGTCAGGAATCCCAGCAGCTTCGTCTCGAGCATTCTGGGATTCATGCCTTCCAGAATGGAAACGACGCCCTCCAAGGTCATCTCGCGAATCAGTTGCTGTTCCCGAAGCCGGATCTTTAGTTTTCCCGCAGAGGGCAAGAATAGTAGATTGGCCGCACCAACTCCGTAGATTGTGGCGACGAAGGCCACGGCTATGCCGCGCCCGACTTCATCGATCTTATCCAGATGCTGCATGACTTGAATCAGCCCGAGCACTGCACCGATGATGCCAATCGTGGGGGAAAAACCGCCAGCCGATTCGAAGACCTGCGGCGTTCGTTCCTCATGCTCGGCCTGGTTATCTAGGTCGAGTTCCATCATCTTTCGCAATTCCTGCGGTTCTGTGCCGTCGACCGCCAACATGAGCGATTTCTTCAGAAACGGGTCTTCAATCATTTCCAATGTTCCATCAAGCGAAACGATGCCTTCGCGGCGGGCCTTGTGGGCGTATTTCACAAGCTCACGCACCATCTCTTGGGGATCGGTTTTTGGACCGACGAAGACGTCAACCAGACTGCGAAATGCGTTCAACACAACGGGCAAGGGAAACTGGATCAGTACGGCGCCCAATGTGCCGCCGAAGACAATCATGGCGGCAGTAGGTTGCAATACCTGTGAGAGGTTGCCGCCTTCCAGCAGCAAGCCGCCCACAATCCCGCCCAGGCCTATGATCACGCCTCCCCAACTGGCTTTGTCCACTTTCTGCCTACCCCTTCGTCTCTTCCACTTCTTTCTTGTCCTTATCGGTGAAAGGCAGGGCACTACCATCCCAGGCGGGGAATATTCCCTGCAACACAGAACGGCGAAACTCGACGATGCGCTTTAGGACTTCATCCGTACTCTCACGGACTACGATCTTTTCTCCATTGATCAGGGTGATCAGCGTGTCAGGCGCGTGTTCAATGAACTTGATCAGGTCGGAATTAACGGTCAGCGGATGGCTGTTCAGACGAGTTAGCTGAATCATCCCAAGCTCGCTTCCCAGGAGTTGCTGCGCGTAACGGCGACAGAAATCCCCTACCCAAGACATCGGTATGGGAGCAGGGAAACATCACCGGACATCTCTGAAAGGGCAGTTACGGAGGTACCAGGCCTCACGCACTAAGGCGATTAAAGCCCCTTCGCCACTTGCCGATGTGCCTGATTGAAGGCACTTGGGGTTCCGGATGTGAGTAAGGGAACAGGACCTCCGCAGATAAACCTGGGGAGGCGGTTCTAGGAAGACGGAACCAAATTTGAAAGGAGAGAAGATATGGCACTTAGTATCCTGAATAATATTCCGTCCCTGGCCGCTCAGAACCAACTGGCGATCACGGGATCGAACCTGCAGAGGACACTGTTCCGGCTATCGTCTGGATCACGCATTAACACTGGTGCAGACGATGCCGCTGGCCTGGCCATTGCCGACGGATTGCACGCCAACGTTACGGCGCTCACCCAATCCGCCCGCAATGCGAACGATGGCGTCGGCATGCTGCAAGTGGCCGATGGTGCGCTCGCTCAGGTCACCACACTGCTCAACCGCGCCGTTACGCTGGCCACTGAGTCGGCAACGGGAACCGTATCCAACGGACAGCGCGTTGCATTGGACTCCGAATTTGCGGCGATCAAGGCTGAAATCGACCGTATCGGTTCGAAGACCAACTACAACGGTTCGTCCGTATTCACCGCCACCTCGACCTCGGTTTACCTGAGCGACTCAAGCGCCGGAAACAGCAGCCAGATTGGTGTTGCTCCCGGTTTGCTGAGCGCGCTCGGCATAGGCCTAGGTGCGAATGCGAGCGGCATCCTGAGCGCCATCGGACAACCTACCGCGGGCAAGGTCGTCGTCGTCGGTGGACAGACTTACACTTGGGCGGCAGCTGCCGGCGCAGCAAACACGGTGGCGATCGGTGCAGATGTTGCAACCAGCATGTCAAACCTGGCTGCGGCCATTAATGGTGGCCCGGGCGCAGGTGTAGCGTATGGAACAGGAACGGTTGCCAATGTCGATGCCACCGCTCTTGCGGGCGCTACCACTGTCACGATCACTGCAAGAACCGCTGGTGTTGGCGGCAACGCGATTGCCAGCACCACGGACGACGCGGCTCTCGGATGGACCGGCGGAACTCTGGCCGGCGGTGCGGGATCTGCGGGTCTCACCACAGCGTCCGCAGCGGACGCTGCCCTCACTTCCATCAACTCCGCCATCTCCTATGTAGCCAGCATGCGTGGCCAACTGGGAGCCGGCATCAACCGCTTGCAATCAGCGGTCAACGTCATCAACAACCAAACCCAAAACCTGTCGGCTGCCGAAGACGGCATCCGCGCTGCCGATATTGCTCAGGAAGTGGCGAACATGACCAAGTTCTCCATCCTGAACCAGACCGGCATCTCCTCATTGGCGCAAGCCAACCAGATGCAGCAGAGCGTTCTCTCGCTGTTGAAGTAAGGCTTACGGTGGAGGCGGACAGCCGTCCGTCTCCACCGAATTTGTTGGAACAGTGAGGCTCTATGCGCATTGATCCAATTCAATCGTCCATCGTCGCGGCTGGCACAGCCCAGGCACACAGTAGTGCAGACCCAATTCCTGCGTCACATCCGCACGAAGCGGAACCGGCAGCGTCAACAATAAAGACCCCAATCGCTACGTCCATGTCCGAGCACGAAGTCAGCGTACAGCTCGACGACAGCCTGCACAGGATCTACCGCTTCGTGGACAAGCGAACGGGTGATCTTATACAGCAGGTTCCTCCGGAAGAGCTCTTGCGGGTCATGCGTAACATCAGCGAGATGCTGGAGCGCTCTGGGGAGCATCTGAAAGTGAACGGGTAACAAAGAAGGATTTCAACATGAGCGTCAACCTTGGCCTCACCACCAGCTCGGCATCATCCGGAAATGGAATTGATGTTACTGCCGTTGTAGATCAGATATTGGAATCCAAGCGGGGACCGGAAAAGATCTGGCAGTCCCAGATTGATACACTTACGCTTCGATCAAGCGCCCTGTCATCGCTTAACACCAGCATCAGCACCCTCTCCTCCGCACTGAATTCGTTAAAGGATGTGTTGGGAGCTCTGACTGCAAAAGTGGTGAGCAGTTCTCAGCCGACGATCGTCATCGCTACAGCGGACACCACGGCTCCCACCGGCAATCACAGTATTACGGTCACCAGCCTCGCCACAACATCGTCGTACTACACCGACCCGATCGATGGCTCAAAGCCCCTGGCAACCGGCACCCTGAGCCTAAAAGTCGGCACTGCCGACTCAGTAGATATCCCTATTGATGAGGCTCACGGCAGCACGACTTTGAGCGGCTTGGTCAGCTATATCAATGGAGAGAATCTTGGAGTGTCGGCGAGCGCGATCCACGATGCAAATGGCGATCGCCTCGCCCTGGTGAGTCAGACTACCGGAACAGTTGGAGATCTCGTTGTCTCCAGTGACATCCCATCTCTGCGTTTCACCAAGGTCGCGGGCGCGAATGCGGAACTTACTGTCGACGGAGTTCCGATCAGCAGCTCCAGCAACTCGGTTACCGGCGTGTTGCCTGGCGTCACAATGAATCTCATGAGCGCATCGCCCGGTACGCAGGTTCAACTCAATGTAGGACCCGATATCGAACAGGCGAAGAATGCGGTTAACGCCTTCGCCAGTGCCTATAACGCAGTCATCTCTGCGATCAACGCGCAGTATGCGGTCGACCCAAACACGAACACTGCCGGCGCCCTGGCATCAGACGATACGCTTCGTTCGATCCAGTCCACGATCTTGTCGAATGTCACCTACTCGATCAAGGGCAACAATGGAATCACGGGCCTGGCATCGATTGGCGTAAACATGAACGATGATGGCACGCTCGAAGTGGATGACTCCAAGCTCAGTGACATTTTGAATAACCACTTTGTCGACTTCCAGAACTTTTTTCAGGCAGCCGACACCGGCTATGCCAATCAATTCAGCAGCGCGCTCCAGTCATTGACCGACTCCACCGACGGAATGATTTCGCTCGATCTGACTGGGATGAAGAACACACAGGCCATGCTGCAGCAGCAAATCACTGATTTAGAGGACCGGCTGGCGGTGCAACAGGTGCAACTAATCGACGAATACAGCAGAATCGACACAGCGCTACGCACTTATCCAACACTCTTGCAGCAGGTCACCAGCCAGCTGGCAAGTATTCCCACATTCGACTTCACCGCCAGTTAGGGATATGAATGCAGCGACTGCATACCGCCAACAGGACGCCCACCAGGCGAATCCCATTCGGCTGGTTGTGCTGTTGTACGAACAGCTCATCAAGGATCTGCGACGCGCACAAGGCTTCATCGATAACCAGGACATCGAGGGACGGACTCACGAGATCGATCACGCCTTGACAGTGGTCGGGCAATTGCAAGGAACCCTCGATAGAGACAAGGGAGGCGAGGTAGCTGCTGGGCTGGATCGTTTTTATGAATTGTTGCGTCACAGCCTGATCCAGGCTCAGATTGCCTCTTCGAAAGAGATCCTGCAGAAGCAAATCGAGAGTCTGCTAATGCTGCGCGAGGCGTGGACGGCAGTCGAGAAGGCGGAGATTTCATCCAGGCTGGTCCTGCCCGAAGAGACCTCGGCACTCTCTACGTCTCCGCAGCAACAGAAAGTAAGTTCCGGATGGAAAGCCTAGAAAGCAGTCCCGCACAAGAGCTTCATCTCGTTAATCTGCGGCTCGCCCACGAGCTGGAAATTGCCACGAAGGCCATTCAGGACAATGACACCGAGAGCATGACGAACAGAATCAGGTACCTGTTGGCGGATCTTTCGAGCGGCGCTGTACTCATTGAGAGTTCTCCGTCGGTCGGAGACCATCGTGCGTGGAAACTCCAAGTCACATGCTACCGCGAGTATCTGCTCCGCATCAGGAAGCTCTTGCCGGAGATACACAGGAGCCTGTCAGCACGAAGAGTCAAGCTTGATCAGGAACGCAACCATCTCCGCGCCGCCTCGGCATGGACTGCCGCTTCACGTGATCAGCTCTGACGTTGTGTCGTAGTCCGACCTGTGCCAGTGATTCTAGCTAGTGAAGAGAAGAGTTCATGGTACGCACGCCTAGGCGAACACCCATGCCCTTTTCGCTTTTACAACTCAGCGGCTGACTTCCAGCAGAAGATGCTCTTTGAAATCGGCCTTGAGCTTTGGGGCATTGCCAGGCTTCGCATCTACGGAGCCCAAGTCCTTCCCATCCGAGTAATCGGTCACGTGATAGGTTCCCGCGTCTAACCCGCGCAACTCGACCTCGCCTTTGTACGTCGGAGCAAAGAACGCATAGTACATCTTGCCGTCCTTTTCAATGGCGTACCCCTCAGGCGTGTCGTAGCCGTAGGTGTAGAGATTCAGGAATGTCCCTTTCGAGAGCATCTTCTCGTTGTAGATGCCGATCCATTTTTTCCAGATCTCGTCCTTCTGTTGGGTAAGAGCAACTGGCTTGAACTTGGGATTGCCCGTATCAGGCCAAGTGAACTTTGTACCTACTACGCCCCCCGTCCCGATCGTGGAAGCGAAGTCAGCCCCGTGCTCGCTCCAGCCATTGCCGGTTCGCGTCATCGCGGAAAGTTCAACGTGATCGCCATAGACGGCGGACTCGGGACCAAGCAGAGCTTTGTACATCTTGATTCGACGGCGCACCTGGACCGCACCTACTGGATCCGCGGTAACGGCCTGATCCATGTACGGCAGCCAAGCCAGCGACGGCGGAGTTCCGCACGGGCACGACTGGGTTACGCTCTCTGGCTTGATGGCACGCGTTGTCTGGAAGATCACTTTGTACACATCTGCCATCGCGTCGACTGAATCCTGCGGTGATTTGTGATGGTGTGCCGGGTTGTAGCACATGGGGACGGTGTAGATGTTGTCGAGCTTGGAGCCGTCGAATCCCCAGTCGCGAATAAATTTCTCGGTGAGCTTCTTGTAGTACTGCTGCACTTCGGGCACGGCCGGACAGAGCGCGGCCAGATTGCGCGTCATCCGGCCATGCTTACCTTCTTTATCGAGGATGAGCCAGTCCGGATGGTCTTTGACCACTTGCGACACAATGTATTTGTGCGACTCCCAGCGGCCTTCGCCATCTTCAACGCCAAGGGGGAGCCACCATAGCTGGACGAGTTCGCCCTCCTTATGAAAATCGTCTGTCATTTTCTTGATGGAGTCACCGGGGAATGTATCGTTGCGCGGATTCCAATCGCCGTAAGTATCAAACCAGCGATCATCGAGCGTCGCCCACTTGATGCCTAGCTCTTTGAGTTTCGGAACTGTACCGAGCATATCCTTCGGCGTGACGTTGAATTCATATCCCCAGCCACACCAGCTCACGTTGTAGGCCTCATTTGAAGGCTTGGGAAGTTCCCAGCCTTCCTTGGCCAGAACACTCGACCACAGGCGAAGCGGTTCATAGTAATCTCCGGCATATACCGAGACGAATGTTCGGGGCGTGGAAAAAGCATCGCCGGGTTTCAGCGTTACATTGGCCGGAATTGAGACCGAGGTATTGACACGTGAATCTTTCGCTACGCTGACCGGCATTGAAAGCGTAAGCGGCAGGGTCTCAATATGACCAATTGCTTCTCCGACGGACTGATTCCAAAACGCCATCACAGGAACGCCGCCACCATAGCCGCCTTTCACGATCGCGCCTAATGCGTTCGGACGCGAAAACTTGGCATCCAGCTTGACGACGTCATCCTCGCCCCAGTCGTAGCTCGCACCCTGGTAGGACCACATGTCATAGGGCGCCTTGGGAACCTGAGAGTTGAAGCGGTGCTCCTGCGAGATCGCACTATCAATCGCAACGTCGACCGAGCCGGAGTTCTTGTAGGCCACCGTTGTCAGCAGAAGATTCGGGAAATCGTCGTAGGCCTCGATGGTAATAGTACGAACAAGACTCGAACTCGTTGACGGCGCAAGTTCATGGGCGGGGATTTCGATGCGTTTGCCGCGTCCCATCTTCCCGATGGCTTCGAGCACCTTAGTCTGCCCGAAGTCGGATACGAAGCGAACCTGCTTGCCGGCTGAGACGACATAGTTGCTGTCGGTAGAAACTCCGCTGGGCGGCTCGTCGAGAGTCACCTTGCTGCCGTCCTTGAGCAAAGACGCCTGTACATATCCTGAAGGCAAAACCTGGAACTCCGCGGTAGTTGTCGTGACAACAATCGGCCCACCATCGTTGACTGCCACCTGGATTGAAGATGGCTTGGATGGAGGCTCGGCGGCCTTCTGGGGCGTCCGCGAGCAACTGATCAAAACAAACGAACTCACAAGAAGAAGACTAAAGATCGTAATAACAAGGATGCGCTTCATTTTGCCCCCTTCGCGGCAGAACCTGAGCCTTTGAATTGTCGGAAGAGTTTCTCTGCGTTCAGATGATAGACCTTCTCCAACACGGGATCCGGCAATTGCATCCCATAAATCTTCCAACGTCCCTGCGCTGGAGCACCCCAATAGTCAAAATATTCGTCGGCTGTTTCCAGCCAGCGAAAGATGTTTCGGTACATCTCTTCTTCCATCCCATTATCGGTACCGAACATGACGCGATCCTGGTACTTCAGGAAGAATTCGCGCGACTGAACCGGAGAGCGGCCTAATTCCGCCTCGCGCGCACCAAACTCCACCATCACGTTGGGATGCTGGTCAAGCATGCTCGCCACCCACGGCAGATTTTCCGGCCATCCCATGTGAAGCGACACAAACGTCGTCTTGGGATGCTTCGCGAACATGCGGTTACGCGCGTCAAGCAGTTGCACCATGGTCGGGAACTGCGGCCCGTAGAAACTCCAATCAGGATGCTCGATCAATTCCTCGTAGCGCTCGTTCTGCGCATCGATGGGATGAAAGAATGCCTCGGGATCGGCGGTATGAATGAAGACTGGGATGCCAAGTCGTCCGCACTCATCAAAGATGGGATCAAGGCGCGGATCATCTACGGGTATGAATTTTCCTGAGTTGTCTTTTACGCCCAGGCCAAGATCTTTCAGGATCTTGAGGCCGCGTGCGCCACGAGCAACCGAGTCATCGAGCTGAGCGACCATCTCCTGACTGAAATTCGGGTCATTGATCTTCGACCAGTCAATTTGCTGGAACACCATGAAGCGTCCCGGATAGGGCTTCACCATGGTATCGATGACATGCTGCAGCTTGTCGCCCCACATTCCCGTGAGTATGACGACCGTCCTGACGTTGGTTTTGTCCATAACTTCGACCACCCGTTGCGGCGGCATGGGTTCGTCAATGCCCTGTGCGTCGTTGACGTGGTTATGAACGTCGATCACGTAGAACTTGGCCCGATCCACCTTGTGAGCGGGAACGTGCAGCATCGAGGTGGGCTTAAAATCGCGAAGAAGCAGGGTTTTCTTTTGCTCCGCATCCTCAGCGGACTTGTACCCAATTTGAGGTTGCTGCGAAGGAGGATTTTGCGAGAAAATATGCGGCAAAGAGCAAACTATTGCGAGCGAAATGATGGCCATTCGGAGACATTTCATAATCGCACCCTGGTTTCGAATTCTTTCTCTTTGTTTCGTATCGCTGAGCTCTCCATCTTCCCCGTCTGGATCAGCACTGTCCTGAAGGCGGGCAGCCGGAGCCTTGGAATTCCACGCTTGAGCCGCTATCTATCCCTCATCCTAACGCCCAACATTCGTTCCTCGAGGTTCAAGGTAGGCCCGCAGTAGCCAATAAGGCCGCCCTAGTTTTGCCTTGACAAAGGGCAAAGAACGAAAGTAAAAGTAAGTGTTCGTAACTATACCCTAAAACCCCTCTCTTGTCTGTGCGGAAAGCGGCGTTACAAGGAGCCTCCTTATGCGCATCTGCAAGCACCTCTCCGGAACATTTTTCCTACTCTGCTGGTTCGCGCTGCTCAGCGTCTATGCCTGGGGTCAGGCAAGCTATACAGCGCAAGTTCGAGGCATAGTGACCGACCAGAGCGGAGCGGTCGTGCAGCACGCAACCGTCACGGTTACCAATGTAGGTACGAACATTTCGAAAACCGTGAAAACCGATGACGCGGGCTTGTATACGGTCACGGGACTTCGCCCGGCAACCTACTCGATCAAGGTTGAGGCCACAAACTTCCAGATTGAAGAGCGCAACAACGTGGTATTGCAGGTCACTCAGCAAACCACGATCGATTTCACATTGAAACCGCCCGGCGTCATGGAGAAAATTGAGGTAACCGCGGCTTTGCCCACTCTCGATACCGAGAGTGCCGCCATCGGCACCGACATTACGAATGAGTACGTCCGCGACATACCGTTGTATAACCGCAGCTTTTTCGGCCTGACATTCCTGGCGGGTGGGGTGACCGAAACCACCGGCGCCGGCATCAACGACAACTATCCCACCGGAACTAACTTTGTCTCAAATGGTCAGCGAAATGCCACTGCGGAAGTCACGATTGACGGCAGTCCTCTGAGCGCGCCCGAGCAAGGCGAGGGAGGAAACTCCAACGTTTACTATCAGCCGTCAGTCGAAATCATCCAGGAATTCAAAGTTCAAAACAATAGCTTTTCGTCTGAGTTCGGCAACAACGGTGGAACCCTGGTAAACGTTGTGCTGAAATCCGGCACAAATAAGTTTCATGGGAGCGGTTGGTGGTACGGGCAGCGAGCGGCCTTTGACGCACGCGATTATTTCAACAGTGGCGAGAAGCCGGACCACGTGCGTGATCAGTATGGATTCTCAGTCGGCGGGCCGATCATAAAAAACCGAACCTTCTTTTTTGCAGATTTCGAGAAGGTGAGGGTCAATGATCCCGTCAATATTGACGCCAGAGTACCCACCGACCTGGAGCGTGCGGGTGATTTCTCGCAGAGCTTCGCCAGCACACCGGGAGGTATTTTCGATCCCACCCAGTGCGTTCTGCTACCTGGCGATTCGGCCTGTACACGCCCCCAATTCAGCGATGGCGGAGTCCTCAACAAGATCCCGGCCAACAAGATCGATCCTATCGGTCAGGCGATCCTGAACCTCTATCCGCATGCCAATATCGCGAACGCTACCTATCCCGATCCGAATTTCCGAGCCGTCACTCTATCCAGCGATCCTGGGTGGCAATTCGATGTCAAAATCGATCACCAAATCACCGAAAACCATAAGATTAGTGGGCGGTATAGCCATCATCACGATGAGTTCGCCACTCCGACCATCCTGGGCAGCGAGGATTTCGGCGACGGCGTCACCTTCAAGACTACCGTCAACAATGGCAGCCTGGAATACAACTGGACGGTACGGCCTACCATGTTGTGGACGAATCGCTTCAGCGTAGACCGGGTATTCGCGCCAGGCATCTCTAATAATTATCCGACTCTCAGCGATGTCGGGTTGCCGGATGTCCTCGCAGCCAACGGATTGACCCGCATTCCCACCATCGGCGTGGACGACGGTTTCACGTCGATCTTTACGCAGTGTTGCGTAGATACCGATTTCGCGCACACGCTGTACAGCTACTCTTCGGGATTGCAATGGGTGCGTGGCTCGCACTCCATTAAGTTCGGCGGGGAGCAGCGACTCTTCTTCAATAACTTTCATCAGCCAGACAATCCCACCGGTATCTTCGACTTCTCCCGGGATGTCACAACGCAGCAACCGAACGCCGGGTTAGGAGACTTCGACCAAAACTGCCCTACTTGTCAACAAGGCAATCCGTACGCGACGATCCTCACCGGCTTTCCCTACGCGGGTTCACTGCACATCGTTCCAGCGGTCGCAGACCTCTCCAGCGAAACTGCCTTCTACGTTCAGGATGACTGGAAGGTTACACCCAAGCTGGTATTAAACCTTGGGCTTCGTTATGAGTGGAGCACCCCTTACTCGGAACGCTTCAATCGCCTTCAATTCAGCGATTACACCGGTTCCACGGGAGTCACCATGCCAGTCGATAAAGATCCAAACGGGACTTTTAATTTTGGACAAATCGGCAACGTGTTTGGAACGACGATCTTTGCCAATAACGATCGCCGAACCGGAGAGGTCGACCGCAACAACTTCGCGCCCCGACTCGGCTTCGCTTATCAGTTGGCGACGAACACAGTGGTCCGCGGCGGCGCCGGCATTTTCTATGGAATGAGCGTAGCCACGAATTTTCAATATGCCGGGCCTTCGTTCTCAAGAACTGCCAACATGTTCTTCACGAAAAACAATTACCAAACTCAATTTGCTACCCTGGCAGATCCTTTCCCCGCAGGACTTACTCCGCCGCAGGGCACGAAATACGGAACGTTCGCACAGTGGGGTTTTGAAAATACCAGCGACCTGGACACATCCGTCGTCCGGAACGCGGAGATCTACCAGTGGAACCTGGGCGTGCAACACTTGCTGCCGGGCCAGATCGTGATCTCAGCGGATTATTCGGCAAACCGCAGCACGCACCTTCCGTGGGCCGGCGCGAACCTGTCGACGCGCGAGCATAACTTCCTGCCCTCGAGCGTTCGCAACGCGCTGGTAGCTGCT
>DATBFG010000059.1:0-9161 GCA_036558645.1 Terriglobales bacterium
GCTTAAAAACAGCAAGTCAAAATCGTTCCAGGAAGAGATAAAGACAAAAGCCAAAGCCGAGTTCCGGTGACTGCGTTAATCGCCTGGGCCACGTTCCACTCTTGAGTGAAACGAGAGGTCGCCTAACAGGTAGCAGCACCGGCTGCAACGAGAACGCCCAACTGGCACCGAGCGAAATGATTCGCTCCTCGAGAGTGCGGATGGAAGCATGGCGACAGTGGCTCACTCGGCGGGAGAAAAAAACTGTCTACGAAAAACACGAACGAACACACTTGACTCCGACCGGCCTTCTCATGGAAGGCGATTTCACAAGTTTGCGCTTTCCATTCGCCTTTTTCGGGGTCAATGAGTGAAATCGCGATTTACCGCCAGTTGATAGCGTGGACCGTGGACAACTGCATAAGCCAAGGTCCTTGTCACGAACTGGAAGCAGTTCTAGTAGAACTTGGGAATGATACCCGACTGTCGTAGGGTCGCAGCGTATTCGTCAACGGCTGCATTGTGTATCTTCACTGCGTCGTTCAGACTTGTCTCGAAACGGTCTTTCGACAACGCTTCTTGTAAACGTCCCAGTCGAGACCGTAGAACAGGTTCAAAAGTTTCCAAAGTGTAATTTCGGGGTTCCCGTTTGGACACATCCCACTGACCGATGCCGTCAGCGACCAACTGAAAGTCTTCCCAATCATTCGGCGCGAAAGCAGAAGCGACCCTGACTGAGAAATCGCCGCGCCCCCGCACAAACCTTAAGCGCAGGTTCTCGACGGACACGGTGACGTAGGCCCCATCGAAGCCGGGCGGGAAAGGAACTCCTTCGTTAGGAATGACCTTTGCGTCGTGCTCCGAGAACAAAAACGCCAGATATGTATGGATATCTTCGGCAAAACGCCGTTCATTCTGTCTCGCCGTGCGCCTGTCGAGCCAGCCGAAACATAGCTTGTAGAGATTGCCAAAGATAAAACCGAGCACCAGTAAAGGCGGGCGCAAAATCGCAATGACGATTCGAGCCCATAGGGTTGGCCTACGCGGATTGTTGAGCGGAACTAGAAGGTTCCTTTTCTTCTCGATAGGCATGGTCGCTAGCGCCAGTACAAATCATCTGGACGGTCAATGATCCCACGATGCATGATGCCTGACGAGAACAGGCGATAGCACTCATTGAGCGATTTGCCCCAAACGGCAATCCAGTGCGTGATCGAGGGATTTCGTAACAGTAAGCTAATAAGCGCCGACACTAGTCGTTTCTCAATTGATAAATAACAAAATTACGACTGTGGGCTGCCACATACTCGCCCACTTCTGCGTTCGTGCTAAGGGCTCAACTCGAACACAGTTCCCAAGCCGTAAGTACCCCCATAAACAGTTGTACTGAAGAGATTGCCATTCGCATCGCGAAGCAGATCGCCAAAGGGGATACCTCCGTCAGTTCCACCCGTAAAGTTGTAAAGTACCGTATAGCTGCGGGGTTGGCGAGTGACTTCAAACACCGTTCCCTCGTCATAAGCACCGCCCCGGGCGGTTGTACCGTAGAGGTTCCCATCAGCATCACGTACTAGACCAGCCATCGGTGTGCCCCCGTCGAGCCCCCCGGAGAAACGGTGGAGCTCCCTGTGCTGACCTGCCTGAGTGACCTCAAATACGGTGCCTTCTCCATTGTAGCCACTGGCAAGGTTTGTACCGTAAAGGTTGCCCTCCGGGTCCATAACCAGACGCCCGACTGGACTGCCCCCATCCAAAGTGCCGTAGGTGAAGCTGTAGAGGACTGACTCCGTCCCGGAAGGAGTTACCTTGAATACCACTCCAGCGTTGAGGTTCTGCGTGCCACCTAGGAAGGTTGTGCCGAACAGATTTCCTGCCGCATCTCGAACCAGACCAGCCGCCGGCCAACCTCCGTCTGTGCCGCCGGTAAAGTTGTACAGTATCGTTTCGATGCCGGTTGAACTTAGTTCAAAAACTGTGCCGATATTGAAAGTACCGCCGCGTTCGGTGGTGCCGTAGAGATTTCCAGCCCCGTCCCGGACCAGGCCGGCATTCGGGGTAGCTCCGTCGGGTGCGCCGGTGAAGCTATGAAGCACGGTTTCGACACCTGCCGGAGTAACTTCAAACACAGTACCGACGCCAAAAGCGCCGCCGCTGCCAGTGGTGCCGTAGAGATTGCCCGCCTCATCCAGAACCAGGACAGAAAGGGGAAATGAACCGTCCGGCGTGCCGGTGAAATTGTAGAGGGTATTCCCCTTGTTGCCAGTCTTGGTTATTTCAAACACCGTGCCGCAGCCGTGGGAGCATGAGCCATGGTTACCGCCCCCTGACGTGGTGCCATAAAGATTGCCGTGTGAATCCCGGACCAATCCGGCCTCCGGATGATACCCATCTCTTGGAGAGCCCTGGAAGCTATGAAGCACGGTTTCGGTTTGCGCCCGCGCCGACTCAGTAGCGCCAACGATCAGCCCGAGAGCAAACGTGAGCAGCACGACTTGAGCGCGCCTACATCTCCACACAAAGTGCGAGCCGGACATGAATCCTCCTTATCCTGCCGCAATTGTTCCGACCAAACGCAAACTGAAATTCGGCCCTCCGAGTGTTGCGAGGGTACTTCAGCTTTTTTCAGCCGGGGGAGTTTATCCCGGAGATGACCGTTTTGGAAATCAAATCCATGGGCGACACCCACGGCCTATGTAGAGAGACAACTGCTGTAATAAGGCGTTTACACTCAAAACCCCGAACAGGGGACTTTGGCCCACACCTTGATCGATGAGTGTAATAGGGATCTTTCGCTAACTGCCCACAAAGGCGATTACATAACAAAGTCAAACGCGCCTTTGTCCAGGCAGGCGAGCGCGGGAATTGAAGTATTCCCCACTCGGCAATTTTGTTCCGGAAGACCGAATGGCTATTCACGCGCCAAATTTGGAAGGAATTTGAGGCGACCCTGCTTTGCGTCGTGCAGCCGGGTCTCCCACACATCGCGGTCTTCGCGATATGTGGGTCCTCAATTCACCTGGCAACAAGCTATTTTCCCGGCACGTAGCTGAGATCTGCCCGGTAGGCAGCTTCTTCGGTAAACACGTGGGCCGTGCAGTCACGAATGGTCTTCTGAACCTGATCGGACGTTTCCTTCCCGTAAGCTTCCGTGAGAGCATCCGCTGTGGTCTTTGGTAGCGGAGCGAAATCCGCCCAATTCTTTCGGCTATTCAGAAGAACAAATGTCGGACCCTCCCCTCCATTGGCCAACTGCAGCCAGCCACTGGTTTTGGGCCAGTCTGGTTGCTTGCCCAATGCATCGTTGATTTTCTTGACGGCAGCAATGAAATCGGGGGCTGCTCCGGGGTTCAGAACGTAAATCGTCACCGCCGTCATGGGCGCAGGAGGCTGGTTTGCCGGAGCAAGACTCATGTCTGAACGATATACGTAGAAACCGTTGCGGCCACCTCCAACGTAGGGAGACAAATTCGTGGCTCCATCCGCGGTATCCGCCTTCCCCATGCGCCCTTCCCATTCGTCAAAGTCTTTCCAGGAATGCCCGCACGAAGAAGTGACATAAGTGCCGGTGTTGTCGCCTGTTTCGATGACATAGGTGTTCCATGTCCAAGTATCTTTTTGGGCACGATGGAATTGCATATGTTTTTTTCGTCCCGCCTCATACTGCTGATCCATCCCTGGCTTGGGCGTGGAAAAATAGATACGGCACACATTGTTGGCATTCTGAGCGTTAATCTCTTGCGTGCTCGAGCCGGTTTGCGCAAAGGCGGATGCTACACACATACAACCCATCACGAGACACACTAGTCGTATTTTCAATTGGTACGCCTCCTGAAACAAAGATTTGCGGTCGGCTAAAGCTATGCTGAGTTGGACACGATGTCAAAACAGGGCATTGTTTGACTGATTTGTGGGCGCCAGAACGCCAGATCGCCGGTGTCAATTTTCGGTGAGCGCAATGGCGATTTATCGCCAGTTGACCGACGACATTGCCGAGTCTAACCTTGCGCGATTATGAAAAAGTTTATCGGATCATTGTGCCTTGTAGTCTGTACCACATCTTTTGCACAGTCTCCCGATGCCAAGATTCTGGTGCTGGAGAAGGAACAAGGTGAGAAGCGAATCAGATCTGCTCAGGCCGGTGTTGCCACTCGTCCGGTTGAGTTCATTCTTAAGGTCACTCCCCAGAACAGTGGTTCTCAACACCTGATGCTGGGTACACAGACAATTCCGGCGGGTGGAACCGTTCCCAAGCATCGACACCTCGGTCAAGACGAAGTCGTGTTCCTGCAGAGCGGTACCGCACGCATTACGCTCAACGGGAAAGACTATGATCTCCACGAGGGAGGCATGATCTTCGCCCCTGTGAATACTTGGATGGCGCTGCAAAATACTGGCACTGATGACATCCATTTGATCTTCATCTACTCATCGCCCGGATTTGAAGAATATATGCGCTGCACCTCCATCTCACCAGGAGAGACGACTGCGCAACTGTCGATTGATCAACTACGCGACTGTGCTAGCAGGGGGAACGTGGAGTACGAGGGTCTCTCTGCTACATCGAAAAAGTAAATGTCGATGCTCTCTGCAATTTTGTGTTCGAGCAAATTTGCGGAAGCTCAATTAGGACTTTCCCTTCGCCTTTTTCTCCGTAAATGAGCGGTATCGGGATGTTACGTCACGCGTGCCGAAGCACACTGTCGGCGGTTCCCAGAAAGTGCGAAAACAGCCACAAGATGAAGCAAGAGGAACCCCATACTAGGAGGTGTACTCCGAGCATGATCATTGCATATCGCCTCGGATTACTTCCAATTCGTCAGTACACATCCGCAATCGCTCGGAATTAAGGAACGGGACTGAACCGATAGGATGTCTCGCGATTTGTGCCGCGGAAGTTGATCAGAGCAAATGGTCTTTTGATCCGGATAAGCGCTTGTCACTTTTGACAGTTGTGTGCTGGGGGTGCTCGACATAAGGGTGAAGGGTTTCAGGTGCTTCAGGACGTGCGATCTAAGAAGCCGACTCAGCAGCGCCTCCGTGAGGACAACACAAATATGAGCCCATCCGAGAACCCTTCAAAACAACTCTATCTCCTGACACCCACCATCCCATCAGGTTCTTCAACAACCGCGAACAGCATCCTTCGACTCACTACGTCACTGGTCGTCACAGCATTTGTCTTTTGTGCGTTCATCGCCCCACAAGTTCTAGCAGAGACTGGCCCTCAGTCCAACTCGCAAGCAAGCTCGAACATCGATCCAGATGCCATGAAGGCCCTCAACAAAATGGGTGCTTACCTTCGAACCCTCAAGGCGTTTCAGGTCGATTCCGAGGTTACCAACGACGACGTTCTCGATGACGGACAGATCATCACCGACACTAAGACAAATACTCTTTTGGCTGTCAGCCCCAACTTTCTTCGCGCGGAGCTTAAGAGTGACGATAGAGATGTCTTCCTCTTTTACGATGGGAAAAGTTTTACCGTCTACGGAAAGGTCGAGAACTACTACGCGACTGTCCCAGCCCCAGCCACGACCGCACAATTAGTCGATAAGGTCAATGATGATTACGGAATCGAGATTCCCTTGGTCGATCTCTTTAAGTGGGGAACCGACAATTCCACCATCAGTAAGATCACTTCCGCCTTTGATGTTGGCCCGAGCACAGTGCAGGGTATTACCTGCGAACACTATGCCTTCCGACAGGAAGGCATCGACTGGCAGATCTGGATCCAGTTGGGAGACTACCCGCTGCCACGAAAATTCGTCATCCGCACCCTTACCGACGATGCCCGGCCACAACACACCTCCAACCTCGTCTGGAACCTGGCGCCGTCCTACAACGAAGCGGCATTCGCCTTCGATCCGCCCGCCGGTGCTCTGCGCATAACGCTCAAAGGCATCAATGGCAACGGCACTAAGAGCAATCAGTAGAGGAGACTTATGAAGCGATCCATTCTGTTCATTACTCTTTTCGTCGTCGCCACTCTGGTCTTCAACACTGATCTCTCAGCGCAGAGACGTGGTGGAGGAGGTGGCGGCAATCGCAACGTGCGCAGTAGCGCAAACAGCAGCGTAAATCGAAACAACAATCAGAACGCCAATGTGAACCGAAACGTCAATCAGAACGCCAACGTAAACCGAAACGTTAACGTGAACCAGAACGTCAACGTGAATCGCAATGTCAACGTCAACGTCGACAACAACTACCACGGCGGGGGTTACTATGGTGGCGGCTGCTGTTACCATCCGGTCGCAACCGCCGCGGCTGTCACGGCCACAGCAGTAGTCACTGCCGCCGTGGTTGGTTCGATAGTTGACAGACCGCCTGCGGGGTGTGTCACTCAAGTCATCAACGGACTCGCCTACCAGCAGTGCGGCAACACCTGGTATCAACCCCAAATGTCGGGAACGGCGACGACCTATGTCGTGGTCAACGCGCCACGATGACACACGCGATCAAGGTGAAACCTGCGGGGAGAAGTAGAAGGGGAAGGGAAGGTTTAAGAGGAAGCGCGAATCGTCAGAAAAGTCCACCGCAGGAAAATTGCTGTTATTCCTGGAACGTCACGCACACCCCGTTGGGGTCGATTGCGCCGAATTCTTTTGTGCCCCAAGGCTTAGTTTGCAAGGAGCCGTTGGGATGTACCTTGCCGCCGCGTTGCTGGTATTCGGCATACATGGCTTCAATGCCCTTTACCGCGAGTCGAACCATTGTCTGGTCGCCGACCTTCCGTGCCAGTGCCTTGTCGTCCATACCGGAGATGTGTAGGAAGGCCTCGCCGCGGTTAATTCCTGCATAGGTCGGCGGAGTGTTGTCGCGAAAGGTTTCCTTGAAGCCGCAGACGTCGATCCACCAATTCAAAGACTCCGCGGTGTCGGCAGCTGGGAGAACGGGAATAGCGCCTTTGATGATCGGTTCCATTTACGAAGCATAAATGAAATACACTGGCTTGCCTACGCAGTAACAGTAGCGTCGGAGCCTCATTTGTAGTTGACAAGCCAGGCAAGACTGACGAGGCGCTGGCCTTGTACGACAAGTATCTGAAGATGTTGCCAAGCGGACCCTACGCAGACCAGGCGCGAAAAGCTCTGCGCAAAAACACCGCTAGTGCTTCGCGGTAATTGCAGTGAGCAGTTGTTACCCACTCAAAACCCCAAACAGGGTCTTTCGGACCACATCTGGTCAATGAATGAAATCGCGATGTTACGCCAATCATCAGGTACACTTCTGCCTTATGGCAGGGAGCTTTTGGGGGCGACTTCTTTGCAGCGGGGCTTGGCCTCTATTTGTTCCATTCGGCCCTAGTAGGCAGATGCGAAACTCACGGGCGGGGCGGAGGACGTTCCGTCATCATAGGCTTGAAATCATCTTGGATTTGCATCGCACTGGCGCTTTGCGGGGTAGCTATGTGCCTTTGGGTTGCTGTCGATGTTCGCCAAAAACTCAGCCACTGAGCGTAATGGCGATATTTCACCAGTCATTGGTTGCTGGCATTCAATTTTGCTTGGTTTCTGCGTAGGTTGGTGATTAGAGCACTCAGAATTAAGACGTTTACGGCTACGCCCACCACAATGCCTATCAATGGGAACTCTCGGATGTGAAGCAGTCCATTGACCAAAGCGAAAACATAAATTGCAATTAGGATTCTGGAACTCTTCACCGCACGTTCTCGCTGCTCGTGCGTGATGTCTCGATCAGAAATGGGCGCTCTCTTTAGGGCCACCCACATAATCAGAAAACTGCCGACAAGATTCGCAAGCCCGAGAAGCCCCAATAATCGAGGCGCCAATACGTTTTCTACTGAAAGCAACACAAGAGCGGTAATAATCACGAATTGTGCAGCAACAAAGAGCAAAAAAATTGTCAGCCTCTTTTTGCCAGCGGCAGTTGGCGGTTGTATGAACGTCTTCGTCAGCCAGACCATTGCGAGCGCCAACAACACCATTGCCGCAACCGCCACGAATAGAAGTGATTTGTCCATACCCCTCCTACGTGTTGACGGCAAGTATAGCTGTTGATGCCAAGGCGTTCTCGCAAGCTTGCGCCGTGTCCATTCGCCTTTTTCCGTGTCAATGAGTGTTATCGCGATTTTGCGCCAACTGAAGTGCCTAGTCGCAGCCAGCTTCTTTGATCGTCGTGCTCACCCACACGACAGAATGCGACGCGGAGTAGAAGGAAAGCCAATAAGGCCGAGTCACAACGACGACGATTTGATTTTTACCGTTTTTCCATCGGAACACATGTCTTGCGGCAGTGTTTTTTACCCTTCGGAGAAGCGGAACTTGATTGGGGTAGTACTGCTTCAATGAGTCAATGGCGACCCATTGCGGATCGCTGAATGCCCAAGCTGCTTCGCCATTGTCCGCTTTCCTCTGATCGGCGATGACCTGCTCCACCGCTGCATCGGGATACGATATGGAAATGTGTCTCTGATAGCGAACCGACGCGTCCTTACAGCCCTCGTTCTCATACCAACCCGCCTCAGAGGTGAAGTCCAAATCGCTGCGTGTGTGTGGTTCAAACGATTCGACGCGCTGAATGACAAAGAGACTACAGCACCCCATATGTCCGAACCCTCGCCATTGAGTTTGGCCCTTCAGCGTTTGTTTTTCTCCAGAGAAGAATCTTCCTATTGCGGTCAGCCGCACGGTCGTATCCTCCTCTTTCGCCAGCAGGTCTGTGAATCTCTTGAAGATCACGTCATCAACAAGAGGAATGTGTATCCCATCAATTGTTAGCGGCTCTGGTCGGGTTTTCGATGCGGCTTCTCCGGGCAGCAATACATCGTATTCGATTGCGCGTTGCCTCCATACATGCAGACCGAGAAGCCTTGCGTATGACAGGAAGGATCGGCGAGGGCGAAATCTTCGAATCCGTGTGTCACGAAGGCAGTCACTCGCACCAGTTGGTGATTGTAGGCAACAGGTTCCTTCGATAATTCGCAAAACGTGACATCGCGAGGTCTGACAACGTCATTTGCTGACGGCTCCTCCGTTTGGGCAAGCAGTGGCAACGCACAAACTAGCAGCGTCAGCAGTAATTCGAGCGAATGTTTCATCGGGTTAATGGTAGGGGACGGGAGTCGCTGATGCCAGCCGAAAGTCAATTGTTGAGAACAGGCGACTTCACTCATTGACCTTTGCCCGAAACGGGACTTGATCAATGAGTGCTATAGGGAT
>DATBFG010000060.1:0-31417 GCA_036558645.1 Terriglobales bacterium
GCCCAGACCATGCCAGCTGTTAAGGCAAGCAGGCCTAGTACAAGCAGGAACCGAGTCAAGGTCTTGCGAAATGCATATTCCATTGACTGTTCTCCTAAGTAGTTGAAAAATCTGTGGGAGTAATTACTAAACCTCGTGAAACATGCCGAGTCATGATTCCCGAGCACACCAGATGCTTGACTGAGCAGATAGACAATTGCAACTCACATTCCAAAAATACAGTGTGCAAATCCAACTGTTTCAGTCTGTTACGGACGCGAAACTGCAAAATTTATTGAATTCCGGAGAATATGGGGCAATATCCCTATGAAATACCGTATACCCCGTAGGGAAAACCCGGTATCCGTGGCAAAATTGGGTTGTGCTGCATGAGCAGGGATTCGAAGAAGGAGTCAGGCTACTTAACCGGCAGGAGTTCTACGACGCCCATGAAGTTCTGGAGGACGTCTGGCGGGCGAACAGTGGGCCCGAAAAGCGATTTCTGCAAGGGCTCATCCAACTGGCGGTAGCACTGCATCACCACAGCCAAGGCAATCTGCGCGGAGCGCGGTCGCTGCTGGTTCGCTCGGCGCGAAACCTGAGCGGGTACGCCGATACGTACCACGGAATCCAGGTCAGTCGCCTGTTGCAAGAGATAGGAGAATGCGAGCGCGCCCTCGATGCGAATGCTCCCCTGCCGCGCCTAAAGTTGTAAGCAACACTGATGTAGAATCGCAACTTCCGTGACTCAACGCTCTGTGGCAAACCCGAAGAAATCACAGTCTAGCGCACGAAGGTTCGAGTCAGTTCCCCTGCTCGATCTACATCGGCAGTACAAGGCAATCCGTCCGGAGGTCCTCACCGCAATTGAGCGGGTTTGCTCGTCCCAGCATTTCATCCTTGGCCCAGAAGTGGAGGCGTTGGAGCGCGAAATTGCTGCCTTTACTGGCACAACGGAGGCCGTAGGCTGCGCTTCCGGCACAGATGCCCTTTGGTTAGCGCTAGTGGCGGCAGGCATCGGCCCCGGCGATGGGGTTATCACTACGTCATTCAGTTTCTTCGCCTCTTCGAGCGCGATTGTGCGTGCCGGAGCTCGCCCCGTCCTTGTTGACATCGAGCCCGACACTTTGAACCTTGATCCAGCTCTCGTGACGAATGCGCTGCGTTCTCCACAGTCCTCGAACGTGAAAGCGATCTTGCCGGTTCACCTATATGGCCAATGTGTAGACATGGATCGTTTTGGTGATATCTCGGAGGAGTTTCGCGTGCCAATACTCGAGGACGCGGCACAGGCCATAGGGGCCAAGTGGAAAAACCGACTGGCGGGATCGCTCGGCACCGTTGCCGCTTTCAGTTTCTATCCGACGAAGAACCTTAGCGCATATGGTGAGGCGGGGATTGTGACTACTTCAGACTCGAAAATGGCGGAGCACATGCGCAGGCTACGCTCCCATGGAAGCCCACGGCGCTACCTGCACGAAGAGTTTGGCTGGAACGCTCGCATGGATGCGATCCAGGCCGCAGTTTTAAGGGTGAAGCTGAAGCACATTGACACCTGGAACGAAAAACGCCGGCATCATGCGGCAAAGTATGATGGCTTGTTTGAGGCTTCCGGTCTGGTTTCTCATGGCGAGCCGATCCAACTTCCAACGCGCACAAGCGGCGCTTACCACGTTTTTCATCAGTACGTGGTGCGGGCCCAGCGAAGGGACGAACTCAGGAAATTTTTGAGTGACCGCCAGATCGGGACGGAGGTTTACTATCCGATCCCGCTCCATCTGCAACCTTGTTTCGGGTACCTGGGTTACAAGCTTGGGGACCTTCCCGAGTGTGAGCGCGCCGCGAAGGACGTCATGGCGTTACCCATGTTCCCGGAGCTAACAAGTGCGGAACAGGAATGGGTGGTGGAAAGCATTGCAGAATTTTACTCCTAAGACGTTTATACGCAGGCCGCTACTGTTTCCGTTGTTTCTGCCGCGCAGATGGCGTCTGCTTTTCCTCACCAGGTGCGAAAACGCGTCGTACGATGGGTGTGTTTAGCTTATACTTGCGCTCCAGCGTTGCTCCGTTAACGTCCTTAATCCGCAGAACAAAAGTCGGCAGCATTCCTTCCTTTTCAAAGTTTTCCTGTGCTACGGTGACTGGCAGAACACCGTTGAGATTACGTTCGCGGTAGGCAGTCTCATACCGATGCCGCTTTACATTCCAGGTGAAGACGCGCACCTGTTCGTAATCGAAGGGCATGCCATCTTTGTTTTCATTCAAGAGAACTAGATATTGCGGAACCCTTCGGTCACCATCCGTGACTTGATCCAACATAAAGAAGGCGACGATGCGCTGGCCCTCGGCGTATTGCGCCACCTCAAGGGGAATGTCTACATCGATCATGCGCCCCAAAACCCATCCACACCGCGACGCCGAATCACGTATGAGCCACCAGTCTTCGAGAACTGGCTTCGTCGGAGATCCCTTTTGATTGCCAGTCGTCTTGGCGGGCATCGCCATGCCGGGTTTTTCTGCAATCTCTCGCTTGAGTAGCGAAACCCTCGAGTCCCGGTTGAGTTGGTAGAGATGTTCCGTATCTCGTCCGGGCGTCAGGTGCAAGTTGGTGTCATTGCGGGTTACTCCGGTGGCTTGCGGAAGCAAATTCTGCGCCTCCTGAGTTAACTTTTGAAAGCCATCAAATACCTGTTGGTTAACCAGGTTGCGCTGCTCGACCCAGCCTTCCGAACCATCTTCTGCGCGGACACGAGCAAATCGGCGATCCCGCTCCAACACCTGTAGCCGGTCGCCGTTCTTTACCACTCCAGTTTTTGTGTAGATGGTTGCGACACGATCACGCAAGAAAGTCTGCGGCGCGGAAACGTAGACGATCTCCTGCTGCTTGCTTCCTCGACCGCAGCCGAGGATCAGCAGGAGAGGCAGCAGACTTACGGCGAGGAATCTCAGGCGGTAATTCACAGGCCCCGCAAACAAATATAACGCAGCGTCGTGCTTAAGTTTTATTTCCCTCATCGCCGAAACAGATACCGATGGCCCTGGCCGTCCGGACCATGTCGCCGTTCGGCGGTACAGCTTTCATCTGTCCAATCGCGTCGGCGATATCAACGGCAGTAATCTTTTCCTGGTGCAACCTCACCATTTTCCCGAAGCCTCCTTCGGCCAGTAGATCCACGGCAGCGACGCCAAAACGCGTTGCCAGCACTCGATCGAAAGGGGTCGGCGAACCTCCACGCTGAATGTGGCCTAACACACTGACTCTCACTTCCTTGTGGGCCGTGAGAGCAATACCATCGCCAATCAGATTTCCGACCGTTCCACCGCGTGACATGTGCTCAAGTTCCGAGGGCAGCCTTGTTCCCTCAGCCACAACGACGATCGTGAAGTGCTTGCCATAGCTTTCACGGCGCGCCACATAATCCGCGACATTCTGCAGCGTGAATGGAATCTCGGGGATAAGGATGACGTGGGCGCCACCAGCGATGCCAGCGTGCAAAGCGATCCAGCCTGCATCTCTACCCATCACTTCGACGACCATGATGCGATGGTGAGACTCACCCGTGGTGTGAATCTTGTCGATGCACTCGGTGGCGGTGTGAACCGCGGTATCGAAGCCAAAGGTTAGTTCCGTAGCCGATAGATCATTGTCGATTGTCTTGGGGACCCCGACAATCTTCATTCCCTTGCGAAACAAATCGAGAGCGATCTTTTGCGAACCATCGCCACCAATGCTGATGATCGCGTCTATGCCGAGTTGCTTGGCGTTGTAAATGACCTGACTGGAAATATCCTTTTCGACGTCACAGCCGCTTTCGACCGTCTTGTAGCAAAACGGATTTCCGCGGTTGGTGGTGCCGAGGATCGTTCCGCCGCGCGGCAGTATGCCGCTAACGTCCTTCAGTGTGAGTTCGCGGGAACGCTCCGGCCAGATCAGTCCATCGAAGCCGTCCGGAATGCCGATCACCTTCCACTTGTACTTCAGCACTGCTGACTTCACAGCGGCGCGAATAACCGCATTGAGGCCGGGAGCGTCGCCGCCACCGGTGCCAATTCCGATACAACGAATATCGCACATGATGATTTCAGCGCCTGTATTAGCGCTATTTCGATCTTATCGTTGGAAGAATGGCTGGAAACCGTTACGGAAGGCCCAAGTTGTCAGAAAGGTGTCAAAGTGGAACTGGCCGGCGAGCACCTCGCCGGCCACGAGTTCTATTGAACCGTTAGCGTCGCAGTATCGGTGAAGGTCTGGCTGTTAGCGACGTACGTTGCAGTAATTGTGTACGTACCAATCGGAGTTGCACTTGTCGTTGTCACGATGACCGGACTCGTCAAAGGACTAAATGAAATCGTGGATTCAGTCGTACCGCCGGTGTTGGTCGCAGTCCAAGTCGCGCTGGCGGTGATATCAACGGGTGGACCTCCGGAAACAGTCGCAGCCGCGGTGAAGGTCGTCGTACCGCCAGCAAACACGTTCTGCGTATTTGGAGAAATCGTGATCGCCGTAACGTTGTTGAGGGCGATCGTAATTGCCGTTGTACCTGTAATTGCGCCTTGGGATGCGGTGATATTCGCGGTACCGGGAGCTGCACCGGTTACCAGCCCTCCGGTATTGATGTCGGCTACTGACGTGTCGTCGGACGACCAGAAAACGTTGCTACTCAGCGTCTTGGTGCTACCGTCATCAAAATTCCCAATAGCAGCCATCTGCAAGGTATTTCCCTGCTGGATGGTCGCATTTTGAGGTCCGACAGTGATCGAGTTCAGTTGCGGATCTTGGAAAAAACCTCGGCAACTCACGGCCATTGCGACTGACAAGAGCGCAGTCACAGACAGCCCTATCTGCAGTTTTCTTTTGACACTCACCATTCGTTACAAGCCCCGGAGCCTAGTCTTTTCAACATCATCCGCATGTGGCGTTAAGAGAATTGTATCAGAGACAATTTCATCAAAAAGGGTCTTGGACGCCCTAAGAACCCCTCCTGCCACGTTCCTTCCAATAACCTCATGATCGCTGAAATCCGGCTGCCTTGCAGAGAAAAACGAGCTCCATGGCCGCCTCGGAAGCCCTCGCCTAATAATCTCTATCATCTGCTAGGCTACAAAGCATTCCATGAATCGACCACGATTTCACATTACTCTTGTCACTATTCTCTTGCTCAAACCGGTCTTTGCGCAGGTCTCCAAGCCAAGCCCGTCCCCCCACCCAGAACCCCTCGCCAAGGTTTGCGCCCCTTGCATCCGCGCACACGAGGAATTTCTTGCCTCCGACGCCCTCAATGGCCGAGGGAGTGCCACGCATGACGAGTTGGTTGCAGCGACATATATCGCCTCCGTGCTGCGCCAATACGGGATCAAACCTGCCGGGGATGGAGGCAGTTATTTGCAGCGAGTGCCACTAGTCCGCCGCAAATTCGCGGGGTCTCCCTCGTTACAGGTAGAAGGCCGAGCTGACGAGATCACCCTCAAGCATGGAACTGATGTTCTGTTCTTGCACGCCGGAGGAAGCGAGGTACACGGCCCCTTACAAAAGATCGAGGTCGGGGGCGAAGCGACACCACAAATAACGAAGGGTGCCATCGTATTAGTGAAGGCCCGAGATAACAAAGTACCTTCGGGTCAAGCAGACAAATTGTTGGAGGCTGGCGCTGCTGCTGTCTTGCTACCTGAGAATCAGCGTTACCGTTCGCACTGGGACGCAATCAAGCAAAGTCTCTTTTCCGAAGCCCCGGAATTGGCAGATGCAAGCGGAATGAACTCAGAGGATCAGTCGACCCTCATCGTTCTGAGTACCGACGCCGCCAAGAAACTGAGTGCCTTGCCTGACGGAACCAACCTAAAAATTCTGGCTGCGATGGAAAGGCCTGAGCTGGCAAGCTCGTGGAACGCCATAGGCAAGATTCGCGGACGCGACCCTAAACTGCGCGACTCCGCGATACTGCTCTCAGCTCACCTCGATCACCTTGGAGTAGGCGAAGCGGTTAAACAGGACAACATTTACAACGGCGCTGATGATGATGCCTCCGGTACAACTGCCGTGCTCGAATTGGCACGAGTGCTCGGGGCAGGCCTCACGCCTCGCCGGACGGTCATCTTCGCCTTGTTCGGAAGTGAGGAACTCGGCGGCATTGGTTCAACATACTTCCGCGAGCACCCGCCGATCTCACTTGAAAACATCTCCGCAAATCTTGAATTCGAAATGATCGGACGCCCCGATCCGGCAGTGCCAGCCGGCACCCTATGGCTGACCGGGTGGGAGCGCTCGAACCTTGGTCCGATTATGGCAGCACATGGAGCGCACTTAGTGGGAGATCCACACCCCGAACAAAACTTCTTCGCGCGCTCCGACAACTTTCTTCTCGCACAAAAAGGAGTCGTCGCGCAGACGATTTCAAGTTATGGCATGCATAGTGATTATCACCAGCCCAGTGACGATGTCGCGCACCTCGATTTCAAACACATGGACAACGCGATCGAGTCGCTAATAAGACCAATTGGCTGGCTCGCAAATTCAAGTTTCAAACCGGAGTGGAAGCCTGGCGGACAACCCTAGAATATCCGCACTCGGGAAGCCTTTTTCGATTGGGTGGGGCGTGACGTTCTAATTTGCCCTTTTTGCCTTAATGATTTTCTCGTCGATTGGCTTTCTTCCGGCGAATCCCTCACTCGGCGTGTGCCAGTGAGTAATACCCTTCTCGCCTAATTTCCAGCACAGCAGTATGATCCGCCCATCCACTTCGCAGGGAAAATCGAGGAGGCCGATATCGAGGTCTTTGACCTGAACACCGGTGGCATCGATTTCTGCAACCGCATCTTTCACAGCCTGGACGCTCTTCTCGCGTTCGGCTTTCCTACGCGCGACTTGGACGATATTCACAAAGACCCCACCACTTAGAAAAACTTTGTGCGCCAGTTCTTGGAACTCGTTATCAACAGCCTCAACTAGCTTCTTGCCGTCGATCGCTGTACGTAATAGCGATTCAAGAACGGGAAGCAGAGATTGTGCCTCTTGCAGAGTAAATGTACGGTCTGACATGGCTCGTTTGCCTATAGTCTAATTCATTTGGGAAGCGAGGATTGCTGGGTTTTAGGGTGCTACCCTATCCCGTCGGTGATTGCGTGAAGTGCCTATCTTGGAGGCCAATCCCGAGGACAGAAACGGAAAGCTTTGAACTCTCAGTGGCTTATTTGAAAAAACCAATCGGGGTATTAGGGGACCGCCTGCCACCAATCACGGTTCGCTTACGAAATCTCCAGCATTCGGTCGAGAGCTACTCGCGCCCAATATTTGACGTCCTCTTTGACCTGAATGCGATTCACCACATGGCCATCGGCCAGGTTCTCGAGTGCCCAGCAGAGGTGTTGTGGGGAAATGCGGAACATGGTCGTGCACAGGCAGCCTGAGTCATCCAGGGTAATGACCTTCTTTCCTTCCGACGCGAATTCCTTGCCCATTCGATTTACGAGGTGAATCTCCGTGCCGACGGCAAACATGGTACCCGAAGGAGCCTGCTTGATCATTTTCAGCAGACCTTCTGTAGACCCGATTCCATCAGCTTTCTGACAGACCTCCCAGCGGCATTCCGGATGCACAATCACGCGAATACCGGGATACTTTGCTCGTACATTGTCCACGTGCTCAGGCAAAAAGCGCTGATGAACGGAACAATGCCCCTTCCACAAGATCACCTTGGCGTCACGCAACTTTTCCGGTGTCACTCCGCCGTTAATCATGTAGGGATCCCAAACCACCATCTGATTCAACGGAATACCCATCGCGAAGCCAGTATTGCGTCCGAGGTGTTGGTCGGGAAGAAAGAGGATTTTCGAGTTCTTGGCAAATGCCCAATTGAATGCACCGGCAGCATTCGAAGAGGTGCAAACCACTCCGCCACGTTCGCCGCAAAAGGCTTTGATGGCGGCGGTCGAGTTCATGTATGTGATCGGCGTGATACCTTCGCCGGGATCGCTCGTCAGGCCGGCCCTAATCAGATTTTCCCAGCAATCCTCTACCTGCGTGATCTCGGCCATGTCTGCCATGGAACAACCAGCATTGAGATCTGGGAGAATTGTGACCTGTCCTGGATGGGCCAGAATGTCCGCGCTTTCAGCCATGAAGTGAACACCGCAAAATACGATGTATTTGCCGGCGGCTGCCGCGGCCCGCTGTGAGAGCTTGTAAGAGTCACCACGAAAATCGGCAAAGCGTATGACTTCGTCTCGCTGATAGTGATGGCCAAGAACGACGCATTCGCGGCCTAGCGCTTCGCGCGCGGCGGCAATGCGCACATCCATCGTATGATCCGGCTGAACTAAATAATCTTCTAAACTACAAACCGATGCTGTAGCCAATGTCATCTCTCCGCTTTCAGTTCCGGAAACGCGATTGCATGCAGCAATTCTGGCTGCATTCAGAAGACATGCTCATTCCGGAACGGGGATGTTGAAAGCCGTTCAGTGGCTCAGCCGATTCACTGCATGACTTCCTTTCTCAAGTCACGCCCAACCGGCGGGGATGTTGTAGCCACTACCTTTCTTCTTCAACCAATTTGATGCTCACCCAGGGCAGGGGATACCAAATCTTTTGCGCGCTGCCCGTACCGCGGGTAACCGATTTTCCGTCACTATTGTGCACTGCCGAAGCCAGGCAGTGCAACTCACGCCATGTCACCAAGGGCCGGGACGTCAGCAGGGCGATTTGCTGGCTCAGGACTACTGCCCATTTATCGTGTACACGCTCAGGCGCCCCGGGAACACGCCGTCAAACATGTTATTCGTTCCAATGTATAACGTCCCATTCACCATCGCGGGTGAGGAAGACACAATCGGATCGTTAGTTGGGGTCGACCAGACTGGAAGGCAGAAGGAATCCCCGCATCCGCTGGCCCCATACGCCAGCACCTCTGAGGCATTCTTACCTACATAAACCACGCCGTTCGCAACGATGGGACCACCCAGCAGAGTGCCGACAAAGTTGTCGCCCTGGCCGATCCAATCGGGGTTGCAGGTTGGATTGCCACAGCCCGCCGCCGGAAACGAATATACCCATCCATCGCCCCCACCGATGTAGACCTTTCCTCGCGCCACGGCAGGCGTAGAGTCGGTGTAGAGATCCTGCATCACACCAGCCCAGAGCTCAGTGCAAGTCGGGCCACCGCAGCCATTCGCATCAAAAGCGTGCACCTTGCCATCGAATGCGCCTATATAAACGGTGCCGTTGGCTATCGCCGGAGAAGACTCGAAGATCGGAGCGCCAACCTGACCGGTCCATAGCGGCAAGCAAGTGGGGTTGCCGCAACCAGACGCCTTGAAGGCATAAAGCTTCCGGTCGTTGGAACCCACATAAACAACACTCTTCGAAATCGCAGGAGAAGACTCGATATGGCCGCCAGTCTTCCCGGTCCAGACGGGAGCGCAGTGCATGTCGCCGCATCCGGCTGCGTTGAACGCATATAGCTTAGTGTCGAAACCGCCGACGAATACCAATCCACCTGCAACGACCGGGGACGACTGCAGGACACTACCGCCCATATCACCGAGCCAAAGAGGATCGCAAACGTCGGCGCCACAGCCCGCTGCGTCGAAGGCGAAAAGGTGATGATTGTTCGATCCCACGTAAACAATGCCATTCACCACTGCAGGGGAGGAGAAGATCTCGCCACCTGTGTGCCCCTTCCACACTGCCTTACAAAGGTCGGCACCGCCGCAACCGTGGGCATCGAAGACATAAAGATTTCCGTCCAGCGCGCCAATATATGCAAAACCATCAACCACGGCAGGCGATGAAAAGTTCACCAGTCCCCGCATGAAACCCTCCCATTTCTTTTGCAGGAAGATGACATTATTGCGGTTAATCGTTTTCTCGGCGGAGTTCACGCCTGTGTGTTGCGGGTTCATGTGGTACATGGGCCAGTCGACCGTTTGTGAGCTCACAGGAAAACCTGACAGAAGCAGGAAAACTACGACCAGAAGAGAATAGTAGCGGCGCATAGGCATTCCTCGGCGCAGGCAGCGCTAATGACGCCCGCAAGATAGTCCCAGGCCGCTTGTCGTGTGTCACCGAAATGTCAAATGTTGGTAAGCAGTAGTCAGCTCTGAGTGCTCAAATCGTCAGCCAAACCACTCGCAACGGTTGACTGTCTTGCGAGTATAGCCTGAAACCTAGGTAGCCAAACTTGGGCAAATTCGGGGGTTTGCTGACGACTATGAGCCGAGGACTGCCGACTGAAACTACCCCCCAATATGAACCATGGTTCTGGAGGCGGGCACGAAGTCTGGTTCTCCGATGTGATGACGCTGTTCTTTACGCTCCACTACGCTGCGAATGAATTCAACCAATTCCTGGTCTGAGGCGCCACGCTCTATCAGTTCGTGCAAATCGTGATCCCAGACCGAGAAAAGGCAGGTTCGAATTTTGCCGTCGGAGGTGAGCCGAATGCGACTGCAGTGTCCACAGAAGGGATGGGAGACGGGTGCAATGATGCCAATTTCTCCGATGCCATCATTGAAACGATAGCGACGCGCCGTTTCACTACGATCATGCGGAATTTCTACCAGCGGAAGATACTCACCCATTCGTTCGAGGATCTCGTCAAGGGTGACCACCGTTTCTGGAGTCCATACGCGATCCTCTTCGAGCGGCATGAATTCGATGAAACGGACGATGACCTTCTCTTCACGTGCAAACATGCCAAATGGAATGATCTGGTCTTCGTTGAAACCGCGCATTAGGACACAATTGACTTTCACGGGCCCTAACCCTGCGTCACGTGCTGCCCGAATTCCAGCCAGCACGTGATCGTAGCTTCCTGGTACTCGCGTAATACGTGCGAAACGGTCGGGATCGACTGCATCCATGCTGACGGTCACCCGATGCAAACCGGCATGTTTAAGGGGCCGTGCCATGTCCGCGAGCAGGTGCCCATTGGTTGTTAATGCTATGTCGAGCGGCTTCCCATCTATGGTTCTGAGTGTTGCCAACTCGCGAACAAAGTCCACGACGCCATTGCGCAGTAAGGGTTCGCCGCCTGTGATTCTCACCTTGTTAATTCCCAAACTAACGAATATCCGCGACATGCGCAGGTATTCAGAGAATGGCAGATCACCATACAGAGCGCCGTCGTTGCCGGTTCGGCAATAGACACACCGGTAGTTACAGCGGTCGGTGATAGAGACCCGTAGATCGGTGATTGGGCGGCCGAATTTGTCAGTCAGGAGCATTCGTTTCTAAGACGTCGGAGTGCAAAGAGAAAGGAGGCGATGGGCTCCGTCTCCTTTCCAAGCACGAGGCATCGGCGTTTTCACCGCTACCCTCGGAAGCAATGCTGCGCAAGCCAAGGCCCGCGTCACTCGCTTCCTCGCCGCCTTAGCCAGGTATTCCGAAGGCTGGGCGGTCGGAAACTGATTCCTAATTATAGATTGTCCGGCGGGGCGTGGGGTTTCAGGGTTTCGAGGCCTTACCGACCGCTGCTTCCGCTAGGGGAGCCATGATCTTGTACCCCGCCTTGTTCGGATGCAGTCCATCGTCCGCCAGATCTCGCTTTAAGAGGCCCTTGTCGTCCACCATCGAACTGAAGTAGTCGAGATAGCCCAGCCCATTCGCTGCACAATAGTTTTTCAACCAGCGGTTAAGCTCGATAATCTTTGCGGGAGACCGGTCGGCGAACAACTCCTGCGATTCGGGTGTGTAATTGTGAACCGGCAATACTGACGAGAACACCACGTTGATCTGATGCACTCGTGCCAATTCCGCCATGGTCGTATAGTTCGCCTCGATCTCTTCAAGCGATATCGGCCCTGTATTCCCCGCGATGTCATTCGTTCCAGCTAAAATGACAACCACTTTAGGCTGTAAGGCGATCACATCCTGGCGAAAGCGAACCAGCATCTGCGCCGTAGTTTGTCCGCTGATGCCCCGGTTCACATAGTGCTTCCCGGGAAAGTATTCCGCCAGCGGCCACATATCTGTGATGGAGTCTCCAAAGAACACAACTCGGTTCTTGCTTGCCGCGGGCGGAGCTAATTTTGAATTTTCATCCCGATAGCGGGAGAGCTCCCCAAAATCATCCAGGTAAATCGAAAGGCGAGTTTGCCGCCACTCATCGAGGCCCTTAGAGGGTTTCCACTGCGGTTGTTGTGCGAAAGCGGCAACCGCAAGTGAGACGAAAAGACACATTTGCGCGGAACTTGGCCCGGAGAGAGACATTGTTTCCTCGAATCAGATGAAATAGCTAAAGCTGTGCAGTAACGAAGGACTTGAGGCGTTACATTCCATCGTAATTTGGACCGCCTCCACCCTCAGGTGGCACCCACGTAATGATCTGGTACGGATCCTGGATGTCACACGTTTTGCAGTGCACGCAATTTGACGGATTCAGGCTGATCCGCTTGCCGTTTGGCGCCGCACTATCATCCACCATCTCGTAAACATTTGCCGGACAGAAATTCTGGCATGGGCTGCCGAATTCCTTCACGCAGCGGGACTCGCATATATTCGTGTCGTGAATCACCAGGTGAGAAGGTTGATCCTCTTCGTGCTTCGTGCCTGAATGATAGAGATCCGTAAGCTTGTTGAACGTGAGTTTGCTATCGCCCTTCGCGGGCCCGAGAAGCTGAGCCTCGTTGCCACCGTTGGAGGGTAAGTCAGCCAGCTTCTTCATGCGATCATAGCCAGCGGTTCCAACATAGCGCGTGCGCAATCCACGGCCGCCGGTGAATTGCTGGATGCCGGCGTGAAACATTCCCGTCCAGAACCCGTGCTCGAACACCTGGTGAAAATTTCGAACCTTCCAAAGTTCGTCTTTGATCCAGCTCGATTCGAGTCGTTGTTGAAAACGGCCCAGAACAGCGGCAGTGGCATTGTTTTCCTTTAACGATTCAAACGCCGTTTCGGCTGCAAGCATACCGCTCTTTATCGCTAAGTGGATTCCCTTGAGCCTTTGCGAATTTACTAAGCCTGCCGAGTCGCCGAGAACCATCCAGCCTTCTCCGGCGACTTGCGGAACTGCCCACCATCCACCATAAGGCATAGATTTCGCGCCGTAGCGAATCATCTTGCCGCCTTCAAGCAGCTTCGCAATGAAGGGATGTTGCTTAAAGGTTTGAAGCACGTGCTGGGGATCCAGTCGCGGGTCGGGATAGTCGAGCCCAGTTACGAATCCCAGGGAAACGACATTATCTTTGCCGCCATAAATCCAAGCCCCGCCGTATTCTTTCGTCGTCAGTGGCCAGCCCATGGTGTACATGACTTCGCCGGGAGCAATACGTCCCGATGGCACTTCCCATAACTCTTTGACGCCCTGGCCGTATGTCTGGGGGTTGCGACCTTTCATCAGATCGAATTTCTGGAGGAGTTGTTTGGTGAGAGATCCACGCGTGCCCTCGGCCAGAATCACAATCTTTGCCTGGAGCTGGTATCCAGGTTCGAAGTTAGATTTCGGTTGGTTTTGTTTATCTACGCCTTTGTCATCAGTGATGACACCTGTGACCCGATTGCCTTCATACCGTAGTTCTGATCCGGCAAATCCGGTGAAAATCGTGATTCCGGCTTCTTCCACCTTCGAACCGAGCCACTTTACAAAGCGATTGATGGAGATCACGTAGTTGCCATGGTCGCGCAGCGGCGGTGGCGTTATCGGCAGCTTGAGCTTACCTTTCTCAGTAAGGAAATACACCGCCTCTTTGCTGACTGCGACATCCAGCGGTGCTTCTTTCTCGAAACCGGGTAACAGCTCGCGCATTGAGCGCGGATCAAGCAATGCACCCGAGAGACAATGCTGCCCTACCTCGCGTGCTTTCTCCAGAACGTAAATGTTCTCTTTGCTGAGCTGTGTGTCGGGATTTTTCGCGTTGTGCTCATCGATGAGCTGCGACAAACGCAAGGCACATGCCATGCCGGCTGGACCACCGCCCACGATCACTACGTCGGCCGGCATCTGCGGACGCTCAACGCCTTCGAGAGGTTTTCGAAAAATGAGCATAGATTCGGTTTCGAGCTTCTAGTTTCTGGTTTCGAGGACAGATCAGCTACTGGCGATATCCGATGAGTCGAGAGGGATTGATTCACCCATTTAACAACCAGCGTACCCTTAACATTTCACCAAACGACGAACCTATGCCCCCGCCTTTGCCTTCCTTACTTCCTCCGTCAATGGCGGAACCACATCGAACAAATTCCCGACCACGGCGACATCGGCAATCTCAAAGATTGGGGCTTCGGAATCCTTGTTTATAGCGATAATGGTGCGCGCGCCCTTCATGCCGACGATGTGCTGAATGGCGCCGCTGATGCCAAGCGCCAGATAAAGCTTTGGGGCCACCGTTTGCCCAGACGAACCTATTTGACGATCCATCGGAAGCCAGCCCGAATCGCAAATCGGACGCGAAGCGGCGATCTCTCCACCAAGGGCCTCCGCCAATTGCTTCGCCAACTCGATGTTTTTCTGTTCTTTGATTCCACGTCCAATGGCAACGATGATTTCTGCTTGCGTCAGGTCCACGGCTTGCTTGGCTTCCTTGAAAACTTCCTGCGGCTTGTTGCGAATTACGCTGTCAGCGATATCCACATTGACCGTTTCAACAGGCGAGGCGCTTGCGCCGGCTTCGACCTTATCTCCACGGAATGCGCCATTCTGAAAAGTCACAAACCACGGCGCATCGCAGGTGAAGCTAACGTCGGCAGCGAGTTTTCCTTGAAACATCTGGCGGCTGAATAACAACCGATCTCCGTCTTTCTTGTAGCCGATGCAATCACTAATCGCCGTTCTTCCCATGGATGTGGCGAGTTTTGGCACAAAGTCTCGCACCTGGTAGGTGTGTGGCATCAATACCAGCTTGACAGGATGTGAGCTTAGAAATTGCTTCAATCCAGCAACGAAGGCATCCGGGGTATAAGGCTCGAGTTTTGCCGACTCGATCGCGTACACCTTGGAAACCTTCTTCCCCGCCAACTCAGCGGCAAATTGTGATACTCCGCTGCCCACAACCGCTGCCTCCAGGATCCATCCGGTTTCGGCGGCAAGGCTTTGTCCCGCGGTAATGGTCTCCCACGAGGCTCGGTTAAGTTTGCCTTCGCGTTGCTCAATGACTACAAGAATGGTGTCAGCCATGAATTCCGTTTCCGCCCTTGTGATTCAGAAATAAGCTCTACTCTTCCGGCCCACCGTAGAAGCGGCGGGAATATCCCGCAAGCAGCAGCAACAACCCCAATATTCCAACCGTACCGATAATTCCGAAAAATGTTGCCTGTCGTCCCAACCGGATCCCCGCTGGCAAGAAAAAAATCACCAGCAAATCCGCAACCCAGGCAGCGATTCCCATGAACATCAGGCTCGTGCCGCTCTCCCTCTTGTCATCCGCGACTGACATATGACCTCCAGACGCCATGAGGCGCTAAGGTCAGTATGATTCTTGCGAACACGTTCGGCAGTGACGTGCGACACAGGTTAAGCAGCCCTTCGCGGATAAGTTTCCTTGCTTTGCACCCGAGCGCGCATGCGGGTTCCAACCGCGATCAGTACCAGCGCCAACAACGCTTCGCTTATCACCCACCACATCCAAAAACGGGAGCCGCCACGCAGACCTACGTACACAAACATCACGAGGAGAAAATCCATCCACAGCAAGACTCGTCCGACAACGATTAGAACGCTCCCTCGCCGTGCTACTCCGGTTACTGCCTCATCCTTCAAGCGCACATAGTTGGTTTCTGGCATAGCGCTTGTTAGATGCCCATAACGCTGTTGCCAGACGTACTTTCCTAGCTGAGAAACCTAGAGAACCCGTATCTCGTTGCGTAGCTTCTCCACCAATTTCTTCGCGACCTCTGCCGGCGGACCTTCTAGAAACTCCGTGTTCTTTGTCTTTTCCGGAATATACAGCCGCTCGATCTTCTGCAGATTGCCCGAGATTGCCGACTGCACGTCGGCTAACGTCACCTTTCGCAGAGGCTTGTTCTTTGCCTGCTTGATGCCGATCAGTGTCGCGTATCGCAGCTTGTTGATGCCCGACTGGATGGTGAGTACTGCGGGAAGAGGCATGTCCACAAACTGAAAGTAGCCTGCTTCGAGTTCACGCTTGACGCGAATGCCGCCGTCCTTCTTTTCGATCTGCATGATGATCGTAGCGTGCGGCCATCCCAGCAATTCGGCCAGCACGACGCCCGTTTGGGCGAATCCGTAGTCATCGGACTGCAACCCGGTAAAAATCAGTTCAAATTGCTCATCTTTGATTGCCGTGGCAAATGCCTTTGCCGTGTTGAGCGCGTCCAGTCCGACGAAGGCGTTGTCTTCGAGATGAATGGCCCGATCTGCTCCCTTAGCCAGCGCCTCTCGCAAGACCTGCTGTGCGCGTGCAGGACCCGAGGTGATCACTACCACCTCTCCCCCATGCTTTTCTTTCTGACGAAGCGCCTCTTCCAGTGCATACGCATCCGGCTCGTTTACTTCATAGGAAACATCTTCCCGGATCCACGTACCACTTTCATTGAGCTTGAGAGGTGCATCTTTCTGCGGGACCTGCTTCATACAAACTAAAATCTTCAAGGCTTAAGCTCCTGGTTGTTCCCCTCGCTCAGGTACGGCTCGCAGCCATAGAGGAAACTCGTAAGTATAAATGAGAGGGCAGTTGTCGAGGAAATCGGCTCGCATGCGTTATCGGATTGCGAACCAGGTCTGGCAAAGTCCTTCTTGAAAATTCGCCCGATTTAGTTTCGGCTAGTTGCAAAAAAAAAAGAGCGGAAATCGAATCCGACTCCCGCCCTAGTAGAAGTTTTTCCGGAATTTTACTGTGTGTTCAATAGGACGTTGACATTCTGACCACTGTTGCACTGGATGAAGTCCAGCACGTGATCTCCGTCAAAATCGCCGACCGCAAGATTCGTGATGTTCTCCCCGGAAATAACCATGGAAGGCTTCTGCAGGGTGCCATCGCCGTTGCCTGCCAGCAAAGCGTCGTTTACGACTCCCGAACTGACCAGAATGTCCTGTTTGGTATCTCCGTTGAAGTCTCCGACGACCACAGAGGTGGGATTCAAAATGACCGTCGCGAACCGCTTGGCAGTCTGGAACGTGCCATCGCCATTGCCAAGTAGCACGCCGGCGGAGCCCGCCGTCTTATCGGGCTTGGCGAAGTCGGTCACGACGATGTCGAGCTTCGTGTCTTTGTTGAAGTCGCCGATCGCAACGGAAGTTGGCGAATTCGCGCGATACCCGACGCTCGTCGCTGGACCGAAATTTCCACCGCCAGTACCTAAAAGAATGTCGACGAGATTAGCGTCTTTGGCCACGACAATCAGGTCTGGGAATGCATCGGCATTAAACCTTCCCACCGCCACCCAGACCGGCCCTGCATCAACCGTGAAAGTCTGGGCCGGCTTGAACGTACCGTCTCCATTACCTAGCCGGACAATCACCGAACTTGTGTCAGGGCTCACTTGAACCACATCCGGGCGGCCGTCGCGATTGAGATCGGTTACCGTTAGATAGGTGGTAGTACCTGCGGGATTGGTGAATGGAATAATAGATCCAAAGGTTCCGTCGCCATTGCCGAGAAACACTCCGCCCCCGGTGGCCGTGCTAACCACGATGTCCATTTTCCGGTCGTGATTCACGTCAGCAACAGCCATTCCCGTCGGAACCGCTCCGACCGAGAAATTCCCGGACGATTGGAACGCACCCTTGGCCTTGTTCAGCAGCACGTTGACGTCCTGCGAACCGGCGTTGATTGTTGCAATGTCACGCTTCCCATCGTGATTAAAGTCGGCGGCCGCCACAAAGACGGGATTTGTGTGCGCGGTGTAACTTCCAGCGGCAGCAAAAGTGCCGTTGCCACGATTGGGTAGAAAGCTGACCACAGACGCATCTGCGCTAGCCACTACCAGGTCCGGAACTCCATCTCCAGTGAAGTCACCAACAGCCAAATTGCGGGGATTACCGCCGGTGGCATATTGAACGATGCCGGATCCGAATGTGCCATCACCCTTCCCGGTGTAGATCGTGACTTGACTGGCCGCTCCGGGAGAAGTCACGGCCATATCCAGTTTCCCGTCACTATTAAAGTCCGCGAGACCTACTCCATATCCGCCCTGCGGCACGGAGAAACCTTTGATCGGACCAAAACCGCCGCTGTGGTTGTCAAACAGTATTGTGCCGGTGCCATCGGAATCCGTGACTATCAACTCCGGACCAAGGTCGCCGTTGAGATCTCCTGTCGCGATCGCTAGTGGGCCTGTACCAGCTGGATAGGTGACTGCGGCCTGGAACGTCAGGTCCCCGTTGCCCAACAGGACGCTGACTGTATTGCCGGTGTTGTTCACAACGACGACGTCGGGATTCAAGTCGAAATTGAAATCGCTGACGGCGACTGCGATTGGGCCTGTGCCAGCACCAAGCGAGGTGGTAAGTGCAGGATCGAACGCGCCATCCCCTTTTCCCTTGAGCACAGAGAAGGAACTATCCCCAAAGTTCGCTACAACAACGTCAGCATTGCCGTCCAGATTAATATCAGCGACCGCGATTCCATGAGGATCGGCACCGACCGTTGCTGTTGTGGCCGCCTGAAAAGTTCCGTCGCCATTGCCAAGCAGAATATCGATCGTTGCGCCAGCGCCACCGTCACTCGCAACTACGTCCAGTTTGCCGTCCTTGTTGAAGTCGCCTGCAGCGATACCTTGGAGGCACGTACCAACCGTAGTGTTGATGGCAGTTTCAAAACTACTTTGTCCCTTTCCCAGCAACACGCTGATGGATGCACCGCATCCGCTGGCGCTCACAACATCGAGTTTGCCATCGTTATTAAAGTCTCCCACGGCCAGGTACATCGGCGAGGCGGATACTGGGAAACTGCCGGCTGTCAGAAACGGCGCAGCAGCGTATGTGTACAGCGGCAAGGTAACCATTCCCAGGAGCAGTGTGGCGAACGACAAGCGTCGAGACAACATGACTCACCTCAAAGAGAATTCTGCATTGAAACGGCGGCCGACAGGGAGACCACGCCGAGGTCGGATGGTCCAGCACGAAATTCTCGGGAAGTCTGGCACGTGTGGGTAGCCGCGTCAAGATGAAAGACTTTGCATAACGGGCGAAAGTCCGCTTCCACATTGAGGTTTCAGGGCATCCTTCAACTCAGGAGTGAGTTCCGGCTGCGGCGATTTCAATCCATGAAGGCGACGGATTGTACGCCCGAGATTTCGAACCGTTTCCGGCAGCGCAGGTTTTTGCACATCATTACGTCGTCCTTGCGCAGCATGTACGAACGCGCTTTGGCAAATCGTGCTCGGTCGCGCTCGTCGGCACGGCCTGGAAGTTGCCGCTTCTTTGTTCGCACGACCCATGTAACTTCATATTCTGCAGCCTGATGGCAATGGGGACAGTTCAGGTTGGCGGGTTTCTTTTCCTGACGCTCATCAAAAAAGTCGCGTTCGTCCATGGTCTCGCCGTTCTTCTCAAATTATTGCACAATCTAGGAGTTAGGGACATCGGGGGTTATTCATGGCGGTGAAAATGGTGAGGAGGAGGTACACTCGACCCGAATGGCGAAGACGAGAAAGAAAAAACAGCTAGATGCTGTAAAGTTGGTTAAGGAATTAGCCCGCGAGCGCATCGGCAGACCGCCAGTAGAGAAGATTGTCCCGGACCGTAAGAAGAAAACAAGGCAGGCCGAGAAGCACAAGCTGACATTTGGGGATTTGCTGGAAAGCTGACCTTTCCAGACAGTATCCCGTTAGTCCGTCGGGTCAAAGCAGAAAGTCGGGCAACTCGGATAAGCATTGTCCATTCCAAGCCCACTTCTTGAATATCCTCTTTCCCACAAAGGAGGTGCATATGCGCTGGACACCAGGTGGACGCAGCAGTGATTTAGAAGACCGCCGCTCCGAGGGTTCGGGCGGAATGCAGGTCGGCGGAATGCACTTGGGCATCGGTGGAGTTGTAATCCTGCTTATTCTCAGCGTCGTTTTTCACCGTAATTTCCTTGCGTTACTCGGAGACGGCGGCCCTGCATCATTATCGAGTCCGGCGGGTCAGGTCGATCCACAACAGGACGCCCGAGAAGAACCAGAGGTTCAGTTTGTCTCATTCGTTCTTGACGACGCGCAATCCACCTGGACGAAGGTGTTGTCCAATGAAGGCGGCACGTATCGCCATGCAAAGCTTGTGCTTTTCCGGGATGCGATTCGCTCCGGTTGCGGAAGTGCACAATCAGCAAGCGGGCCGTTTTATTGTCCGGCCGACGAAAAAGTCTATATCGACCTGGGTTTCTATGATGAGTTAAGGGACCGCTATGGCGCCTCTGGTCAGTTTGCACAAGCTTACGTCTTGGCACACGAAATCGGGCATCATGTGCAAAAACTAATCGGCATTGAAAGAAAAGTTCGTCAGGCGCAGGAGGAGAATCCGGGCGCCAGGAATCAACTTTCGGTTCGTTTGGAGTTGCAGGCGGATTGTTTCGCCGGCATTTGGGCACATTCCACTGAGCAACGGAAGTTGCTGGAGGCCGGCGACGTCGAACAGGCCATGAATGCGGCTTCGGCTGTAGGAGACGATCGACTTCAAAGCGCCAGCAGCGGACAAATTCGTCCAGAAAGCTTCACGCATGGTACGTCGGCACAACGATCCCAGTGGTTTCAACGAGGGTTCAGCGGCGGTGCGCTCGATTCGTGCAACACGTTTCAATAGCTCGCAGCGGCTTATCCACGCCTACTGCACGCTTTCCACCACGAATTTTGCGAACTCCCTCACATCATCTTCTGTCGTGTCGAACGAGCACATCCACCGCACCACACCTTCTTCCTCATCCCACACATAGAAAAAGTATTGCTTTTGGATCTTGGCGATCGCCTCCTTCGGAACCTGGACGAAAACACCATTGGCCTCGACCGGGTAAACGATCTTCAGTCCTGCAATACCACGTACCTGCTCTTCCAGCAGCTTCGCCATGCGGTTGGAGTGCTGCGCGTTCTTCAGCCACAAGTCGTCCGTGAGCAACGCCTCAAGTTGCACCGAGATAAAACGCATCTTCGAAGCAAGCTGCATCCCCTGCTTTCGTACGTACAAGAAATCGCGCGCGAGCTTGGGGTCGAAGAAAACGACCGCTTCCCCTCCCATGATTCCATTTTTTGTGCCGCCAAAAGAGACCACATCTACATCGCAGTCACGCGTGATCTGCTTAAGGGAAAGTCCCAGGCTGGCAGCGGCATTGGCAATGCGGGCGCCATCCATATGGAGAAACATCCCATGCTCGTGGGCGAACTTTGCTAATTCCTTAATCTCATCAGGCGTGTACACCGTACCAGTCTCCGTAGCCTGAGTGATAGAAAGGACGCGTGGCTGGACGTGATGTTGGTCGCCGATACCGTGATATGCGGTCTCGACAGTCTTGACTGTCAGCTTGCCATTCTCGCTTGGGAGTGCGAGCAACTTGCACCCAGTGAACCTTTCCGGAGCTCCGCATTCGTCTGTGTTGATATGCGAACTTGCCGAGCATATGACTGCATGATAAGAGTTGGTCAAGCCTTTCAGGCTGAGACAGTTTGCGGCCGTTCCATTGAAAACGACGAAGACCTCGCTGTCCGCACCGAAATGCTGGCGGAACTTTCGTACGGCTGCCTCGGTGTACGGGTCATCGCCGTATCCAACGACATGCCCCTGGTTCGCAGCAACAATGGCTTCGAGCACCTTAGGATGAATTCCGGCATTGTTATCGCTGGCGAAACTGCGTTCAGGTTTCATGGCGAAAACAATGTATCAGACGGCGACGGAGATCAACGTGTCTCGAGTATTTGTAGTGTTGCTCCCAAGACTTTGCCTGGTCCAGGCTGCTGAACAAACGCGATTGCACGCAAGTTCGAGGAATCCGCCTTCTGCGGTACCCTGATTTCGACATCCTGGGAAAACTTCTTTTCGGTCGTTAGACTGCCCACCTTTTGCAGTTGCTGCACAACGGCAACGTGGGTCAAGTGATGGCCAGAATTCTCACCGCTCTTCACATTGGACTCAGCGCGATTGAGGGCTAAGGCCACGTACACATCGGCTGGAGCTTTGGATGGATCAACGTCCACATGCGCGCGCACTGAATCACCATTTAGGACGATGGATGACAAACGGACCGGGACCTTTTCCGAAGCCAAGGCTCCTTCAATCGCATGGTTTGCGCGCACCTTGTCGCTACCCGTGAGTTCAGCAAAGCCATCGACGACCATTTGAGGGGTGTAAACGCTGCTCAATCCGAAGTGTGACGCATATGCCGCTTGACGGCCGCTGAACAGGCTTGACGAGAAGGGATCCTTCCAGCCAATGCTGTTCCAGTAGTCCACGTGTTCACTCAGGACGATGATTTGTGCGCCCGAGATAGGTTGCGAGGCGTCTAGTTGTTGGAGCAGCCTGTCGGCCGGCGGACAACTCGAGCATCCTTCTGAGGTAAATAACTCCACCAGTACGGGAGAAGGGTTCTTCGTGGTCATTTGAGATGTTGAAACCGGTATACCGGCCAAAACAGTGAGGACTAGTAGATTCTTGATCATAAAGACATTACAACGTCACAGTGTATTTTGGAGACGGTCACTCCAATGAGATGATCTGCGAAGTACCAGGTTACAAGATTGTGATTTGCCTGAACCCTAGAACCAGGCAGAATTAGATTCCTCAACGCGTAATCGGCGTTCCACCAACTCCAGCGTCTTGAAACTGTGCTGCTGCATCTTTTTCTTCCCTCCTGTGCCCAATTAGGAGTATTGTCTGGGGCAAATCAAGTCTGTGGGGCGTACAACAACTTAAGGTTTCTCCCCGCATCCAAAGAACAACCCGGGTTGAAGCTCAGCTTCCCCACCGAGTTCAATCCTTCTCGCATTTGAACGAGGTAGCGCGATGCGATCCAGCTCTCGTTTCCTGCCACGGGCAGTCCTGCTGGCGATTTTGACAATTCTTCTGTTTGCGACACTGACGGCACAAGAATTTGTTACCTCCCGCCAATTCCCTTCCGTCGCTCCGGAAGAACTGGGAATTGTGATCTCCAGGAGCGTAAACGAGGTGAACCTTGCTTTCACGGTTACGGATAAGCGTGGTCATTTTGTCAGCGATCTGAACGCCGATGATTTCAGAGTTTTTGATAATCACCTGCCGCCGCAATCGCTGACGTTATTTCAACGCCAGAGTGATCTTCCGATCAGAGTTGCTCTTTTGATCGATGCCAGCGACTCCACGAAGTATCGCTTCAAGTACGAACAACGAGCGGCTACGCTCTTTTTGAAGAAGATGTTGCGACCCGGAAAAGACCAGGCACTCGCGGTCGGATTCGATAGCGAGGTTCGGCTTTTGAATGATTTCAGCGATGACGTGAAAGAATTGTCGAAATCGATCAAGCAGATAGAGTCCGGCGGCAATACCGCGTTCTACGATGCCATGGTATTCGCTTGCGGAAAGCTGAGAAACAGCCCCCCTGGGTTCCGGCGCGCTCTCATCGTCATCAGCGATGGAGTGGACACGGCCAGCAAGGCGGCGTTACAGGATGCTGAGCTCGCTGCCATGCTTGCGGAAGTGACAATTTTTGCCTTTAGCACGAACGACCATCAATGGAACGCTCATCCTGATGGAGACACAACACTCAGCGTGCTGGCAGAGTCGAGTGGTGGAAGACTGCTTCGCGCACGCGATGAAAACCAGTTGACCGGCTCTTTCCGCGAGGTTGAAAAAACGTTGCGCAATCAATATGCGTTGGCCTATCAACCGGCGGAATTCAAGGCTGACGGCAGTTATCGGCACGTCGTGATTTCGCCCATCAAGCGTGGCCTGAAGGTACGGTGCCGTAAGGGATACTTCGCACGCTTGGACACGACACTGGCCTTTCCCAATCGACCCTAAACGATCGATTAGACTACGAGGTATGTCGACTCATCCGGCGCGCAGAGGCGCGTCTTCGGCTATCGTTCAACAACTGTGCCCGCGTTGTCGTATTGGAAAAGTCTTTCAGTCCTCGATTCTGACAGGATTTCCCAAGATGTTCGAACGGTGCTGTACGTGTGGTCTCAAGTTTGAACGGGAGCCGGGGTACTTTCTGGGAGCGATGTACATCAGCTACGGATTAGCGCTCATTACCATTGCTATATCTTCGATTTTATTGTGGATCGCTCTGCAGTGGTCGATCGAAAAAGTTGTGATCTGGGCAGTGATTCTTTTCTTGCCCTTGGCACCGACGCTCACATGTTTCGCCCGGATATTGTGGCTACACCTCGACTGGGCGATCGATCCCACACAGGATTGACTCCACAATTCAGGAAGCAATCTTACGAAGTTGAATGGAGGGAAAGCTACTGGACCAGCCACTCCGTGAGCATATGAGCATGGACCAGAATTGACGGATAGGTGAATACGAGTCCGATTAGAAGTGCAGCCAACGCCGGAACTGCGATCCACCAATATGATCGAGTTTGAGCCCGCTGGTGAGCCTCATCCCAGGCGAACAGGCGTTGCACGCGCACTCTCAGGCATTCGGCAGAAGATTGGAATAGCGCCGAGGCTAGTTCGGCGGATGGTTGAACTTGCGGACACCGGGACAGTTTGACCAGGGCCGCTGCCAAGTCTAATGCGTCTCGAAGACTTCCTGCAGCTTCATCGTCTGCGGCCACCTCGGCAGCTTGAGACCAAGCGTGATCAAGCGGCTTCATTCCCGGGAAAATCGAAAACTGTAAGAGGAGCTTCTTCAGGTTGTCGCGGGAACGAACGTGGGCTATCTCATGTCGCAATGCTATTCCCAACTCTTCGGGAGCCAGAACAGACATCGCTTGTGCTGAGATGAGAACCTTCGAATCGCGCAGTCCAACCACCGTCAGTGTGGGCGCGTTCTTGCCGGTTAAAAAAACTGGCATGCAGGAACAAGGTTCAAGAGCCTTCGCGCCTTCTAGCCACATCGAGACCAAGCGAGTCGTCCGCTTTTGCGCATTCAGGGCAGTCTTCAAGCCAAAACCGAAGAGGAACAAGCAGCAAATCGTCAGCATCAAAGGGGCGACACCGACCCATTCATCGCTATGCCGAGGCTCAAGCAGTATGAACGACGGGACTGTAACGGCAAGAGTGACGATTGCCGCTCCGCAAAGCGGAAGCATGCGTAGCCCAAATAAGAGGTTCGCCGCGCGGCGCGGGGAAAGCCTGCGGGACAACTCTTCAGCGAACGGCGCAAACCGCGAAACGGTGATCGACAAGATTACGTACAGCAAAAAAAACACGGCCAGAGAAACGCCAATGCAGCGAGCAGCAAACATTAGTGCCGCTCCTTGTTCTCATGCTCGGCATTCCGCAACTCGCGACGCTTCTGCTCAATCAACTGTTGCAGTTCATCGAGCGCCTGCGCATCATGTTCGCTGACCGCCTCCACCAGGCATGACAGCGGCACCGTAGAAGGCTCGGACTGAAGAAGGTCTCGGATTACATCGCCGGCAGCCTGCCTTTGCAACTCCCGCTTACTGTAACGAGGCGAGTACCGGAAAGCCCGGCCCTCGGCAACCCGATTAAGAAGATCCTTCTTGAAGAGCCGGTCGAGAGTAGTCATTACGGTTGTGTAGGCCAGCTTGAGTTGGCCATCTTCCAGCAACTCGCGAACAGTCGCGTTCTCACATTGCCAGAGCTTTTCAAGAAGGTCCTGTTCAAGTGGGCCAAGTTGGGTTCTAGGAATTGTACGAAACACGCTGAGTATCCTCGTCATTTTGCCGCTCCGCCTAGATGCACCGCGAATCGCCGCGGATAGGCGTCGCTTAGCTTATCAGCAAGTAGCCTCCTCGTCCGACAAAAATGTCGGGGTCCTGGTACAGCAAATGCGGAAACTGTGCAGTGTTTTGCACACCTTGTAAAAACTGGAAGAAGCGGAGATTTAAAACTACCATGCATAGTACTAATTGGGCTAGAATCATGCGCCGTGCGAGTGACACGTGTTTGTGTTGCATGCTGCGGAGTTTCCGATGAGAAAGATTTCTGCTGCTGATTCCTACTCTGGATATGTACTTAGGTGGGGATAAATCGCAGAGAGACTTTTCTGAGCTAGGCGAATCGAGAGGTAATCACGGTAGCGCGGTCCGCAAACCCTCAAGGAAATGAAGCACGATATTTCACCACGGATGCCCAAGTCTTCTCAAACTCCAAGGAGAATTGCATGAAAAAGGTTTCTATACTGTCGCTAATGATTTGCCTGTCGCTCTGGGTGCTTCCGGCCTCGGCGCAGAAAGTTCAGCGCGGCGCGTTTGTCATCCACGAATATCACCATGACGTCTCACCGCCGGTTCGCGACCTGGTTTCAAACGACCTGTTCATTGGACATCGCCAGGCACTGTTGTCGCCTATACGCGTACTTGGCGCTGCGGGGAACACAGCGCGAGATCCAGTGGCACAGTATGAAATTCTTCCCGATGTCGCCACCACTAACCTTATAAATATCGACGGAATTGGACATACCGGCTTCGCACCGCCTGACACCAACGCATCAGTGGGTGGAACGCAAGTCGTGGAGACGGTAAATCTGAACTACGCCGTCTACGACAAGACTACCGGCGCTATCATTAAGGCGCCGACTGCGATCAGCTCCATCTTCTCCGGCTTTGGAGGCACCTGCCAAACCGGAAGCACGAGTGACCCAGTAGTTCTGTGGGACAAGGCAGCTTCGCGTTGGGTGATCAGCATTTTGGCCTTCACCGGAAACTTTACTTCCACGGAGTGCTATGCCGTTTCAACTTCCACGGACGCCACCGGTTCCTACAACCGTTACGGCTTCACCTTCGCCAACGGGCTGCTTGCCGATTTTCCGAAGACCGCAGTCTGGCCGGATGCCTACTACCTTACCTTCAACGGTTTTCAGAATGCGGCAACTTTCGTTGGAGCTGAGATGTGCGCCCTTGATCGTACGAAGATGCTGGCGGGCGCAGCCGCCACGGCGGTTTGTTTCCCTCCGAACCCGATCAACTACAGCGTGCTACCCTCGGATTTGGATGGCCTGACTCCTCCGCCAGCCGGTGCCCCAAATCACCTTCTGGAACTAGATGCGGTTTCATTTACAAAGCTGGACCAGTTTGATTTTCATGTGGACTTCGTGAATCCCAACAACTCCACATTGACAGGGCCGATCGCGGTTACGATTCCCACCTGGACGCAGATCTGCGTCACTCAAGGGCGAGCTTGCATCCCTGAACCGTCTCCGGGCGAGGCGCTAGATGGAAGAGCAGACAAACTGGTGTTCCGATTGGCGTATCGCAACTTTGGCGATCACGAGACCATGGTGGTGAACCACGCTGTGAAGCCGGGAAGCGGATCCGCGGTCGCTGCAACCCGCTGGTACGAGTTCCGGTCCACGCCACCCGGTGGGGCCTTCACCCTATTCCAATCCGGTACCTTCCAACATCCCAAGTTCAGTGTATGGAATGGCAGCATTGCAATGGATAAAGCGGGGGACATCGCTCTGGGCTTGAGCGCTTCGGCCAGTACTCTTGACCCAAGCGTGGTTTACACGGGCAGGATTCCAACAGATGCCCCCGGGAAGATGGAATCGCCTTTCGTTGTTGTGAAGGGCACTGGAGTACAGACCAACACCTCGAATCGTTGGGGCGACTACTCAACCATGAGCATCGATCCGGCTGATGATTGCACCTTCTGGTTTGCCCAGGAGTACATCAAGACCACGGGCAGCTTCAACTGGAATACTCGGCTGAACAGTTTCAAGTTCAACCGCTGCCACTGAGGTACCAGAAGCCACTTTAAGGGCGCCTGTGATCCAGGCGCCTTTTTTCTTGTCCTACTGGCGTTCGCCATAAACGATAGAAATCGCGTACGGCCAGCGTTAAAATTCACAGGATCGTAGTCTTCTTACTCTTGCAATATTCAACCGCTACGGCCGTGAAGTCAGTGTTAGCTTCGAGCTGCGGATAAGGATTCCTATGTCACCAAGATGGATCGGCGTTCCCCGTTTGTGCCTAATCTTTTTAGCCATTGCCATTTGCCCTTTACTTGCGATTGCGAAATCGGATCCGGAAGCGAAGACAACCGCAAATGAGAAAGATAATCTGCCCTCTACCGCCACGCTTCCGAAGTCGTACCCTGTAATCACCGCCAAGGGCCCTTGTCCAGCGTCAAACGCCAAGCCAAAGGCTGCCGCCAAGGTGGAATGTAAGGTAATCGTGACTCGCGAAGAATTTGAAGCCTTGGTGAATGGCATGAACCCCCACATGGTCAAGGGCGAACGGCAAGTCTTGGCGAACGCCTACGGGAAAGCTCTAGCTCTCGCCATGGAGGCAACCCGGCGAGGACTTGATCAAGACCCGCGTCTGCAGGCGCAGCTCCGTTATTCCCGCCTCATCATGCTGGCTAACGCGACAAGCAAGGAACTCTACAACGATGCCCTGGCAAGTCCGGAGGAGGACGCCGAAAAGTACTATGCGGTTCACAAGCATCTGTTCGAACGCTTCACCTTCGACCGCATTTACGTCCCCTTGGAAAAACGCTCCGCGGTTGCGCTTGACCCCCAGGGAACCACCACCTCGACCGAAGCGAGCGGGGACAACCTGCATGAAAAGGACATGAAGGAACTGGCGGAGCAGGCTTATTCGCGTGCTCTAGCCGGCGAAAGCTTCGATAAATTGCAAAAGGAAGTATTCAAGACTGCTGAAATCAGTACAGAGCCAAACACTAAAGTCGAGGACTTGCGGCGGGGGGACTTGTCGGAGGTGCAGAATGTGATATTTGATCTGGAGCCCGGAAAGATCTCCCCACTGTTAGTTGACCAAACCGGGTATTTTATTTACAAGTTGGTGTCGAGGACCGTGCCTCCGTTCGATAGCGTGAAGCAACAGGTCACCGTGCGAATGCAGAACGATAAGTCCGCAGAGGGTATCAAGAGAATCGAAAAGCTTTCAAAGGCCGAGGTGAACGGCACTTATTTTGAGAAGTACGATCCGCCTCCACCGGACCCGAACGAACCGGAAACTGACCAGGACTAGCCATCAATTGCGGCAGAGTTCAGCGATGAGCGTTTCCCTCCTGGCCAGCACCATACGGTCCAGGTGCCTGAGGACAAGGAAATATACCGACAAAGCGATTGCGGCGAGTGGCAGGAACAGCAGCGTCGCAAACCACAAGCTCCCATAGGAATGCACCAGCGTCAAAGCTAGCGCTCCCAGTCCAAACGTAGCAAGTTGAACGGCGAAGCTGGCGAGTACAGTTGTCCAGGATGCGCGTTGGCGTCCGAACGTGCCGTACTCCACCTTCTTCGGTGAATAAACGGAAAGCAAGTTTCCTGCAGCAAGATTCACTGGCAATGCGAAAAGAATCCCGGATATGGTTGCAACACTGACATCAAATAGCGGGGGTCGGTAGAGCAGGCAGACTGCAATCCAAACAATGATGGTCTCTCCGATGAAGACCACGGTGTGGGATAGATTTTTCGCCGCAACTATGCGACTGAGTGGCAGGGGTGATACGAAATAAAACTGAACGCCTCCGGCATCGGCGCCGAAGTTGTTGTAGACGAGATTGGTGAGCATCAGGAGCGCGTACATCGTGCCTACCGGGAAGGCCAGGGCCGGCATTCTCACCAGGAAACCTTCATTCTCCGGAGCGCCACCGGGCCCTATGCGGAAGATTAGGAGCATGACTACGGGCATGATCATCGTGAACAGCATTGGCCCGCTGCGCGACAAATAACGAAGTTCCTTTTCGAGCATGGCACCGACCTGAGATGGCAAGCCCGGAACATTCCATGCCCTTTTGCGGACCGCCTGACTGCTGGAAGAAACGACGGCGGTTTCGCTCAAATTTTCTCCCTGGTATTGAGCATGCAATCGAACATGCAGCGCCAGAGCAAAAGCCGCTCCATAGGCGCAAAGGAAAGAAAAGAAAAGCAGTGCTTGCTCGGTAGACTGATTTGCTGTGGCTATGAGTGTTTGGGCAGCCATGCCTGGAGGAGATACGCGTTGCGCGAGGGTTATCTTTCCGCCGTACCGTTGAAAGCTGGCACTTGAACTCTCCCCATATCGACTAAGTAGTGGACCCACAAATTGCAGCCCGACTACCATCAAAAAGAAAATAATTCCCAGGACCTCTCGCGAGCGGCGCCTTGCGAGCCAGCGTTCCACCCAGGCAAAGACCAATCGGGCCAGTAAGATGTTTACGATCGCAAAAGTGAACAGCACCAGGACTGTCCATGGAACCAAAGTCGCTCGTGCGCAAGCGACTCCAACCGTGATTCCGATAAGCCACAAAGTGCCGAGGGCCGTCGCAGGATCAAACGATCCGTAGACAAGTTGGATCAGAAAGTACGAGGAATAGCTTAAGGGAAATCGAAGGAAAGTGGACGAGCCCAGGGTTTCCGTGAAAGCTGTAGCCATTACAGGAAACAATTGCCAAAACATGAACACGGCCCATAAAAGCAGCGGCAAGAATTCAGTCTTTTCCTCGGAGACGAAGTACCAGGTTGCCCCGCCCAGGGAAATCGCACCTCCGAGCCCGCCGAAAAAAATCACAAAAACCACGATCAGGCGAGAGAGCAGTTCAACGGTACCCCGTGTGGAACGAATGGAATTGAAGAATAGCTGCCAGCGCAAGCGTCCAATCGCGAGATACTGATCTCGTGGTCGTGGTCGGCTAACGCTATTCAGCCCAGCCACGAAAGCTCCTGATCGAGCGAGCGCGTACCTCCGACAGTACGAAGGAAGATTTGTTCGAGTGTGAGTTTTTCACCCTCGGCCTTTGTACCATCCATGGAGGATTTCGATTCCACGCCCGCGCGCAGTTCCTCGAGTGAGCCGTGTGCGACCAAACGACCCTTGTCAATGATTGCGACGTGGCTGCATAGACGTTCCACAATTTCCAGAACGTGGGATGTGAGAAAAATTGTGGCTCCCCGAGCAATCATTCGTTGCAGCATAGCCTTGAGTGTGCCGGAGGCGATGGCATCCACACCCTCGAAGGGTTCGTCAAGGAAGAGAATTCGTGGACCATGAATGACGGCAGCCGCAAGGGCGAGTTTCTTCTGCATCCCATGAGAGTAGTCGGTAACCAGCTTCTTGGGCTGATCTGCGAGCTGCATGAAGTCGAGGAGTTCGAAAGTCCGGTTGGATGCGGTGTCGCGGTCCAGACCGTACATGCGGCCGACAAAGTTCAGGTACTCCGAACCCGTCAGGCGACCGAACAGCGCCATGCCTTCGGGCACTACTCCGATCTGTCGTTTCACTTCAACTGGGTTCTGCGCAAGGTCAACTCCCAATATCTCAATTCGACCACTGCTCGCGGCAAGTAAGCCGGTAAGCATTTTGATGGTCGTAGATTTCCCTGCGCCATTTGGCCCAAGGAAACCGAAGAACTGTCCAGCAGCAACGCGGAGATCAACGTCTTCGACCGCGACCAGCTCACCGAAACGACGAGTCAGATTTTCAGTGGAAATGGCGGGAATATCCATGGAGTTCTCGACTGTAGCA
>DATBFG010000061.1:0-48107 GCA_036558645.1 Terriglobales bacterium
GATAACCAAAGTCGCGAGAAGGATCAGTCGCTTGTGTGTTTGCGGCGCGTTTCGATAGCGAAGCGCGAAATAAGCGAGGCCTGCGAAGGCGAGAAGGGAAGCTAAGGAATCGTAGTAGAAAACCCACGGGCCGTCGAAGCCGGGCGAAAAGCGGTTATGCGCCACGGCCGCAGTGACTGTCAACGCACCGGCGATAGGCATGCAGCAGAGAAGGAAAAATCCCGCGAGCCCCAGACCGCGATGCCAGGCAAGTCGTCCGGCAGAAACGAGCGACGCTTGCGCCAACAGGAGAAGCATCCACGAGAAGAAGAGCGCGGCGTGGATATAAACAAGCAAACTGGGGAACGGAAAATACTCTGCCCGAAATTGCACATACTCCGAAACGAATCCGTAGAACACCGCTGCGAAGATCAGCAACGTTATTGAGAAAAAGAAGAACCGCTCTGCGGAAATCCGGGATTTTGGGAGCGAGTACTGTGTTGCGCTGACCGTGCTCAAGTTCATATCTCCTTCTAAAGCGTGTCGAGAATTCATCTGCGAAAGAGACCGCACATCACAGCCTTACGCCCGCATGCTCTGCCGCGAAGTTCCCAACGATCGGCAGCCTGAAAAGTTTTTGCTGGTAAGCCTGGTACATCAGGAAGATCCAGATTCCAAATCCTGCGAGGGTGAAAATCAGCATCAACGGCAAAGCAATTAAGCCGAAGACTCCGGCCGTCAAAGGTCTTAGCATAGCCGAGACGATCATCCAGACAATCCAAAAGGCGATCCACGCGACGTTGAAAAAAATCGACTGGAAAGCGTGAAAGCGAACGAACGAGTTCGACTTGTAGGGATCCAGGACAAGAAACACAATCCCGGTGATGAACCCTGCAATGTAGGTGAGTGCCCCAACGACGTTCGTATCCATAGTTCTCGATACCCTTTCGGGGGGTGGGGGCATTACAGGGACGCCAGCTGACTTCCCGACTGCCGGCGCAGAGACAACGGCCCTGGGATTTGCCGGCGATCCACAGGACTGGCAGAAGCGGGTGTCATCGGCTAAAGCTGTACCGCAGGATTGGCAAGCGCTCATATGTCCCTCCCCAGGATTAAATTTGGCGGCGCAACGACGGGAACTTTGCTTGCAAAGAGAGGAATTGGCAAACCAACTGAAGGCAAATTCGGCTTTAACTGTTAAGCCTATATTTTCTGCTGCTTTACGAGCGTTGATTAACTCGTTTTATCCCGTTTTTGTGCTAAACTCGACGCTCAAAACCTCGCCTGGCGTATGAAGGCCTCCGCTACAGACAATGCACCCGCACCGGAAATAAGTTACCGTTTCGGACTTTACGTGCTTGACCCGGACGATGGCACACTGACGCGCGATTCGGTACGCGTGCGCGTGCAAGAACAGCCTTTCCAGCTATTGCTGCTACTAGTGGAACGCGCCGGACAGATTGTTTCGCGTGAAGAGATCCGAAATCGGCTTTGGCCACAAAACACTTTTGTCGAATTCGACAAAAGCTTGGGAGTGGCGGTACTCAAGGTTCGAGAAGCTCTTGGGGATGATGCTGGCAATCCCAGATTTATCGAGACGATTCCTCGGCGCGGCTACCGGTTCATCGCGCCCGTTAAGGTTGAGGCCTCAAACCTGGCTGATTCCCCCACTCCAACTCCTTCAGCGCCGACCGTCTCCACAACCCAACCTAATGTGTACGCGACAAAGCACTGGTTGATCATCGCTACGCTTGTAGTGTTTCTGGTTGGCACAGTGTTCTATTTCCTCCGCCTAAAGCGTGGATCTCCGCGTGCCACGGCCCAGGCCGCTACATCTGTCGCTCGAACACACGTGCGTCGTTCGGTCGCAGTGCTCGGCTTCCGCAATTTGCCTGGCCGGGCACAGGACAATTGGCTCTCTTCCGCTATTGCTGAAATGTTGAATACAGAACTCGCCGGTGGCGGCGAGCTCCGCATGGTCTCCGGCGAAGATGTTGCGCGTGCCAAAAGTGAATTACCACTTCGTGAGGAAGATTCGCTGGGCAAATCGACCTTGCAGCGTTTGCGAGCCAAACCTGGCGCGGATGTGGTCGTCGTCGGCTCATACATGATGATGCCAGATGACCCCGGGCATAGGATTCGACTTGACGTTCGCCTTCAAGACACCGCCGGCGGGGAAACGATCGCCGAAGAATCCGTTGCAGGTGACGAGAACGACCTCTTCAACCTAGTCTCGGATTTGGGCGGTAAACTGCGGCGAAGTCTCGGTGTGGCTGCACCGTCGGAAGAAATCGAAATTGCCACAAGGGCAGCTCTTCCGTCCAACGAAAAGGCCGCTCGACTCTACGCCGAAGGACGATCCAAGATGTGGCAATTCGACTACGCCACTGCCCGCGATCTGCTGAACAAAGCCATCGCAGCGGATCCGGACTACCCTCTCGCCCATTCGGCCTTATCCGAAGTATTTTGGCACACGGGCAACGATGCGAAATGTAGCGTAGAAGCGAACCAGGCGGTACAGCTATCGAATCATCTTTCGCAGGAACAGCGCCTTTTGGTCCAAGGACAATATCAAAAGGCGATGCAACAGTGGCCCGAGGCGGTCGAGACGTATCGTGCTCTGTTTCATCTCTTTCCGGACAGTCTGGATTACGGCATACAGTTCGCTTCCGCACAGATGCACCTCAGCCCGACGGATTCTTTGCAGACCTTAGCAAGTTTGCGGCGTCTGCCACCCCCTCTTGGCGACGATGCGCGAATTGACATGACAGAAGCTTCCGCATGGATCAACCGAGATTTCACCAAAGCCCACGCTGCTGCGATGCTCGCGATCAAAAAAGCGACCGCAGAAGGCTCACCGATCATTGTCGGTCGAACATACGGCATTCTTTGTCAGCAAGAACCCGCAATAGGCGCGTCCTCAGAAGCCATCGATATCTGCCGAAATGCACTAGAAGGATCAATTGCCGCGAAAGAAGCGAACGGCGAAGCTATGATGCGTACCGACCTCGCGGCACTCTATTATTTAAGAGGTGATCTTACACAGTCGGCGCGAATGTTCCAGGAAGCAGTCAAGAAGTTTCGGCAAGTTGGCAATAGGGACGGCGTTGCGACCGCACTCAGTAACTTCGCCGATACCCGACTTTCTCAGGGCGACCTGATGGAAGCGAAGAAGCTTTTGGAGGAGTCTATTGCGGAGTATCAAGCTGTCGATGATAAGGAAGGCGTGGTCCTCAACCTTAACAACCTGGGAGATATCTGGAGACAAACTGGCGAACTCGACAAAGCGGAGGCGGCCTACCGGCAGGCTGAAGTAATTGCGCGAAAAATCGAAGACAAGGACGCAACTGCCTACGTGCTAAGCGGGATGGGGGATGTAGCGTTGGATCGGGGTGACCTCGTCTTGTCGCGGAAGCGATACGAAGAATCTCTTGATCTCAGAAATCAAGCCGGAGAAAAACAGACCGCAACAGAAAGCCGTGTGTCTTTGGCAAAACTTGCCGTTGAGGAAGGCCACGCTACAGACGCTGAAACGTCAGCGCGCGCATGTAAACAACAGTTTCAGCAGGAGCAACAACGAGACGACGAACTGAGTGCCAGCATAGCATTGATTGATGCGTTACTCGCGGAAGGTAAACAAGGCGAAGCACAAAAGCAAATGGAAGGAGCTCAAGCGCTGGGAAATGCGACCCAAAATCGTTTTCTTCGTTTACAGTTCGAATTAGCCTCAGGCCGAGTGTTACTGGCGTCCGATCATCCGGATGCGTCACGCCCACTATTTCAGCGAATAGCGGGGGATGCACACCGCTATGGATTCGTCGGTCTCCAATTTGCGGACGACCTTGCGCAAGCAGAATTGGCGAACAAAGTAAAGCACGGTTCGCAAGCCCAAATGGAGTTTCGTGCATTGCAGAAGTCAGCCAGTTCCAAGGGGTTTGGACTGATTGCACGCAAAGCATTCCGAGGAGGGTCAATTCTCCTCAAGCCAAGTGGCTCGACGTGATTTCTGCAGTTGTGCGAGGGAGCCGATATCCACACGGGGCATGATTGCCTGTCGTACCATCGCGAAAACGCTGCTGGACGCAGTAGACAAATAACGCGCAGCAGAGCAACCTTCCTTTCCTCTTCATCAAACAAAAGCGCGCGCACGTTCTACTCTGAAATTCTCGCACCAAAAAGAGAGCGGCCCCCAGAATGATCGTGATACAGACCTGGGAGCCGAACTGGTTTGGGATCTGGTTGGCCAGATCTATCTTAAAATTTGTTATTGCAGGCCTTTGAGCGAGGGTTTGCCATTCTTTGGGCCGTTGAATACGCAGTTACCGAGAGTGATCGAGTACGGCTGAGCGAGCTGGAATGGGAAAACGAAGGTGCCTCCTGTCGCCCAGAGGTCGAACAGGTGGGTCGCCTTGTGAAAGTTGAAATTCGTCGCATATCCCAAGCCATTGGGCAGCGAGGCCTCAGTGATGAGACCGGGGCTCTCAACGCCAATCACATCCGTAATTGTTACGCCATCACAGGTCCAATCCCATTGACCATAGGTGTTTCCGCCGGAGGTTGATACTGACAGTGTGTCACAGAAGTTGGTCAGGTGAATGCAATATGGCCCCGCGGCATGAGCTGGTGTCACGCCTGTTGCCATCAACGTCAGAACCAAAACACTAAAGAACGCGAGCTTTCTCATTTGGTCTCCTCCTTGGAGAGCGTGAAACGTGTACTTAGAAGTCCCTTCAAGGCCCAAGGACTTCCGTTGCGAGAAGGGAAAGTCAATCTTTGCGAGGGATTACTTTTTGCGCTTGATTGTGCTCACCGGCTCGCCATCGGGACCATACAAAGTAATGCGCCTGACTTTTGCTTGGTCGCCACGGTCCTTCAACCAATCATTTAAGCGATTTTTTATAAGGTCGATTGTGCCCGTAGTGACGGCATGGCCCAAGAAAGCCTGCCCACACTAATGGTTACCGACCCGCCTTATGGTGGCGAATAGTGATCTGGAGCAGCTATCGGAGGTGAGGTTGAAGCCACGCCTGGCACCGCACGGAGCACAGCAGAAACCTCAAGTGCCCATTCCTTGGAAGGTTTGGAGAATCTGATGGCGGGACGACGACCTCTACCGACGAAGTTGCACAAACTGCATGGCAATCCGGGAAAACGGCCGTTGAACACCCAGGAGCCGCAGCCGCAGGCTGGCATGCCAGACTGCCCAGATCATCTCGACACTCTCGCGCGAGAAGAATGGAACAGAATCGCTCCGGAGCTCAACCGCCTCGGACTCTTGTCTAAACCTCGATAGAGCAGCGCTGGCAGGATATTGCCAGTCCTGGTCACACTGGGCTGATGCGAAAAAAAGATTCAAATGACTGGCCCGGTTTTCAAGAGCGACCGAGGCTACCCGATCCAGAACCCTTACCTGAGCATTGCGAACACTGCGCTCGACCACATGCGGAAGTTCCTGATCGAATTTGGCATGACGCCGGCTTCACGCAGCAAGCTGAGAGTCGTTACACCTACTAGGGAGGTGGAAGATCCTCTTGAAGAGTTCTTGCGCGAGGGAACCCAAGCTAGAGATCCCAGTTAAGAGAGAGGGTCCTATTCTAGAAGACTCCAACAGAGCCGGTAAGATGCCGGAGCAACGGTCGGCACAGCCCAAAGGTGACCCTGTTGCGGAGGGAGAATCCGCGGAGATAAGCCTTCAGCTAGATTCGTGTAACACGTGCCCGGGGAAAAGATGAACGTACCAGCGAATGCAAAGGGCAAGAGCATCTCTCAAAGTAGCTATACGAGGCGAGTGCCTTTCAATAGGTAGAGACTCAACGCAGTCTTCGGCGGAAACGGTGTACACACCTTTTACCACCGGAGACGACTCAAGAACCCTCATTTCGTGAGCACTGGCATCAACGTGTTTCTTGAGATTTTTTTCGTTTTGTCCCGATCGGGGCTGTAGCCAGTGGTCTCAAACCGGGTTCATCTGTGAGACGTCATGGCGTGCACGGGATACACCCAATGAGCGCAGCATGAGATATCCTCCAGCTCCAGAAATAACGGAGGCGATGACAACACCGAGCTTCGCGCGAGCGTTCACGACAGGATCAATAAATGCTAGGTCGGTAATAAACAACGAAACTGTGAATCCAATCCCGCCGAGAACGCCGGCGCCGAGCACATGCAACCAGCTGATACCGTCGATTAAACGGGCCAAGCCGAGCTGAATGGCAAGAAAGGCGAACGAGACAATCCCCACAACTTTTCCGACCACCAGCCCGAAGATGATTCCCCTGCTGACACCAATCGGGCCGGCCAGTGCCTCCCGAAACACTTCGGAACTCAGGACGATTCCTGCATTTGCCAAAGCAAAGATCGGGAGAACCAGAAAACTCGACCACGGGTGGATCAGTCGTATCAACCTGTCACCCGGCGCTTCCGTTGCGGCGGTGAGTGTCTCTAGTTCTTCAAGGAGGGCCTCGCTTCGATCTCTCTCTCCCACAGCCTCCGCTTGCTTATGGTTGGTAATGGGGTCCGGAATAGTTGCTGAAAATGTTTCCTTGGTGAGGTAAGGACTCATTGGTGTCACGAAACCTAGGATGACACCAGCAATAGTTGCGTGCACGCCGGATAGTAGGACAGCAAACCAGAACAATGCAGCAACTGGCAAGTAGCAAAGCAGATTTCGAACCCCGAGCCGTTGCATCGCAGCAATGGCAGCAATCAAAATCAGCGCCGCAAGAAGTGCAGTGAAGACCAGGTGCCCGGAATAGAAGATGGCAATTACAACGATCGCTCCGATATCGTCGACTGTGGCGAGAGCGAGGAGGAACACCCGCAATGAGGCCGGAATCCGGTCACCGAGCAAGGCCAGAACGCCGAGCGCAAATGCGATGTCTGTAGCCATGGGAATGCCCCAACCCCTAACCGTCGGTTCAGCGTAGTTGAAGGCAATGTAGACGAGGGCAGGAATAACCATCCCGCCCACAGCGGCGGCAATTGGCAATGACGCTCGTTGCCAATCGGAGAGTTCACCTCGCACAATCTCGCGCTTCAGTTCTAAGCCAACCACAAAGAAGAAAATCGCCATTAACCCGTCGTTTACCCATTCCCGTAGCGAGTGCGCCAGCAGAAATGAGCCTACCCGCCACGAGGTCTCAGCATTCCACAGGGCGTCATATGAGCTCGCCCAACGAGAGTTCGCCCAGATCAAGGCAATAACAGTGACGGTGAACAGAATGAGGCCACCGCTGACCTCTGTGTGAACGAATTTCTGCACAGGTAGCAGTAATCGTCGAGCAGGATAAAAACCGCGCGCCTGCATTGCTGTTTTCTCGCGGCTACGGGCGGGAATATCCACCATGATTGCTTGCTCTCTTTCTATGCTCCGGCGGACACCTTGCTTTGCTCCTGTTCTAGGGCGGAGTATGGCGTGTAACAGTTTCGTTCCGCATTCTCGACTATGCGGGTGCAGTTTTCGAATGCGCGGCAAACCTCATTCACTGTGATTGGCCATTTCCAACATTCGTAATTGACGGGTCCCGGATGTGGCGGTGCTGAGTAGTCGTACTCCACTTGTGGACGAAAGAGTTCAACATCCGATGACACAAAGTCGCGTACATCGTTTTGGGAGGTATACGTGGCAATCATCATCTCCCGGACCTGGTTTTCCGTATTCGTGAGAATAACCGGGAGTTCAGTCCCGTTGCTATGCAGGAATTGTTGACACCTCAATTCGCCCGCTTGCGAGCGATGATAGAGCGGCATCTCCCACACGGTGAGGCCAAATCGCCTGCGTAACAACGTACCTAGAAAACTGCAGGCATCGTGGTCTGGATGTCCACCCTCGTAAGCGGGAACTAGGATTGTATCGGGACGATAATGGCTCACTAATCCACACACGGCGTTGAATGCAACTGGAAGCATGCGGTAGAGTTCCTGATCGTGAAACTGAAATCCTGCGGGCGCATAGTCATTCAGAAATTCAACGCGGGACGTCCTAAGCTTGATCGCGGCGGCCTCCGCTTCGGTCCTCCGTACTGCAGCATAATGTGCTCGCGTATCAAAGCGTTTCCAGAAGTAAGCGTCAGCAGGTGCGCCATCTGTCGCAAAAACCACAATTGGATCGATTAATCGCTGCAGCAGCCCAGCACATCCGGTCTCGTCATCTTGATGTGCGACCAGCACAAAGGTTCGCCTTAAAAAGGCCGCTTCTCGTAGTAGCGGTGCAGACTGCTCCAGAAGATATGTTCCATAAGTTCCGAACCAGCGATATACAAACCTGAACCCAGCCCTCGGGACCACACGTGCAACGCGTACATGAGTCTCATCATTTCCTGCAAGAAATTCGTGCAGTGCATAGTAGCGATGATTCCCATCGTGGATGTACCAAGAGCCAGAGCCATCATTACAAGCCACCAGTGGAGCGAGGGCGCGCCTGTTTCGCAGGGTGTGCAGGTGCGTTGCCACCATGGCCCGGTCGATCCAACACTCCGACGGCTTAAGCGAACTTAGTGGCACATCATGGAATTGCAGGTCAACACGACCAGTCCAAAAACAGGGCGCACTTTGCCATAACCAGTTGTAGGCCATTTGCTCGCTGTAACGAATCTTCTTTGCGAGTATAGATACTGCTGCGGATTGCATGATCAAGTCTCCATTTAGTTAGCTTTGACTCACCTGTCTTGTAGCCAGCTGTCAAACTGTTAAGTAGACATGGCAACACGGACAATCTCTCGGTGTGGAGACAGGACTGTTAGCAGAGGCGGGTACAAACAAGCGAGAGCCGTTCGGAAGTAGATCTTTGCTCAACCGGAATGCTGGTGCAAAAAGCGAGCACGGATATGTCACGAACCAGTTGCAAGACCCAGGCACTTAAAGCAATAGCCAGAAGCACCAGGAGTGGCAATCGCTTTTGTTTTTGCAGTGGTGCAGGTGGACCGATCGTCAATGGCGAGGCGAAGATGACGAAAACGGCAAAACCGACTAAAAGTGCAACCGCGAATCGGGTATTCGTCGCCATTACCTTAAATGATCGTCTGATCAGTTTCCGATTGCAACAGAATTCGAGAGCAGCCGCTGCATACGCAATGCTTGTCAACAGTTCATCTGCTCAGGTCAAGCGAAGCGAATGCAGATCGTGCTGAAAAGCAGGAGATACTGGCTGGGACCGCTCCTTTTCTTTTGACCGTCACCATTCAAAGACTTTGAACGAGTGGGTCATCGTCGTTTACTGCTTCACTCCCCCAACGTTTCGGAGATGGAAGCGTTTCCCGCGGGAATTCATTAACCGAACTGTCTCATAAACCTTCATTTCCATGACAAGCAGCCTCTATTGTTGCTTTGGCAGCATTCAGTGTTGCCTGGGTATCCCGAGCGATTTTGCCTTTTACGATTAAGTTGAGGAGCTTGGCCTTCAGAGTTGTCGTCGAGTAAATAGTGGCTAATTTCCACTTTGGTTGACCGATAGGCAAGCGCTTGAAACCTCGTTTCTACCCTGTAGTCCGTGAGAATCTTGCTGATACCGAATGTGTCCTCCGGCAACACGGTCACAATCTTCTGCAGGGGAATAATTTCGATGTCCCTCTCAACGCAGGTGTGCTTGCCGCCCGAAAGATGACATTGATATGACGCGCCTTGTTCGCGGAAGGTCTTGCCAGAAAGAAGATCAACCTTGACCACTCGTGGATGGAACTCAGGTATTTTTGTGAGATCCATGCTGAACGACCACACCGCCTCCAAATGCGCGTCGATGATGACTTCCTGCTTGGATCGGAACGGTGGTTGCAAGTATTGCCCCCTCTGGGGATCAGCTTTCGTTGGGTCACGATGGTCCCCTTTATCCGACAGTGTAATAATTCTGAGTTCAGTCCAGCGGACGGAACGGGTATGGCTCCCTGCATTATGGTAGTGAAAGGCAGTCTGCGCAAAGGAATAGCCAGTTCCAGAAAAAACTCGCACCGCGGACTAATCAAGGTGGATTTGAAAGATAGTGCCGAAATTCTCTGCGCCTCCTCGCGTTGTCATGGCGAACAAATTTCGTTGAGAATCCAGGATCACACCGCCGGCAGGACCTTCGCCGTCCGGCCCGGTGAAGTGATGGATAACTCGAAATCTTCCGGTGGCGTCAACCATGAATATATTGCCAAACCTGCGGACTGATTCGCGCGCGGCTTTTCCATAGAAGTTGCCGAATGCATCCTCAACAAGCACACCACCAGGAGAGCCTCCATCCTCTCTGCCGGCGAAGCTGTGGAGGATATGCTCATTATTTTGGTCGTCAAGCATAAAGACGATGCCCCAACCTGAAGGGCCACCGCTAACTGCGGTCCCGTACAAGTTGCCATCTTTGCCTCGCGTCAAGCCTGTCTGCGGTCCCGCCCCGTCAGAAGGGAATCCTTTAAAGCTGTACAAAACGGTCTCGACTCCGTTTGGATCCAGCTTGAAGACTGTCCCCCCGTCGGCATCACCGCCTTGAAGGGTGGTTCCATACAGAACTCCGTCCGCATCCGCTGATAGCGGAGCGTTGGGGCTGCGGCCATCTGGTACGCCAGCGAAGCTGTAAAGGACGGTCTCGTTTCCCGCTGCATCAACTCGAAAAATCGTTCCCTGGTTGTTCGCGCCGCCTTCGGACGTCGCTCCATAAAGATTTCCGCTTCCATCGCGGATCACCGGCCCCGATGGACGGGCTCCGTCGTCTCCAGTGAATGCATGCAGCACTCGAAATTTTCGGTTTGTTGTATCGAACTTAAACACTATGCCCATATTAGAGGGCCCACCGTCGAAGGTTGTGCCATACAAATTGCCTGACTTGTCTCTTGCCAATCTGCCAGTGGGGAGAGCTCCATGACTTTCATCGAAGCTGTGAAGCACAATTTCGTTTCCGTTTACGTCAAACTCAAATATCGTTCCACAGCCACTTGGGCCAGGCGAATTGCCACACCGAAACGATGAACCGCCGTTAGTTGTAGTTCCATACATGTTTCCTTGCTCATCCTGTATGAGTTCGCCGACCGGAGCAGTTGCTCCCGGCGGCCTGCCAAACGAATGCAGCGATGTGAATGTCTGTGCCGATGACGACGCGACCAGGGTGGATAACAGCAAGAAACTACAAACCAGTGGAGCAATGCGGTATGCACGGCGCATAGTGTCCTGTAACAAATGATAAAGATGCGGCGTTCTCGTCATTCATAACCTCCTTCTTTCAACCCTTGATTGGAAATCAATGCGGGTGAGTTGTTCGATAAATTTCGCTCGGAGCGCCGCGACCTACCCAAGAAATGTCTACAACCGCGGGTGTGGATCTCACGACGCCGCTCACCAGACGCTTCTTTCGCCAATTAAGCGTTATCGTTCAGGTTTTATTAGTGGAACCGGAAATTTGGTCGAGGCTTGGACTCAGGATCGTCCCGAGGGGTTGTCCACAATTCTTGTGCAGCCTACATTAGAGTCATTGTGTTCTAAGAGTTTCAAGAAGGACGTTTCCGATTGCACTAGAATTCGAGAGCAGCCGCTAGATATGAAATGCTGGTCAACGCTTCATCTGCCTCGGGCGAGGCGAACGCAGATCGTGTTGAAAAGCGGAGATCCCTGCTGAGACCGTCTAGGCAAAGGAATACTTATGAAATCGCGCTCTTTGCTGCTTCCACTGGTTTTGGGATTCGGTACATTAGTTATGCTGATCGCAATATTGGGCGTTGGCGCCATTCGGCGCGCACGAGCGATCTACGACGAGATGGAGACTACTCAGGATGCATATCTGCAGTCGGAGGCGGCGCGACGTGATATAGCGACTGATATGTACCTGGCGGGAATACTAGTGCGCGATTATCTGCTAGATCCCTCACCGCAGAATGCACCGCAACACCGGCAGCAACTGCTTGAAATTCGCAGCTCCCTCCAACAGCGCCTCGATGAATTGCCGCAGCAACTCGGTGACGCCAAGAGCCCGAGCTTGCCGCGTCTTCAATCTGAGGTCCAAAGTTATTGGGATTCGCTTGATCCAATTTTTAATTGGACCCCACAGGAGAAGGCTGCCCAGAGTTGGTATTTCCTACGTCACGGGGTATTCCCTCACCGGCAAGCCGTCGTAGACTTGGCTCACGAAATGGCGAAGCTGAACCAAGAAAACCTCGAGCGTGAACGCGAGCACAACCGGGAAAGTCAGCGCGTGCTGCATGACTTTCTCAACCGGATCATGAGTTTTGCCCTGGGACTCGGCATCGTGGTAGCACTGGTCACTACTTATCGTGTCTCCCAGCTTGAAACTCAGCGTGAGGAGCAGCGCAAACAGATCGAGCAGGCCGAAAACGACCTTCGCCGGCTCTCGCACAGTCTTGTGCAAGCACAGGAAGTCGAACGGAAGTCCCTTTCGCGAGAACTCCACGACGAGGTTGGTCAGATGTTAACGGCATTGCAGATGCAATTGGGCAATCTTGAAGCACTTAAGGGATCTGATCTAACGATGTTTTCTGAGCGTTTAGAAGAAGCCAAACGGGTGAACTCGGATGCGATGAAGGCCATTCGTGATCTGGCCATGGGCTTGCGGCCGTCGATGTTGGACGACCTGGGTCTTGAACCAGCATTGGAGTGGCAGGGCCGGGAGTTTTCGCGTCATACCGGCGTACCGGCCATAGTCAAAGTCAGCGGTGCTCTGCAGGAATTGTCGGACGCCCAGCGGACGTGTATTTATCGCGTGGTGCAGGAGGCGCTTACCAACTGTGCCCGGCACGCGAAAGCAAGAAATGTTCTGGTTTCGGTGGATGGACGTGACGATCGTGTCCACGTCTCGGTGAAAGATGACGGTGTAGGATTCGAATCGGGAATTCGGGCAAGGCGGGGGTTAGGATTGATTGGGATGGAGGAACGAGTCCACGCTTTGCGAGGCGAGGTAACCATCAGCTCTCTACGCAACAAGGGCACAACAATCGAAGCAGAAATTCCCATCGGGGTGTCCGCATGAGGAAGCTACGCATCGTCATTGCCGACGATCACGGCATTGTGAGAAGGGGCCTGCGTTTGCAGCTTGAGCAGCACGGAAATTTTGAAGTAGTTGGCGAAGCAAATGATGGACGGGAAGCGGTACGAACAGCCGAGCAACTAGCTCCCGACGTCGTCATCATGGATATAGGGATGCCGAACTTGAACGGTGTCCAAGCCACAACACAGATTGTTAAGCACAGGCCTGAGACTGGTGTGATCATCCTGAGTATGCACTCTGACGAGGGTTACCTCAGACGGGCTCTCGCCGCCGGGGCAAAGGGTTATTTGCTAAAGGACTCCGCGGATGTTGATCTCTATCGTGCTGTCGAGGCTGTGGCCAAGGGCAAGTCGTTTTTTAGTCCCACTATTGCGAATACACTTCTTGAGGACTATATGCGACAGCTGCAGCAGCGTGGACTCGAGGACAGCTACGATCTGCTGACAGATCGGGAGAAGGAGGTACTTCAACTCCTCGCCGAAGGGAGGTCCAATAAGGAAGTCGCCACCGCCCTGAATCTCAGTACTGCTACCGTCGAGACCCATCGCACACACATCATGCAAAAACTTGATTTGCACAGCGCCGCAGACATTGTCCTTTACGCAGTTCGAAAGAAAATCATTTCCTGATCACCAAGAGCTGCGCTGTCTTGTACTTACGTCCTACCGCTCCTACTGTACTCAATCATCACCCGATTTTTGATCACGAATAGCCCCTCGGCTGGATGTCCATAGACGACTCAGTGGGCTACCGTAGAAGTGGAATCGCGAAAAATACCAATGCCCAGCTTACCTTGTGCACCTCACATTTTGGCCGCGAAGATGAAGCGGTTAAGGTTTGGAGGTCGAATGTGAACCATTTCCGGCTTCCTTTAGATCTGCCGCAGTTCAAACGGGTCGGTACGCCAGACATGTCGGAGCGGAAGTCACGACCTGCCTGCTGGATCATGCCTTCCTCTTTTGCGATGCAATTGGCGAACGCACAGCAGCGCCTGCTGCTCCTCGACTATGACGGCACTTTGGCGCCCTTCGCGCCGGATCGTGTAAATGCCCTTCCATATCCGGGTGTGCCTCAGTTGTTAGAACAAATTAACAAGACCACCGGCACACGGGTCGTGCTAATTAGCGGAAGGCCGGCGCTAGATGTACCCAGGTTAATTGGGATCAATCCTCCTCTGGAAGTCTGGGGTTCGCATGGGCTGGAACGGCTGCATCCAGACGGACGTTATGAAGTGCCAGAAATTGGGCGTGAAATTCTTGACTGCCTCGAACGGGCAGTCGTCGAGTTTGACTCTCTCGGCCTGCGGCAAGTAACAGAGATCAAACCGTGTGCCATCGCTGTGCACTGGCGATGGCTGCCCACCAGCAAGCTTGAAGAGGTGAAGGCGACGGCCTACCGCATTTTGTCCCCCGCCACACGCAACCCCGAACTGAGGCTCGAAGCCTTTGATGGAGGCATCGAGCTTCGCCTTCGGGGGCGCAACAAGGGCGATGCCGTTCAAACGATTCTGTCTGAGGTAGGCGAGCACGTACCTGTAGCCTATCTTGGCGATGACATTACAGATGAAGATGCATTTCGAGCCCTGAGCGGAAGAGGACTCAGCATAGTCGTCACCCAAAGATATCGCTTTTCTGCTGCTCAAGTATGGCTCAAGCCGCCCAATGAACTGGTCCTCTTCCTGAAGGATTGGATCAACGCTTGCGAAGGCCAGACATGATTTACGCACAAATTCTGTCTGGAGGTGCGGGATGAGAAAACTTCTGATGGTTTCGAATCGCCTTCCTCTGACATTTAGAAATAACCAGCAGGGCTGCCAACTCGATATGAGCGCGGGCGGGCTCGCCACGGCTCTGCGCGCAGTGGCTCGAAAACAGCCTGTGCGATGGATTGGTTGGGCCGGCGCTGATTACGACCCAAATGTTCGGGACATTGTCGCCTCCAGTGTGGCACTCAACTGCGAACTTGTCCCAGTATTCCTGTCAGAGGCAGATCGGCGTGACTTCTATTGCGGGTTCTGCAATGAGATCATCTGGCCCCTGTTTCACGACCTGCCTCCGACTGCCAGTCTGCAACCCGCCTACTGGAAACGTTACCTCGAGGTGAATGCCCGATATGCGGAGTCAATATGCAAGGAGGCCTCGCCGGAGGACTTTGTCTGGGTACACGACTATCACCTGATGTTGCAGGGAAAGCTGCTTCGCACTCACTTCTTTCGCGAACAGTTGGCATTTTTCCTTCACATACCTTTCCCGCCGCCCGACGTTCTTGCGAACCTTCCCTGGAAATTAGAAATTCTCGATTCACTGCTATCGTTCGGTATAGTTGGATTCCAAACGGCCCAAGCATGCAAAAATTTCCTTGCGTGTGTACGCACATATTTCCCTCAAGCCCGAATCAGAAGCACGCCATCAGGAATATTGGTTCTTAAAGAACAATTCCGGACCGTTGTACGCCATTGTCCAATCGGGGTTGACTTCGACGAATTTGCGCACCTCGCCATGCAGCCCCAAGTTGCGGCGGAAGCCGAGCACATCCGGAGTTCCGCGAATGTCCGACGGCTCATACTGGGTGTCGACCGACTGGACTACACCAAAGGTATTCCTGAAAGATTGGAGGCATTCCGGGATGTTCTGACCCACTATCCCGGACTGCGCGAAGAGATTGGCTTAATTCAAATTGTCGTACCTAGTCGTGAGGAGATCTCCTGTTACCAACGATTGAAGAACCAGATCGAGAGTCTGGTTGAAGCTATTAATCAAGAGTTTGGCACGCCATCGTGGATTCCCATCCGCTACCAATATGGCCATCTTTCACGGGAAGAGCTGGTCGCGCATTACCGCGCGGCAGACATTGCTCTGGTCACGCCTCTAAAAGACGGAATGAACTTGGTCGCAAAAGAGTTCTGCGCTTCACGAGTTGACGAGAGTGGAATCCTAATCCTCAGCGAATTCGCCGGAGCCGCTGTCCAGCTACGTACCGGGGCTTACCTAGTGAACCCGCGACATACGCTTAGCATAGCGACGGCGCTTCACGATGCTCTCGACCCGGACGAAGGAGATGTGCGGCGGAGGATGCGAAGGATGCGCCGTAACGTCGGGGTGAACAACATCCACCGGTGGTGCAATGAAATGCTGAAGGATACATCCTTCGTTGAGACAGATGTAAGTGTAAGAGAGCAGCGCATTGCGGCGCTTGGAGTGTCCGATTCGTGGCCTGCGCACATAAGTCAGCTGACTACTGCCACGAGAGACGAGGCAACGTAGAGAGTATGACATCACTTCTTCGGAGATTCAAAGAAATGAAAAGCTCTGAAATGCTGATTGGCATTCTTTTCGTGGCGATTTCTGTTCCGATGGCGAGCGCCGCAGAGCCACAAACAAAATCGGCTGTCTGCACCTTGGAAGATGGCAAGCAAGTCAGCCTTCGATATCAACTAGACGATAGTGATTCATCGAAGTTAAAGATGGGTCAGATGTGGCCGCAAACGGATCGTCCAATACTCCTATTCAGCCAGACGCCTCTACGAATCGAGGATTCTTCCATTCCTGTCGGGGCGTTCAGTGTGTACATCATTCCGGACAAGAAGCGATGGACCCTGGTAGTCAATAGCAATGTCGCAAAGGGTGAATACCAGCCGCAACAGGACTTAGCTCGGGCATTGATGGTGACCGGCGATGTCAGTGGTCGGGGATCCGAGCGCCAGATTTGGTTTGGACACAGTGCGCCAGACCGTTGCGAGTTTCGCTTTTATGATGGCAAGACCGGGGCATCAGTCGAGTTTCAGGAGAATAGCCGCACAGGATCCTGATACTTACAGAAATTAAACGTTGAAGGAAGCAATGGTTTCTCGATGGATTGTCTTTGCTGCGCACGGGATAGTTGTCCTGGCATTCAGGACTTATTGCATTCGCCTAGAGACAATACAGAGCGGTGGATGGATGGCGCAACGGTGAGTTCGCGCTTCCAAAATTCTTTTTGAGTTTCGAGGCGTGTTATGAACCAAAAGAAAAAAGAAATCGTCCTGTCTGGCGCGGTTACAGATGTTTCCCGGCCATGGATCGATGGCGAACAAGTGACATTTGGGATCGAGGGCGCCGTACCGCTCTGGGCCGAAGTGCGAGTGCCGAACAGGCAAGGGTGGATGGTGGGGGACCGGGTTTCCATTTCCATAGTGTACGCGGAAGAAGACGCTGTAAGAGAAGCTGCATAGTCGTCGGGCAGGCGCCATCGAATCACAAGGGCAGGGAGGATTCGGCGCGGACCTGTAGAGCACAAAAAGGAACCGGTTTCACACAACGTAATTATTGGAGTAAGAGCAATGAACGAACAGAAAGTTCACGAATTGGCCCTGCGGGTTATAGACGACATGGGCGGTGCTTTCATAATGGCACTTGGGTACATCGGAGATCGGCTGCACTTATTCAAAGCAATGGCCGACTGCCGACCAATAACGAGCGCAGATCTAGCCACAAGAACTAGACTTAACGAGCGCTACGTGCGCGAATGGCTTCGAGCAATGACTGCCGCAGAGTACATTGACTACGACTCTTCGTCCCACGCGTACCGGATGAACGAGGAGCAAGCACTCGTTCTTGCTAACGAGGACAGCTCTATGTTTGTTGGTGGCGGCTTCGAGTTTACAACGCCTTCCCTTTGGAACGTCCCTCGAATTGTCGAAGCGTTTCGTCATGGTGGTGGGATTCCTTACGCAGAAATCGGCGAGGAGATTCCTAGAGCCATCGAACGTTTCTTCGGGCCGAGCTACCGTAATCTTTTGGCCAGCGAATGGGTGGCTGCCGTGCCTGGCTTGACAAAGAAGCTCGAACAAGGCGCGAACATCGCCGATGTTGGCTGTGGGGGCGGCCAATCAAGTGTGGCCTTGGCGAAAGCATTTCCCAAATCGAAAGTTCTGGGCATCGACTACCACGGCCCCAGTCTCAAGCGTGCCAGGAAACTTGCGGCAGCGAATCATTTGACTAATGTGCAGTTCATCCAAGCCCCTGCCGATCGGCTTCCCCGCAATGGATATGACTTGGTTTGCAGCTTTGATTGCATCCACGATATGGTCGATCCTCGTGCGACTCTCCGCGCTATCCGGGAGGCTCTGGCGCCAGACGGTAGATACATCTGGTCCGAACCTAATGCTTCCGCTAAGCCAGATCAGAACCGCAATCCGATTGGTCGGACCTTTCAGGCGATTAGTCCCCTCCACTGCATGACGGTGTCTCTGGCGCACAACGGGGAAGGACTGGGCACGGTCATCGGCGAGGAAGGCGCCCGATCTTTGGCCGAGGAAGCAGGCTTCTCTCTATTCCAGAAGCTGCCCATCCATCATCCGCTGAACCAGTTCTTTGTGCTCGCTGCTTGAATCCCGAGCACCTGACTGCACCCTGTAACCAACGGGTGGTTGTAAAGAGGGTATAGGTAGGTAGGCCGGTACGTTCTTCAGCAGCCCGAATAGAACAGGGAAGAGAAGTAGGGTTATGCCTTCCGTCATCAAACCCGAAACGCTGTATCTTCACCAGCAGAAACCGCGAAGAACTCTGTTGTGGTATGCCGTGGTGTTGATATTAGCCAGCTTGATCATCGCAACAATAATTTGTTTGCTTGTATCTGCATGGAGGCAACCAACGAATATTTCCTATCTCGAAAAAAGCTCGCCGACGGTAGCAAATTATCCGATGCAAGTTAGTCCTCTGTTCGCCGGTAACAATAAAGCGAAAATAGGAGAACTCGTTTATTTAACACATGTTTTGTTAAAGCCGGGACCGACACAAAGGATATTTTTCCTCGCCGGATCGAAAGGCTCGAAGATATTGACTGCGGTAGAAGGAGCTCATTTGGCCGCCACGCCGGGCGACACAGTAGATGTGAGGGGAACGATTCGCGGTACTCCTTCGGTCACCATTTTGCGAAAGAGGTGGAAGCTTAGCCTTGTGGATGCCAAACGGGTCAGCCAGATGTCGATTTACATCGATTCGGAGTTTATCAAAGAAAGCCGTGATTAGCGTCGCTGGTCGAATCTTCCGGCGTTATGGACAGCGGCGAATAGCCACCCGGTCAAGTGTCACGAAAACGTGGATCAATCCGTTTAAAGGACTTTGGACATTTATTGATCGGCAGATCGATTGTTGCGGAGTTGCAAGATGACATTCGGACAGGTGTCGCCAACACGTGAGAGTTCCTTATGCGCAAAGTAATAATCATGCCACAGATGCCCATCTCCCGACGGTTTCTCAGATCTATGCTCGACACATTAACCGGAGCGGTGATTTGCATCTGGCTTTCCCTGACCGCGGCCCTACTTGGGCAAACCTGGCGTCATCCACTTTTGTTCCTGATCTTGTTTGTCCCGGCTGTGGGCGTTATCGCCAGATTATGGGGACTAAGCGGCGCCATCCTGGGATTGGTTTCGTCGCTTGTCGTGTTTCGTGTGGGTCTGTTTGTTCCCCTCGGGAGACTGGAGGTTACTTCTCCCGATGCTCGTGCCGGACTTTTCTGGACGGTTGTCGGGGCAGGCATCGTCGTCTATGTGCTTGCACGTCCGCAACACCGACGTCGGACGATTCGTAAGGGAGGTGAATCGTGCTGATCATGTTGGAACAATGGAGAAGGCTTTTCCCCGCGCATCCCGGGATAGGATACATGTTCGAAATCGTTGCAATGGTATTAGGGGCTTGGCTCTTCCGTGTACTTGTGATCGGGCAACTGCGGCGCCTTTCCAGACAGACGAAATCGCAAGTTGATGACGAATTGATCGCGATCCTAAACCAGGCCATTAAGCCCGTCCTCGTTCTAGCCATCATTGCAGCCTCTCTGAATCTGTTTCCCCTTCCTGTCAAGTTAGTTCATGTGGCAAACCGGATCGTGACCATTTGTGTCATCGCGCTACTTCTCTACTACGTGTCGAGAGTCCTGCAATTGTTCCTGAACTCATGGCTGAACCGCCGTGTGGAGCGCGAATCCTTGCGTGAGCCAATCCGCTTTGTGAGCCATGTCGTGTTTGCCGTTTTTGCGGTAATGATTCTGTTGGATAACCTCGGCATATCGTTGACAGCGGTTTGGACGACTTTGGGCCTTGGCAGCGTAGCAGTCGCCCTCGCTCTGCAAGACACGTTGTCAAATTTCTTTGCCGGTGTCTACCTTCGGCTCGATAACCCGGTTCGCGTGGGAGACTACATCAGGCTTGAAAGCGGAGAAGAAGGCTTTGTCATCGAACAGGGTTGGCGTTCCGCGCGGATTCGCACCCTGCCAAATAATGTTGTGGTGGTTCCCAATGCTAAGCTGGCTTCTACGATCGTCACCAATTACTCCCTACCCGAGCCACAGATGTCCCTGCTGATTTCCGTGGGAGTGAGCTATCAGAGCGACCCGGATCAGGTCGAACGAATTTTGGTGGAGGAGGTGACGAACGCCTCGGGACAGATTGAAGGCTTGGTGGCCACCCCCCCACCCTTTGTTCGTTTTATCCCTGGGTTCGGAGATTCCTCGCTGAACTTCACCTTGATCTGTCGCGTTGCGAGCTTCGTCGACCAATATTTGGTGCAGCACGAACTGCGCAAACGTATTTTCGCCCGGTTTCGCCAGGAGGGAATAACGATCCCGTTCCCTCAACGCGATGTCCACATCTATGAGGCGAGAGCATCTGGTTGGACTCCGACCGAAGCGTTCCATGGAGCCACCCATTAGGCGGAGGATGCCAATAGTGCAAAGGAAGCATTTTCGAACCACCCCGCGACGCGACCGGGATAGCAGAAAGGAACGTCCAAACGGCTCATCGAACCGGCGACTAGTCGGCAAACTCGTCAATGCTGAAGCAGTGAAGGCACTCTTGTTGGAGCTGGATCTGGACATCTCGATCCAACAACAACCCGGCTTTTACAACACCGCCTTGGTGCTCCTGTCGGCGCCGATTTGCGGTTCGGATACAGGCCGCCTTGCCAAGTTTACCGGATTGCCGCCCTCATTCGTAGCGCCGATAAGAAAGCGAATGATGCAGGCAGAGCTCTGGACGGAGACCAAGGCCTGCTGTGAAGGATGGTTCGCGGAGGATGGTGTGTTGTGTCCAAGGTGTTTCTGGCTAGACGTGCTGGTGGCCGATGGCTTAGTCATGCGAGCCTGGGACGAAAATGAGGGCCAGTATTGTTACGGACTCAGTCCCCAGCTTGCAGAAAGGGTCCATTGAGTATGAGATCAACGAGCGAAGCAGCAGGTGATCGGAGGTGGGGTCGGGACCAGTAGAGCTGCATGCCTTGTCGAGTGTAAGAGGATCCGCAAATACAAAAGGAGAGTACGGCAAGCGTTGACGTTCGACTCCGAGGTGTACCAATTTATCTTCGAGCAAATTGAGACTGTCCCTCATCTTGAGGCACTGTTGCTCATTTGGAACAGCCGTCCACAGCCTTGGACAGTCGAGAATCTCACTCAGCGTCTTTACGTGCCCAATGATGCAGTTCGTAGTCTTCTACAGAATTTGGCTCGGCGTGGCCTCATTGCCGTTGTCCATGGTCCGCCGGAAGGGTATCGTTACGAATCAGCTTCCCCCGAACAAGATCAGCTTATGACAGCGGTAGACGCAACCTATCGACACGACCTTGTGCGTATTTCTACCATGATTCATTCCAAACCGCCCTCTTCCCTTCGGGACTTCGCTCGCGCATTCCGTTTGACGAAGGAGCGCCCATAGCATGGCTGCAATCGTCTACCTGCTTGAAGCACTCACGAGTCTGATGTGCGCGGTGTTACTACTTCGGGGATATGTACGCGGAAAAAGGAAACTCCTGCTCTGGAGCGGGCTTTGTTTCGCTGGTCTCACGGTATCGAATTCTTTAATCTTTGTGGATCTCGTTCTTGTGCCGGAGGTAGACCTCTACCGCTATCGCCTCGCAACTGCATCGGTTGCGATGATTCTTCTGATTTACGGTCTGATATGGGAGAGTGATTGACGATGATCGAGGCCTTCCTGCTCGGGGTGATCGCGACTGCTTCCCTGACTGCGGGGATGTTTTTCCTGAAATTTTGGAAGAAAACCCATGACACCGTATTTCTCGCCTTTGTAGTGTACTTCCTCACCGAGGGTGGGATTCGGGTGGCGCACTTATTTTTTGCCCATCCAAACGAAGCTAGCCCATGGATCTATGTAATCCGACTGATGGCCCTGATGATCATTCTGGCTGCCGTCTTCAGAAAAAACTATGGGTAGCAAGAACCAGCCTAGGAAGATGTGCCCTACGTTTCACGAAAGTCCTTCCAGGGGCGTCGAGTGTAGTGCCTGATCTCCTCGAGCTTCTGAGTCATAACCTTCCACTCGCAGAGTAGAGCGGTCGGTTAGCTAATTAGTTGCTCGATGAAGGTGGTGTGCCGAAAGTAGGACAAACAGTAATGAGGGTTTTGATTTCAGGTGCCGGTATCGCGGGTCCGACACTGGCGTATTGGTTACACCAATTCGGCCTGAAAGCAACTATCGTGGAGCGCGCGCCGACGCTTCGCATGGGTGGATACATCATCGATTTTTGGGGCGTGGGTTTCGACGTCGCTGAGCGAATGGGGCTCTTGCCGGATATCCGACGTGAGGGTTATATGGTGCGCGATGTCCGAGTCGTGAGACGCGATGGCAAGCGCATCGCTGGGTTCTCAGTCGACTCGATTGCCCGAATTGCAAAGGGACGATACATTAGCATCCCACGCGGGGAACTCGCGGCACTAATCTATCGGAAGATCGATGGTAACGTCGAGACAGTTTTCAATGACAGCATTGCTGATATCGAGCACTGCCCGAACTGCGTTCAGGTGCGTTTCGATTCGGGCACCACACGCGAGTTCGATGCGGTGATTGGAGCCGACGGGCTCCACTCTCGGGTTCGCGAGATTGCTTTCGGGCCGGAGCGACAGTTTGAGCAGTACCTCGGTTATAAAGTTGCCGCCTTTGAAGTTCCGAGATATCGTCCGCGAGATGAATTGGTCTACCTAATGCACACGGAAGTAGGACAGCAGGTCGGGAGGTTTTCCCTGCGCGGCGACCGCACGATGTTCTTGTTCATCTATGCAGACCCATCACCGGCCATACCTGATAACACTGCTGCGCAAAAAGACTCTTTGCGGAACCGATTTGGGAGAAGCGGCTGGGAGTGCCCGCAGATTCTGGACGCACTCGATTCAGTCAATGAGTTGTACTTCGATCGCGTGAGCCAAATAGAGATGGGAACCTTCGAGAGATCATGGAGCCGAGGTCGTGTCGCTCTCGTTGGCGATGCGGCATTCTGTGTTTCGCTACTCGCAGGGCAAGGTTCCGCAATTGCGATGGCTGGGGCCTTCATTTTGGCAGGTGAGCTGTGGCGCGCCAATGGTGATCATGAGGTGGCGTTTCCTCGATACCAGGGGCAGCTTGATGCGTTCGTTCGGCAGAAGCAACGATCTGCCCTGAAATTTGCCGACACTTTCGCTCCGAAATCGTGGTTCTCTATGGCGGTGCGAAACGCAATCATGAACCTGCTGAGAATCGGGTGGATAGCGGATTTCGCGATTGGCCGGGACCTCGGGGACCACTTCAGCTTGCCCACATATTAGACAAAGGACTGAATGCCCGAAGAGGATCCACATTGTTTTAAAAGGCAACACTTGATGTGTGGGCCGGTCGCAACAGGTGACATTGGCCATATCCGGCGTATGACCATTTGCGTGTGCCGGCGACACGAACCTGCGCAGAGCGTTGCCAACTCCTCTCCATAACAGAGAAGTTTTAGGCTGCATGTAAATCTCGAGTTTGCTTTGCATTGCATTCTTCTTCAGTTCGTGTTCGTTATAACTTTCTTAGAGTTTTGCTTCCGACAGGCTTGTGACTGCGGTGTACCAGGAGGGCGAAAGGTTAAGCGGTTCTCAAGAAACCAAAATTGCTAGTTAGGACAACAAAATAGTGTCTTTTCCAGATGCTGCTGAATTACGAAATCGACCAGGGGTAATCTTTGCTGCGCTAACTCTGGTTGCCGTTCTCGGGTTTGCGGGTGTAACCCGCCTGACAAAACGTTATCACGACCAGCAGAAGGCAGTCGCCCGACGCCTGTATGCTAGAGGCCTAGATGATCAGAAGGAGGGACAATTCGATAACGCCATCAGCGATTTTCGGGCGGCCCTCAGCTATGACCGCGATAATTTCTATTATGAATTGAGCTTGGCCCGCGCCTTGCGCGACAACGGCCGCATGAACGAAGCTGAGGCTTATCTGGTCAATCTGTGGGAGCGGACTCCACAGGATGGCTTCGTGAATCTAGCATTGGGTAGGCTAGCTGCGCGTCAAAGTAAGATCGACAAGGCCATCCAGTACTATCACAACGCAATTTACGGTGTTTGGCCATCCAACGCCGAAAACAATCGGCGTACTGCCGAGTTTGAATTGATCGCCTTTTTGCTTCGCCAGGGTGCGCAATCCCAGGCAGAGGCCGAATTAATCGCAGTGGCTGCAACGTTGCCCCCCGATGATGTGATTCTGCAGACCCACGTGGCTCAACTCTTGGCTCAGGTCGGTATGCATGACCGGGCGCTAGCTCTCTTTAAGAAAGTCTTGCAAGAAGATCGCTCCTCAAAGCCAGCGTTAGATGGGGCGGCTAACTCCGCCTTCGAGCTCGGACACTATCGCTCAGCTGAAGGTTATCTACGGCGTTCCCTGGCTCTCGATCCGCACAATGAGCAGAACAGAGATTTATTGGAGACCATCACCCTAGTACTGGAGATGGATCCTTACGACAGGCGCCTTAGTACAGTGGGACGGATTCGACGTTTGCGCGCAGCTTTTGACGTAGCAAGCAAACGCCTTTCAGTCTGCCTCGCCGACAAACAAGGGGTTCCAGACACGCCGTGGACTGCCCTCCAAGCAAATTGGATGCAAATGAAAGGGAAGCTGAGCCATCTCACCGATGCTGACGCTGAGACCTTTGATGCGGCCATGGACCTGATCAATCAGATCGAACAACACGCCCAGCTGGATTGTGGCCCACCTGCGCGCACCGATCGTGCCCTTCTGTTGCTGTCCGCTACCCGATTTGGAGCCGAACGATGAGCAACCGGTCTCCAATTTCCATAGCCCTGACTGCGGAATCGCCGACCGAGACCCAAGAACTCACCAAGAGCATTTCACGAGAAGAGCGCTTCTTCCTCGTCCTCGCGGTCTTCATCGGAGTGTTCGCAGGACTTGGTGTCGTGTGCTTTCGCCTTTTTATCGAGTGGAATCGTATCGGCTTTCTTGGGTCCCTGCCGCAGGCTGGCGATTGGCGCCTGCTTGTGGCTCCGACAGCTATCGGCATTCTCGTCGCATTGCTCGTGATGTATGCATTTCCACAGGTTCGCGGAAGCGGCGTCAATCAGACCAAGGCTGCCCTGTACATTTATAATGGATACATCCCGTTTCGGACGGCAATGGGAAAGTTCATTACGGCTGCACTTGCCATTGGATCCGGGCAATCTCTTGGACCCGAAGACCCCTCGCTGCAAATCGGTGCCAGTCTGGCTTCTGCCTTGGGACGAAGGTTTCACCTTTCTCGCGAGAGGTTACGCCTCTTGGCTCCTGTTGGTGCTGCAGCCGGCCTGGCGGCGGCCTTCAACGCTCCCATCTCTGCAGTCCTCTTTGTGATTGAGGAGGTGATCGGCCGTTGGAGCGCAGGAATCCTTGGCTCCGTCGTTCTCTCCGCCATTTCCAGTGTGGTAGTGGTACGCTGGTTTCTCGGTTCTGAACCTCTTTTCCGCATCCCAGCGGTAGGCCTAGTACGCCCTAGCGAGTTGATTGCCTACGCTGTATTGGGCATCGTGGGAGGACTGGCTGCCACTTTCTTCGCCAAGGCTATCGGATATTTCCGTCCGCGTCTTCGCAGCTGGCCGCAGTGGACGCAATATATCCAAATTCCCCTGGCAGGCTTCCTCATAGGAATGATCGGATTTCTTGGCGCTCCCCAGGTGATGGGTGCCGGCTACGAATACATGGATCAGGCCATGCATGACCAGTTTCCCTGGAAGATGCTGGCCTTTCTGGCCATTCTAAAAATCGTGGCCACCGCTCTTTCCTTTGTCTGCGGGACTCCGGGTGGCATGTTTGCCCCCACCCTTTTCGTGGGAGCGATGCTGGGAGGAGCGATCGGCGGGATCGAACGGATTTTTTACCCTAATCTCACCGGATCTACCGCGACTTATGCATTGGTGGGCATGGGCGTGTTGTTCGCGGGGTTCCTTCGCGCGCCCATGACCTCGGTCTTCATGGTGCTCGAGGTCAGCGGGAATTACTCGATTATCGTCCCCGTGATTGTTGCCAATACCTTCGCATACGTCATCTCCCGTAACCTACAGCCGACCCCCATTTTCGACCTCCTGACCCGCCAGGATGGTCTGGACCTTCCCTCGATGGAAGAACAAAGGGAGGAGAGGATTCTCCGCGTCGAAGATGCCATGCAAACTCCTGCGGCTCCGATTCTAGATTCAGAAGAGACTGTTAAACGTGCTAACAATCGCATTCAGGGCTCTGATGGGGATTTGTTTCTGGTACGCCTTCACCCGAGCGGGTGGACCAGCCTTAACCGAGACCTCCTGAAGCGCCTGATCGGTGAAGGAAAGAGCGAAGACACGCTAGCTTCAGCTCTGCCTACCGAACGACTGCCGTACCTGCATCCCGATTTGCCGCTGGAGATGGCGTTGAGATACATCTACCAGTCCCCGCTGGTTCCCGTGATAAGTCGCGCCGACTTCCGGAAACTGGAAGGGGTTATTTCACGAGAAGCGGTGCTGGGTAAATATCGAGTCGCCGAAATCGATTCTGAATCCGATGGAAGATTTGAATTATCGTGATTAGGCGCGCTCGTACCTGCCTGTTTTTTCGTTCGTTGTGACTGGATCAATTCACTCAGAGGCCGCCGCATCATCGCGGCTATCTCTCGCAGGCCGGCAAATTGAGCACTGCTGAAAGCGATGGATTAACCGCTTCCATCGCGGCCAGTTCTGCTTTTCAGATTCGTGCTGGAGTTGAAGTAATCTTGGTCCAAGCAATCTCTTGCGAAGTTCTGGGTCACTTACCCCATGCAACAACCTTTCTTTCTGCCTCCCAGCTTGAGGTACATTCGTTTCGAATTGTAGCTTGGGTCAAAGCTCGTCCTTGTCAACCGTTGCTAATAGGCCGGTTCAGTCAGTGACAATTCCGTGATCAGTTCAGGCGTGCCCGCATTCGAAGCACACCTGCCTGTGCTGCGGTAAAACATTGATCGATCGCCAGAGCTTGCGCGTAGTACTTCTTCGCCTTTTGCCAATCGCACTTATGTTCGTAAACGCGTCCTAAATTGAAGTATGGACACCAGCGGGAAGAGTATCGTTTCGCTTTGAGAGCCCTTTCGAACCAGTCAAGAGCTTCATCCCATCGCCCGCTCTTAATCAGGTACGAGCCGATGTCGTTGTATGGATTTCCGAACTCAGGGTCCAGTTTGATCGCTTGAAAGCATTCAAACATGGCTCGGTCATAGTCACCGAGAACGGAAAAGGCCCAACCACGGAACGTGTAAGCTTCAGGAGTCGGATAAGCGACAATGGAGAGGTTATAAAAGTCGAGCGCTGCTTGCGCATCGCCCTGGCCTTGAGCTTCAAAACCTCTTAGGAAGTAGTGAACAGCGGTCTCTTGAGAGTTGTAAGAACTCATGACAAACTCCGGCTTTGTCTCACGGATTCTACTCAAGACGTAGCACTCGCTAAACAATTTTTTCTGGACTTTTCTTACTTGCGTCCACTTTATCTTCCGCAAAATTAAGATAACGGTGCCAAGCCGAATACCGAGAGACTTGGATACAGCCTTCAGCCAGACCTCGGTCCACCGCTCGTCTAACCATCGAATCGAGGATTCGACGACGGCTGTTCTGCTTCTGACCTAGGAGAGGTCTTGGCCCCCACTGGGACCGGTTTCGGCACTTATTCGGTTCATCATTCTCACAGTCCGCATGTTTTTGTTATTTTCTCGCAACATCTTTCTCATTTTTGGGGTACAATCCCCGCCGATGTGGTCGTAACGCACTATTGGACAGGCTTTTGCACTCGTCCGAAGGGATTGGCATTCAGACTGCATCGGGATGTTACAGCTAGGCGGGTACGTGCGGCCTTTCTCCCGCCTCTTGGGGCTTTTTTCGGAAAAAAAGGGATGTAAGTCACATGCGGGTAGTGCCCGTATGGTTTTGTGCCCATGGATCTGGCCTCGTGAGCGCGAAGACGTGGTCGTTCCCCGCCTCCGGCAGCAAGTTCTGTCTGCGTGATGATTTTGCTCAGGGGGAGAAATGGAGGCTACTTCTAAGCAGCAAGATGTTCTGATTATTGGGGGAGGGCCTGCAGGCACCTGCACGGCCATGTTCCTGAAGAAGTTCTACGGAATCCAGTCCCTGATTGTCGAAAAAGAAAGATTCCCTCGCTATCACATCGGTGAATCCTTCACTGGTGAGACCGGTGGCCAGCTCCGCAAGATCGATATGGAGCATGCGCTGGACGGCTTCGAATATCCAATCAAGATAGGCACAAAGGTCTGGGGCACGGGTGGAAGAAACTCTTTCTACATCCCAGTCATGGCCCGGATTAACGGCGAACTGACTGCCGTCACAACCTGGCAGGCGCGCCGCAGTGATTTCGACAAGCTACTCATGGACACAGCGTTATCACGTGGCATCGACCTGTTCGACGGCGAGGCCGTCACTCCCCTGCTTGAAGCGAAAAAAGTGACCGGTGTGCGCTGTCGCTCCAAGGAAGGCACTGAAGTTGACATAAAGGCGCGGGTGGTTGTGGACGCTTCAGGCCAAGGAACGTTCCTCGCTAACCGCGGCGTGATCGGTCCCAAGGATCGTGGCAATTACGACAAGCAAGTGGCGATCTTCTCCCAGGTGAAAGGCGCCATTCGCGATGAAGGACCGGAAAAAGACAACACACTGATCTTCTACCAAAAGAAGAATCACTGGGCCTGGTTCATTCCTCTGGACAAAGAAGCGGTCAGTATCGGCGTGGTGACTCCGTCTGACTACTTCACTTCGTGCAAGGAATCCAAGCTGGATTTTCTCAAGCGGGAGATGTTGAGCCTCAATCCGGAACTCACAAAACGAGTTCAGAACATCGAGTTTGTCGAGGAAACACGTGGCATCTCGAACTACTCGTACTGGATTCCGAAGTTTGTTGGCGATGGATTTCTATGCGTAGGTGACTCACACCGGTTTATCGATCCCATCTTTTCGCTTGGCTTGCTATTCGCCACGAAGGAATCCGAATTTGCGGCATGCGCCATTCACGATTACTTCAGCGGAAAAGCAGCGAATCCACATGATCCCTTCCTCGAATACGAAACCTACGTTGACAAGGGACAAGGGATTATTCAGACCATGCTGGACTGCTTCTGGGAGTACCCACTGCCGTTCTTGAAATACGCCCATCAGACTCATCGGGGACAGGTCATTGACATGTTCGCTGGACGAATCTATGGGGAGGAAGTCCAGCAGTACGAGGTCGTGCTGAAGATGCGTGAGCTGTTGACCATAAAGGGCATGCATCCAGCAAAGCAGCAGACCGCCGTCTAGTCACAGTTTGTCGGAGATCCACTGATGAACTGGACTGAGGGGGCGCCTTTCGAGAAGCAAGAGCCTGCACCGAGAACGGTGCCTCCCACGTGGTCCCGCTGGTCCGAAATCGGACGCGTCGTTAGCTATCCCCCGTATTTGAAAAAGACTGTTCGGACGTCCCTGATCGTGGGATCGATCCTGTTCGCCATCAATCACCTCGACCAGGTTTTGTTGGGGCAAGCAACGACGACAGTCTGGGTAAAGGGCGCAGTAACGTACCTGGTGCCGTTTTGCGTTGCGAACATAGGAGTGCTGATCGCTTCAAAGCATCAGTCTTGATACGAAAACAGGGGGGACTATGAATCTAGTCCTGCTGATGTTGCAGATCACAGTCGTTCTGATCGTTTCGCGCTTGGTGGGGGACGTATTTCTAAAGATCAAACAGCCTAGGGTAAACGGGGAAATGTTCGCAGGCATACTGCTCGGACCATCGCTGTTAGGCTGGGTGCTGCCACAAACAGCTCACTATTTATTCCCACCAAATACTTTTGATCTTCTCAATGCACTGGGCCAATTGGGAGTAGTCCTCTTCATGTTCTTGGCGGGCTTAGGCATTAGCCCGTCGAGCCTTTCGAGCAAGAAGGGACCTACGATAGCCGCGAGCATCGCCAGCATTGTCGTTCCGGTCGCATTGGCCTTCGCACTGGCTACTTACATTCATCCGCTTTACGCCCCTGAAGGTTCGAGTTTTATGAATTTTGCGCTCCTGCTCGGCGCGGGAATGACGATCACCGCCTTCCCGATGCTGGCAAAGTTGCTTCTCGAGCGAGATATTCTTGGTACACAGCTAGGAACCGTGGCCGTGGCCTGCTCATGTATCGCTGGCATTGTGACCTGGTGCATGCTGGCCTACATTGTCGTTCTTGTGAAGGCACAAAGTAAGATCACACTCTTTTTGACATTCGCCGGAATTGTGCTTCTGTTCGTCCTGATGTTTACCGTGGTCAAGCCCCTTCTGGAGCGATTCGAGCGCATGTTTGAGCAGAAGGGAATTCTGGGCGAGAAGCCAATGGCCATCATGATGATTCTCATTGCGATGGTCGCGGTAGTCGCGGGATACCTTGGTCTGCATCCACTTTTCGGAGCGTTCCTCGTGGGCGCAACCATGCCGAAAGGCAACCGGTTCATCGCTTACGTCACCAGTCGCCTGGAAGTCATCACGCTCTCCTTGTTGCTACCACTCTATCTGGCGTTCAGTGGTTTGCGCACAAATGTGCTCACCATTAAGGGGGCGCAGATGTGGATAGTCTGCGGCGTGATCATCATCATCGGAATCCTGGGCAAGGTAGTTGCCTCCGCTCTTGCTGCCTGGGCCGCAGGAATGCCCTTCAGGGAAGCCGCCGGGCTCGGCTCGCTGCTGAACATGCGCGGGCTCATTTGCCTGATTGTGCTGAACATCGGACTCGATCTAAAACTCTTCAACACAGCAATCTTCTCCATGATGGTGATTATGGCGTTAGTAAACACTCTGCTGCCTCTTCCAATGTTTGATTTGTTCTGCCCTCCCAAGATGTTCCTGAAGTCCACCGATAAGGATAGTCGCGAGTTCACACCTTCACTGGATATGGGGGAAGTTTCCGCAGACTAGGTCGCTAGACACGGTCGACAAATCGAGGCCCACCATGAAGATTAAGAATGTCCGTCTGCTTCTGTTGACCGTATTCATGGCAGTGTGCGTGACTTGCTTGCACGCGCAATCGTCTGCGCCTGAAGCTGCTGCGGCACCTGCCCCGTCTTCATCTTTTAAGCCGATCACACTTGGGAGGATCCGGTTTTCGGGGAGCCTCCGTGTGCGCCCGGAAATTTGGGACTGGTTCGACACTCAGGCCGCCGATCCGACATACATGTATTACGCTTCGACTCTGCGGCTGAGTCTGAGCCAAGAACTCACGTCCTTGGATTGGCAGGTGGAATTTGAAAATCCACTTCTGTTAGGTCTGCCGGATAACTCAGTGGCGCCGCCACCGCAGGGGCAACTCGGTCTTGGCGCGACATACTATGTCGTGAACGATGAGTCGCGAGCCGCAGCGGGACTTTTTTTGAAACAAGGTTTCCTGCGCTGGAAAGGCTTCTTTGGGGATAAGAAGAGTAGCTTGCGTTTCGGCCGCTTCGAAGTTGTCGATGGCAGCGAAACAACACCAGCCGATCCAACTCTCGCTGCCCTGAAGCGCGACAGGATTGCGCATCGTCTCGTAGGCACGTTTGTCTTTTCCCACGTAGGCCGCAGCTTCGATGGTGCGCAATACGTGCGTCAAGGATCAACCAACATCACCATTCTCGGTGGACGCGCTACTGAAGGCGTGTTTCTAGCCAATGGCTGGGATGACATGGACACAGACATTCTCTACGGCGCCGCGACCCACGGTGTCGGCAAGACATCGCCGGGAGAATTCCGCGTATTCGCCTTGAGCTACCACGACGGACGACGAGCCCCCAAGGTGGACAATCGTCCGGCAGCTGCCATCGCCGCCGATCAGCACAATATCCGTCTCACAAGTATTGGCGGACATTACATTCAGACCTTTCCGGCAGGAACAGGAAAAGTGGATGTAGTGCTCTGGGGGGCAGGTCAATTCGGAAACTGGGGCGTTCTGGAACATCGAGCTGGTGCGCCGTCGAAGCAGGTTTTCAGCCGAAGATGAAATTAAAGCCGTGGATTCGTGGTGGATATTCCTACAGCACTGGTGACGATAATCCTAATGATTCGGTTCACGGAACCTTTTTCCAGGTGCTGCCCACACCACGTATCTATGCCCGATTTCCGTTCTTCAACCTGATGAACAACCAGGATGCATTTGGAGAATTGATTTTGCGCCCGCATCCGAAATGGACACTTCGCTCCGACATGCATTTTTTACGTTTGAGCAACGAACACGACCTGTGGTACTCCGGCGGTGGAGCCTTCCAACAAGAGAAGATCTTCGGCTTTACCGGCCGCCCGAGCCACGGCAGTCAGAGTTTGTCTAACCTCTATGACTGGAGTGTGGATTATGTGATCAATCCTCACTTATCGGTAACGGGCTACTATGGAGTTGCCTCTGGACGAACCGTGATCGCGAAGATTTATCCGAATGGTGAAAACGGACAATTGGGATACGGCGAGTTGAACTGGAAGTTCTGACCGCGCGGCGGAGCAAGCAATAGTGTCCAGAAACTGCCGAATGAGGTCACGTTAAGTAAGTCTGCGCAACCCCGAACGACTGCAAAATATAGACCTCGCGTGACGTTATATTAATGATAACAATTGCTAAACCGTTGTACGGGCTAAAACCTGTACCGAGGGTTTCGAATTCCACTCTCTCGCGCGGTAGCGGAGGATGATCTGTGCTTCCTTCGCGGGAAGTGAGATTATGCGCCATCGACGGCGACAAAACACTTCGATACATCCGAACATTTTCGCGTTTTGTGTTTCAAGCCGATGGCTTCACGTGAATCCCGCAAAATTAATAAGCCTCGATCCTACTTCCTGCCGGGAGAGGGAACGCTGAACGACGGCGCTTACTCATTCCAGGAATTGAGGACGGGCACTCGCATCGGTTTAGAAACACGTTTGCGGTGGATCTCCTGTCTCGCGGCGTGCCGCTCCATACCGTTTTCGATTCTCCTCGGTCATTCGTCGCAGCGGACGACTGAGTTACACTACGCACCTTTTGTAAAAACCTCGCAGGAAGCGCTTGGGGCGGCGGTAAAAATGACGCGGTGATAAGTTAGAATCAGAGTAGCAGGTTTTATATGGTGGTATATCACACAGAACGGCAACCGGTTTGTCATCCTCGGAATTGGAAGATGCGGAAGTTTGCCGATATTGATGGGTCGGAACAGTTCGTGAAGGATATGCTCGAACTTAGGACGCTGGTCGATGCCGGGATCATCTATGAACCGCTGCGGACACAAGTCAAAGATGCCATCATGACTATTCTGAACGACGGGCTGATGCCTGCGCGAATGGAGTTGGAGGAGATTCGCAAGGTAAAAGCTGGCGTAAGGCAGATTCCTATCATGGATACGTATCAGCTTTTCGAGGATCTGGCGCGAAAGTTATGGAAATCATACAAATCGCTGTTTCAAGATGCCGCTGTGCTTGCGGGTTTCGAGATCGGATTTCTCTTTGATAATTTTAAGGAATTTGACAAAGGAATTAAGACACTTTATGGCGCGCATCCTCGACTGCGTCCGGGAATTGATAATTTCCTCGTGGCAGTTCGGGACGACTGGCAGAATGGTTTGTCGAGGTTCCGTAATACCTGGGTTGAACATCAACGAGGCGATCGCAAACAGTTCAAGGAATACTACATGCCGGAGGGTGCAGAATATCTCTTCGATGCAGTATGGAGAACGATCGTCGAGATTTTTGCCTTGCTCTTGGAGACCAAGTTGTGGCCAGGATGGACTCTCGTTGAGCAACGTCGGGATGATCCGGAGCCAAAATGGGGCCAGCGGTGGCGATACCATAATCCTGATTTCACTGCGAAGGTTGGCGGCGAGCCGTAGCAAACTTGATATATAGGAAAAATAACAATCAACTACGAATCTTTATTTGTTGATGGCTATCGAAGAAGTCAATTGAAGTAAACAATCACCAGGCGTTCGATATGCGCTGGCGCCGGCGGCAATGGTTCGGACTGGACTAATGCCTGCTCTGATTTCTCCGGATCCTGCGCTGTCGCTTCGCTTGTTCGCGGGGATACCTACTATGTAGCAGCCGGAAGTTATGCCGCTCGCAACTTCTCCACCGCAACCTCAGGTTCATATATAGGAAAAATAACAATCAACTACGAATCTTTATTTGTTGATGGCTATCGAAGAAGTCAATTGAAGTAAACAATCACCAGGCGTTCGATAGGTCTGGAAAAACTCTCGTCGGGTCCTGCTTGATTAGGTAGCGACGTTTGCCTTAATTCTTCCGACTCTTCGAAGAACGGCGCCGTCCCTTCCGATGAAAGGATTTATCCCAAACGTTTCATTCAGCAACTCGGCGTAACTCAGTGTGCGTGGCTTTGGTTGTTGCTGCTGGTTGAGCAAATGGAATACTACCGAAAGTAGCCTTTTCGACTGCGGCGCGAGCAGTCCGAAATAACGCATCGAGTTGCAATATCGATCGACAATGTGAGGCATGAGGAGGGCGAGGAACTCCTTATTGGTAAACGTGACCGGCGTGAGACATCGACGTCTTGTGTCCTTGGCAAGGTATTGCACTTGTTCTTCGTTGAGTCTAGAGAGACGGTATTGCGCGATGGGTGGTTTTCGAATGTAACGACCGATATGATCTATGATGATTCTTTTGGATACCCTTGGGCTGACCCAGATGTTCCATGCCCGCTGCCTCTCGATTTCAAGGGCTCGCACTAGGTCATCCGCGCTTACGTCAGACTCAACAGCCTTGGCTTGGATCGCCACAGCAATGTACGCTAGCAGCGCAAACCGCCAAGTAAGCATCAACTCGCGCTTGTGTTCTTTCTTGCCGAAGCCCAACTCGTAAATCCAACGAGTGCTGGATTCATGCAACCCGCCCGCGGAGACTAGAGTATGCAGATGTGGGTAGAAGTTCAGGAACCCCCCATAGGTCTGCGGAACAACCATCAAAACAATACGAGCATGGTGCCTCGCTCTTGCCCAATGCTCAATTGCTCCGGCTGCGACAGCAGGCAAATCATTCAGTAGATGTCGATTTTGCTTGAACATGGGCCAAAACACTGGCGGCATTGTGAAATTGATTTCGCGATATGGGATCTGTGGAATGATGGTTTCCAACTCTTGTTGCCATATGGCTGCAGCCCGGGCTCCGCAGGAAGGGCAGAATTTCGATTTACAAGTGTGATATACGATTTTCGTTTCGGTTGAAGAGGCAAAGACTTCGCCCCCCAGTGCCGGAGTGCCGCAACGGATGACCTTCCACAGGTTTTCGCGAATGTTTGGTGGTGTGCCCTCGTGATCCCAATCCGGAATTGTCTGCTTCAGGAACTCTCTTAGTTTTAGGGGGACTGAGCTTGGCATTTTAATCCGTCGTTTTGCCGCATCTGCTAAACGGTAGTCGGATGAAAGAATAGCTTTGCCGGCAATCTAGCCGCCATTGTTCCCACATCGATTCGATGGAAGAAATGAGAGGGAGCCTGGTACAGGATCCCATACCGGCATTGATTGCGAGACAACTCACCTTGAAATTCCTTGAATTTTCGGACGAGTGTTCAGCGGTGTGTACCCGGATGTTCCTGAAGCTGCTGTCTAGCAAACCGAAGATCCTTAATCGGATGTACTCACACTTCTCCGAGCCATTCTTTTCCTTTTGGCTCAACCAGATCGCGAGTTATGAAAATCCCTTGACCATCAATATTGAGAGTGGCGATAAGGGGCGCCCCAAACGCACTCGAGTTTTTGGCAAAGCTTTCTGAGAATGAGTCCACGAACTCGACCAACTCTGGCATTGTGAAAAAGCGGGGATCGAGCGAGGATTTATCAAGTTTTGTCTGATGCTGGGTGACCAGAATCTTCGCTTTTTTCTTGATTTCGCTCTCAAGTCGGTGCAGTCGCAGATATTCAAGCTGACGTTCCGGAACTTCATAGCTCCACAGCCATGCTCGGTGAATGCTAATTTCTCCATCGCGAACGGCTTGCTCTACCGCCGGCACCGCTGTCTTCCGCAGTTGCTTAACTTTCGTCACACTGCCATCCGCCACGCCGGCGATAGCTGCCACTTCTGACCTCACATCTATACGCTGAATCTTCGTCAAATTTGACGAACCCTTGCGGCTGGTCCCCGTTCGCAAATTTTGTCGTGCTCTTTCCTGGAGGTATGGCTCACTATCCAGGGCGAGAATGATCCGCGTGTAGGCGTTCTGCCCCTTATTTGGTCTGCGACTCTGAACCAGCCACTGGATAGACTCCTCTTCGGTTAGGTCATACTCGATGCAGACAATTGTCGTCCTGCCCTGTTGTCGCGCCAATTGCCACCTTGCATAGCCGTCAATGACCACGCGGTCTTTCGTGATAACGATTGGTTCTCGGAACGCGAGATCGCCAAGTGCCTCAAGAACTGACATCTGAGACGCTGGAACTGTGACGTGGTGCCGAGCGTAGCTGGGATGAGGTCTCAACTCGTCAAGCCGAACCGTCACAATCTGTCCCGTGCGCATACCCCACAGGGCGAAAATTCGGCGACGGCGAACAGTTTTCGGCCGTCCCAGTCCGTATACTATTGAAATGGCGAGATATAATGAATGACATCCAGGACCTTGATCGTGCGGAGAAAATTCGCTTGATGGTAACACACCTATTGCCGTTCCCATCCCTGCGTTCCCGCAACGGGCACACACCAACCACTAGAATTGTCACGACGAGGTTTTTGGACAAGATCGATTCGATTGATCGCCGTAGGCGGATGCCAGTCCCACGGTTTTGCTAAGTCCAGAAAAGAATAAACGAATAAAGATGGGAAATAGTTTGGCAGAGACAGCGAAGCCCTCCGCGCCGGACCGAGCCGGGGAAAGTGGCTGTCTATGATTTCGTCATGGTAAGGTCAAACCAACCGTCGACATGGTAGTCAATTGTGGAGGATACAAGGACATGAACACGCCAGAATTGCATCCATTGCCACGGTGGTCTGTTTTTGATCAAAGGCTCGCTTCCCTTAAGTACCAACAACTGGCTCTCAAATTCACAAAGGAAATTGAGGCAGAAGATCGTCGCATCCTTCATTCGTATCGGCACAACGTGAACGGCAGGGCAGAAGTGGCTCTGCGCCTAGACCTAAGAGTACGCATGGCTGAAGAGCAAGTCTCACGGATGTATCAGATATACTGTGATGTTTTACAGGCGCAAGGCTTTAGCAAAACTGGCGAATTCGCCAGAATGACTTTTGGAACAGCGATTCTACCGTTCTTATCGGCGCGAACTGACGGTGTTATCCATGAATTCGAAACGGTTAATCGCCGTACGGAGGGATTGCGAGGTGCAACTGAACGCCAGTTCCGCGCTTTCCGTTTTGAGATGCAACGGCTCAAAGATGCATGGAAACGCAGACTAGAGATTGACGCAAAGGAGGCCGAACACCTAAATCGGCGACAATTATCACCGTTGCCGGCGTCGGCCTCATCCTCTGGCGCTCGACCCGTGGTTCTGAAGAGCTGGGAATCGGTTGAAATTACGTTCTTAAGCGAGGAACGAGTCCAAATTTCGTACAGTGGAACCTTTGAAACTCGAAACTACGGTGAATTTGGTTTCGCCGACCGTCGAAACGAAGTGCCTAGTAAGGCTTGGGAGGCTTTGAAGCAGCTAGCTTTGGCGGGCGGCAACATTGCGGAGCCCAAGAGCCCGGGTCAGAGCTGGAGGAATGTCGAGAAGCGGATCCAAGAAATTCGTTCTATACTCCGTGCGCAATTCAAGGCGCCGGGCGACCCAATACCTTTCATCAGAAAAGTCGGTTACCAAACCCGATTCAAGATTCGATGTGCCAAGTCGTACGATGGATAGCGACGAAATTTCGAAAATTCTTTTGGCTACATTCCACGCTACCTTCTTGTTGATTTAAAAACACTTTCAATACGCGTCGGGCACAAAATCCCTTCAGACAACGAATTTTCGCCCATTTACCTTAAAGGCAGTTGGAAATGGACAGCTAGCATCCTTGTCTTTGTACGGTCGAATAAGGGTGGGTAATGAGTTCCGAAACAGAAATAAACTGGCTGACAGCCTCAGAAGCCGCAACATATCTGAAGGTAAAGCCTCGTTCGCTGTTGCTTTGGGTGCGTCAAGGAAAAATGCAAGCTTATGCTTTGTCCGGTACTAAGCGACGGATTTGGAGATTTCGAAGGCAGGATCTGGATAATGCATTGCTTTCATCTCCTGTGTTAGCATCTGTGCCGCTGACCGTGCTCCGTGAAAGGAGGCCCTCTTGAAGAGAGCACGGATCTCAAATGGAAGTGTCGTTCGCAACAAGCGCTTCGGATCGTGGAATTTTCTGTGGTTCGGTAAGGATGGGACGCGAAGATCCCGCAAGATTGGAAATCTCAATGACTTTTCGCGGGAACAGGCTTTGAAGAAAGCTGATGCCCTTAGACAAGAGTTGAGGTTCGAGCCTCAGACTGACATCACCAGCGTAAGGATACTCGTGGAGCAATACCAAGCCGAGAAAATGCCAACCCGATCCAGCACGAGCCGAGTGTATAAGCTGTGGTTCAAGAAGTACGTCTTGCCGCGGTGGGGTGAACAGCCGATCACGAATTTGCAGCCGCGTCCCGTGGAGCTGTGGCTCTCGAGCTTAGAATTGGCTCCCAAGACGCGGGGACATATTCGGGGTTTGCTGCATATTTTGTGGGATTACGCCATGTGGAGCGGCGCTGTCCCAGTACAACCTAATCCCATTGCCTTGGTCACTGTGAGGGGAACTTCGAAACGAACTCGAAAACCCCGCAGTTTGAACGTTGATCAGTTCCACAAGCTCGCGGCAGACTTAAGGGAGCCGTTCAAAACCATGGCCCTTGTTTCTGTTTGTCTCGGCCTTCGAGTCAGTGAACTGTTGGCGCTCAAGTGGGGCGATGTTGATTGGCGCAACAGCAAGCTTAACGTTGAGCGCGGAATCGTTAATCAGATGGTAGACGATGTGAAAACCGATGGATCTCGGAAACTGATGACTCTTGTTTCGGAACTCCTCGCAATCTTGCGAACTTTGAAACAGGCTTCGGAGTTCCAGTCCGATGAGGACTGGATTTTCGCAAGCCCGCTGAAACTCGGGCGGCTCCCCTACAGCTACACCGGCTACTGGAGGGAGTTACAAAGGGCCGGGGTCGAGTCTGGAATTGGTCAGCTCGGCACCCATGCATTCAGGCATACGTACCGTTCGTGGCTGGATGCAGTCGGAACTCCCATTGCCGTCCAACAGAAGCTCATGCGCCATTCGGATATCCGAACCACCATGAACATCTACGGATCGGTGGTGACCGATGAGATGGAGAAAGCCGGCTCGCTGGTGGCGGCACTGGCTCTGCGACCAGTGAACTGATTTGCGACTGATTTGCGCCGCTGTAAGCCACTGAAAATATGGCTCCTCAGGTAGGACTCGAACCTACAACCCTCCGGTTAACAGCCGGATGCTCTGCCATTGAGCTACTGAGGAGTGTGGTGCGGCACCGGGAGGCACCGCTACTATTCATCATATCATCTGCAGTGGGTTGTGAAAACCCACGCAGTGCTTGCGTTTTATTACGGGGCCGGCACAGCTTTCGGCTCACGTCGAACGTCTCGTCCTCTGCTGCACCTCTCGTTTTGTTAACCTATTAAGCTCGTTTTCTCACACATGATTCGAGGTGCGTATGCAAGGAGGTTTGCGTTTGCTTGTGCTTTTCGCTGCCCTGCTCTTGTTGACTGTCACAGTTTGGGCCGCCGACAACTCTTCCACGAATTCACCATCGACGTCCACCGCTCCGCCGCGCGTCAAAGTCGATACCGTCGAAGACAACATTCAGGGGCACACGATCAAGGACCCTTACCGCTGGCTGGAAGACGCATCGACCCCCGATACGCAGAAATATGTACAACAAGAGCTCGCATACACTCGCAGCATTCTCGATCCGTTGCCTGGACGTGACCAGATTCACCAACGCCTCACGCAACTCTTCTCGATTGGAACAATTGGTACACCACAAATCGCGGGAAAATATTATTTCTACACTCGCCGTGAAGGTGCTCAGAATCAGCCGGTTCTCTTCGTTCGTGACTCCCTTCATGGAAAAGATCGCACACTCGTCGACGTCAATCAGATGTCGAGCGATGGCACAGTAGCTCTCGATTGGTGGTTTCCCTCTTACGATGGCAGGTATGTTTCTTACGGAACGTCTCAAAGCGGCTCAGAAGAAAGCACACTCCATGTCATCGACTCGGCCACCGGCAAGCTCTTGCCCGATTCCATTGACCGCACTCGCTTCGCCAGCGTTGCCTGGAAGAAGGACAATTCCGGTTTCTACTACAGCCGTCATCCAAAGAAGGGCGATGTTCCAGCGGGAGAAGAAGTCTACCACGTCAAGATCTTCTATCACGCGCTGGGCTCGGATCCCGCTCGCGATCCGCTCACCTTTGATCCTCCAAGCGTGAACAAGTCCCATACTGCGCAACACATTCCTTCGGTTCAACTCGCCGACGACGATGATCGCTGGCTTGTCGTGACTGTCTTTGAGGGTTGGGCCAAGAGCGAACTGTACTTGCAGGATCTGAAGGCGGGAACCCCTCCAGTTCAGATCACACAAGGCAAAGAATTTCTCTACAGCGCCGAGGTCTTCCGCAACAACCTTTATATCCTGACCAATGAAGACGCTCCTCGTTTTCGTGTCTTCTCTGTGGATGCCGATAGCCCGCGCCGCGAAAAATGGCAGGAACTCATTCCCCAAGGCGACGGGGTTCTAAAGAATGCCAGCGTGCTCGGTGGAAAGCTCTTCCTGCAGTATGAAGTGAATGCCACTTCAGACCTCAAAGTCGCCGAACTCAATGGCCACTCACCAACTCAGGTTGCTTTACCGTCTATTGGTTCCGTTACTGGAATCGGCGGACAGTGGGATCGGAATGAGGTCTTCTACGGCTTCAATTCGTTCACGGTTCCTCCGTCTGTCTACAACTACGATCTATCGAACCGCAAGACCGAACTGTGGGACAAGATTTCTGCCAGCATCGATCCCTCGAAATTCGAAGCCAGGCAGGTCTGGTACACCTCGAAAGATGGAACCAAGGTCCCCATGTTTCTCTTCCACAAAAAAGGGATCGAAATCAACGGCAAGAATCCAACGTTGCTCACCGGATACGGCGGATTCAACATAAGCCTTACACCAAGTTTCGTCGCTTCGCGATACGTCTGGCTGGAACACGGAGGCGTCTTCGCAGTTGCCAATCTCCGCGGCGGTGGAGAACTGGGCGAAGAGTGGCATCGCGCAGGCATGCTGGATAAGAAACAGAACGTATTCGACGACTTCATCGCGGCTGCAGAATTCTTAATAAGCGACAAGATTACCGACAAAGCCCACCTCGCTATTCAGGGCGGATCGAACGGTGGCTTATTGATGGGGGCTGCTTTTACCCAGCGCCCAGATCTCTACCGTGCGGTCGTCTGCCAGGTTCCTTTGCTCGACATGCTGCGCTATCAGAACTTCCAGATTGCTAAACTCTGGATCCCCGAGTACGGCTCGGCCGAAGATCCCAAGCAGTTCAATTGGCTCTACGCGTACTCGCCATACCATCATGTGAAGGAAGGCACGGAGTATCCCTCCATCTTATTTATGACTGCGGACACGGATACTCGTGTCGATCCCATGCACTCCAAGAAGATGACTGCCCTGATGCAAGCTAAGGCCGCCAACGGCCAGAGCCGGGAGCGCCCGATTCTGCTCCGCATTGAAACCAAGGCCGGTCACGGCGCGGGCAAGCCAATCACTAAGCAGATCGAAGAACAGGTGGATATCTACTCGTTTCTCTTCTGGCAGCTGGGTGTCACGCCTTAAGAGATCGTTCACCTCACGGGTTGAGCCTCCCAACCAGCATGTCAATAAACAAGCCCCGCGGCAAAGCGGGGCTTTTACATGGCCGGCAGGATATCAGGCAGCACTTGCGTGGCGTCCGTGTGAACGCTTCAAACGCCCCTCTTGCGCCAGGGGACGTTGTTCACTCCGATGTTGATCACGTCTCTCACGAGCAAAGGCTTTCTCTTTCTGCTCCGAGCCGAAGATCTGCTTCCATCTACCACTCTTAAAAATGATCTGGTATCCGCCAGACAATATCTCAAATGGATGGTTCACCGTATCCATATGGTCAAACTGAACCGATCCCGGCTGATGGAAATTCTCGAAGTACGACGGAAATACGAAGTCGCTCATCTGAATTCCGTTTACCGGGAAGCTGAGCTCTTCCACCGGATCGGCACTCTCATACGCATACATGATTTTCGGGTCAGGACCGGTCGTCATCATGTTGATGGCGGGATCCACCAGCATCTCGACCAATTCATGCGATGCCGAAACACTGACCAATTGATTGTCATCCAGGGTTGTTCGAACGAAGACCTTCGAGACCGGCAAACCATCGGGCGTTAGGTCATGGTAAGCCAGCGTATCGGCTTGGTCAGCGTCATCCAGAAAGATCACGGCCCACTGTCCGGGCAGGAAGCCATTGGTCTTTTCTAGTTTGGCGGGCGTTCCCCAGACTGGCGCAACAAAGTCATCGACATACTTCTGCATGGCAGAGATAAGCTTGTCCAAGTCAACTTGCAGATCGACAGTAGCTTGATTGAAGCAGGCGATTGTGGGTTTTGTGCCTTGATTGAAGGCACCAAAGATAGGTTTCTTACTCATGGAGTATCTCCCTCGTACGGTCTGAATGTGTTAGCGGACTAAAACTGAGGGAAGAAACGGTAAGGGCCGAAGGGAAGTATTTCGCGATTATGCGCCTACTGTTAAATGCGAGTCAACGGGAATGACAAAACATCTATCTGCAGCTATCTTCAATGGACTGTCGTTGAAGCCACCGTGCCGGTTAGAAAATATCCGCTCGCATCTAGAACGGAAATCAACACTTCGCGACTCGAATGGCCGGGCGGAAGAACAAGAAATTCCAGTACAGTCCGATTTGAGGTACACCCGGTATATTGCCTTTCTTCGCGGGACGAATTATCCGCCGCTTTCAACTGCAGCACGACCTCCAGAGAGCCGTAAAGATTCTCGCAGTGGAGTGGGACCACCACTCGCAATGCGCCATCCTGCATACTTTGCAGTGAAGGTGTTCCCGCCGAAGCCAGCACCGGCGGATTCCCGCCCGGCGAATCCACGGCGACAGGCCAGTGCCGGTCGAACTCCGCCCACGCAGCCACAAAATGCGGACGCAGTTTTTCCTGGCGCTCCTCCCACTCCGGATGCGCCGAGTCCCACAATGCCGAGTCGAGATGAAGGCTGCGCCCTCGCATTATCTCGAACAGGGCGGGCATGAAGGCAGGATGAAATCCGGCCCGCGCCATCATCACAATTCCCTCAGCGTCCGCCGCCAACTCCAATTCTTGCGAGAACGCCTTCAGTGTATGGCTCGATGCGCGTGAGTCCATCCATGAAGTTCCGCCGCCGGCGCCAAGGACAATCTGCCCGGCCGCAGCCTCGCGCAATGACTCTTCGAACAAGTAGCGTCGCGCCCAATCCCGCCGGACAATATGCACGATCTCGTGCGCTAGCGCCGCTGCCCAAAGCCCACGATCATCTCCGAGCATTCCCGCTATCTCTTCGTCGACAAAGATCGTCCCATCCGGCGACGACAGCATGTTTCCCGCGCAGTTCGCGACGCGTAACTCCCAGGCGACCTTCTTCGATCCTGCCGGCAGTCGCATTACGAGCTGTTTCAGGACTCGGTCAGCGACAGGGTACTTTCCTGCTGCTGGCTCAGTCGACGACAAAGCCAGAGAGTGTATGTATCTTGCAAACGCCGTGTCGGCTTTGAAGTTGGAAGGAATGGCCGGTGTCTGAGCGTAACTGGGTCCAAGCGACATTCCGCATGTCGCCAGCAGTCCGACTATCCGTGCGATTCTCTGCAACCAGCGCATCATGTGCACGTCGACGCCTGCGTCCCGTGGAAACCGATTCGTCTCCCATCACAATACTCCTGTTCGCATCGTTCCCGTCAGTGATCCTTGAACACCGCCGCACAATCGTCACTCTTGCGCTATGCTGGACTGCCGTTCCCGGAGAATCTCTTTGAACTCAGATCTTGGCAAGAAGTTCCTTTACCTCTCGCGAGAAAATGTCCACTCCGTCGGCCTCTCCATGGAAGAGATCATCGGTGCGCTGGAAAACATGTTTCGTGAGAAAGGTAGCCGTCGAGTGGAAATGCCGCCGAAAATCGGCATTCACACTATGCCGGATGCCTTCATCCATGCCATGCCAGCCGCTATTCCGTCGCTGAAATCGGCTGGAATAAAGTGGGTAGGAGGCTATCCCGCAAACACCAAGTTAGGGCTGCCTTACATCACTGGCCTTCTCATCCTGAATGACTACGAGACCGGTATGCCAATGGCGCTGATGGACTGCACGTGGATCACCGCCAAGCGTACAGGCGCTGCGACTGCGGTTGCAGGCAAACATCTGGCGCGGCCTGAGTCGGAGACGGTTGGAATTCTGGGGTGCGGTGTGCAGGGACGCAGCAATCTCGAAGCGTTGATGGTTGTCTTCCCGATCAAGAAAGTTCGAGCTTACGACACGCATCCCGATCGCAGCCAGCGCTACGCCGATGAAATGAGTTCGCAATTTGGAGTGGAAGGTGTGCCGGTGAGCAATCCGCGCGACGCGGTGAGCGGTTGCGACATCGTTGTAACAACCGGGCCTATTTTGCGTAAACCTCATGCCACGATTCAGGCAGGATGGCTCGCGCAAGGCGCGTTCGCTTCTTTGGTAGACTTCGATTCGTACTGGCATCCCGACGCATTGCGAGAGGTCGATAAATTTTGTACCGATGATGTCCCGCAATTGGAGCACTACCGGGATATTGGATACTTCCAAAATATCCCGCCAATTCATGCCGATCTTGGTGAGTTGATCAGTGGTACGAAGCCCGGCCGGCAATCCTCCCAAGAACGAACCATCGCCTGCAATCTCGGGTTGGCCCTCGACGACATGGCGACCGCTCCTCTTATATATGAGCGAGCACTGGCGAAGCGGGTGGGGACCTGGTTGCCGCTGTAGTTCCCTCCCCTTAATGAGAGGTTATCGGTATTCTGCGCGAAACATTAAGGGTTCGGTCCAGGCATCCCTACGGGATGCCGTTTCTGAAGAAACATCAGATTGATTACGACCCGAAATATGTTTGGGGTAGATTCAACCGTCCTTGTGGGATTTTCGAGAAGTGCTAACGTAGCGGTAACTTCGACGCCACGATCGAACAGCGTCCTGGGGTCCTGAACCGCGTTAGTCGCCCGACATCGCTGGTGCGACCAGCGGGGCTGTCGCCGCCAGGCGACGCTCCTTCGCTACCGTCTGCTGATGATCCTTGGATTTCGAGCCGAACCCCAGCGTTGCCGTCCACAGCGCGGCCACACTGCCCCAGTACACAGCATCGGCCTGTTGTCGAATGCAGTATGCTTCAATCCCACCGATTGTCATGATGAGTGCGCCAAATGCTGCCGCCAGCCCGTTCACAAGATAGACCAAACGCGTCGAAGAAGGCCCTCGCCCCTGGGTTGAACTCACTAAATCGAGAATAAAGTTTTTCATGATTCCCTCACCCAAACAATTCCGGCTGCTCCACTGGCGTCCCCGGATCGCCGAGAGCAACCGGAATGCCGGGTGCAAACCGGCGAGCAACAGTCCGGTTTCCGCTCCCAATGGAATAGTGCGGGATATAGCCATTTCGTTGCAGGGTTCCAGCCTTTGGCCTATTTGTATGAGCCGGCCGCTAATTCGCGTGTTCGACGAATCCCAGCGGAAAACAGATAGAGGGCTGAGGGTCAAACTTGATAGTCCCACTGAAAGCCTACCGTGGATGGCAAACAGGGGAACTAAAGTATCGGCGTGGCAGGTCAATGAGCGCTATCGGGATGCCAACCATGTATCCGCTACACGTTCAGAGATGTTGAAATCAGGCGATTTGACTCAAGACCCCAAACAGGGGTCTTGGCCCACCCTCGATCAATGAGTGAAATCGAGATATTGCAACAACCATCTTTAATGTATTGCATTGGCAGGTGACAATACGCTACGAAATATTTCGGTACAACTCTCAGGCAACAATCTAACTTGTGCAGGAAGCGCCGTATCGGTCTGCATGTAAGGTCCCCGGCGATCCCGTAATATACTCTGGCGCAACCGCTGATATTCCTGGCATTGTTTTGAGGGGCTGACAGTCCGACGGAGTTCTCACGCATGCGTCCACAACTTCAGAGTGAGCCAATTCCACACCACGAGCAGATACCCGAGTGGAACTCGGCCCTTCGCATAGCCTTTCGATTCAACATGGCCTACCTGGGACTGTTTTGTGCGGCCACACAAATCATCACCAGCCTGTTCTCGGCCACGCAAGGAAGTGATATCCCCGACCCGGGGACACTTTGGCCGCTGCGTCCACTGGTCGTCTGGACGGCTGGCCGTATCTTTCACGTCGCAGTACCCCTCTCGTTAGAGGGCAACAGCGCCAGCGGTGATTGCATGTTCGGATGGGTCGTGGCGTTCTGTCTGTTAGTCATTGCCGCATTCGCCACTGTCATCTGGTCCATTCTTGACCGCAAGCGGAAAAACTATGCTGCGCTGAATAAGTGGGTCCTACTCTTCTTTCGTTTTGCGCTTGCTGGACAGATGCTCAACTACGGCCTGGCCAAGGTCGTCCCACTGCAAATGTCCTATCCTTCATTGACCAGGTTACTGCAGCCCTTCGGCACGTTCTCTCCCATGGGCGTGCTCTGGAGTTCAATCGGCGCTGCTCCGGCTTATGAAATTTTCGCCGGTTGCGCGGAAGTCATCGCCGGAGTGCTGCTAATCGTTCCCTGCACGGCAACCCTGGGTGCTCTGATCTGCTTGACCGACATGATCCAGGTTTTCATGCTGAACATGACCTACGACGTGCCGGTAAAGCTGTTTGCGTTTCACCTGATCTTACTCGCTTGTTTTCTGCTCGCCCCAGACGTTCCGCGCCTTATCACCATCTTGTTCCTGGACCGTGCCACGGCGCCACGCCTACGAGCGCAACTTTTCAGCTCCCATCGCGCCAACCGGATAGCGCTGGCGGCGCAAATCGCCCTGGGACTATGGCTTCTGGCTCTGAACATTCACACCGTTCGGCAGTATTGGAGCCTCTCTGGGGGCGGCAGACAATACTCAGCGCTCTACGGCATCTGGGATGTAACCCAGATGTCGATTGACGGCAAGCCGCGTCCGCCACTTCTCACTGACAACGTACGCTGGCGGCGCGCCATCTTCGATTATCCTCAGGCGGCTACCCTGCAATTGATGGACGATTCGTTCACTCATTACCGCGCCTCTATCAAACTGGCGGACAAGACTCTGGTGCTTACCAAAGGTGCTGACGAGAACTGGAAAACGGACCTGAGTTTTCAACGCCCCGTGCAGAACCTGCTCATCGTGGACGGACGGATGGAAGACCATCAGGTCCACATCGAGCTTCAACTGATGGACCGCAACAACTTCCTACTCGTCAGTAGAGGTTTTCACTGGATACAGGAGTTTCCTTTGAATCGCTAGCTTTGAGGGAAAGGTCCAGGGCTATCCCTCGTATTAGCCGATCTCACTCAGAAGCGCCTATCGGCCTGTCAATGAGGGTTATCGGGATGTTACGCCAACTAAGAACAATCTGACCTCAATACCTGTCAGTTCCGACATCCTCCGGGGAACCCCAATCCCGAACTCACCACTGGCACGATTGACAGTAAGGGATTCAGAAGACGGAGCGTAGCATTGCCGCGCCGATCAATATGTCAATTCAACTTGAGGAGGAAACCCATGGGATTTCTGATCTGGATCATCGTTGGGCTTATCGCGGGATGGCTCGCAGGTCAGTTGATGAAGGGCGGCGGATACGGCATTGTCGTCGACATCATTCTGGGA
>DATBFG010000062.1:0-26713 GCA_036558645.1 Terriglobales bacterium
TAGCACTCATTGACCCGTAACGGGTGTCCACTGTGCCGATGCCACCTTCCACTTACCCGCACTTTGGACGAAAACGACTGTCGTTGCATCCTTCGAGTTCTCCTTCGGTGACTTCGTCGCCAGGATCCCCGTAAGGATGGCAATATCACCGAAGCGATGGACCGACACATCGCTCAGCGTCCGCTCGGTCTGGGGGTTACTCTGGGCTTTCTCGCCGGCCCTGGGCTTGGGCTTCGTCCATATGAGCCCTGTAGGCATGATCAGCACGAGTTTTTCCACCTCCATCTGGTCCATGGTGGTGCCGTCACCGCTGTCAAAAGCGCGGAACCATTTGGCGTGCAGACTCTCGAGTTCTGACCGCAGCTTGGTATCCGCACCCTGAGCCATAAGCAATGTTGAGCAAAGCAGAGTCATCAGCGTAACCGCTACCGAACGCATTGGAACCTCCTTTGTTAGGTCATCTCTCGATCCTAGGTATTTTCGTTAGGGACATTATGCCAAAGCAATTTCGGGGTCCAGCAGCAAAGTGAATCGTTGCAGCCTGCCGTTAGAACAGGCATGCGCCGATTGTTCGTCTCTGCAGAACTCCATGACAGATCCGCATGTTCCGCAAGAAAAAGACCGGGCTAACCAGCCCGGCCTGATCATGAATCAGAATTCTCAGTTTACGGCGTAACCGTCATCCCGTGGATGTTGCCGTCGCTTCCCGTGTAGCGTCCCGTAATAACGCCCGCGTTGTTAATACCACGGCAACGGGTTTCGCTTGATCCCGGGAAATTGACCGGGGTGTACTGCGTGCCGACACGGAGGTAACCCTGGAAAGGCCCAGCAGTATCGGTGCCCCAGAGTCCAACCAGATCGCCGCTATCATTGATTCTATCGACCGCGGTTACGATAACTCCTTGTCGCGGAAAGCTAACATCCGTGAACGTTTGTCCGACGAGAGTAAAGCCGTGCTGTACGCCGGCGGAGTCAAAGTAGATTCCGCCCATCTGGTTGTGATTGTTGATCGCGGTGATTTCGGTCAGCAACGCGCCGTTCGGTGCGTCGAAAACCTTGTACTGACCGTTGCGCAGAATAAATCCTCTGAACACGCCTGACACATCAACAAACGTGCCAACGATGATGCCTGCGTTGTTGATGCTCCAGGCATTGGTGAGAGTCGATCCCGGCGGATCGAGCGTAGTGACGTTGCCCTTGTCGAACATGAACCCGTGAGTCAACCCGTCGCTGAGAATCGCCCATCCGACGATCTGGTTCTTGTCATTGATGCCGTACGCACGCGATTGGCTGGATCCAGGTATTCGCACGTTCCGGAAGGTCCCATTAACATTTACCCAGGCGTGAGCGGTTCCCGGAGTATTGGGGTCGTCGCAGAGATTGTCGCTGCACTGGTGTCCGACCATTACACCATTCCGGTTGATATCGTTAACATCGGTCTCGACAGCGCCGGCAAAGTCAACGGTGGTGAAGATGGGAGCTCTTTGAGCATGCGCCCTTGCAACCGTCAGAGTTACAAGGAAGACGAGGGAACAACAGAGTACGCCTATTTTTCTTGCCATTTGGGGGTGGCCTCCTAGAGTTTTCGGCGCGCCATCTTATAACAGTTTCACCTCGAGTCAAGCGGCTTTGTTGAGGATTTCACTATTTTTCGGCAAGGGGACTGATTGCTCAGGAAATTCGGCCCTCCCTGGAAGCTCTTATTCCACAAGCAGTTTGGAGGACTGGAACTCCAGGTCAGACTGGCATACAGGATTCACTGTATGTCATCCGCTTAACCATAGGCTTAACATCCAGCGTTGGTCAGTCAGGCTTCCGAATAGTGTCCAATGAGTCGAGCTGGGGCAGCGAGTCACTGCGTGACTTCGCCGCTTTGGGGGAACGCGCTTCTGTGAGAATCCTCGTCGTCGATGACCACGAAGTAGTCCGCCGTGGCGTGGTGGCCCTGCTCTCTTCCCAAACCGATTATGAGGTCTGTGGTGAGGCCATCGACGGACATGATGCCGTCGAGAAAGCGCTCGAGCTCCAGCCCGACGTCATCGTCATGGACATCAGCATGCCCAACCTCAATGGGCTGGAAGCTACACGTCTCATCCGTCATCGTTTGCCGCATTCTGAGGTACTCGTTCTGAGCCAGCACGAATCTGGAGAAATGGTTCGTCAGGCGTTCAACGCAGGAGCGCGCGGCTACGTGGTGAAGTCGTCGATTGCCCGCGATCTGCTCAAGGCGGTTGACGCCGTTGGCCAGCATGAACCATTCGTGGACGGCCTCCCTTCGGGGCCAAAGAAATCCGAGCGCCATACCGACGCACGAGAAATTCTGCGGAGCAGCGCTGCATTGGAGCAGGCCTTGCGTGAAAGCGAGGAACTGTACCGATCGACCTTTGAACTGGCCGCGGTAGGCGTGGCTCACGTCAGTGCCGAAGGCAAATGGTTGCGCGTCAATCGTAAGCTGTGCGAGATCGTTGGATACACACAAGAAGAACTGCTGGAACGATCATTTCAGGAGATCACTCACCCCGACGACCTGGGGCCGGATATTGCCCAAATGAAAGACATGTTGGCCGGCTCGACCAATCAGTACTCAATCGAGAAGCGTTACATCCGTAAGGATGGAACGCAGGTATGGATACGATTGAGCGTATCCGCGGTCCGCGATTCCAACCAGAAGCTGAAACACTTTATCTCCGTCATTGAGGAAATCGGGGCTCGAAAGGAAGCGGAAGAATCGCGCGCACTACTAGCCACGTATGAGAAAGATCGCTTTCGCCTCGCGGCGATTGTTGAATCGTCAGACGACCCCATCATTTCAAAGGATCTGAACGGAATTATCACAAGCTGGAATTCCGCGGCCGAGCGCGTGTTTGGATACAAGTCCGAGGAGATCGTCGGAAAGTCGATCATGACCATCATTCCGCCCGAACTTCATCATGAAGAAGATTTCATCCTGGGGAGACTGCGCAAGGGCGAACGCATCGGACAGTTCGAAACGATCCGCCTGACCAAGAATGGAAGGCGGCTTGATGTATCGCTGTCGATCTCGCCGGTGCGCAACTCGCAAGGCAAGATCGTTGGCGCTTCGAAGATTGCCCATGACATTACCGAGCGCAAACGCGCCGAGGCAGCCCTGCGCGAGAGCGAAGACCGATTCCGAACCATGGCCGATACGGCGCCCGTCCTTATATGCGTGTCGGATCGTGAGGGGAACTGCACTTTCTTCAATCGCCCGTGGCTCGAATTCACGGGGCGATCGCTGGAACAGGAACTGGGCATGGGCTGGGGCGATGACATCCATCCCGACGATAAGTCTCAAGCGCTGGATACGTACCGGTCGAGCCTGGTGACACGAAAGCCGTACACGATGGAATATCGGCTTAAGCGTGCGGATGGCCAATATCGCTGGGTTCTTTATCACAGTGTCCCACGGTACACGGGGAAAGACGAACTGGCAGGCTTTGTTGCGATTGGGACGGACACGACGGAGCGGAAGGAGGCAGAAAGTGCTCTGCGGGCCTCGCATGCAGATCTGGAACAGCGCGTCCGCGAACGCACGGCGGAACTGATAGAAAAAAACAACAATCTGATCATGCAAGCCTCGGTCATCCGCGACCTTTCACGCCGGTTGCTCCAGATTCAGGACCAGGAGAGGCACCGTATTGCGCGCGAGATGCACGATAGCGTGGGCCAATTGCTGGCGGCCATGAGTATGAATTTCGCGCAAGTGCTGCCGGAATCTCCCAAGCTGAGCCCCAGTGCCTCGAAGGCTCTCTTCGACAATGCAGAACTACTCGAACATACGACACGAGAGGTGCGCACTCTGTCCCACCTCCTGCACCCGCCGTTGCTGGACGAAGCCGGCATTGGCTCGGCCCTGCGCATGTTTGTGGACGGATTTACGCAACGTAGCAACATTGCAGTTAATCTTGAACTGCCGTCGGATGTTGCGCGCCTTCCCAACGAGATCGAACTCACCATATTTCGGATGGTCCAGGAAAGCCTGACCAACATTCATCGCCACGCCGACAGCCGCACAGCTTCCATTCGTCTCTCCTTCCATGACGACCAGGTGCAACTGGAAATCAGCGATGCGGGAAAAGGAATCCCCGAGGACAAAATGGCTCTCCTGAATTCGTCACGGGGAACAGGCGTCGGCATCCGCGGAATGCGGGAAAGACTACACCAGCTCGGTGGAGATCTGGAGATTGAATCCACTAGTCAAGGTACGAGGTTGCGGGCTACGGTTCCCGTCACCCAGATGGCAGCAGCAACCGATTTGGCTTGATACTTCCCTGCCCTTACGCCCCACTTACTGTAGATGTTATGTCACCACGTCCATGTTATGTGATTCGCCCGCAGCGACATCCGTAGTCATAAATCTGCTATCCAAACATCCGTAACACACGTCTAGCGGGTTAGAGGCGAACGAAGACTGTGTTTCTACAGTCGGCTTCTACTCTTCCACTTCATCACGAAGGAGCAATCCGATGCGCACGCATGGCTTCACCCCTTTCCTATGTACCACGATCCTTGCCTTGTGCACTGGCATTTGGACCTCGTGCAGCAACACCGAAAACAGAGGCAGCGCAGCTGCTTCATCAGACAACGGCAAGATTCCCATCACTACCAGTTCCGACGAAGCGCGAAAGGAATTTATTCAAGGCCGAGACCTGTCAGAAAAACTTCTGGCCCAAGATTCGCTGGCGCATTTCGATAAGGCCATCGCGCTCGATCCAAATTTTGCATCAGCAGAGTTAGCGCGGGCAAACTCCTCCCCCACACCAAACGAGTTCTTCGATCATCAGAAAAAAGCGATCAGTCTGGCCGACAAGGTTTCGGAACCGGAGCGCCTGCTGATCCTCGCGAACCAATCTGGCGCCAATGGTGACGTCACGGCGCAGAAAGCTGATCTTGAAAAGCTGGTTGCCGCGTGCCCCAATGATGAAAGAGCTCACTTCGCTCTGGCGCAATTCTATTTTGGCCAGCAGGATTATGCCCCGGCCATCGAGCACTACAAGAAGGCAACTGGGATCGCTCCAAACTATTCGATCGCTTATAACCTGCTGGGCTATGCCTATCGTCAACAAGGTGATTATGAGAACGCTGAGCAGGCCTTCAAAAAATACATCGAACTTATTCCGAACGATCCCAACCCTTACGACTCTTATGCAGAGTTGTTGCTGAAGATGGGACGGTTCGATGAATCGATCGTGCAGTATCGTAGGGCTCTGACGGTCGATCCGCATTTTGTGCCATCGCATTTTGGCATCTCGGCGGACTTGACGTACCTGGGTAAGCATTCGGAAGCGGAGTCCGAGCTTCAAACGATGGCCTCGGTCGCCAGGAATGACGGCGAACTGCGCACGGCATTGTTCGGCATGGCAGTAGTAGCAGCCGACAGCGGACAACTGGCAAAGGCTGCACAACAGATCGACAAGGAATACGCTGTCGCAGAAAAGAAGAACGACAACGCGAACATGTCCGCGGACTTGCAGGCACGCGGCATCATTAACCTCGAAGCACAAAAGCTCGATGCCGCACAGAAAGACTTCGAGCGCTCGCTGCAGTTGATCGAAGACTCAAGCTTGTCACAAGAAATCAAGGACAATGCCAAGCTTCAGAACCACTTCAACCTCGCCGCGGTAGCAATCGCGAAGAAAGATTTCTCCACGGCCCAGACGCATGTGGACGAGTACAAACAGGGCGCCGAGACCTCGAAGAACGCTCCGCAGATCAGGCTCTCGCATGAAATTGCCGGCAGACTCGCAGTCGCGCAGAAGGACTGGGATAAGGCGATTGGAGAACTTGAACAGTCGAATTTGCAGGATCCTAGAAACCTCTATCGCCTGGCCGAGTGTTATCGAGGAAAGGGCGATGCAGCGAAGGCAAAGGAATATGCCGCAAAGGCGGCTAACTTCAATTCCTTGCCTGCCCTGCCGTATGCGTTCATCCGCGTGAAAGCAAAGCAGTGGGCCGGTAGCAAGGCGTAGGCCGGCACAACGCCGAGACCATAAAAAAGGCCGCCCGAAAGGGCGGCCGCTTTGCAACCTTAAAACTCTGAAACCTTGCGCTAGTCGCCGGAAACCGTCTCTTCTTCCCTTACTTCTGGAGCAGAAACTGGTTTTCCGTTGCCTTCGGTCTTCAATGCGCCTAGCGGAATGAATCCCGATTCGTTCGACGTGGCTGGCTTTTCTTTCAGCACTACCTCGCGGTAGAGCTGTGCCATGCGGGCGTCGTAGGCGGCATCGTTCTTCTGAGGTCCACGTGACTGCTCAGCCAGTTTCGCATCGCGGGCGCGAATCTTCTCTTCGCGCGCGGTTTTCGCGATCCCCAGCTTATCGAGATCGTGCTGAACTTCAGTGGTCACGATCTCTTCGCGTAGCCTGAGATACTCCTGCTGTTCTTTTGCCGGCACATTGACGTTCTTGCCGCCGGCGAAGATCTCGTGGCGGCCGTGCTCTTCATACCACTTGGTAAGCGTAGCCGTCATGTGCATCTTCTCAATGATGTTGCGCCATCCCACGCCGGTGTTGTACGCGCAGAAGCTGATCTCGCCTTCCTGCGTGGCATAAGGGATGATGCACTGCTCAGTGCGGCGGAAATCGTAGTTGAAGAGGTCCTGGAACCACATTCCCGCGATGAACAGGAAGTTCCAGCGATCTGCCGTGCGGCGCTTCATGACGTCGTCGAGCGTGCGGTCCGGACCGACTTTGCCATAGTTGCGGCCGGTGACGTTGTAATTCTTATCGAACTTCCGCAGCAGATCGATCAACTTGAAGTGCTTCGGCGACTGGAACGGATCGTAATTCTTCATCAGAACCAGCGCCATTCCGAGGCCGGTCAGGAACTTGCCGCGTGCTCCGTCGTTTACCTTCTGCAGATCCTTGGCTAGTTGATCACCCCTAAGAAACGCCGTAACGGGCACGGCCTCTTTGGTTTCCTTGTCGATCATCACCGCCATGCCGGTGCCGCAATTGGGGTGGCATCCGCAGGAGAGCTGACCCCAGTTGTTGTTGGTGTCGTTCGCATGCAGAAGATCGGCCCAGTCACTGAAAGTGGACATGAAGCTGATCGGGAACCAGTCGCGGGCTGGCTCGCCGAGGCCAGTTTGATTCTTGACGTCGTGCGCGAGGTGAGCCAGCGTATAGCGCTGGGCCTGGCGGCGGTCGTCGGTGATGGCTTCGTCGCGGCCGGTGAAGCTGACCGGCTGATAGCTGAGGAAGCTGATTGTTTTCGGATTATCAAGCGCGAACTGGATGATGCGTCCGACTTGCTCGTTGTTGATTCCGTTGATAATCGTAATGACCGGGACGATTTCGCATCCGGCCTTGTGCAGGTTTTCGATCGCTTTCAACTTGACGTCAAACAAATTGCCCACTGCGCGGTGCGAGTTCGCCGCGTTGCCGATGCCGTCGAACTGCAGGTAGGCGTAACGAAGTCCGGCTTCCACCGCCTGCTGCGCAAACTCGAAACTCTTTGCGAATTCGATGCCGTTCGTCGCGGCCTGAACGCTGTTATAGCCGACCTTACGGGCATAACGAATAGCATCGAGGAAGTACGGCGAGAGCGTCGGTTCGCCGCCGGAGAACTGCACAGACATTTGCCGGCGCGGCTTGATGGTGACGGCGTTATCGAGAACTGTCTTGATCTCTTCCCAACTCAATTCGTGGACGAAGCCAACCTGGTTGGCGTCCATGAAGCACGGATCACACATCATGTTGCAGCGGTTGGTAAGGTCGACGGTGAGCACAGAGCCGCGGCCATATTTCACAGTCGATGAACCGTGGTGATGCAGCTTCTCGTCATTGTGGGCGCGGATGTCGCGGCCGGGAAAGACGTCTTCGAGGTGCTTCGAGAACTCCGTATCGATCGACATCAGATCTTCGAAGTGGCCATGCTTCGGGCAATCCTTGACCATCCAGATCTTGCCGTCGCGCTCAATAATCTGCGCCTTGATCTCGCCGACCTTCTCATTCATTAGGATGTCGACTGGCAGCTTGCCATCGAGAATCTGCTGACGGATTTCCGGTACACACCTCGGACAGAGGGAGTCCGTCTGGCGAGGCCAGCCCAAAGGTGGCTTTTCCTTCTCGTAGGACTTAAGCAGAGGCTTGTCGGACCACTTCGGCGTGGGAGACGGATTCGGCTTAATGCGATTGAGCGACTCAAAGACAAACCAAGTGCCCTTCGCAGCTAATGTGACTGCCTTCTCCACATATTTGACTGGCTTATGCATTCTTTCCTCTCGGTTTCCACGATTGGGGATGCGATCGCAAAAAATAAGGATCCACACCCCTGGGTTAAGCCTTATGCCTCAATCTTCAACTCAGAACACCACCGCCGATTGAACAACAGATGGTATTCTCCCTGACGTTAGTGGTACGACTATCCTATTGACCCGGCAGGACTAACACACGAAGAAGGCAATGAAAGGGTGAAAATGGGGGTTAAGCGGGTAAATGCGGCATTGGATGGGGTTAAGTTGTTGAAAAAGAAAGGCTGAAGGAACTCAGCGCAAACTGATTTCCCATCGAATGGGATTGCCGTTCATCGGGTGTCATGATTGTTTCCAATCCAAAAAAGCAGGACTGCTGGTTTATGCATGCTTACCTTCTTCTCTAGGCAAGCGACGTCATCCAACTGAAATTCAGAGTCACTCGAATTCCTAATAGCGTGGGGTTCGACGTCAACGGGAAGATGTAAACTTTCGGGAATCGAGGCGCCCTTCCGGCTTTTCCTACATTGCTTGGGTGACCATCCTTATCATGGCCTCCGGGAATTTACGCTACGTCATTTTCATTGCGGCCACTGCGGCTCTCGGGGGACTACTATTCGGTTTCGACATCGCCATCATTACCGGCGCAGGACTGTTCCTCACGCAGCATTTCGGGCTCAATGACCTCAGTCTAGGCTGGGCGTTCAGCTGCCTCCTGTTTGGCTGCATTCTGGGATCTGCCGTCGCGGGGCGCCTTTCGGATTTCTATGGGCGGCGCAAGGTCCTGCTCTGGGTGGCAGTTCTGTTCGCCCTCACATCGGCTGCTACGGGTCTAGCGCCCACTTTCAATGCATTCGTCATCGCCCGCTTCGTCGGGGGACTTGCGGTCGGAACCGCGTCCCTCGTTTCTCCGATGTATGTAGCTGAAGTTGCTCCGCCCAAACTCCGCGGAAGGCTCGGCGCGCTTTATCAACTCTCGATTGTTACCGGAATCCTGATTTCGTTCTGCATCAACTACCTGCTTCGTTCGGCCGGCCCCAACAACTGGCGGTACATGTTCATCACAGGAGTGATTCCATCCGTTCTCTTCTTCGTGCTGCTGTTGATTGCGCCCGAGACTCCGAGGTTTCTGTACAGGGTGGGCCGCCATGAAGATGCTAGGCGAATCCTGCAACACATCGCTGGCAGTGAAAATGTCGCCTTCGAAATGAACGAAATCGAAGCCAGCTTTCAGCAGAAACGCGGGTCATGGAGCCATCTTCTCCAGCCCGGAACGCGGCGAGCCGTGCTTGTTGGGTTTTGCCTTGCGATTTTGATTCACTTCTCCGGCATCAACACCATCATCGATTACGCGCCGTCCATCCTCCGCTCCGCCGGATGGAACATCGACGCAGCGCTATTTTCAACGTTTATTATCGGAACCACCAACTTCGCCCTGACAATCGTTTCCTTCTGGACCATCGACCGCTATGGCCGCCGCCCGCTCTATCTGGTCGGCTCCGTCGGTATGGCTGTGTCCCTTTTGTCATTGATGGTTGTAGTCATTACCGGCCAGTTCGAGGGATTGGTCGTACTGATCCTGATTCTGAGCTATTTGGTATTTTTCTGTTCATGCATCGGCCCGGTGTTCTGGACCCTTGTGCCCGAAATCTTCCCGAACCACATTCGCGGCACCGCAATGACTGTGCCGGTGTTGACGCAGTGGGTCGCGAACGCCGTCGTCGTGCTCGTCTTTCCCTACGCGTTTAACAGGATCGGAAAAGGAATCACCTTCGGATTTCTAGCCGCGATGGCGATTCTCCAGGCCATCTTTACGTGGGCTTTCGTTCCCGAGACGAAAGGCGTTCCGCTCGAAGAAATTGAACTCTTCTGGCAAACCGCAAAGAACAAATCGAGTCTGAAGGTTGGGGTCGAAGCCACGGACTGAGCAAGGAGGAACATGCGATGCCGAAAACGCTAAGTGATACCGATCTTCGAAATTACCATCGCGATGGTTATGTCCTGATCAAAGGCCTGCTGAGCCCGAACGAAGTGGGTATGCTGTCTCGCGCCGCGCGTGAGGATCGCGTGCTCGATCAACATTCCTTCGGACGCGCCGACGGTGAAGGTGGCACAGTGCGATTGTCGCTGTGGAACCATCCGACAGATACGATCTACGGCATGATTGCGCGCTGTGAATCCATTGTCGGCGCAGCCGAGAAAATTCTGGAAGGCGAGGTGTATCACTATCACTCAAAGATGATCATGAAAGATCCAAAGGTCGGTGGTGCCTGGACCTGGCATCAGGACTATGGATACTGGTATCACAACGGCGTACTGTTTCCGCTGTTGACCAGCGCGTACATCGCAGTCGATCCGGCAACTCGCGAAAACGGATGTATGCAGGTAATCCGTCGCTCGCATGAACTCGGGAGAATCGAGCACTCGCTCAGCGGCGAACAAGCCGGTGCCAACAAGACTCGCGTGGACGAGGTCCTGAAGAAACTTGAATTGGTCTATGTCGAGATGGATCCTGGCGACGGTCTTTACTTCCACGCCAATCTGCTGCACCGCTCCGACCAGAACCGCTCCGACAAGCCTCGTTGGGCGATGATCTGCTGTTACAACGCGGCGCGTAACGATCCGTATATGGAATCGCATCATCCCCGCTACACGCCTCTGATCAAGGTAAAAGATGAAGAGATTCTGCGCGCGGCACAGAAGCGCTTCGGCGAGAACGAAGTCGCTGGCACCTGGCTCGATCCAGAGCACGAGACCAGCGCAAAGGCGTTACAGGAGAATAAGTAGATAGGTGCGGGGGGGAACCGCGCTGGATTTCTTCAATTACTTCCTGAACGAAAATTTCAGGCTTCCCGCCACAAGCCGGGGATATCCAAAATGCGTACCTGAGAAGGGATTGCCCCAGTTGAACGCGAAGTCTCGATTCGCAAGATTCTGCACATCGAGCTGAGCACCGAGAACAATTCGATCTTTGTGCAACAAATCCATGCCGCCTGACCAACCGAATACGTACCAGGGTTTTACCCTTTCACTATCGAAGTTGACCAGGTTCGCGCCGGGCAATGCCTGCAATTCTGCAGGATCAAGATCAGGAAGTTCCAATGGGACGCCGCTTTCATATCTCCCCGAAAAAGTGGTCCACAGGCCATGCCATCGAGACGAATACGTAACGGCAAACGATGCGACATTCCGTTGATCGTGATCGGGAGTAAACCGAGTCCCGGGCCCAATTTCGATGAACTCGTCATCGAGAAAGAGTCCCCCGTTAATGGGGCCGATCTCAACCACTCGTCCATTCGTGTACGTGAAAAATGCCGAGAAACCCTTACGTAGCGGGACATCGAGCCGCACATCCAAACCTTGCGCTTCCGCCCGCGCAACGCTATTAGGAAAGATAATGGTTGTACTCAGCAGAACATTTGGATCGTCGATATTCCGAAACCGCCGCCACCAGTAGGCTGCATTCAGGCGCAGATTGTGCGGCAACTCCTGCGAGAATCCGGCCTCCCATGCGGAGAGTTTCTCGGGAGCAATATCGGCTCCTCCTCCAGACGCGGCAAACGGTGAAAGTTCGCGCGCTTGTTGCGAACTGGCGATCAGGAGGTTCTCAACTTGTGGCGGCATATAAAGCCGGTTAAACGACGCACGCAAGGTAGTGTGCGTGGGTGCCAAGTAATACGAGGCTCCGATTCTGGGACTCACCTGCTGGCCTGAAACCAACAAGTCGGAGTGGTCGTAACGCACTCCCGCGCTGATCCTCAGGTTACGCAGCGGCGAGAAATCATCCTGCGCATAAAGCGCCTGCGTCCCGCGGGTTACTTCATCCGAAAAACGAAAGGGATTTTGAGGCGTAAACACCATCGCTGCTTCACTGATGCCTGCTTCTTCGGCAGCCTCAGGATCCGTAATGGCGAAGCCAAAAGATTCGGAGATAGAGACAAACGCAGCCGACACTCCGAACTTGAGCGAGTGTCCGCCGGCTAGATGCGTGAAGCTGGCCAACACTCCCTGACGAGTATGGTGCCGATCTTGTTCCGCCGTGATCGGAGTATCCAGTGCACTGGGACTAAGCTCGGATTTAAAGTAATTGCGGAAGTACGCCACATCCGACAGAGTGTTCGGCGACCAGGTGTGCTGCCACGAGATGGACTGGCGATTATGGCCGACCTCCTGGCGCTGCCGTTGGCCCGCCGCTTCTTGCTCTTCATTATTCGGCACTCGGAAATCGGCACCTTGCAGCAATCCCGCGAAGCGGATGACATCCTTCTCTGTCGCGTTCCAGTCAGCTCGAAGCTCCAACGATACGTCTCCTCCGCCATCGTTGAAATTGCGCGGATCGACGGGATCGAGAAAGCGGTCGGACTCATGTCCCGAGCCGGCGAAGAAAATTCCCCAACTGCGGGTGCCGCCGCCGACAGTCGTCGAAATATCTCGCGAATCAAAACTGCCGGCACCCAAAGAGACGGTCCCATTAAGCGGAGTTGCGATCCCTGATTTCGGCTGAACCAGTACGACTGCGCCTGAACGGTCGCCGAACTCTGCGGGGATGTTGCCCGTGATTACGTCGAGAGATGTGATCGCGTCGGTATTGAATGACCCTGCAAACAGGCCATCGACACGGTCTGGTGTGGGCACGCCCCCGACAACATAAAGCGTGCCATCATCGACTCCTCGAATGTGCATCAAGCCGTCATTTTCTGTACTCCAGCCAGGCGCGGTTGCAATCAGCGCCTGCAGCTGATCCCTGCGCACGACACTTGGCACAAGCTTTATGTAACCCTCATCAATCACAGTTTCCGTTCGCGGAGTCTCGCTCGCGAGGACCGGTGCCGCATTCACCGTCACTTCGGCACCTGCAGTCGCAATCGTCATGGTCAACGTCACACGTGCTGGAACATTCGAGCGGACATCCATAGCCTTGGCCATTGAATTGAACCCTGCCGCGACAACGCGCAGGATGTAAGCCCCATACGGCACGTTTTCGAATCGAAACTCGCCGCGACTGTCAGTTGCCACTTCCGTTAGTCGCCCAGATAAAGGATTCTCGAGTGACACGCGAGCTGCTGTAATGGCTGCGCCGCTCGGGTCGCTGACAACACCCGATAACCTTCCAATCTCCATCTGAGCCCACAGGGATGTTGAAAACAACATCCCCGCAACAACAAGCACGAATATCGATCGGAGCGAGTGCGACAGATCGGCAACTCTGGGGAGACCCGCGATCGGCTCTGGCACTTGGCTTTCAATCATTCACAAGATCCGCGACTCATCGCGGCTTCAGGTTAAATGATTTTCGCTTCCCGAGGCACAGTCGCGGCACATAGGTGTCAGGAGAGGTAAGGGACAAAAAATCCGCCACGGGCTCGGTCCGTGGCGGATTCTCTCGGGGGAGGAACTCTTAAGGAAAGAGCGGCGGAAGACTACTCAAAGAACGTCTCCAACGCAAGATGGAAAAAAGACCCTGGTGACTCAAGCCGATTTTTGGCTTAAGCGCGAATTTTTCTTTGTCTTGGTGTTCCCTTTCAGATTCAGGGCGACGGCCTCGCGTATGAGATCCTTCAGCGCCCCCTCGTTGATCTTCTCGCCTTCGTGGATGTCGATTGCACGTCTGACATTTCCTTCAAGGCTCGAGTTAAATAGACCCGCCGGGTCCTTCAACGCCGCTCCTTTAGCAAAGGTCAGCTTGACGGCGTTCTTGTACGTCTCTCCCGTGCACACAATGCCTTCATGCGACCAGACGGGAACACCGGGCGATGTCGCCTTGGCCCACTTCCACTCTTCGAGAATCTCATGGTCAGCCTTGTGGACGATGGCGCGTACCTTCGCCAGCGTCTTTCCACGCCAGTCGCCAAGTTCTTTGATTTTCTGATCGATGACTGCAGAGGCGGTTTCTACCGGAACGGATTTTTTCATATACGAACTCTCGAGCTATATTCGATCGTAAACCAAGGTGATCGGATTCGGCTGCCCGGTCTCTTTAATTGTCAGAGTCAACGTCTTACCGTCCGGCGAAACCCGAAACTTAGTGTGATCCATGACTTCGCCCTTCACCTTGTTCGTTACTTCCAGGTTGTGTGGATCCACTCGCTTGCCTGACGCCATGGACCCAGGCGCAACGTTCGGACCCTTGTCTTCATAGTCCTTGCCGTCAAACTTCATGCTGAGAACCTCTTTATAGGCGGGAGTAGTGAAAGTTAGTCCACCGTTCTCATAGGCGGAGATCTCCCACTCGTCAGGAGAAGTGAACTTCACATCTGTGCTCTCCCAGGTTCCTCCCCAGCCGGAGCCGCTGCCCACCCTCTTCATGTTGGTCTCGAAATCAGATGTGGCCCCGTCAGGTTTGTAGGCAGTTCCTTTGATGGTCTGCGTCTTTCCGTCCGCCGAAAGAGTGTGAGTCATCGAGTCCACGACCTTGCCGTCTTTCTTGACCACCATCTTCCACGCGTTTGCACCTTCCGGCGCGATCGACACCGTGCCGCCGAATCGGTCCGGTTGATCAGTCCCGTCAGCAATGATCGTGGTTGGAGTCGCCCCCCAGCTGATCGTGTATTTGTTATTGCCAAGATCCTGGATCTTCATTTGTTCGCCCGTGATCTGGCTTTTATCAATGTTGAGTTTCCATTTGCCCAAGAAAGGATCGTCCGCGGCCCACAACGTCCCAGCGACCAGGCACGTCAACGCCACCAAACTTAAGATGCGCTTGAACATGGGTGTCTCCTTTCGGCGGCGATTATAGGCCGGGGCCAACTGGAAAACAAAGCAATGTTCTGCTGCTGAGCCATCAAAACCCCTTACCTCCACACGCTCGCGCATAGATCATGATCACTTCCTGAATCTTGTGCCGGATCAGCGATTCCGGATCCGCCGCGAGCTCCCCCGTTCGCACTGCTGCAGTTTGATTGGGAAGGTACTGACTCAGCAGCGATAACGGGGGCGGCTCTTCCCCCAAATTTCGCAGCAGTCGCTGCAGCGCTTCTTCGACACTCGGATTTGGCCAATAGTAGCGTGATCGATCGCTCAAACTGTACTTGCGGGCGAACTGAAGGTCGGCATCACTTCCGCGATAGTAGTTCTTCCAGTATCGCGGATCAGCCAGCATGGCCTGTTCCAGCGTCTCGCGCACCCGCGATGTCGTAACCTCCTTGCGATCTCCGAGCCACTCTTCCTCTACGCTCGCCAGCGCGAACACTGCCTCGCGCAAAGCGAATGTTAGCCAAGGTCCGACCTTCAAAATCGCAAAGTGATCTTTCACCATTTGCGTAAGCGCGGAACCACTCTGATAGTCAGTCGAATGCGCTTCAAACACGCCGCTCCACGATTTCTCCATAAATTTCGCAAGCGCTTGTGTCTTTTCCGACTTGTAATCGAATACCACCGCATCACCGAACTCCACACCCGGCTGAACCACCACTGCGATCACTCGCTCCCAAGCCGCGCTCAGTCCGTTTTCGGCAAAGCACCGTCGGGTCAACTCCAATATGCGTTCGAGGTCTTCGACTCGTGTTGTCTCAGGAGCGCTCGATCCCGCGAGTTCCCCTCCAGGCACCGGCACTTCTGTTCCGATGACGTAGAGCGGCGCCGGCGAACCTGGCGGGAGGGTCGCATGTGCCTGCTCCGCCACTTTGCACAGCGCAGTCGCCCGCTGGCTGATCACCTCATCCACCGGAGGCCCCTTCTTACCGTCATCTCCGAGCGCCATGCTGGCGTCAAGATGGATCTTCGTGTACCCGGCCAGAACGCACGCTCGTACCAACTCTTCTGCTTTGGACATCGCAGAGACCGCGGGCTCACTCGACCACACATATGGCCCTAGATGATCTCCTCCAAAGACAATCCGCTCCGTGGGGAAATTCATCCTGCCTGCGAGTTCGTTCACGAATTCGACAAACTGCGCAGGAGTCTGCCCCGTGTATCCTCCAAACTGGTTCACCTGGCTCGACGTCGACTCCAGCAACAGGATGCTGCCATCTGCACGTGCCTGCTGCATCGCTGCTTCTAGAACAAACCGATTTGCCGAGCAGATGGAATACACTCCGACGCCCTCGCCCTTCCGGTTGGCCTCAAGCATCATCGAGAGCCGCCGTGTCGCGGAACCTGTCGCGTTTTTCCTGAGTACAGCGTTCATAAGCGATTGCCCGCGGGTTCAAATTATCACGAATTTGTGCAACAACCCGGAGTCGGGTAAACCCCCGATTGCGCTTGCATGACCGCCTCAGAGAGAATGACCCTCGGAGGCTGGCATCATGGTGAACACCATTGTGGACGGAACCTATCGGCAAACCAACTTGACCAACGAATCTGCCGAGTATCTGGGAAGGCGCGAGGAGCTTCGCCTCGCCGAGATCGAACTCATGCGTCAGCGCGAGCGCGTTGCTGAGCTGCGCCGCCATCTGCCCGAAGGCCCTCCACTCCAGGACTACTTATTCGACGAGGGTCCACGCGACCTCAACGCCGGAGATGGTCCCGCGCGCAACGTTCGCCTCAGCCAACTCTTCACCGCGTCTAGCCGCTCGCTTGGCGTCTATCACTTCATGTTTGGAAAAAAGCAGACGAAGGCTTGCCCGATGTGTACGGCCTGGCTCGACGGCGCGAACGGTATCGCGCATCATCTGGCGCAAAATCTTGACTTCGCCGTTGTTGCTGCCGCCGATCTCCCGACACTGCGCGCCTACGCGCGCGAGCGCGGATGGGACAAATTGCGCCTCCTTAGCGCCGGCAACAACACTTTCAAATATGATTTAGGCAGCGAAGACCGCGAAGGCGCTCAGGACTCCACGATTTCAGTTTTCACGCGCGATGCCAGCGGCACCGTCCGACACTCTTACTCAGCACATCCCAGGATGGCGCCCGACATTCCAGAGCGCGGCATCGATCTGCTCACTCCGATCTGGCACTTCATGGATCTCACCCCGCAGGGACGCGGCGATTGGTACGCCAGCCTTGCCTACGGAACCAAGGTGCGTGCGGCGTAGGTGTATTCACACCATTGGGAGAAAGAATGCGGGAAGAGGTTACATAACCCTTTATTGCCCTAGACGGCGTACCTCGCTCGGTCGAAACTGAAAAATGTAGAGCGCTCAAGCTCTATTTTCACTGGTCTTACAGACCCTCACTAATTTCCGTTGTCTCAGGAATTAGAGAAGTGTGGCCCACTTGCGCTTTTCCCATTGAAAAAACTAGGGAAGCTTGCTTCTGTCTCCTAATTTTGTCCCCGATTTTCGTCCTATTTCCCTATGTCCTCTATTTTCCCTATTATCCGAATTGTGATATATATTCCGCCCGCCATTAAGTTACCTGTCACGAGGTAGACATGCTAAGAACGTGCCGGACAATACTGCTGCTCCTTGCAATTTCTGTCTTTTCGACAATCTGCTGCGCTGAAAGTTCGGCGATCAAGGGCTCCTCCGGGGCAGCGCGACTGAACGCCCGTCACGGTGACGTCGCGGGTGGTGAATCGGGAGATAGGCCAATAGTCGCCACGAGGGCAAAGAGTCCCGAGGGTTTGTGGCAACGTCAGACCTTTACCCTCATCAATACTGCTGGAAATGACGTCGTGAGCGGTGACTTTAATAACGACGGCATCTCCGACATCGTGTACGCAGGTATCGAATTTTATTGGGGTTTGCAGATTCTTCTTGGCGATGGACACGGGTCGTTTGTCGAAAAACAAACCGATTATGAAGGAAATTTTTTAGCTGAGGCCGACTTTAACAACGACGGCAACTTGGATCTTGCTGCAAGCTTAGTGGCTGGCGTAAATCTTATGCTGGGTAACGGCGACGGTACGTTTCAGGATGCCAAACTAACAACAGGTTGTGCGAACGGAAAGCTGACCGCGGCAGACTTTGATGGTGATGGGTTTGCTGACCTGGCCGTTCTGGGAAGGCAGACCGTGGGAATTTGCTTGGGTAATGGTGATGGCACATTTAAACCAGAAATCCTGCTTGATTACTTTAGCCCCGAACCCCGTGATCTCAAGTCAGCCGATTTCAACATGGACGGCATTCCCGATCTGGCTATCGCCGACGATCAATCGAATTCTGTAAACATCCTACTTGGCCTTGGAGACGGAAAGTTCCAGGTATTCAAGAAACTTCCAGGAGGCGTCAAGCCGACCTCATTGGATGTAGGCGACATCAACGGCGACGGACACCCTGACATCGTAACCGCTGCGAACCCTTACGGCTATAGCACGGTGTTCGTATTGGTTGGAAACGGCGACGGTACCTTTTATTTCCGAGGACACATCGGGCAGGCTCACAATGCAGCCTTGGTGAGGCTAATGGATGTCGATGGCGATGGCGTTCTAGACGTGGTACAGACCCGTTACACAGACTTTCTCGAAGCGGTATATATCGGGAATGGCGACGGATCTCTGCAGCGCTCACGTCAACTTGAGAGCCCATTGAGTTACTTGCCAGCAATCCCCGGGGATTTTAACGGAGACGGTAAGTTGGATATGGCCATTGCTGGGACTCAGGTGGTCTACATTTATCTTCGGCAATAGCCGGGTGTGCCCTCCAAAACACGCTTTTCGTTGTGTTGGAAAGGCCGATATTCATCCGGAATGCAGAGTCGAGAAAGGGGATAAAAGCCCCGATGGTACGTGCGATGTTCAAGGTCCCCTAGGACGCGCGATCTTAGCCCAGCGCGTCAGCGCTGGGAGACGTGAAAGAAGTCAGTCAAGTCCCGGAGGAAGGCCGAGTTTCGTTGTGCGAAGTCAAAGGGGATCTGCCACCTAAACTTGGTAGTGTTCCCGGAATTTCAAGACCGTGTTGCGTAGCTTCCCGTCCAAACGCTCGAGCGCCTCGCTGGCAATGTCCTCGGGAACTCCTCCATAAAAAGCTTCCGCAATCCCGCCGGTGATACACCCCAGTGTGTCGGCATCTCCACCCAGTGAAATCGCCAAACGGATGGCATCTTCGTAATCCTTCGAATCGAGAAAAGCCGTGATCGCTTCCGGCACGGTTTGCTGGCACGACTCGTTGAAACGATACGTCTCACGAATGACCGCGGTGCTGCGGTTGAGCTTATATCCGATCTGCTGCTGAATGGCGTTGCGGATTTCTTCCTTGGAAGCGCTCCGCCGCGCCATGAAGATGGCCATAGTGGTAGCAAGCGCTCCTCGAATTCCTTCCGGATGATTGTGGGTGACCTCGGCGCTGGCCTTTGCTTCATGCAGGGCGCGCTCGAGCGTATCGAATGCATAGGCGACCGGACTCACGCGCATTGCCGATCCATTCCCCCAGCTGTTGTACGGCTCACGCAAACCCGACTGCACCCAAGTCAAGAATCGCAGGCCGTAAGCTCGATGAGGATAGGCATTTGTGTACTCGTGAAACTTGTCTGTGTAACTCCCGCGGCTCATCAGGCAATCGGCTACCGCAACGGTGAGAACGGTGTCGTCGGTAAATCTGCTGTCGGGTGTAAACAATGGGAAATCGGTAGTCTTCCCGCAGCAGAACTCGTGAACCGAACCGATAATATCGCCCGCAATCGCACCTAGCACGGGTAAAGTCTAGCGCGTTCCTGCCCCGTCAATCCCAGATCTAGCTTGAGTTGTGACATTCACGAGGGCACTCGTCCCAACATGAACCGTTCCAGTGCGCCGATCATCGCTCGGTGTAGCCCGGGTGCCCCACACAACACGCCTTTTGTTGTGTGGGAAAAAGCGGTTTCATCCGAATTTCAAGTCCCGAAGGGACGGGCAATCTTAGCCCAGCGCTTCAGCGCTGGGAAACGTGAAAGAAGTCAGTCAAGTCCCAGAGGGACGGCCGAATTTCGACCACTCGATCCTCCGTTCCTAAAATGGGCCGACAAAGGAAATTTGTCGGCCATATTTTTGCTTCCATCACTGACAACCATCCTCTGGAATGCCAAACTCATCGTCGGATTCGTGTCTGCCAACGCCGTCGCTCTTCCCATCGGCTCCCTAACGGGAGCCGAAATTGTTCTTTGACAAACTTTGCCCCTGACGCGGATGTGCGGGATCACGGCCTTCGAGAGTGTCCGACAGGACTTGCTGGAAACCAAGTTGATGACTGAAGATACCTGTCAGTTGAGGGCTACGAACAACCCTGAACTAACAACCGTCTTTTCAAGATTTTAGCTGTAACTCCTTTATCCGGAAGATTTTGCAGGGAAAATCGCGCTAAATCGATGATTCCATTGAAAGGCTAGGGGGAGGGGGACCCTCCTATGGCGACATGATCTGCTCGAGTTGGAACTGGCCCACCAGCGACAGCCATTGGGGATTCCCTCACCTGTCGATCTTCGCCGCCGCCAAACGACTATAGAGTGAAAGCAGTCAGATCCAGTGGGAGCGAAGCATGAAATTCATAGTCCTTGGATATTACGACGACAAAAAGTGGGAAGCGCTATCAGAAAAAGAGCAGAAGACATTCATGGAAGAATGTCTTGCCTATGACGATGTCCTGCGCAATGGCGGACACGTTGTAGGAGGCGAAGCGCTCGAGCCCGCCCAGAATGCCACCACGATCCGGTTCAAAGAAGGCAGAGCAATGATTACCGACGGCCCGTATGCAGAGACGAAGGAGCAGATCGGCGGCGTCATATTCCTCGAGGCCCGAGACCGGAAACAAGCCATCGAGTTGATGTCGAAGCATCCCGGGCTACGGATCGGCCCGATGGCAATCCGTGCCCAGGATGCGGAGATGATGGCGGAGTTCGAAGCGCGGCACAAAAAACAAAAGGCTCAGTGACGTTTACGGGAGCACACCATGCAAGCCCGAATTCGGCTTGCCTGGGACATTCTCGCGGACCGCGAAATCACTACGCCGGCTTTTTCGAAAACAGGCGTCGCAAAACGTGGCCCTTCCACATCCACAATCCTGTAAGCACCATGACAGGAAGGAAGACGAACCGCGTCGGCCCCGCATAGTCGGGAAGCTTTTCGAATGGACTATAGATGTAACCGACGATCGGAATAGCGAAGATGATGTGAATCCAGCGAAAAATCACACGTGTCGTGGCGTGATTCATGATTTCCTCAGTCCATGAAAGTTTTGAGTCGTGAAATCCCGCCCAAGCCAAGAAGCATGCTTGAGCGGGTCACGTTTACCACTTTGGAGCTTCGACGCCGAACTGCTTGGCATATTCGGCGTTCAATCGCTTCCAGCCTTCGAACTTCATCGCATCTGCGCCGGCGATGCGATTCATCGGAGTTCCGCTGAGAAGCCGATCGAGCACATCGAATGCAATGTGCCATCCCGCAGCGCCCATCGAGATGAAGCGTCGATCGATAGTCGACCATAGCGTCAGACGCGTTCCGCCATCCGACGGCTCGAGTTCCCAACGCATGTCGCCGTACTCGAGCAACTTCGGAGCCTCCGCTCGCGTAACTCGCGTGTCGATCGGCGTCGGATTTCCTACCCAGGTGAGCTTCACGCTTCCAACCGTAGCCATGTTCGCGTCGACGTCAAACGGCGCCCACTCGCGAAGATGCTTCGGATCGGTCAGGGCCTCCCAAACTTTCTCCGGCGAGTGACGTAGCTGGCGGACGAGAATCAGCGTCCACTTATCGCCGTCTTTTTTCACCTGTGCGCCGGTGGCGGGACCCGGTGTGTACTGTTCGCGATCGATCATCTTCTACTCCTTTTTCTTTTTCCTTTTCTTTGTTGGCGATGGCTGATCCATGCGGTCGAGGTAGCGTTCGAGTGCGTCGACGTGAGCGGACCAAAAGCGGCGGAACTGCGCCAGCCACGCATCAACCTCCTGAAGCGGTTCAGGTTTCAGGCGATAGAGACGGCGCTGTGCATCCACCGTTGCTTCGACAAACCCAGCCTCGCGCAACACGCGCAGATGCTTCGACACTGTCGGCTGCGGCATGTGAAGTTGCCGTTCGATCTCTCCGACCGACTGTTCGGACGAGACCAGAAGGCTCAAGATTGCGCGACGGTTGGGCTCGGCAATGATTTCGAATACAGATTCCACCCTCTTTATATACCTTACTACGTATATACGTGTCAAGGAATATTAAAGAGTCCCTCACCATGGGCCATGTGCGGCAAGAATAAGGAGCGATGCAGGATGGGAACTCCCGGCTTGACGATGAGGAGAGGAGCGATCGGGTATTGAGCAACACGTTGTCCTTTGACTTGGACGGTTGCATTGACGATTTCGGATTCCCCCTGAGAATCACACAGTAGGATCTTTCGCGCTGCTGGCTTCCGGCTTGCCCTTCGCATATAGTTACTCACCTGCAGCACCGCCGATAGCACCTTATGAGGAGACCTCAGGATGACTAGGGCTCCGGTCAAGACTTTTTGCAAGATCGCACTGTTACTCACCGCTGCGCTGGGTACTCTCGTTGTCGCCGAGGAATTGGGTGAGCCGAGCCTCTTCGTAATTGCCGTACTGCCTGATTCTCCCGTTCACGGCGTTGTCCAGAGCGGCGATGTTTTGCTTGCGTACGATGGAAAGCCGTTGCCGAGCCCTGCTGCCCTGCAGGCAGCAGAAGAAAACACCTTCGCCAAGAAAGCAATTCCCCTATCTCTCCGAAGAGGCCGTGACACCCAAAGTGTCTTAACTCCGTTGGGAAGCCTAAAACTCACTGTTCGTCCTCCGCTCTCAGCCGACGTGGCCGGACCTTATGAAACCCACTGCCGGGCAGCATCGTCTTCGCATGCAGTGAAATCCATCACAGAATGCGAACAAGCAGCCAAGGTCGCTAAGCAAGCAGGAAGCAGCGTGGCCGCGGCTTGGCTTTACGAGTTGCTGGCTGCAGCGGATGAAGCTGAGGAAAAATGGAAGGACGCCGCGGCTTTTCATCTAGTGGCCTGGGAACTCTTGGAGCATGGCGATGACCGTGCTGCTCAGTCGCGGGCACTCGCCGGCCTGGGACGATGTAATCGCAAGATGAACGACTTTCAGACTGCCGAGCAATGGTGGGCACGTGCTCGTGATGTTGATCAGGCAGCAGGATACGAGGCATGGAAAGCATCCGACATCACCAACCTCGGACATGTCTTCTTTTCACGTGGCGATCTGCAACAGGCACGCAAGAACTACGCTGAAGCTTTGGAAATTCGTCAGCGACTCATGCCGGACTCGAAAGAAGTCGCCGCGAGTCTTAGCGATCTGGGCGTGATTGCGGCAATCAGCAGCGATTATTCTCTGGCGGAAGACTATGCTCGTCGGGCGCTGGTCATCCGCGAACACCTCGCACCTGGCTCGCTCGAGGTGTGCGACAGCCTCAACAATCTAGGGATACTGGCCCGGAAGCGCGGCGACTTGAGCGCGGCGCGGGACTATCTTAGCCGTGCGCTCGCCATTCGGGAGCGCCTGATTCCCGACTCCGAAAAACTCGCTGGAACGCTCGACAATCTCGGCCTGGTGGCTCTCGATGCCGGGGAACTGGAAGAAGCGGAGAAGTTTCAGCGGCGGGCTCTAGCAATCTTCGAGCGCCTCGCCCCGGGTTCTCTGGACGTCGCAGCTAGTTACAACAACCTGGGGCTGCTGGCGCGCGCGCGTGGCGATGTTCAAACGGCGTTTGAGTATCACAGCCGCGATCTAGCCATTACCCAAAAACTGGCACCGGATTCCGTCGATCTGGGAACAAGTCTCAACAATGTCGGCCTGATCTTTCTGGATCGCGGCGATCTGGATTCTGCGCAGGATTATCTTGGCCGCTCACTGGCGATTTTTCAGCGAGTGGAGCCGGATTCTCTAGACGTCGCCGGCAACCTCGAAAATCTCGCCCAAGTTGCGATTGCCAAATCGGATTTTAAACTGGCACAGCGCTATTTCAAGCAGGCGCTGGACCTGCGCGAACAGCTGGCGCCCGATACTTTGAAAGTGGCGGAAAATCTCGACAACTCGGCTGAAATCGCACGTCATCTCGGAGATCTCGCGACCGCGCGTCAACTGCATGAACAGTCCTCAATACTCTTCGAACAAGTGGCTCCCCGCTCGCTGGAGTTCTCCGCCAACCTCACCAACTTTGGAATTCTTTCTCTCCAGGAGAAAGACTTTACTCATGCTCGCGAATACTTCGAACGGGCGATCGGCATCGTCGAGGCTCAGCGCGTAGCCATCGCTTCCGCTGAGGCCCGGGCACTTCTAATTGCGCAGCACACGAGGCCGTACATCGGGCTCATGCAGACATTCATTGCTCTTGGAGATATCCCGGCCGCGTTCACGGTTTCCGAAAGGGCCCGTGCGAGAAGTCTCCTCGACTCCCTGGCCGAATCCCATGCGGACATTCGCCGTGGTATCAGTCCTGACTTACTGGAACGAGAGCGGTCTTTGCAGCAAGCGCTCAACGGAAAAGCGCGCCGGCATTTCGAACTGATCAGTGAGAAGCATGATCCTGAACAGGCCGCTGCCATGTCGAGGGAGATCGACTCCCTGGTCGTGCAATACGACCAGCTGGAATCCGAGATCAAGGCGCAAGACCCCCGTTATGCAGCGTTCACCCATCCGCCTCTCTCCTATGAAGAAGTGCGTCAAAGGCTCTTGGACGACAACACCCTGCTGATCGAATACGCACTGGGGGAAGATGCGGGCCACGCTTTCGTCGTGGATAGCAACGGAATCAAGCATTACCAATTGCCGGGTCGCCTGAAAGTTGAGCAAACTGCTCGTGAGGTCTACTCCGATGTGACATCGCGCAATTTCCGCCCGCGAGCGGAGTCCGTTGCACAACGGCAATCGCGGATCAGGCAGGCGGATAGTAAGTACAGTCAGAAATCGCTGGAATTGAGCCGAATGCTGCTGGGTCCGACGGCAGACGCGCTCGGTAAAAGACGTATCGTCGTTGTTCCCGATGGAGCGCTATGGTCGATTCCCTTTGGGGCGCTCCCGGATCCGGTGGCGAAGAGCTGGTCAAACTTGATCACTCAGCACGAGATCATTATGCTGCCGTCGGCGTCGGTGCTTGGGGCGCAGCGCGAGACGACTCATGGACGCACAGACAGTCCGAAGAAGCTCGCTATCTTTGCTGATCCGGTGTTCGAAGCGGATGACCCACGTGTCGTGAGTTTGGAGAGAGAGCTACTCGCCTCCAAGAGTAATCGAGCAGCACTGAAGCATGCTGACACCGCATCAGGGAGCTTGGCCCCGGAAGAATTGCGGCGAGCGGTCGATGAGACCGAGTTCATGGAACGCGGCGTGAGAATCCGCCGCTTGCCATTTTCGCGCGAGGAGGCCGAGGCCATCTTTGCGCTTTCACCTAAAGACGCCCTAAAGGCGGTGGACTTCGACGCGAGTCGCGATCATCTGATGCGATCAAATCTCGGTGAGTACCAGTTCCTGCACTTTGCAACCCACGCCCTGGTTAACAATGAGCATCCTCAGCTTTCAGGTATTGTGCTATCGCTGATTGATACCAATGCGCAGCCTGTCGATGGCTTTCTCAGACTCAACGAAATCTACAACCTCAACCTGAAAGCGGATCTCGTGGTCTTAAGCGCCTGCCAGACAGCATTAGGAAAAGAGATCAAGGGTGAGGGTCTGATCGGGCTTACGCGTGGTTTCATGCATGCTGGCGCTTCGCGGGTGATAGCCAGTCTCTGGAAGGTAGATGACGAGGCCACATCCGAACTGATGCGTCGGTTTTACGGGCACATATTCCGGGACAGGCCGACCATCGGGGACGCCCTCCGCCAGGCTCAACTGGAGATGAGTCGTCAAACACGCTGGAGGTCGCCTTATTTTTGGGCGGGGTTTGTCATTGAAGGCGAATGGAACTAGCATTGGCAGGTCGCATCGGCACCTCACGAAAAGGTAAAGCACCGCGACGTCACTCCACGCATGCGTACTCATCCTCAGAATCAGACAAGTGAGGCTCGCCAGGGATTTGAGCTGCTCCTTACTCATCTGGATTCAAACCGCGATAGCGCCGGCGAGAAGTACGAGCAGCTTCGTCGCAAGCTGATCAAGTTCTTTGGCTGGTGGGGTTGCCAAATTCCGGAGGACCTTGCGGATGAGAGCTTTGATCGACTCGCCCGGCGGCTCGTTCAAGGAGAAGCAGTCAAGGATTTGAACGGTTACCTGATGGGAATCGCTCGCCTCTTATATAAGGAGCACGTCAAAGAACAGGTCAGGCACCGCGACAACACCCAGCACCTGCAGCAGCGTTCGCAAGAGGAAGTTGCTTTCACAGACGAAGAGTCACGATATCAGTGTTACGAACAGTGTCTTTCCAGCCTGCCCTCTCAGAGCCGAGAGCTGGTGCTCACCTATTATCAGTCATTGGAGTCAAAGGCGACCGAGCGCGAGGCGTTGGCCAGGAAGATGCAAATCCCCTTGAACCTGCTCCGGGTGCGCGCATTCCGAATCCGGCAGAAGTTGGGAGATTGTCTTGCTAGCTGCATGAAAAAATCGAGCTGAAACTATGTAATGAAATGCGAATTTTGCCACTCTTATGTATGCCTCGAACTGAACGATGACTGATAGCCGCCAACCTGATTCCAAGGAAATGATCGAATATCTGCTCGGGGAAATGCCCGACGAGCAGAAGATTATTTTCGAACAGGCCTG
>DATBFG010000063.1:0-69123 GCA_036558645.1 Terriglobales bacterium
CAGCCCACTGCACGTAATCCCAATCCTTCGCATGCTGTTCGGCCTCGGCAAAAAGCTGCGCCGCAGTTGCCCCGCGGACCGGGTGTAACTGCGTCTCCCAGCGCTTTAGACGGGCTTCGCGTTCTTTAGGATCGGCATTGACCTTGCCAAGGTTCACTGCTGCAATCATCGCGACCGCTTTGATATCAGGATCGTGAGCAACTTCATATCCGGCAACAAACCCGCCGAAGCTGTGTCCGATAATGACCAGTTGCTTAGGATCGGTATGATACTTTGCGGCATTCGCAGGTTCGCGCAGGAAGCGCACTACCTCGGCCATGTCCTCGATGGCCGACGATTGGGAGAAACCTCCAGGTACGCCCCAAGTCCCGCGATAGTGGAAGAACAGAACGTTCCACCCGGCTCGACGGATGGATTGTGCCAGATCTCCGCTACTCTCATACCCAGGCAGACCGTGTGCGAGAATCACCGTGCCTAGCGGACCTTCGCCACTCGCGACATAGAGCCACGCGTCCAGGTCCACACCATGGCTCGGCACAGTAAGTATCGCAAGGCCAGGTGGGTGTTGCTTGTCCGGCGATGGGTCCGCTACAACAGCCGAAGGCATCTTCTGGGCGCAGATTGGCCGTGGAGAAATCCATGCTATTCCAAGCAGCGCCAGAATCAGAACTCTGTTCCACATAAACTCAACTTCCGTCGGCGCCTTGAGTCTTGCCGGAGCTTAACACGCAAGGTCAAACCAAGGTCTGGATACATCCAGGTCGGGTCAGGGGCTATTCAAAAGTTAGCTGTTCAAATCAGACGTTACGTTAACCGACAGCTTCCTCTTGAACTACTTCTTCGAGGAAGACACGTTGCGAACGAAAGAGTACGGATCGTTTGCTTCTCCAGGATCGTCGGGCCACCCCTTGCGGGACACATTCGCCAGTTCTGAGAGGGTCTTGATGTCGGTCTGACGGATGGCGCTCGTTACCTCACAGCGCGATCTGTCCAGTGTCTTGGCTCCGATTACTTTCAGATAGTCTGGCAGCGCCGCAGCCTCAACCAGAACTTTTCCTGATCCAGCCCAATGTCGGTCTTGACCGTTCTTCTTCACACCGGAAACCCAAAACGATTCACCTGTCTCCGCGTCAACATAATTCCCGCCCGATTCTCCGCGCCGCTGACCTTTCAGCTTCATCAAAGCTCGGCCATTAAAGTAAAGCGTCCGTCCAGTCTTTGATGGCGTGACATGTCCAATCCAAGCGGGGCCATTGTCGGAATGGCCGCTTTTTAGCTCGATGTATCGCAGAAATTTCACGGTTTCCAGTGTGCCATACGATCATTGCTTGATCAATTGGCGAAATCAGGCCATAGCGCTCAAAATCCCAAACAGGGTCTTTCGGCCCATATTTTCATCAATGAGTGAAATCGCGATGTTACGCCAACTGGCCGAGGATAATATTCTGATCAGGATTACTTCCACCGGGTCGAAGCTGCAGGATGACCAGTCCGAAGCATCACGCTACATCCGTGAGTCTTATGTGCAACGATTGATTGTTTCCGGCGCACGGTGCCCCCGTCACGGCGGTAAGAATTCAGCGACGGTGGCCATTCAAGTTCACCAGGTCACCTTTGGAAATACGTCGTACGAGAAGAGGCGCACTCCGATCTCGTACGGGCAAATACCTCCAACACAGATGTAGCCCGCCCGACCTTATTGAATGAACCCGGTCAGTGCAAGGGAGTTCGGAGTCTCAACATGCAATGGGAAAGGTGAGCCAGGCACCGGGCTTAACGCGCCGCTAGTTTGGTCGATGCTGAAACCGTAAATCGTGGAAGAGACAACAGAACCGTCGGTATACGGCTGGACATAGAGAAAACTGCCCGACGAATCAACCGCCATTCCGGTGACGAGGAAAGAACCGGGGCTACCCGGAATGGGGATTCCCGATGAAATCGGCGACAGCGCCCCGCTGACCTGATCGATGGCGAAGGGAACGATCTCGATTACCCCATTTACAAAGTCTTCGTCTGAGACAAATAGGAATCGGCCACTCGGATCGATCGCCAAACCCGCAGGGTAGCCGTATTGCGTTGTGATGGCGCCTATTTCCGCCGGCATGCCAGTGGAAGCGTTCACTGAATACTGCTTTATAAGGTTGATGTCGACCATGTTGACCCCTAGATACAAGTAACGGCCGCGAGGGTCCATCGCTGAGGTGCAAGCGGGAGTACAACCCGCGCCTAGCGAGATGGCGTTGGGCGTACTTACCGAACCGAAAGTTGGGTCGATGACGCTGACCACCAGCAATCGGCCAAAACCGTTCGCCGAAATGTCTGAGTAGAATCTCCCGGTGGGGTCAACCAAGGCGGGTTCGTCTCCGGAGCATGCAACGCAAGCGCTTGGTCCGAAGAGGGTTCCATTCGCCGTGAGGAATTGAAGGACGCTGGACCCGGTAGGTTCGTACAAAAATCTCCCTGATGGCTCGACAGCGATGCCCTCCCCGTGCCCGGTCCCGAAGCTGAGAAAAGTCAGAATGCCGCTGTTTTGGTCGATGCGGTAGCTGACTGTCCGAGAGCCATCTATGTCGTAGGCGTAATTGCCAGTAGGATCGGTAGCCACCGCCGACCCGTTTACACTTGCAACCTGCGCTATCGAGGTGAGCGCACCCGATTTGGGATCGATGTAAAAGGTCTCGATCTCGGTGCCTTCGTGCACCAAGGCGAACTTGGGTAGATAGCTTACAGGCTTTATCCCATATCCCAGTCCTGCTTGAGCAGGGAGGCTCCGCGTGCGGGTGCTAAAGGCATAATTCAAGTTCCCTCCGGTGAAATCGATCCCGAAAGTAGCGATTTCGTTCGACCCCGAGTTCTCCACATAGAGATAGTTGCCGTCGGTAACAGCCAGGTTAGGTGAGGAGCCCTGCGCTGAGAACGCAAGTGGAAGAAATGGAAAGCCGCTCAGAGTACAGCCGGTTCCGGTCTGGAAGACAACCAACTGACTCTGCTGCAAATTTACAGTCACTAGCAGACCTCCGACCGGCAGAACGGATGAGGGATTACCGCCAGCCGTGAATGGAGATCCAGAGACCGGAGTCAACGCACCGTTGTTTGCGGGAGTGTAGGCCGATACTGTGCCATCGGCAGAACTAGGCACGTAAACACACCCGGTTGCGTCTACTGCGGGCGACTCTGGCGTCCCCCCAGTCGGGACAGTGCCGGTAAAGGTCAGGAAGCCATAGGTGCGATCAATCTGGAAGGACGTGACCGAATTTCCCCCGGCGCCTGAGACATAGAGAAAATTCCCGCTATTGTCGATGGCAACGCCGCTTGGAACGGAGCCCAAGGGAAGTGGAATGCCAGCTGTGGTCAATGCTCCGCTGTTCGGGTCAACGGTAAAGGAATAAATCTGCGAGCCCGCGACAATGTACAAGAATTTCCCAAGAAAGGGATCCATGACCGTATATGTCTGTCCGGAAGAAGAAAAAGAAGTTGCTGGCAGCGGCGTGAGCGCCCCGGTTGTCCCATTGATGGAATACCTGTAGATGCCGGACTGTGTCGGACTCACGTAATAAAGGAACCTTTCAAACGGGTCGACAACCATTGAGTTAATTCCGGGAGTTGGGTAGTAGGCGTTGTCGCGCCACCGGCCTCCATTGTTGTTGTCGATGGTGTACGCCGAGATCGTGCCGTCGCCAACATTGGCCACATAGGCGAATCGCGAAACCACCGGCTGCGAGGCAATGACTGCGGACCCTCCCACACCATTCGCGCCATAACTGCCGTTGACGGTCACCACGCCGTAGCTTTCGGTATTCAGCACGCCCGGTGATGCTGGATCGTTACTCACAACGATGATGGAGGGATCGGACGAGGTCCACGCGACCAGTTTGGTGAAGTCCTGCGTGCTGCCGTCCTGGAACACGGCTATGGCTTTCATCTGTAGCGACTGACCGTACTTTATCGCAGCCTGGCTTGGGGTGATCTGGATCGAGGTCAGGACTTCGCCATTCCCGGAAAGGATCGCAGACACAGGCTTACGGAGAAGGGGGGTAACCGTCAGAGCTCCAGACGCCACGCCGCCGCTCGTGGGCGTAAAGGTCACCGTCGCCGTGCAACTGGCTCTCACCCTGAGCAAACGCGGACAGTTGTTCGCTTGATTGAAGGGCGCGGCCGTGGAGATGCTGGTGATATCCACCCCTACGGTGTCCAGATTAGTGATGGTAATCGTCTGTACCACGCTGCCGCCGACGATCTGGTTTCCGAAGTTTACGTTTGAGGGCGACAACGTAAGATACGAGCCGGGGTTGTTGCGGACAACAACATCCTGAGCGCTCGCGGCGACGCGCCATGGCAATACTTCAAATGCCAGCTGGACAGCCAGGAACAGCCAAAGGGTGATGCGAATTGTCTTCATGATTGACTCCTCCGTGAACTGCTCGAAACTCTGGTAACTAGAGGGCGGTCGCACTGACTGCCCTGTAATCCAGGGGCAACACTATGCGCATGCCTAAGGTGCGTGTCGGCTCGAGGGCGCTAACAACGCGTTTTGAGCCACTGGTCTCACTTCAGCCGCAGAGTGATCCGGGTTTCCGGAAACGTCAACCTACATCTTTCTGACTTACGTCTTACTTCCCAAGTGGAGCAATTGCAGCAACTTGCAAAATCGTGTGACTTGGATTCCGGCTGGGCCGGACAAGGCGGCGAACTACAACCAAAATTAGGCTTGAGGGTGCGCCGCTTAATCCGCCTGCTCCGTCCCAGATGAGGGGTGCAGCCTGTATCCGATTCCAACACTGATTTAAAGATAGTTTTGAAAGATTGGTCGGGGAGAGAGGATTTGAATCTCCGACGTTTCTTGCTGACACTACCGCAACGGAGGGCAGTGTCGGCTCAGAGTGGCGATGGGTGGCGGGCCCCCGACCTCACTTCAAGACGTTACCCCCAAACATTGGTCAACGAGTGATATCGCGATGTTTCGCCAGTCTACTTCAGGTCAGGGCCGCAGAATTTTCAGCCCGAAGTACAAATGACGCTGCCAAAGACTGGCGGGACCAGAAACGACTTATTTGTGGGGCCGCTATCGCCTACTACGCATACGACGGGGTTCTTCGGGACTCTTGTCTTTTACAAATGGTTTGCTACCTCTGCCTCCGGAGTAAGGCTTGTTCCCGGTTAATCTGCGCCTCGCCTTTCGATGCTTCTCCTGGCAAGGGTCGCAGTGGTAGCTGTAGTGCTTCCGCTTTCTTCCGCAAATCGCGCACCGACCAGCTGCGAGTTTTGCCATTTGCCATTTTCGTTGCTTCGAGACATTGGCCCTGGTCACCATGAGAAGAGCGTAACAGATAGCTTTGGGCTTCGGTCATGCCGAGTAGTGGTTGAAAACTGGTAGTGCGACAGGAATGGATGAGTGCAATAGAGATTTTTCACCAGTGATGCGGCCATTCACATGACAAATATCCTCGTGGGGTCACTTGCGGGTGCGGTTCTTCACACGGCCTTATTAATACGTGGCCCATCACTTTTCCCGGTAGCTTGACTCCCGACGTATCCCACCCCAGGCTGTCGTACTTAACAGCGGAAAGCTTTAATAGCCTATCGAGAGCGAGGCCAACAATCAGATGTGAATCACGGCCCTGAACGTCATACGCCACGTAGAACGGCTTCTGGTGGGCAATCGACTCTAGCGCGCAGCGATTGGCTGGCGTAGGGTCTTCACTAAATCGGGCGTAACCACAGTCCTTTCCGTTCTTGCCTGCGATGTTAATGAGTTCCTGACGCTCAATTCGCCACGCTCGCTGGCGGTTCAGCCAATCCTGAAATAGGTCGGGCAATTCAGGGGCCTTGTAGAGAATAGCTCCTGATAGGGCAGCCACAAGGACAGAAAACCCAAGAATAGTGCGACGACGCCACAACCAAATTGTCATGGGGAACGTGCGGGACATTTCCATATCCAACTAATGACACCGCACGGCTTTCATCGGGCGTCGGTGACATTGTTGACGATACTACGCGATTCCGAGACCTAGAGACTTTCCACGAAAGGGTGGGATGATGAGTGTAATCGCGATGTTATGTCAAGTCTGTCGCGTCGCTTATCATCAGGCACATGATCAAGTTCCTTGAATCGCCCTTCGGTCTGTGGATTAGGGTGGTTCCTTTTTTCTTCCTATCCCTATACCTGTTGCGAAGCGGAATTTGGCCGAACCCCGACGAACCTCGGAAATGGCACGACCGCATAATCAGGATTGCTGGAGGCATCATCTTCGGCTCAGGCGCTCTGTTCGGAAGCGCACGTATCATGGGCTGGGTTAAGTAAGAATTGGCTGCTGGAACCTGTGTCTCTAACCTCAATGAGCGTAATGGCGATGTTACGCCAGCGGGGGCCGATGGGCCGAAAAACCTAACAAGCGGGGCAAGGACAGGCATAAAGGATGATAGACACAGTACCCGATTGCTCGTCCATTCGCTTCGCCAGCAGACGAGGATCAGCGGGTAGCAATTTGAAGACCGACGTATATTTCGCCAAGAACTGATCCAAAAGTTCGGGCCTGTAGATTTGGCCTATCGGCGCGTCTTTCAACACTTCGCGTCGAGTGGCATCGTCCAGACCCACAATTTCAATGTTGCCGAAATGAAATTGCTTGCCTTCGTCGATGTCGATGACGAGAGAAATGAGACTCGCGTCGTTGTCAACAGAAGCCTCTGGCACAGCGGTGAAGTTGATGTAGCCCGATTCACTGTAAGTTCTTCTCAGCATCTCCAGCCCTTGTGCAATCTTTTCACGGCTAAAAACATCGCCATTCTGGATCGGAAAAAAGCTACGCAACAGCCCGAGGTCAGTAATGTTCGTGTTGTTCTTGAAGCTGATTTCGCCTAGCCGGTAGCGGAGACCCTTGTCTACGCGTACTTCGACGGAGATGCGCTGAGTTCTGAGATCGCTGCTCAGGACCCGCGCCTTACCATGAACGGCAGCGTTGAAATACCCGCGATCCTGCCATGCCGCCCTTGTTCTCTCAACTACGTCATCCGTTACCGCATCAAGCGAGGCCCCCGAAATTTCTTTGTTGGCCGCAGCCACTAAATTACGTTCTTCGGAAGTCGGCAGATGAGGAGCGCCTGAGAAGGCTATGGCCTGTACTACGATTTTTGGGCCAGAGGGCCGCTGCTGCTCGCCATTCAGTTGATCCTTCATCTCAGATAGTGAAGGGCACGTAATCGTGAATCCACTCGGATACGACTGTGCTTGGAGGAATCGGCAACACACCGGTAGGCAAGTGATGGCAACAACAGCGGTGTGCGCCAATCGAACGCGCATAAGAGGATTATAGGCGGTATTTGTCTGAATTGTTGAAATCAGGCGTTAGCACAAGCTTGCGCCGTCTGTTCGCCCTTGCAAGGGGTGCAACTTTCCCACCCGCTATCTCCTAACCAGTCAAATGGGAGAAGAGCCCGTGGAGGGTCAACAAGCGCCATGGCGAGTTATCCACAGATTAACTGCCCTTCTGACAATCCACTTCATAGCGGTCCCCTATCGTGGAAACGAATTCTGATTAGGACTCACTATTCCCATAGATATTCTTATAGAGGCTGTTATGGCAAAAATAATAGTGTTTCATGTTCCACACAATTTTCGGAGACCTCGCAAGTGGGTTCCTAAGCTTCAGTTGGGAAGGGTGATCGAGTTCTGCTCGCAGGCCAAGAAGTCAGCCTAGGTCTTTGCGAATTGGGAAATCGCGGGCGGTAAACCTCGAGAGACATGTAAGCCTGTCTCATGAGCGAGCTAACTGTTGGGTGCTCTCCAAACCGCAGCAACCAGTGCTAACGCAACTTATCGCCAACTAGGATAGGCGGAACACTGCCTCTGGATGGCCTGTGGCGAGCGGGTAAGAACGCAACGAGCGCCGCAAATAGGCGAGGAATGCAACACCGCAACTCAAGCATCAGTCTGGCCACTGACTTAGCTCCGAGCGATCCACCAGCGATCTCGAAAACTCTACGAGTTCACGACTCCCACGTTCGTCAAGCGGGGCGCTTGCCCCGGAGATGAACGACCTCCACTATCACCCTCAATCAAAGTAGGGTCGTTTCGCCTTGACGGACGTGTGTTGTTGGCACAAAATCTCCCGCCTACGCTTTCTTCCCCATTTGGAATGCTAGATCTCGCGTAACGGCGGCTCTGGCCCTCAATAAGAACGTCGTCCATTTTTTGGCCGACACCTTCGAAAGCATCGAAATTCAAGGAGCGCTCTTCATGACCAGCAACATGCACCATCAGGGCCCTCGCAAATTGATTTCCAATAAACTATCGCCGGCTATCACCCTCGCGGTATACGCCGCGATCATGCTGACATCGACATTGGTCGCGTCGCCGCCGCTGCACGCGCAAACGTATCAGATACTTTACAACTTCAATCCTGCCGTTGATGGATCGACTAATCCACTTGGGCTGACTCGCGACGCGACCGGTAACATTCTTGGGGTAGCGGGGTCCAATCATGGAAGCGTGTTCAAACTAGATCTAACCAACCGCATGCTGACAACTCTTTACAGCTTTTCCGGCACTCCCGATGGGGATCACCCGCAAGACCCAGTCGTCCTGGATTCTGCGGGAAACATTTATGGAACGACGCGTGGCGGTGGCGCCAACGGCTTGGGGGCAGTCTTCAAGATTGACCCAAATGGTGTGGAAACGATTCTGCATAGCTTCAATGGTACGGATGGTCAAGTCCCTAACGGCTTGATTCGCGATCCTGCGGGGAACTTGTACGGCACCACGGTTGAAGGCGGCCTTCGTGGCAGCGGTGTCGTGTTTCGGATCAACAAGTTCGGGGTCTATCAGACCTTGTACAAATTTACCGGGCCACCGGATGCTGCTCAGCCCTACGCTGGCCTGGTTCGCGACCCGGCGGGCAATCTGTACGGCACCACCGACACAGGTGGAGATTTTAGCAAGGGAACCATCTTCAAGCTGGCTCCGGATGGCACCGAGACCGTGCTGCATAGCTTCCCAGGAAAAGCGGGCGGTAACCGACCTTTTGCCGGACTTCTTCTAGACTCGGCGGGCAATCTGTACGGCTCAACCTTCGCCGGTGGAACTGGCCGGCTGGGAACGGTATTCAAGCTGGACACCTCCGGTGTCTTTAGCATCCTGATCAATTTTAGTGGCGCCAATGGTGAAGAACCCGGTGAATTGGCCTTGGATGCAGCCGGCAATCTCTATGGCACCAGCTACAGAGGAGGCGGCCCGTTCGACGATGGAGTTGTGTTCAAGCTCGATCCCTCGGGCAATGAGACCGTGCTGCACAGCTTTGCGGGAAGACCCGATGGTAGTGGTCCCAGCGAGCGGCGTCCATTGGTGGCTTCAGATGGCACGATCATTGGCTCTACTGCTACAGGCGGCTTTTATGACGCTGGCACGATTTTCCGGATCAAACCTTGACGCAGATGGCACGGCCCGGTCTTGAGGACGTAAACAGGGCCGGGCCTGTCCCCTTTTCGTTAACCCAGGTCTGAGTCAAACGCCGAACTCATTGAGAAATCATGGAGCGCTCCTCATGACAAGCAAGACGCATCACCACGGTCCTCTCAGATTGATTTCCGACATACGCACGCATGCTCTAACTTTCGCGAAATGCCTCGCGATCATGCTGACATCGACATTGGTCGCGTCGCCGCCGCTGCAAGCGCAGACCTATCAAATCCTCCACAACTTCGACCCTTCCATGGATGGAGCCGGTCCAGCCGGGCTGACTCGTGACGCAGCGGGAAACATTATTGGAGTAACCGTGGATCGTCCCGATAAAGGAAGCGTGTTCAAGCTGGATTTAACGACCCGCCTGCTAACCACCCTCTACATCTTTACCGGCACTCCCGATGGGGATGAACCCTTCGACCCCGTCGTCTTGGATTCTGTGGGCAATATCTATGGTACGACAGCTGGCGGAGGCGCCAACGGCTTGGGCGCAGTCTTCAAGATTGACTCAAATGGTGTGGAAACGATTCTGCATAGCTTCAACGGAACGGATGGTCAACACCCTAACGGCTTGATTCGCGATCCCGCAGGGAACCTGTACGGCACCACGGTGAGAGGCGGCATGCGTGGCAGCGGCGTCGTATTCCGGATCAGCAAGTCCGGAGTCCATCGGACCTTGTACAAATTTACCGGGCCGGATGGTGCTCAGCCTTATGCTGGTCTGGCGCGGGACGCGGCGGGCAATCTGTACGGCACCACCGACACCGGTGGAGATTACGGCAAGGGGACCATCTTCAAGCTGGCTCCGGATGGCGCGGAGACCGTGCTGCACATTTTCACGGGACAGGCGGGCGGTAACCGACCTTATGCCCCTCTTCTCGTAGACTCTGCCGGGAATCTGTACGGCTCAACGCGCGCCGGTGGAACTGGCCGACTCGGAACCATCTTCAAGCTGGACAACACCGGCCTCTTCAGCATCCTGATCAATTTTAGTGGCGCCAATGGCGAGGGCCCCGGATCAGCCTTGGCGATGGATGCAGCCGGCAATCTCTACGGCACCACCTCCTTAGGCGGGGGCATCTTCGATGCAGGAGTTGCGTTCAAGCTCGATCCCTCCGGCAACGAGACCGTGCTGCACAGCTTTGGGGAAAAACCCGATGGCCGGTTTCCCACCGGGCCTCTATTGTTGAGTCGGGATGGCACCATCATTGGCTCCACCGGCGGTGGCGGCCTTAACGGCGCTGGCACGATTTTCAGGATAAGACCTTGACGCAGATGGCTCGGGCTTGGTTTCCGAATAGAGGCATGGCCCGGGTAATTACTACCGAGTGGTGATTCGGGGCTAGAATTCTGCATCTCATTCCTATGAGATCGTCCGATGGAATCCACCTATGACAAACGTCCGAAGGGTCCCTCCATCTCTCTACATTATTCTTACGGTGTGCCTCTCCACGCTGGCTTGGTCCACTGATCGCAAGACTTATCCGATGGATATCCCTGCGAGCGGCCTCCAGTCCATCACATTCGATGTTCAGGAGGGCGAATTCGTCCTGCGCGGAGACCCTGCTGTGCAGACGGTCAGCATGCGCGTTTCAATTGACCGCACATGGATCTTTCGTCTAGGCGAAGAAGGCATACTGCAGCGGCTAATCAAGATCACTGGCGAAGGAACCAACCAGCTCAAGGTCGTTACCGATATTCCTCATTCGCTAAGCAACTGGGGACGAGCTCAATATCCCATCGACTTTGAGATTGTCGTGCCGGCAAGCCTTGCCCTCGACGTGATCGATACATCCGGCATTATTCGTATCTCAGGCATGAAAGCAGCCGTCGATATTCGCGACGGCAGCGGGTCAATGTCCGTTTCTGATGTAGAAGGTCCAGTCACGATCACGAAAGACTCAGGCGATATCAAAGTCGCTCGCATCACCGGGAATACCAGGATTTCGAGCAAGTCGGGGCAGATGAAGCTTCGCGAACTGGCAGCATTGGAAATAGACCAGTCGGATGGGAACCTCGATATCGCTCAGGTCGGGACATCCCGAGTGCACAACAATAGCGGCAACATTCGTGCGAACGGTATCGGCGGCCCTTTAACAATCGATGACGAGTCCGGGGAGATTCATGTGACCGACGCAAAGGACGAAGTCACGATTCATGATACTTCCGGCCAAATACGTGTGTTAAGGGCAGGAAACGTCAACATTCAAGACACTTCGGGCGATATCACAATCGAGCAGGTAGCCAGCCTCGCTGTTTCGCAGAAAGAATCGGGGCAAGTCAAGGTCGCCGACGTGAGCGGGTCTGTGGAAGTCCCCTCAGGCATCGGAATGAAACGTCGATAGCGGCGCGCGCGCCAACCGACTGAGACCTTGCCTCAAGCCTGATCTTGCATCCTCCCGGGGGCGCCGCCCGCCCTGTCAGAATTGTTCTACTTCACTTCTTGTCCTGCAGCCGCAGCCTTGTCTGCGGGTGGAGGTGGAATCGTGATGTCGACATTTGTCACTGAACCAAGCGTGCTGAGCGGCTTGTCGAAGTCGGCGTCGTTGCCAACGACGAGCACCGCAAATTTGTCTTTGTGTACGTACTTGCTCGCGACGCGCGCTACGTCCGCCGCTTGAACTTTCTCGATCCCGGTACGATAGCGTTCAAGAAAGTCGGCTGGATACCCGTAGAATTCATAGGCCATTCGCTCCCGAAGAACTTTTTCAGGCGAATCGAAATTAAAGACGAACGAGTTCAGGATGGAATCCTTAGCGCGCTTGATTTCATCGTCTGAGAGCGGCTTCGTGCCCAGGTCGTCGATTTCCTGATAGATGCCCTGTATGGCCTCGATGGTCGACTGACTCTTCGTGCCCATGACGATCCGTTGAACGCCCTGATGATCGAATGCGGTGCCGATTCCTCCACCCACTGAGTAGGCTAATCCCTTGCCGGTGCGTAAATGGCTGAACAGGCGTGAGGAGAAACCTCCGCCGAAAGCTTCGTTAAAGACTTCGATAGCGTAGTAGTCAGGGTTGTCACGAGTCGTGCCGGCAGCAACCATGCGGATCGCCGACTGATTGACGTCACTCTTCTTGACGAGGTAATAGCCAGGTTTCGCCGGCTCAGGCGGGATGTTGGGTTTGGTCCAAGCGGCTCCTTTTTCCCATTTCCCGTACTCGGCGCGTAGTTTGGCTTCCATGGTAGCGGAGTCGAAGTCGCCAACGACTCCGAAAACAATGTTGTTGGGATGAACCCATTTCTTGTACCAGTTCAGCAAATCATCGCGCGTGATCGCGGCGGCCGTTGCGTATTCGGTGACGCGCGCATATGGATTTTTTGGCCCGTAAGCGAGTTTTGCTCCTTCGCGGCCGGAGATGCCGCCTATGTCGTCATTGCGACGTGAGATGGCATCGAATGTCTCATTCTTCGCAAGCTCGAGCTTCTCGCTGCGAAACTCAGGATTCCTCAGCAAGTCGTTAAAGACCTTGAATACGTCATCGAAATCAGCTTTCAGGCAGGAGAGGCCGATGGTCGTGGAATCCACGCCTCCATTCGTCTCTACCTTCGCAGCGCGTATTTCCAGGTAGTCGTCAAGTTGATCGCCGGTCTGCGTCTTCGTGCCGCCGGTTCGCCACACTTCTCCGTAGATATCGACAAGGCCCACCTTTTCTGCAGGCTCAAGCCTGGACCCGTCACGAATGCGCGCCAGCGCGTCGATGATGGGGAGTTCATGATCCTCTTGCAGGAAGATTACCATTCCGTTGGGCAACTGAATTCTTTTTGGTTCCTGCGGATGGAACGGATGCAGCGTCGGAATCGGAATCTGTTGCCAATCGGTTTGCGCCAGCGCAAAAGGTGCAATCAGCGTTACTGCGGCGATGAATATCAAAAGGCGCTTCATTGCTGACCTCCGGCGCCCGATGTTGGCGGCGTGTTTTGAATAATTCCAACGGTGCGATTCGTGGGCACGAAAGTCTTATCTGCCACGCGCCGGATGTCAGCCTTCGTAACCTGATCGATGCGATCAACCTGCCGGAAGACCTCGCGCCAGTCGCCAAAGCGGGACTGGGCAAAGGCGAGCTGCTCGGCAAGGCCATCATTGTCAGCCAGGCCGCGAACCAGGTTGGCCTTAGCGCGCGTCTTGATCATCTTTAACTCTTCATCGCTTATGTCCTCGGTCTTCAGGCGCTCAATCTCGCTATGGATGGCGTCGGCTATCTCCTTATTAGTATGACCGGGTAGAGGGAAGGCGAAGAAGGCAAACAAGTGAGGGTACTTGTTGCCTGGGAATCCGGTGAATCCGGCCGAGACAGATGCGATTTTCTTGTCGCGAACGAGTGTGCGATACAGGCGCGAAGTACGGCCTTCAGACATCAGGTCGGCGATAGCGTCGTACACGGCGTCGTCTTTATCACGATAGTCGGGACGATGATACCCCTCAACGTAAACCGATTGCGATGGGTCCATCAGGACGACAGTACGCTCCGAGTTCTGCGGCGGTTCTGCACTGGCTATGTCCTCAGGCTTCTCATGCGATGGAATGCGCCCAAAATACTTTTCGATGACGGGCATTGCCTCGGAGGCCTTCACGTCCCCGGCAATTGCCACTACCATGTTCGAGGGTACGTAATATTGATCAAAAAACTTCTGGGCGTCCGTAGCAGAAAATGCGTTCAGGTCAGACATATATCCCACCGTCGGACGATGATAGGGATGCGCTTGAAAAGCTGTTCCAATGAATTGTTCAATCAAGCGACCAATTGGCTGGCTGTCGGTGCGCATGCGGCGCTCTTCGATGACGACATTGCGCTCCTTGTAAAACTCCCGCATCACGGGATGAATAAAGCGCTCGGACTCTAAGTATGCCCACAACTCCAGGCGATTTTGCGGGAAGGAGTAGTGGTAGTCCGTGTTGTCGTCGTTCGTACTCGCATTCAATCCCTCGCCGCCGTTGCGCTCTACGATCTCGCCGAACTGATTGGCGATCACGTACTTGTCCGCATCTTTCAGCGCCTCATACCATGCCCTTTGAAGTTTCATTACCGTCATCTCATCGCGGCCGACACGCTTTTGCATTTCGAACATGTAGGCGGAGTAGGTTTGCTCGACCTTCTCGAGTGCGGCCTTTTCGGCAGCGTAATCCTTGGTGCCGATCTTGTCGGTGCCCTTAAACGCCATGTGTTCGAACATGTGGGCCAAACCCGTCTTGCCCATGGGATCCTGCACCGATCCGGCGTCCACCAGCGTGGTGAATGAAAAGACGGGCGCCTCAGGGCGTTCACAGATCACGATTGTCAATCCATTGTCGAGCTTCTTGACGGTTACACGCTTTTCAAAAGAAGCAAGGTCTTGGGCTGACGCAAGGGCCGTGAGCAGCACGCCCGCGAACAGCAGCTTGGAGAAAAGGCGTTTCATTGAACCTCCGGGACGATTGCAGCAAGCATGATGGGCAGAAATTTGAAGGTACGTTGGCACCGGGGAAGTTGTCAAACCGCCGCTGACGAAAAACCCCGCTGGATCAAGGAAATGGGTTGGTTCGGGAGCGGTCATGATGGGTGGAGTCGGCATCCAAAAGGGCCGTGCGATTTGTATACTTGATGCGCTTGTGACGTAGCACGAGAGGAATCGTGAGCAATCCTACCGTGGTTGAAGTCGGAGGCGAGAAGCTCAGCCTCACCAATCTGGACAAAGTCTTGTATCCCTCCACCGGTTTTACTAAGGGTGAGGTGATCGACTACTACGTGCGCATAGCGCCCGTCTTACTGCCGCATTTGAAGGGACGACCGCTCACCATGAAGCGCTATCCCGGCGGCGTAGATCAGGAATACTTCTACGAGAAGAATGCGCCGAAGCACCGCCCGGACTGGGTGGAAACCGTACCCATCTGGAGCGAGGGAAACAACCGCAATGTGAACTACATTCTGGTAAACGAGTTGCCGACCTTGGTATGGATCGCCAATCTCGCGTCCCTGGAATTGCACCCCTCTCTTTCGCTGGGGAAGGACATCAACTGCCCCACGATGATTGTGTTTGATCTGGATCCCGGAGAGCCGGCAAACATCGTTCAGTGCTCGCAAGTGGGGATCTGGCTGCGAGATATCTTTCAGCACTTCGGTCTTCAGAGTTTCGCCAAGACCTCCGGCTCGAAAGGGTTGCAGGTGTATGTCCCCCTGCACACTCCAACGAGCTATGACGAGACCAAGCCCTTCGCCAATGCGCTCGCAAGATTGCTCGAAAACGAGCATCGGGATTTGGTCGTATCGGACATGAAGAAGGCGTTGCGTGTTGGTAAGGTCCTGGTGGACTGGAGTCAGAACGACGAACACAAGACCACAATCGGTGTTTATTCACTCAGAGCACGGGAACGACCGACGGTCTCCACCCCGGTCACATGGGAAGAAGTAGAACGAACTTTCAAGAAAAAGGATCCGAGCCTGATCGTGTTCGATGCCAAGCAGGTGCTTGAACGAGTCGAGAAGATGGGCGACCTGTTTGAGCCGGTGTTGACGCTGAAGCAACGGTTACCGAAGCTGACCGGCATCGAGAGCGCGACTGCAGAGGCCAGTAGGGAAGAGGTCGATCAAGAGGAAAAGCCTGTCCGCAAAGTTGCGGCGAAGCGTGCCAGCGGCTCTTCAGCAGGCGCGGGCAAGAAGAGGGCCTCGCGACGCAAGGTATAATCCATCGCCGGTGGATTTATGGCGCAATTGTTCGCGGGCACTTCAGGATGGGCGTATCCAAGCTGGAAGCCGGACTTCTATCCGCAAAAGCTGGCGCAAGCAAAATTTCTGGGGCATTACTCCACGCAACTCAATGCCGTTGAAGTCAACTTTAGCTTCCGCCAGTTGATCAAAGAGACCACTACTCAGAAGTGGATTGCCGAGACGCCGGAACACTTCTGCTTCAGTGTCAAAGCGCACCAGGTCATTACTCACATCAAGCGACTGAAGAACACGCAGGATTTTGTCTCGCGTTTCATGAGTTCGATTGAGCCGCTGGCGCAGGTCGGTAAGCTTGGACCGGTCTTGTTTCAGCTTCCTCCTAATTTGAAAGCGGATGCAAAGTTGTTGGAAGAATTCCTCTCGACTCTGAGCCGCGGCCTGCGTGCGGCTTTTGAATTCCGCCATGACTCATGGTTCAACGAGGAAGTTTTTTCCTTATTGAAAGCGTCAAATCGCGCACTATGCGTCGCCGAGACAGAGGAACGAAACACGCCGGACGTAGTCACGGCCGACTTCTGTTATTACCGTTACCGTAAACCTACCTACACAGGGGACGAGCGGAGCGCGATGGTTCGCCGCCTCCAAGAACATCGCAGTGAAGGCCGAGATGTCTATGCATACTTCAAGCATGAAGAGACACCTCAAGGCGCAATGTATGCGGTGGAAGTCCTGAAAGAGATGCAGCAAACCTAGTTCTTTGCGCGCAGTCTGGCACCTTTCCCACTACTTTTTCAGTGTCCGATAACAGTTCATACTAAGAAGGATGCCTCCCGCGGCCCAGTCACGCCTTATTTCGAATTTTCTTGATTACTTGAAGATCGAAAAAGGCCTGGCCGCACTGACCATATCGGCCTATGAAACTGACCTCCGACAGTTCGCTGCGTTTCTGGATGATCGAAAACGGACACTACTTAATGCCAGGCGAGCCGATGTTGGAGACTTCATGCAACAACTGTTCTCGAACGCAGTTGACGGCCGATCCGTGGCCAGGAAGCTTTCGGCGTTGCGGCATTTCTATCGGTATCTCTTGCTCGATGAGTTGATCGACCACGACCCTACGTTGAACATCGACTCGCCGAAACAGTGGAAGGTGCTGCCGAAGTCCCTTGCAACGGACGAGATCGAATCGCTGATGCTCAACAAACAGGGTCGCGACGCAAATCTGAATCCGGCAATGGCAAGTCGCGATCACGCCATGCTGGAAGTCTTCTACGCCGGGGCGCTGCGTGTTTCCGAACTTGTTGCCGTGAAATTGGAAGACCTCAAGCTCGATCTCGGCTATTTGCTGGTTCGCGGTAAAGGTGACAAGGAGAGGATTGTTCCACTCGGGAAAACTGCGCAAGAAGTGTTAACCGGATATCTGAAGGATGCGCGTCCGGCTCTGCTGCGGAAGAAGACGTCACCTCTTTTATTTCCGGGGCGAGGCGGCCGCCAGTTAAGCCGTCAGCGCGTGTGGCAAATGGTGCAGCAGGCGTCGGTGAGCATAGGACGGAAAGCCAGCCCCCATATGCTTCGTCACAGTTGCGCGACGCACATGGTCGAAAACGGAGCCGATCTGCGCACGGTGCAGACGATTCTCGGACATGCCGACATTTCGACCACACAGGTCTACACACATGTAGCGCTCGACAGGTTGAAAAATGTGTATCGCAAGCATCATCCGCGGGCGAAGGCGAAGTAAAGCGATTGCAGAGATTTGAGACTAAAGATTTTTGATTTGAAGATTTGCAATTGCAGATTGCTGCCGTGCTTGGGCACCGGTGGAAATCTGCAATCTAGAATCTAAGATCTAAAATTAATTCATATGCCGACGAGACCTCCGCGCAGCGAAGTTGAGAAATCGATCGACGCCTTCCTCCGCGCGCTGCGTCAACGAAACGCATCCGCGCATACGCTCAAAGCCTATGCAGGTGATCTCGAAGTTTTTGCCGACTACATCGGACCTCGGCCGTGGCGCAAAATCGATCACCTGGCGATTCGTGGATTCCTCTCGCGCCTTTATGACAAAGGGCTCAGCAAAACCTCGGTAGCACGCGCCCTCGCGGCCCTGCGATCGTTATATCGTTGGCTGGCACAAGAGGGCGTTGTAAAGCAGAATCCGGCTGCGCTGGTATCGACGCCGAAACTCCCGAAGAAACTGCCGCGCGTTCCAACTATCGAAGAGATGAGCACGGTGTTCGCGGGCGATATGCCCGAAGTGGCGGCATTTCCCGAACGCGACCGCCTCATGTTCGAACTGCTGTATGGCTGCGGCATTCGAAACTCAGAGTTGATCGGCATTGATACCGGCGACATACGCGCAAGTTCAGATGCGATCCTGATTCGCGGCAAAGGAAAAAAGGAACGCTACGTGCCGTTTCACGAAGCGGTGACATCGGCGTTGCGAGCGTATTTACCGGCCAGGGCGAAGGTTCTGGAAACAAGAAAAAGAAACACGCCGGCGTTGCTGATCAATCAGCGCGGAGGGCGACTCACCACCCGAAGTGTCGGGCGCATTATTAAGAAAATCGCGGTGGCAAAAGGCCTACCGCCAGATGTCCATCCCCACACCCTGCGGCATGCTTTCGGCACTCATATGCTGGAGGAAGGCGCCGATCTAAGGTCGATCCAAGAGATGCTTGGACACGAGCGACTGGCTACGACCCAACGCTACACCCAGCTGACGATGAAGCACGTGCTTGAGGTCTACGACAAGACTCATCCAAGGGCGAAGTAGGTGGTCTTCGTATCAGCGTACACGCTTGGGTTGGAGTCGCAATCGGATACGTTCTCTCGCTTCTCCGGATCGATGCTCGTAGCCGAAGCACTTCGAATGCGGTTATGAGGTGCTATCGTCGGATAGTGTCGGTTGAGGCAAATAGGTGCGGTCAATATGCAAATACTTGCAGGTTGACCAAGCACAGCCATTCTTGCAATATGTTTCCCGGGAAAAGACGTCAATCCGAGTGTCGAGGTGCTAAAGATCCGTTGTTTCCTTGGCTGATCGACGCCGAAACCTTATCCAATCGATGCTATAGAGCAAGACACAACCAAGGAAAGCGAAAGGGACGAAAATGGCGAAGCAAAAAGGTTTTTCATTAATTGAGTTGCTGATTGTGGTGGCGATCATCCTGATCATCGCTGCGATCGCAATCCCGAACTTGCTGCGTGCACGTATTGCGGCCAACGAGTCGTCTGCCGTCAGCTCAGTTCGTACCATTAACACTGCGCAGGTTACATATCAGTCCGCTTATCCGACATTCGGGTACGCGAACGCCCTGAGTCAGCTTGGTCCTGGCGGACCGGGATCTGTCTGCCCGGCTGGCGGACCTACCCAGGCCAACTCTTGCTTGATCGACAGTGTTCTGGCGAATGCGACTAGTGGTGCGACTGCGAAGAGCGGCTACTACTTCGGGCTAGCGGCCGCTGCGGGTGCAGGTACGACTCTTATCACTCAGTACACGGTTGGCACGGTGCCTGCGGGCTTCAACAACACGGGTGTACGCGATTTTTGCTCCAACGAAGATGTGGTCATAATGTTCGCCCCGGGCGCTTCTGGTGCGACCCCGGTTGGTATCGGTGGTTGCGTCCAGCCCGCGTACCTGCCGTTGCAGTAATGCGCCAACCAAGTCATCTTGTCTGAAGTCTTGCTTTGGGCAAGAGTCAAGAACATGAACGTGACTGTAATTTCGGCGCTATCAGTCGGACGAAACTTCCAATCATCTCCGGTTTGGGGGCAGATACCTCTCTTCTGAGCTGACGACGGTTTCTCATTCCTCCACTCGGACACGCCTGATGCGCAGGGTTTTGGGCTGAAGGCGCGAGACCATTACGGTGTGCGTGGACGTAACTCTTTCTCCCCTCGCTTCAACTAACTGATCTTGGTACATGGCCTTTGGTTATCAGACCGGGCGGAAAATCCGTTGTCCCTTCGTAACTGGAGGACGTGGCCGATGAATGCGAGCATAGATGTCAATCGGGTCTGATTGAGACCAGAATCTGCAAGACTAAGAGGGAGAAAACGAGATGCGAAGACAGAAAGGGTTTTCGTTGATTGAGTTGCTGATTGTGGTGGCGATCATCCTGATTATCGCTGCTATCGCAATTCCGAACCTGTTGCGAGCGCGTATCGCGGCGAACGAATCATCTGCTGTCAGTTCAATTCGCACCATTAACACTGCACAGGTCACATACCAGTCTGCTTATCCGACATTTGGATACGCGAACGCCCTGAGTCAGCTTGGTCCTGGCGGACCGGGATCTGTCTGCCCGGCTGGCGGACCTACCCAAACCAACTCCTGCTTGATCGACAGCGTTCTGGCGAATGCTACCAGCGGCGCGAATGCGAAGAGCGGCTACTGGGTTGCTTTGGCTGCAGCTGCGGGTGCAGGTACGACTCTTATTACTAGTTACACAGTTGGCGCGGTGCCTGCGGGCTTCAACAACACGGGTGTACGCGACTTCTGCTCGAACGAAGACGCAGTCGTGATGTTTGCCCCTGGCGCACCTGGTGCGACCCCGGTTGGTATCGGTGGTTGCGTCCAGCCAGCTTACTTGCCGTTGCAGTAACGTTCGTAGGTCTTCTCCATTCAGAGCACCGGACACAGGTCCGGTGCTCTTTGCTTTTCATCGTTCAAATGACTCTTCCCGATAGCGCTGGAACCGGTTTCTGTGAGGAATTGACAGCCCGATGGTTGATGTAACTTTCCGTCTTACACTCAAAGTTCCCACCCTGATACCAGTCCGTGTGGTCTTGCCAACGTTCCCCGCAAGGAAGATTTCCACGATTGCATCTACCCTAATGCGACGGCGTTCTCGCGAATTTGGCACGCTCATGTTCCCCGACCCTCAGCCACCTTCGTGACCTTAGCTTCGTGCCCCTCTGTGTCCTCTGTGGTTATCGCTTTTTCTCGTCGCAACTCTTCCCACATGTCCACCACTCGCGATTTCAACTCGGCCGTCAACCGCGTGTAAGTTTCCTCGGAAGCGGACTGCTCTGGCGGCGGGAAAATCGGATCGCCAAACATCATCTCGAGCGGCGCAAATTTCTGAAAGAATTTTCCGCGCGGCCAGGCATCATGAAAGCCTTCAATCGCCACAGGGACAATCGGCACCTGCATATGTGTCGCCAGTATGGCTGCGCCTTTCTTGAAGATGCGCGGTGTACCGTCAATCGAGCGTTCGCCTTCCGGATAAAGGATGAGCACACGTCCGTGCCGCAGCCCGAAGGCGCCCGCGCGCATGGCAGGAATCAAATTCGCATCAGGATCGAGCACAATTACCCGCAGCCAGCGGGCAACGTGGCGCATCAGTTTCGATCCGAAAATGTCGCTCGTACCAACCGAAAAAAGACTCTTGAAAATCGGAGTCGGCAGCACGCTGCTCATGATGATGGGATCGATGTAACTCTGATGGTTGGACGACAGTATGAATGGCCCTCGTGCAGGCAGCTTCTCAATGCCATACACCCGCAAATGGAATCGGTCGACGGATACCATGTGCAGTATCCGCAGCATCATCAGCAAAAGAAGTTCTTTTACCGGCTGGGGATGCTCCAGGGCCAGTACATCCGGCTCATCACTAAGCTCCTGCAGCACAGCGCGCCATCCCGCAAACTGGGCACGAGTGCTGGTGCCACCCGAAGCCGCGCTCCCGCGCACGGCATCCACGAGTTCTCGAACCGTGTAGATCTCGGAGACTCGGGATTCCTCGACATTGCCTCCGAGCGATTCTTCGAGCGCGACAAGTGTTTCAACCCGTTGCATGGAATCCAGTCCGAGGTCGAGCTCCAGGTTGTGATCGGGACGGATCGTTGCCGGTGCATTTCTCGCATTCTCGCGAAGAATCGTCAGCGCCCGTTGTACGTCGGGCTCGCTCAGCCATGCCTGGTCATCGGTGCTAAGAGGACGCTCTGCAGTCAGGTCCGCATCCGTCGCAGCTTGCGATGCTCCAGTCTTTACCTTCTTGGCGATCTCAAAGCGTTTGAGTTTGCGCGTCGTCGTCCGTGGCAGATCGTCCTGCCAGATTTCATAACTGCCGATTCGCTTAGTGGATGCAAGCTTGGCAGAAAGGCCTTCAATGTCAAAGCGAATGACTTCCTTGGTGTTGACGATCTTGCGTTGGCGCAGCACGTCGAAGTTCGGCACGACCACCGCGTGCAGCCTGTCTGACCCAGGATTGCCGGGCTGGGCTTCCAGCCCTATGACACAGATCTCCTTAATAAAAGGAGACTGAAGATAATGCGACTCGATCTCTTCCGGGTAAACATTCTTGCCATTGCTGAGCACGATGACTTCTTTGCGGCGTCCCGTGATGAACAAGTTGCCCTTGGCATCCATGTAGCCAAGGTCGCCGGTGTGTAGCCAACCCTCCTGAAGAACCGCGGCAGTCGCATCCTCGCGGTTCCAGTAACCCTTCATCACGATGGGGCCTCGAATGGCGATTTCGCCGACGGGAGGCCCTTCCTCCTGTGGTTCCGGATTCAGGATGCGGCCTTCGTTCCCCGGCAGCGGCCGTCCTACCGAACCGATGGCGATGTCGCCGGGCGGGGTGACGAACGCTCCCCCACAGGTTTCGGTCAAGCCGTAAGCCTGCAGGATGTCGATCCCTAGGTCGTGAAAGTCGTGAGCAATTTGCGGATCAAAGCGCGATCCGCCGGTCACGAGGAACCGCATCTTTGCGCCGAATAGCGCATGTATTGGCTTGAAAAATCGCTTGCCGGCGCTCATTCCTGCTTTGCGAAGAATGCGATTGACAGAGCGCAAGCCACGAAAAATCTGTTGTGCAACGTTGCCGCGCTGCCGGATCTCTTTAAAAATGCGTTCGTGAATCAGATAGAAAAATTGAGGAACGACTGCGAAGGCTGTGATCTGGCGTTCCTGCAGAGCCCGCAAAAGCTCAGTTGTGTTCAGCGTTTCGAGATAAACAACTCGTGCGCCCGAGACCAAGGGAAGGAACAGGTTCGCCATCTGGGCAAGAGAGTGAAACAGAGGCAGCAGCCCAAGCAGGGCATCGTCGGGGCCGAGACGGAACAGCGGGAAAACGCCGTTTGCCTCGCCACTCAGATTGTCATGCGTCAGCATCACGCCTTTCGGGTCGGCGGTGGTTCCGGAGGTGTAGAGCAGCGCGGCGATTGAGTCTGGCGCGACTTGAACGGGAGTGAAAGCACCGGCCCCGCTCGCAAAGATCGAATCGAGAGTCGCCTGGACGGATCGGCTGCTTTCTCCCGAAGAAGTCAGAACGATCTTAATGCTAAGTCCGCTGGTTGCTTCCTCCGCCATCGCCAGATGTTTGGCGTCGCAAAACAGGACGGAAGCGCTACAGTCCTTGACGAGCTTTGCAACCTGATCCGCATGGAAAGCTGTGTCGAGCGGAACGGCTGTACAGCCAGCGGCAAGCGCGCCCAGGTACGCCATCACCCATCGGGGATGGTTGTCGGCGAGAATGGCGATTCGGGCGCCAAGTGGAATGCCAGCCGTGCGTAGCCAATGTCCAACACTCTCGGCGTTCTGCCGAACCTGCGCGTAGGTATAGCTCTCAAGGCCGTCGCGTTTCTGGATCTCGAGTGCGGTGTGATTGGGCCAGCGTTCCGCGCATTCGCGAAACCGATCGTAAAAGCTTGCCATTGTTGAGGCTGAATCTTACATGAAAAGCGAAGGATTCAATGAATCCATAATCGGTTCTCGTTCCGCTACTTACCTCGTGCCCGGGCATCTAATATGCTAGGCTTTAAAGATAGCCTCGGGCCAAGCTGCCCTCTGAAGGAATCCAGATTTGATTAACACCTTGCTAGGAAAGGTCTTCGGGACCAAGAATGAGCGCGAAATCAAGCGCCTGCTGCCCAATGTGGAGGAGATTGGCGCGCTTGAAACGCAGATGCAGAAGCTCTCCGATGATGAGCTGCGCGCCAGGACGGACGATTTCCGCCGACGCATCCGGGAACGCGTCAGCCAAGTTGCCGACGAGCCCGAAGCTGATCCCGACCGCCGCAAGGCGATCGAAGACGAGCGCTACAAGGTGTTGCAGGAGGCCTTGGGCGAGATTCTGGTAGAAGCATTCGCCGTGGTGCGCGAGGCGGGCCGCCGCGTCCTGGAGATGCGACATTTTGACGTGCAGTTGATTGGCGGAATGGTGCTGCACGACGGCAAGATTGCTGAAATGAAGACCGGCGAAGGAAAGACGCTGGTCGCTACCCTTCCCGTTTACCTGAATGCTCTAAGCGGCCGCGGTGTGCACGTGGTCACTGTCAACGATTACCTGGCAAAGCGCGACTCGGAGTGGATGGGCAAGCTCTATCGCTTTCTCGGCCTCACCGTCGGCGTGATCGTCCATGAGCTCGACGATGCCCAGCGACGCGAAGCCTACGCTGCCGATGTCACTTACGGCACCAACAACGAATTCGGATTCGACTACCTCCGCGACAACATGAAGTTTGACTTGGCTGACTGTGTTCAGCGCGGCCACAACTTCGCCATCGTCGACGAAGTAGACTCCATCCTGATCGACGAAGCACGTACGCCGCTGATCATTTCAGGCGCGAGCGAAGAGTCTACCGACAAGTATGCCCGCGTGAACCGCATTATCCCGAAGCTCGAAAGGGGTGAGGAGATCGACGTAGCTCCCGGCGAGCCAAAGCAACTGACTGGGGATTTCGTCATCGACGAGAAGCATAAGACGATCACCGTTACCGATGAGGGATGGGAGAAGGTGGAGCAGTTGCTCGGCATCGGAAACATTGCCGATCCGGAGAACTGGGCGCTCAAGCATCACGTTGAGACGGCCGTCAAAGCTCATCATCTTTATCGCCGTGACGTTGAATACGTCGTGAAGGACGGCGAAGTCATTATCGTCGACGAATTTACCGGACGCATGATGCCCGGCCGCCGCTGGTCCGACGGCCTTCACCAGGCAGTCGAAGCGAAAGAGAACGTCAAAATTGAGCGTGAGAACCAGACGCTGGCGACGATCACCTTCCAGAATTACTTCCGCATGTACAAGAAGCTCGCGGGCATGACCGGGACGGCAGAGACGGAAGCTGCCGAGTTCGAGAAGATATACAGGCTTGAAGTAGTCGTCATCCCGACAAATAAGCCACTGCTGCGGATCGAAAATCCCGACGTCGTTTACCGCACTGAGAAAGAGAAATACTACGCGGCGGCGGACGAAATTCAGCGCCTGTACGAAACTGGCCAGCCGGTACTGGTCGGCACGACGTCGATCGAGAAGTCCGAGCGGCTTTCAGAGCTTCTCAAGAAGAAGAACATCAAGCACGTCGTCCTCAACGCTAAGTATCACGAACGCGAAGCGGAAATCGTGTCACAAGCCGGCCGCAGAGGCATGGTGACGATTGCCACCAACATGGCCGGCCGCGGAACCGACATCCTGCTGGGCGGAAATGCCGAGTTCATGGCCAAGCAGGAGTGCGTCAAGAAGGGAATTGCGCAACCATTGCGCGCCGCGCAGGGCAAGATTCAGATTGATGTCGATGAGAATGTCAGCACCGTCTGGTACTACGCTGGCAGCGAATTTGTTGTCCCGACCGAGCAGTGGAATGAAATCTATAACCGGTACAAATCTGCTACCGACGGCGAGCATGGAGACGTCGTCGGCACCGGCGGGCTACACATCTTTGGCACGGAACGCCACGAAGCACGACGCATCGACAACCAGCTTCGAGGCCGCGCTGGCCGCCAGGGCGATCCAGGATCCTCGCGCTTCTACTTGTCGCTCGAAGATGACCTGATGCGCATCTTCGCCAAGGAATGGGTTTCAACTCTTCTGCAAAAACTCGGTATGGAAGAGGGTGTTCCGATCGAGTCGCGCCTGATCACGCGTCGAATCGAAGCCGCACAGAAAGCCGTCGAAGGCCAGAACTTCGAGGCCCGCAAGCACCTGCTTGAATACGACGACGTAATGAATAAGCAGCGTGAAGCGGTCTATGGATTGCGTCACCAACTGCTGGAAGGTGTCGATCAGAAAGAACTGATCCTCGAAGACTACGTTGCGGGCATTCTCAGTGACCTGATGGACCTGTACGCTGCCGTCAAGGTCCATCCCGAGAATTGGGACATCAAGGCGCTAAAGGACCAGATCTTCACGCGCTTTGGCGTAGATATCCTCGCAGAAGGCTTGAAGCCGGAGACGTTGAATCGTCAGGAACTCGGCGACGCGATCTTCGACAAGCTTAAAGAACGCTACGAATCCAAGGAGCAAGTCATCGGTCCCGATGCCATGCGCTACCACGAGCGCATGATCATGTTGAGCGTGCTCGACTCGCAGTGGAAAGACCACCTGCTGAGCATGGATCACCTCAAAGAGGGCATCGGCCTGCGCGGCTACGGCCAGCACGATCCGCTGGTGGAGTACAAGCGCGAATCATTCGAGATGTTCGAAGACATGATGCGCCGCTTCCAGGAAGAGACGGTACGGTACCTGTACCTGATGCAAATCCTGGAGAGGCCGGAAGCCGATCTACAAGCTCGACCTCCGCAAGAAATGCAAGCGCAAGGTACTCCATCCGGCAGTTCAAGCGGTGGCAATGGCCGTCGGCCGCCCCGCGGTATCGCAACTTCGATGGACGAGATCGAAGAAGCTTTCCAGCGCCGCAAACGGCGCGAACTGGAGCAGGCACGCATGGCCGGCTCGGGCGATCAGCAACAGGTCCAGCAAGTCGTGCGCAGCGGGGATAAAGTCGGACGCAACGACCCCTGTCCCTGCGGCTCAGGAAAGAAATATAAGAAGTGCTGCGGCGCTTAACGAGCTTACGAACCTATTAGTTGCAAGGTTGCTCTGGCGCAATAAGCCTTTTGTCTCTAATCGCTCCCGGAATTGCACATTTAGGTGTAATTTTTTTGGCCATCCAGCTACTTAGCTATTGCTTTCTTTTTTCCTTACCTGTAGATAGATAAGTCGCGCCGAAACGAACGTTTCTTTACTTCCCCTTACATCAGCGCGCGAGATAGTGCTGACAAGTTTCGTTGTCAGTCGTGTGCCCATACTGAAATGAAGACTCAGGCCAAGGAAACAAAACAGATGCCACTCGTATCCGTGGTTAGCCGACGAGCCCTGCCCCTCGTAATCCTCATGTTGTTGGCAAGCTTTGTACATGGTCAGGCATCATCGTTCTCCTCGAACAGCTTGCCTGTAGATGAGTCGAATTTAGTAACTCTCACGGGGAATACTCACCCGTTGGCTCTGGCTCAATATGATCAAGGCTCAGTGGCCGGAAACCAGCCGCTGACGCGGATGCTGCTTGTATTAAAGAGGAGCCCAGCACAGGATGCTGCGCTGCGCAGATTGCTGGACGATCAGCAGGACAAATCCTCTCCCTCGTATCATAAGTGGCTCACGCCTACGCAATACGGCCAGCAATTCGGACCTTCGGACAGTGACCTGCAAAAGGCCACAAGCTGGCTCAAGTTACACGGCTTTGAGATCGCGCGCGTTTCGAAAGGACGGACGGTTATCGAGTTCTCCGGAACGGTGGCTCAGGTTGAGGCGGCATTTCACACTTCCATGCATCGATTCCTGATCGATGGCGTCTCCCGCATTGCAAACGCCAGTGACCCGCAGATACCGGCGTCGCTTTCCTCTATCGTTGCCGGCCCGCTATCCCTGAACAGCTTTCCGAAGAAACCCATGAGCCAGGTCCTTGGAACTTATTCCAAAGCGACCGGCAAGCTTCAGGCGGCAAATCCCGACTTCACGTTTCCCGGCGGCTGTGCGCAAGACGGCAACTGTTACGCGCTCGTCCCCTACGATTTTGCCACCATCTACAACGTCTCGCCGCTGTGGGATGCCGGCATCGATGGAACCGGCCAGACGATTGCAATTGTGGGCCGAACCAACATCAACATCCAGGACGTCCGCGATTTCCGCACCTTGTTCGGCCTTCCGGCAAACGACCCCGAAATTATCCTGAACGGCCCGGATCCGGGCATTAATGAAGACGAGTCCGAGGCGGATGTCGACGTTCAGTGGTCGGGAGCAGTCGCGAAGAATGCCGCCATTAAATTTGTAACCTCCGCCTCTACCGAGACAAGCGACGGAGTGGACCTCTCCGCGGAATACATCGTCGATAACAATCTTGCGCCTGTCATGAGCGAGAGCTACGGACTCTGTGAACTTGGCCTGGGAACGGCGGGAAACCAGTTCTTCAATGCACTCTGGGCACAGGCGGCAGCACAGGGGATTACCGTCATGATCTCCACCGGTGATGACGGCTCAGCCGGATGCGATTTCTTTACGGGTTTCGTTCCTCAGCCCGCGCAATATGGACTGGCGGTCAATGGAATCTCGTCAACTCCGTTCAACGTTGCGGTCGGTGGGACCGACTTCAATGATTTTTTCAGTCCTCAAGACTATTGGAATACCACCAACGATCCGACCACACAGGCCTCTGCAAAGGGCTACATTCCGGAGAGCACATGGAATAGCACTTGCACGAATGCAATCTTCGGCCAGGTTGGATACAGCAACAACGCTGAAACAAACTGCAACAACTTTGACCTCATTTCATTTGTCGAAACCATCGGTGGCAGCGGCGGCGTCAGCAACTGCACAACGAATACGCAACAAGTGGGGAGTTGTTCGGGCGGCTATGCCAAACCATCGTGGCAGACGGGAATTGGCGTGCCTGCAGATGGAAAGCGAGACTTGCCAGATTTGTCGCTGTTCTCGAGCAGCGGATTTCTGGGCAACTTCTACATCATCTGTCAGTCAGACGTAACATACGGAATTTGTAGTCTCAATTTATTCGTTGCAATCGGTGGTACGTCGGTGGCTTCTCCCGCGTTTGCGGGAGTCATGGCCCTCGTGAATCAGCAAACCGGAAGCGCCCAAGGTAATGCAAACTATGTTCTATACAAGCTAGCTGCCCAGCAGTCGACCGCCTTTCATGACATCACCTCAGGAACCATCTCCATGCCGTGCGATGCGGGGTCGCCGAATTGCACTGTGACCTCTAACGGTTATCAATTCGGAACGCTATCCGGGTACAACACAACAGCGGGATACGACCTTGCAACCGGCCTTGGCACGGTGAATGTCGCGAATCTTGTTAACAAGTGGAGCAGTGTCACGTTTAAGCCGTCGACGACAACGTTGTCATTGACTCCGACGACAGTCACGCACGGACAGACTGTAACCATAAACTCCACGGTTGCCCCAACCAGTGGAAGTGGCACACCAACAGGAAATATATCGCTTTTAACCAGCACGGGAAAAAGCGCGGGCGATTATGCGTTAGCCAGTGGATCATTCAGTGGACCGACCAAACTCCTGCCCGGCGGGGCATACACCGTTAGCGCGCACTATGGAGGCGATCCTACTTACGGCGGAAGCGACTCCGCGCCCGTGAGCGTCACTGTGAACCCAGAAAGCAGCAAAACCGTAGTTCGGATGATCACATTTGACTCCCAAGGGAACATTACTAATCAAAACGCTACGAGCACTGTCTATGGATCGCCCTACTTGCTCCGAATGGATGTGACAGATGCCGCCGGAGATGTATGTGGCACTTCGCTCGGATGTCCGACTGGAAGTGTGGCCCTGACTGATAATGGCGTGCCTCTGGATACGGGAACATTCGTACTCAACAATGTTGGATATGCTGAGGACCAGATCGCGCAGTTACCTGGAGGAACTCATACGCTGGCAGCGCAGTTTGTCGGCGACAGCAGTTTTAACGCGAGCAGCGCGGGCGATACTCTGACGATCACACCTGCGGCCACAAGCTTTTACAGTCTTGGTACTCCTGGGTTTGTCTCCGTCGGTGAAAATGTGTCCGTATACCCCAACGTACAATCGCAGAGCACGGGCGCCGCTCCCGGTGGAACATTCACTTTTACTCTGGACGGAGCACCGCTGAGCGGCACGTTGACCACAAATTCCAGTGACGGCCAGAGCAGTGGTGTAGCGACGATCTCGGGCGATTTTCTCACGAAGATCTCTACGTCGGGAGTCCACACTCTAGTTGCGACATACACCGGCGATTCCAATTACAGCGGCAGCTCCTCCTCCGCGTCGATCACTGCACTTTACCAGACCACATTTAGTCTCTCCGTCGATAATCCAAACCCCGCTCCGAACTCCAGCATCACTTTGACAGGCTTGGTATCCTCAACTGCCCAAAATATTTGGCCAACCGGAAGCATTCAGTTTGGCGATCAGAGATCCGGTGAGCTCTTAAATGGAAACCTGGTACTCAAGCAGGTGACGGACGGAAGCGGAAATGCGGCATTACAAGCAACGATGACTATCATCCCGCCGCACAACTCCATGGAAATTGGTGCTAGTTACGCGGGAGACGGCAACTTCAATTATTCCAATACCCCGACTGTTTTTGTGACGGTAACAGGCAGCGATTTTGCGATCTACCCCATGCTAAGCAACAGCATAGAACTGTTTCAAGGTACAACCGGATCGCTCGTCTTTAATATTGATCCGCAGGCGTCATTCAATGGCACCATCAACTTTAACGGAGCTTCGTGCAGCGGGTTGCCCGCAGAGAGTTCGTGCTCATTCAACCCTTCCACGGTCACCGGCAAAGCTCAAACATTTCTTACCGTTTCGACCAGCTACCCGCACTCTCGAACTCAGGCGATGCTTCCGAAGGAATTGAAGTGGTGGTACGGCACGATGAGCGCAGGTCTGGTCGGAGTCTTCTTATTAGGAGCGCGGCGGAAGCGTTGGTGCAAAACCGTCGGGCTCCTGATCATCACTGGCACGTTATTCGTGATTCCAAGCTGCGGTGGTGGCGGCGGTGATGCTGGAGGTGGTGGAGGCGTCAGCGACCCTGGCACGCCTAAGGGCACTTACACTGTCACGGTCACTGCCACAAGCGGCAGCCTAACGCACACAACAACCTTCACGCTAACGGTTAAATAACACTATCTAGGGAGGTCCGGTGGGTGATTGCGGGACAAGAATGCGGGCACAGGGACATTCTCCACTAGCAACGAAGGTGAGATCTGGACTGTGACCAATGATCGGTCTGCTTCTGGCTTTGTTCAACCTTTTGCTGTCAGCCCATTCTTTGCCATCGGACTTGTTCATTCCCGGTCACGCCGCTTAATTCGTTAGGAGAGATCTGGTTGAACTGCACGACCACGAAGTAAGGGGCAGGCACCCATCCCATGGTCTGCTGTCCTTGCAGAACCACTTGCCCTACTGGTGTAACTTGCCATCCTCCCATCACGGTGGCAGTCCCAGCCGGAGTCATGACCTGTCCGTTGAAGGCTCCATTCGGAGCCATTTCCAGCATCATCTGCCCCGGTGGGCCAAACGCCGGCATGATTTGTACGTTCCAACGTCCGCAGAGGATTTGTGCAAGTTGTGGCGGCGCATAAGTAGGCTGCGGGGTAGGGAATGAGTATTGCGGTTGTGATTGCGTTTGCGGTCGTGGAGCAGGACTCGAATAACCGGTGGCGGGCTGCTCCGCTGCATGGGCTCGTCCGCGCTTTCGTCCGCCATGCAACGTTTGCACCAGCCGCTCCAGGCCTTCATCAAAGCCGTACTGGGAAAAGTCAATCCATTGCAATCCGCTGAGTTGGTATTGCATCTCCTTTGGTATTTCGCAGGTTTCCGCCATCATGGGAATGATGTGGCGCTCTTGCTGCTCGGCGATGTCGAGCTCTTTCACAACGTTTTTCGAGTGAATGCAATTTGGCGACAGAATAATCAGGAAGGCATCACATTCGCCGATAGCCTCAGCGATTTCCGCGCGCCAGGAGTCCCCGGCTTCGAGCGAGCGGCTGTCTACCCAGACTTTCAAGCCACTGTTTTCGAGACCTTGGATCAGGTTGTCGGCAAACTGGCGATCGCGCCGGGAGTAGCTGACGAAGATTTCGCCCACCAAACACCTCCATGCTTACGGGGGCTCAGCTCAGGGCAGGAATTCGTAGAGTGTATCGTAAATTGCTGGAAAAATGCGCAGGGAAATCTGGGGTGGTCCACCTTCGCCGCCCTTGTCTGAATCATCGGGATAGCCCCATAGGGGCGAAACGATAGTAGCCCAGCGCCTCAGCGCGGGGAAAGTGGTTGAAGCGAGCCAAGTCCCGGAGGGACGGCCGACTGACTGTTCGTCGCACGGCGATCAACATCAGCGGCGGGTCTGTGTAGGCGGGCTGGCCAATCTTTCCACCTACGATTCTATCTTCGCGAGGTTGCCCCACCCTTGTCGCTCCCGTTGTTGGAGCGACAGGGTGGGATTCTCCCTGCTGTGAGCAGCACGCCCATGCGCTCGCGCTTCCGCGCCGTCCATTGCGACTCGATCTCCACTGTGCCCTCGGCACCCGTCGCATAATGGACGAAGCTGCTCCACGGCCAATCTTCAGGACGCAGCACCAAGCCCCGCTTTACAGGATTGCGATGAATGTACCGCAGTTTTTCTCTTCGTTTTTTTTCACTCCAGACCGGGAAATCGTAATATCGAATCTGCCAGAAGCGAGACAGGCTTTGCGTTTTCAGCTTTCGTGAAGTGATTTGCTTCAGCATCTGAATCACGATCGAGAGTTCGCTGCGTTGCGGCTCACTGATAAGAAGATGCACGTGCTCGGGCATTACAACATAGGCCGAGATGTAACAGCCGTACCAGCGGCGAACCCGTTCGAGTTCCCGCTCGAAAGCCTCTTTGGCTGTCGCGGCATCAAGCAGCCGCATCCGGCGATAACAGCTGAAAGTGATGAAGTGCAAGCAGTGCTGATTTTGGTAGCGTTTGGGTTTGGGACGCATTTGGAAGAAATTCTAGTACCCAAACCAGATCCCACCCCCTCGCAAAAAGCGCGAGGAGGGTGGGGCAACCCCACTTTGGGAAGTAAGGCGGAAAGGTTGGGCCAGCCCCCCCAGTGCCACGCTACTAGCTTGATCGTAGTGGATGTTCCATCGCTTTCTGACGCGGCTCAAATACGACGAAGTAGTATGCAAGGGTACCAACGGGGATTGTAAAAAGAAGCATGAGAAACCACATCAACTTCCCAAGAATGCCTCCGGGGTAGCTTGTTGCGCAATGCCACATCATCGCTGGCCACAGTCCAAACAAACTCAACGCACCAAGTGCGCCCAGTAAACCGAGCGGCAGTTTTGATATTGCCGGGAGTGCGTTGAAGGCACTAGCGCCGCCAAACACAGCGACGACGTTAAGAACTACAGCCGCGACGAGCAGAACAACTAGACACCAAGCTGCCGCCCTACAGAATTTGCAAAAGTCCATACCCTAGCCTCGAAAGCTACAATGTTTTGTCCATCTCTCAACGTCTACCCATTCTCGAATCACCATTACCTCGGCTCGACTCTATCAACTGTTTTTGTGTGCGCCCTCTTCCCGATTTTCTTAGCAATTGTCATCCGTGGCGGTGATCCAGGTATCGCGCTCCTCGCACATCCTCAAGAAGGGAATACACCCGACTTTCTTTACCCATATCACAGACGTTCTCACCACTCTCTGCCACAATTACTCTCGGATTGGTGTCGCCTAGAGCCCACCAGCACGACTCCCGCGCGGGAGCCGAAATTGTTCTGTGGCAATCTGACTTTCCATCTGGAGTTTCTGGCTGACGACTAGAGACCGACGACTGACGACTAACTTATTTGTTTGGAAGATTTTACCCGCAACTTCCCTGGAATCTAGATTTTGCGAGGTTTTCCACAGGGCCGGGGGCAATAATTACCTTGACTAACCCACACGAAAACTAATAAATTAGTTGAGACAGGGCAGCTACCGTTTAATGACATTTCTCGCTGGAAGGAGGGTGAGCCTCCGTTTGTTCCTCCAGATGACGCGCCAACGTTCAGATTAACTTATCGGGTTAACGAAGACAGATCGATTGCGTCGAAGAAGACGCCTAGTAGTAGAGCATCAGACTTCGAAAACTGACGCAGCGAGGCTAGAACATCAGATGCCCGAGTTTTCCCACAGGCTGAACATGGCCATCCCTGCGGAGAATAAAGTAGCGGGTCTATTCCTTCAAGGGTGCCACCTTTACATACAAGATATCGGTATAGATGGTTTTCACGACCGCAAGTGCAAGCATAAGACAGAGTGGCCAGATAATAGGCGCGGAGCATTATGCCTCCAAAATGTGGCGCGAATTATACATTAGAAAAACTTTTCAAACTTAGGGAGTAGATATTCATTAACAAAATGCCAGAGATGATTCAAGCAACCACTAATCTCCAATCCCTCTGCGGGTCGCTCCTTGAACGTTATAAAGGTGACGACCTGTCCTTTCATCTCCATTTCCTCGTCAATGGCACTCGGGACAGGGCCGACGGCCAGTTCTGCATCGTGGTAGCGAGGACTGAGGGTGCTTTGTACAGAGGTGCCACTAGCGGAACTAATGATTTCGGTTCTCGATGCATGGACGGCGAGAACACTCAACAAGAGCCTGCGGTGCTTGTTGACGTTGCAGAAAGTGTCGATGGCTTGGATAGGAGCCTTTTCCCATTGTTGCCCGTAGTGGTACGGCTGCAAAGCCTTAATCTCTGCAATCGCATCCACGGGAACTCCGTCCAGTCTATGTCGGGCGACTTGATTATTGAAAGCATCCTCAGTGCTACAAATAGGAAACATATTCTTGTCAGTGGGTACATTGTTCGCAGCAAGTACAAGTTCCCACACCAGATAATCAAGGGACGACCGGAGGTTTTGAATAGCATCTCCGATAATGAGGGGAATCTCGTCAGGAATGGGGGTTTGCTGCCTGAACCGAAGAATGATCCTCCCCGTTTGCGGCTCTTCCTCGGACACCACTTTGCCCGGATCAGTGCTGAAATACCGCATCGCTTGAGGTTCGATAGAGTTCAAGTGTTGTGCGGACCAGAGGACTTTTCGTTTGACGGAATCAAGAGAAGCCATGCGATTTCCTTGCCCAGCGTAGAATGTACCCATGCAAGCTAAAAACAGTGCCAACTATGAACGCTTTACTAGTGCGTTGAAAAAGGTTCTCCAGGTATCCAAAACAGATCTAAACAGAATGCTTGAAGATGAAAGACGCGCCAATGCTGGTAAACCAAAGCGTGGCCCTAAACCAAAATCTTTGGCTTCCGGCCACGCTTCTGGCGAAAAGGGTTAGAAGGTCGCTTCACTGCCAGCTTTACCAGTGACTTCGGCAAACGTGAGACGCTTTCCAGCGACAAGTGATAAGGCTTTAGTGAATCGCTCTGCATCTGTGATCTTCGTTCCATCCTCATTCTTCCGATTGTTGAAACGAAATACTTGCTCATCGACATAGCGGAACAGGTGAAAAGGCTCTACGGCAACGTAAGTCCCTTTGAGTCCTCTTTTGAGGAGCGACCAAAAGTTTTCAATTCCCTGCGTATGAACCTTGCCATCAACATAGGTTTCCATGTGATTCACAATTTCGTGCGCGAACTTCTTAGCGAGTCCCTGATACCCGAGCCATTCATCGGTATAAACCTTCGATCCGGGGAACACTTCACGCAGAATGTGATTCTGCAGGGTTTCGCGTCTGGTATTCGGTATCACCGTGGCTCTAACTTGGCGCAACTTGCGATCTAACATTCCCATGACAATGGTTTTTCCGGAATGATTAGCTGCTTCGCGAATCTCGCTCCGAGCTTGCGCCAGTCGCAGTCGCTTCGATTTGTGCATGAACTTTGCGCGACCTCCGACAAAAGTCTCATCGACTTCCACGGCTCCAGTTCCTCCGATTTGGTCATCTGGCGTCATGGGCTTGGGTTGCTGCAAGATCAATCTCAGCCGATGCAACATGAACCATCCGGCCTTTTGGGATACGCCAAGGTCACGGTGAATCTCGTAAGACGAAACGCCATTTTTGCAGTTCACCAGAAGCCACATTGCGGGAAGCCACTTCGTCAGCGGGATCGGCGAATCCTCAAAAATGGTGCCAAGCTTTACCGAAAACTGGCGTCGGCAGTCATGACATTTCCAGCGCTTTTGCGTCTTGATCCAATAAGGCTCCTTCGCGCCGCAAGCTGGACACTCGACGCCATTGGGCCAACGCATCTTGGCAACCGTGTCAATGCAAACTTGTTCATCTGAAAAGTACTTAATGGCTTCTTGTAGTGTCTTGGCTTCCATGCAAAGAACTTTAGCAAATTGAGCAGGGTTAGTCAAGGTAATTATTGCCAGGGCCGGTTCTTTAGAATCAAGATTTTAAGAGAACGCAGGGGGAGGGGGTACCCCTGAACAAATAGCCTTCTCGGCCAGCGACCTTACTTGCCCACTCTCGATTTAAGCGCCGCGAACGTCATCTCTTCGGCGGGGCTTTTCGTTCGCGCCTTCCAGTCGAAGAACAGTTCCGCGTAGCTCTTGGTGACGTAACTCTCCCGGCGAATGCCCAGCTTCTTCGCCGTCTGATCGATCCAGCGGGGCGGCCCCTCGATCTCGCCGAGATTACCGATGGGCGTTTCATCGATCACTACATGACCCTTGCTGTCTTTCCACTCAGCCCGAAATTTTTCATAACGAAAAATCGGCGCGAATCCTAATGATCGAAGAATCGCATCCATCCGTTTCCCGTCGGAGAGCTTTGTCTCAGTTTCCTCACGCGATTTGTGTTTGCCGACTTTGCCTTTGGCCTTATGCGTGAGAACCCATTTGTTGCCGTACTTCCTCAGACGCAGCAATTCACCGCGCTTTCGCAACACTGCTCCCGGAAGATCGTAGAGCGTATTGAACTCATGCGTGCGCTTGGTGACTTGTCGAAATCCCGATGCTCGCAGGCTTCGCACGAGAGCGCGCTTATCGTGTACCTCAAACTTGATCTCGACTTCGTTCTTGGATGCCATTGGCACGAGTATATTGCGCGCGATCGCGAACAGATTGTCTGATGAATCAGGAAAACGTTGGCAGCTTCACCAAATCCTCACGCGGTACAGGTTCTAAAGCCAGTCCCGCTCTGCGCCACGCAGCGAGTCCTCCGACAAGGACGAACGCGTTGAATCCATGTTCCCGCAGCGTATGCGCCACACGGGCGCTCGTGGCTTCGCGTAGTCAAGTGCAGTAAAGATAGATCTCTTTGTCCTTCGGAAGAATCTTTAGCTCTTCCGCCAGGTTATTTGGTTCCAGCCGGATCGAGCCTTTCAGTCGCGCGGCGCCAGGATCGTAATATCCGTGACTGCGCACATCGACGAGCAGCACGCTCTCCTTGTCTTCCGACATCAGCCTTCGAGACAGTTCTTCCACCTGGATTCGCGGAACGACACGATAGACGCGATGCTTGCGATAGAGCCAGATTCGGTATCCGGTGTAAGCAATGATGGCTACTACGACGGTTGCTTCCACGGCGCGACCCGCCGTTTGGAATCCGTAGAGAATCGAGGCGAGGAAGTCGCGAAATAGATATCCGACGAGGAAATAAGCCGATGCGTACAGTATGGATCCCGCAAGATCCAGGCGAAGGAACTGGTACGGACGCATCTTCATGCTTCCGGCCAGCGGAGGAGCCATCGTATTAACGCCAGGTATGAACTTAGCAATCAGCAAAGTGAGCTTGCCGCGCTTGTAGAACGACTCAGCGGACCGAAGGATGCAGCTCTCAGGATTGACAGAGACTTTGCACAGAAGCCCCAACAACGCCCATCCTGTGTAGCGGCCTAATACGAACAGGAGCGTATCGCCCAGCATCATCGCGATAAGAGCCAGTGCCATTACGGTCGGAGCGCTGAGCGTATCCGCTCCTGCAGCAGCGCCTCCGGCGACAAGCGCGACGGCAGCCGGAACCGGCAAGCCAATGGCCTCGGCGAAGACCGCAAGGAAGATGACGAAATATCCATGCCTGGCGATTAATGAGACAAGATCATGCATTGGCGCGATGGATCAGCATTTCCAGCAGTGCACTTCAGTATAAATAAGATCGCATCGCTGTTGTCGTTGGTCACAGAAGACTGCGGATTCCTTGCAATCATCTGGAGCCAGAGTACCCGGTTCTGCATCCATAGAAACGGGAGGATTGGCACGATGTCATCGGGAAAGCGCTATATCAATTTGTCCGGTCGTAGGTCAGGATTGCCGTTCAGTGATGGGGTGTTGGTTGGCAATACGTTGTATCTGTCGGGGCGACTTGGGATCGATCCCGCGACCGGGAAGGTTCCAACTGATGTGGATCAGGAGATCAAACTGCTGCTGGACGGTTTTGAAGGCGTCCTCGCCGAGGCAGGCATGACCATGAACGACCTGGTTTCCGTGCAGATTTTCTCTCCGCGGCTGGACCTTTGGGAGAAATTCAATGCCGCGTATGTAAAGCGCTTTTCCGGAGAATTTCCCGCGCGGGCCTACATAGGCTCGGGACCACTTTTGCTGGATGGGCGTTTCGAGATGATGGGGATGGCAGCGAAGAGCTCGTAGATTACTTTTCTCGAGCCACGACGAAATCGGGAGCCCAGAGCAGCGCGCGCTTGAAGTCACTATCGGGGAAATTGCAGATCGCGTTGCGCGCCAGCTTAGCGAACCGCAACGCGCAATCGTGGGCTGCGTCCAGAGAACCGTAACGATGCAGGACATCGAGAATCTCGCGGTGAGTCACACCGTTGAATGCTCGCTCTTCGACAACGTTGCGGATGAGTTCGCGCTCCTTGGCTGTGCAACGTTCCAGCGCGTGAATGACTGCGAGCGTGACCTTGCCTTCACGAAGATCGCTGGCAACAGGTTTTCCCAATACGCTCTCCGACGCCGTCAGATCGAGAACATCATCGACAACTTGGAAGGCCATGCCTAGGTCTCGCCCGTAGCGAGCCAGGCCTTCTTCCTGCTCGGGTGTAGCGCCACCAATGATGGCTCCGAGACGCATACAGACCGAAAACAGGCAAGCCGTCTTGCGGAAGATCAAGTCGAAATGAGTGTCCTGCGAGATGAATTTTCCCAGCTTCTCCATCTGCAGCAGTTCGCCTTCTACCATTTGTTGCGTGAGTTCGATGAGCGTATCGAGAATCCGAAAGTTTCGCTCCTGCACCGCAACCTTGAATGCTTGCATATAGAGCCAATCGCCGGCCAGCACACACTTAGAGTTACCCCATTGCGTGTTGGCAGCTGGCCGACCACGGCGCGTGCGGGCCTCATCAATGATGTCATCATGAACCAGCGTGGCCGTGTGGATGATCTCAACGACAGCACCCAGCTTGACTGCGCCACGTCCCTGGTAGTCGAAGAGCTTGGACGAAAGCAAAAGCAATGCAGGACGGATACGCTTGCCTCCACCGCCACGGAGATATTCTCCAATCTCGGTGATGGCTTCTACATCCGAAACGGTGTCGCGCCCGAACTCGCGCTCGATTGCGGCGAGATCGTCCCTCAGCATCTCGAAGATTTCTTTTCCGTTGATGGCTGCAGGTGTGCTCACTAGTGGTTTTTTAAGATCTCAATTCGAACGATAATTTGTGAACTGCATGTCGATTCCGAAATCCTTCGAGCGCAGCAGGGCAATGATCTCCTGCAGAGTATCGCGGTCCTTTCCGCTAATACGTACGAGGTCGCCCTGAATGGACGCCTGCACTTTTTTCTTCGAGTCCTTCACAAGCTTGACGATTTCTCGAGCCTTTTCGATTGGAATCCCCTGTTGCAGAGTAATGCGCTGCTTAGCTGTGCCACCAGCGGCAGGTTCGATTGTGCCGTAGGTCAGGCCCTTCAGCGAAATTCCTCGCTTCACGAGCTTGGCTTGAAAAATGTCGTTTACGGCTTTCAGCTTGTAGTCGTCGATTGAGTGCAGAACGATCGCATCCTTACCGTCGAGCTCAATGCTTGACTTTGAATCCTTCAAATCGAAGCGGGTATGAATTTCCTTCAACGCCTGCTGCATGGCGTTGCTCACTTCCTGCAGATCGATCTTGCTTACGATATCGAATGTATTCTCTGGCATGATGAACCGATTCCGATGAAAGCGAAAACACGCCCCGCAGACCTAGGTACCAATTCTATAGATTAGCCGCCCCAAAGCGAAGATGCACCTTACAAGCTAAATGGCTTTGATCTTTTCGTGAAGTGAAAAGAAGCGACGGAAGTTGTCGCTGGTCTGTTCGCCGATTTCTTCGGCCGAGAGGTTTCGCAAATCTCCCAGTCGGCGCGCAGTTTCGACGACAAAGGCAGGCTCATTGCGTTTGCCACGATAGGGAACGGGAGCAAGGAAAGGGCAGTCGGTTTCAATGAGGATACGATCCGGAGGGACGCGCACAGCAGCGTCTCGAATCTGCTGTGCCTTGGGAAACGTGATGTTCCCCGCGAATGAGATCATGAAACCCATATCAAGGGCACGCTTAGCGTGGGCCCAAGTTCCAGTGAAACAATGCAGAACACCACCCAAGCCGTGCGGCGCCCATTGCTCCTGAATAAGGGTGAGGCACTCATCCCAGGCGTTTTCGGATCCGTCCGATGGGCGGCAATGAATAATGATGGGTAACTTAACCTTCTTGGCTAGCTCCATTTGCGTGACGAAAACACTTCGCTGAACGTCTCTCGGCGAATAGTCGTAGTGGTAGTCCAGGCCAATCTCACCCCAGGCGATGGCTTTCGGGTGCCTCGCAAGTTTCTCCATGCGGTCGAAGTCGGGCTGAGTAGCAAGGCGCGCCTCGTGCGGATGTACACCGAGAGTTGCCCAGATGAAATCGTGCTGCTCGGCGAGACGAATACCACAATCTACCTGTGAGGGGCCATCTCCATTGCCAACAGCGACGATAGTATCGACACCTCCAGCGAGCGCACGGTCGAGAACCTGTTCCCGATCGGAGGAGAACTGCTCGCCATCAAGATGGGCATGGGAGTCTACGAACATCGTCGTTGGTCACTAGTCGTTGGTCGTTGGCCGGTTTTCTGCATACTTTGAAGAATCTGTATTTATGATTATTTACGCACGACCTTGCCGATACTATTTTGGCGTGCCTTCGCCTGGTGGCCCTCAAATAACCAACGACTAACGACCATCGACGAGCTATTTCAACCTTGTCCCTACCGGCACCTCTTCCAGAAAGCCCGCCAGAATGGGCTTGCCGCCTTCTGGAGAAGCGGCAACGATCATTCCATTCGACTCGAGCCCGCGCAGCTTACGAGGCGCGAGATTTGCGACGATCACAACTTTTCGTCCCACGAGCATTTCAGGTGCATACGCCTCGGCGATCCCTGCCACGACCTGCCGGATCTCGCTGCCGAGATCGACCTCGAGACGCAGCAACTTGTCGGCGCCTTTGACTCTTTCGGCCACTTTGACCTGTCCGACCCGGAGTTCAACCTTTGCAAAGTCGTCGATGCTTATCTTTCCATCCGGCGTGACTGTGGCCCCTGCAGGCTTGACTGCTTGCGTCGCTCCGGCGGTGTTTGCCACAGGCGTGGGCACTTGTGCCTGAGTGGCAGCAGGTGCGCCACGTCCTTGATCTTCGAGCCGTTGCATCTTGTCGATAGCGGTCTTGTCGGCACGAGGAAATACGGCCTGTATGTTCCCAAGCTTCGTGCCGAGTTTAAGTTGGCCCCAATGCAGATCAGAAAGCGAGTAGTTACGGATGTCACCGAGCCCTAGTTGAGCCCAAATTTTAGAAGTTGCGTCGGGGATCACGGGATGTGCAAGGGCTGTGACAATGCGTAGTGCTTCGGCACTGGTGTAGAGGACAGTCGCCAATCTTGCCCGGCTTTCTTCGTCCTGTTTTTCCCCGAGCGCCCACGGTTCGTTCTCGACGATGTACTTGTCTACGGCTGCGACCATGCCCCAGGCAACTTCCAGCGCGCGGGAGAATTGCTGTTGATCGAACAGAGCGCTGTATTCGTTGATCGTTTTGCGCGCCGCGTCAGCAATTGCGTCGTCACTGGCGTTGTGTGAGGCCTTCGCAGAAGGGTAGGGAATTTCGCCGCGAAAATACCTTGTGATCATGGTCAGCGTGCGACTTGCGAGATTCCCAAGTCCATTGGCAAGGTCTGCGTTATAACGCTGTACCAATGCATCAAAGGAGAATGAACCGTCCTGCCCGAAAACGATCTCGCGTAGCAGGAAATAACGGAGCGCGTCGGAACCCAAAACGTCGAGAATGGTTTCTGCGCGGACGATGTTGCCGCGCGACTTCGACATCTTGTTTTCCTCAAAGAGCAACCAGCCGTGCGCCATGATTCCTTTGGGTAGGGGCAAGCCTGCAGCCATCAGAAATGCCGGCCAGTAGACGCAATGGAAACGCACGATCTCCTTGCCGATCATCTGAATATCAGCTGGCCAGAATTTGTCGTAAAGCTTGGTATCGGAAGAACCATAACCGAGCGCTGTGATGTAGTTGGCCAACGCATCCAGCCAGACATAGATCACGTGTTTCGGATCATCCGGAACAGGAATGCCCCAGGAAAAAGTGCTGCGGCTGATGGACAGATCACGCAGGCCGGACTTTACGAACGACATTACTTCGTTACGGCGTGTCTCCGGACGGATGAAATCGGGATTGTCGTTGTAGTGAGCCAGTAGCTTGTCTTGAAACGCGGACAACTTGAAGAAGTAATTTTCTTCCTGCACAGTCTCAGTCGGGCGGCCGCACTCCGGGCAGGGCGCACCAGGTCCGACGGCATCGACGTATAGTTCATCGAAGACACAGTATTGACCGGTGTAGCTCCCCTTGTAGATGAAGCCGTTCTCTTGGATCTTTCGCCACAGAAATTGCACGCTCTGCTTGTGCCGGTCCGAGGTAGTGCGTATGAAGTCATCGTATGTGAGATTCATGCGGTCCCACAAAGCGCGGAACTCGGCCGATACCTCGTTGGTTAGTTGTTGCGGAGTCTTGCCTGCGGCTTGGGCAGCACGCTCAATCTTCTGTCCATGTTCATCGGTTCCAGTCAAGAAGTAAGTTTCTGACCCGAGCATGCGCTGGCGCCGCGCAATGGCATCGCAGGCGATCGTGGTATACGCGTGACCGATGTGAGGGCGGGCGTTGACGTAGTAGATAGGCGTCGTGATGTAGAACTTCTTGCTCATTTCTTTTCACCGTGGCCGTAGGGGAGAGTTTGTTGTGCAACCTATTTCGGCAGGTTCTCCCGATAGAGTTGAATGGCTTCCTGCATGACGCTTTTCAGTGGAACGCCATTCTGCATCGCGATCTGACGGCAATCTTCATATTCGGGAGCATAGTTAGTGATAGTGCCGTTCATCCGTGCAACTTTTAAGCGCACATTTCCCCAGCGAGTGGCCACTGTTTGCCATGCGCGGGCGAGAGCCTGACGCTGTTCTTGCCGCTGCCGCACGCCGAGGCTTGTCGTTTCTTTGAAAATCAGCGATTCCAGGTCATGGGCATTCTCAGGCCGACATAGCACAGTCAAGAGCATTCCCGGACGGTTCTTCTTCATCTGCACGGGAACGCCGAAGACGTCGAGTGCACCTAATTCCAGAAGTCGGTCCATGACATAGCCGAAAACTTGCGGATTCAGGTCGTCAATATTGGCTTCGAGCACGCTGATAGTTTCGTAGTCCGAGGTAGCCGCAGATTGTTCGTGAGCTTCTCCGACGAGCAGTCGAAGCACATTGGCGTGGCGCTCAAAATCGCGAGAGCCAGCGCCATATCCAGTGGCCTGAATCTTCATGGCAGGGAACGAGCAAAACTTAGTCGCCAGGGTCTTCACGATCGCTGCACCGGTAGGCGTTACAAGTTCAGCTTGCACCTCGTTTGAGTAGAGAGGCACTCCCTTAAGCAATTCAACGGTTGCAGGGGCCGGTACCGGCAAGGTTCCATGAGCGCACTTCACTGTACCGCCGCCTACGTTTAACGGAGAGCAGACGATGGCCTCGACATTCAATGCCTCGGCGCCCACGGCAGCGCACGTGATGTCGACCATAGCGTCGATAGCCCCGACTTCGTGGAAATGTACTTTCTCAATGTCGGTGGAGTGTATCTTCGCCTCCGCCGCACCCAGGGCCTCGAAGATGGCGATTGCAGTATTCTTCGCGGTGTTGCTGATCGACGCTGCGGAGATACTCTTCTTGATCTCTTGCAAACCCCTTCCGTGTTCGTGCTCGCGGGTGTCAGATAAGGGTCGTGAGGGCTCGCTGCCGAAGTTATGTTCCAGAAGTTCCACAGGCCGCTGGGCATGGGTCTTGTGTGTATGAGAATGCTTGTGACCCTGTGATTCGCGAGTACGCTGCTTCCAATATTCTTCGCGCGGCAAGTCCTTCTCACCGTTCGAGTAAACGTCGACCTTCGTGGCACTGATTCCACTCCGGGTCACACGAGAGACTTCCAGGCGCGCGCCGATATTTAACGCTGCAATTGTTTCCTCGAATAGTGCGGAGGGAACCCCGGCATCTACCAAGGCGCCGAGAAACATATCGCCACTGATACCGGAAAAACAGTCGAGGTAAGCGATGCGCATAGGAAGCAGCTGCTAGTCTTCGGTCGTTACCCTTCAGGAACTGGCCGTGGTTTGTTATTCATGCTCGATACAAAATCAGGACGCAGTCTCAAACAGATTCTCGTCATCTCGAATTGCCTGGGTCACCCAAGGAACTCGTTGAGGCAAGTTCGCTGACGACTAACGACTGAAAGCTGTTTTCATCATATGGCTCGCATTTCTTCCGCGTCAAACTACGCCGTCACGCTCACTTTGCTACAATCACTTTCTTCTTCAACCGTTTAGCGAGGCACTTTGTACCGTCACCTGGAACACCGTTTAACCCAGCATGTGCGCGATTTTCTGCGCCGCACATATGATGTTGAACTCCCGAAGATTGTGGTCGAGCAGCCGCCACGCATCGAAATGGGAGAGTATGCTTTGCCCCTCGCATTCGAGCTGGCAAAGAAGCTGCGGAAAGCTCCGCGCAAGATTGCAGAGGAGATAGTCAACGGCATTGGACCCATTGAAGGATTCGAAAAACTCGAATTGGCGGGTGCTGGATATGTCAATGCGCGAGTCAGCCGCGGCGAATTGGCGTGGTCGCTAGCAGCGGATGTAAAGGCAGGCTCGGAGGGTCCTAGCGGCAAAATTCTGGTTGAGCACTCAAGCATCAACCCGAACAAGGCTGCTCACATCGGGCATCTCCGCAATGCCATTCTTGGCGACACGTTCGTGCGTTTGCTGCGCTTTGCCGGCCGCGAAGTGGATGTTCAAAACTACATCGACAACACCGGGGTTCAAGTTGCCGATGTCGTAGTCGGATTCCTCTACGTCGAGAACAAGACGAGGGATGAAGTTGCCGCCCTAACGCGACAGCCTCGATTTGACTACTACTGCTGGGATCTGTATGCCCGTGTCTCGCATTGGTATGGACTTGATAAGGCCAACCAGTCGCGGCGAGGTGAGGTCCTGCATGCTATTGAGTCGGGTGATAACGAAACAGCAGCCCTTGCTGAGTTGATTTCGGTCACAGTGTTGAAGCGGCATCTCGAAACGATGGATCGCCTGGACATAGAGTACGACTTCCTTCCACGTGAGAGTGAAATTCTGCACCTGCATTTCTGGGATGCTGCATTCACCAAGCTGAAAGATGCAGGCGTGCTTTATTACGAAGGCGGCGGGAAGAACAAAGGCTGCTGGGTGATGCGGCGGGGGGGAGCTAGACCTGGCTCCGAGAGTGCCGAGATCCGAGCGGAGGATTTGCGAATCGATACTTACGTTGCCGCTGATCGGGACGCTGTACGCATCACTCACATCCCAACCAGCACGGTAGTGAGTTCGGACAGTGAAGGGTCTCAAGGTAAGAACCGCAGCAAAGCAATGGATTTGCTAAGAACAACACTTGGCGAGTTAGCGGTAGTCGCGAACGCCGAGGAAGAACAGAAAGTCATCGTGCGCTCGAATGGCACCGTGGGTTATGTCGGCAAAGATATCGCGTATCACATGTGGAAGTTTGGTTTGCTGGGAAAGGATTTTGGGTATCGCAAGTTCTATGAATATCCCAACCATCATCAGTGCTGGATTTCTAGCACTAACGGCGAGCCGGACCATCCACATTTCGGCGATGTGGCTGAAATCTACAACGTCATAGATGCCCGACAGGCAGAAGCGCAAAACGCCGTGGTCGAGGCTTTGCGAGGATTGGGGCATGGGGATGCAGCCGATCACTACACTCATTTCTCGTATGAGATGGTGGCGCTTACTCCTCGCTGTGCGGCGGAGCTAGGATACAAACTTTCAGACGAAGACAAAACGCGAAGCTTCATCGAGGTATCGGGTCGTAAAGGATTTGGTGTAAAGGCGGATGACCTGCTGGATACGCTGATAGCGTCAGCCAAAAAAGAAGTCGATTCACGCCAGCCGCAATTGAGCGAAGCCGAACGACTTTCGATTGCCACGCAGATTGCCATCGGAGCACTGCGATATTTCATGCTCAAGTTCACCAAGTCATCGGTGATCGCATTCGACTTCAAAGAGGCTCTGAGCTTCGAGGGGGAAACGGGGCCATACGCGCAGTATGCCGTCGTTCGCGCAACCAACATCTTCCGCAAGGGTGGGTTTGATCCGGACACGTATGCGGGAGAGCAGCTTCCAGGCGAGCGACTATCACATTATTTATCGGGAGAACCCAACAACGAAATCTGGGAACTCTGGCTTGCGGCGGGGAAGACGTCGCATGTTGTCGATCAGGCCATCGCGACCACCGAGCCGGCGTTCTTGGCGAAGCATGCATTTCAGTTGGCGCAGTCGTTTAATTACTTCTACCATCGGCATCCTATCTTGAACGAAACTGACGAAGCGCGTAAGCAGTTCCTGCTGGTCACGGTCGCAGTCGTGCGGCGTGAACTGATCCGTGTTCTCGCCGCCATGGGAATCACCGTCCCACCGGTCATGTGACTTCATTTCTGCCGCTCGGATTATTTACTTGGTATGCAATCAGATATCTCGCTGAGTTCAGTGGCACTGCATCCTGCAACTAAACCTCCTTGCCTCTCATCAAATTAGACATAGCGTGAAACATGGAGAAAAGTATGAAGCGGATGATGGTGGCGGTGTGTTTGCTGGTCCTGACGGCAGGTTTCGCGTTGGCTGCACCAACGGTGGCGTCCAGTGTTCCGGCCTTTCCGAAGACCTTGATCAATGCCAAGTACGTGTATGTGACCAGCTACGATGGCAACGAATTCAACTTCGACGTCCTACCGCAAGATCGGGAAGCCATCGGCAATGTGCAACGCGCGCTGGAGAACTGGGGGCGGTACATCATCGTCTACAACCCAAGACAAGCTGACATGATCGTTGCTGTGCAAAGCCGTGGGTCGGAGGATGTATTAGCGGTATATGACCCGCATTTCGGTGTGGGGTCGACTTATCTGTGGCGAGCGATGAGTCATGGTGGTTTGGATCGTAGCGAAATGCCAATTATTGCGGAGCTGCGACAGGCGGTAGAGGCGGCTGACGTAAAGTAAGAGTAAGAGTATGAGTAAGAGTAAAAGTAAAAGCACCGAGCGCTTCCGAGCTTGGGAAGTCCGAAGATATGAATTCTATTTTTGGCGGCGGTACTCGGCATCAAAAGTCACTTCCCACGTCCTCCCGCTATCCCGAGAGATTTCGATTACCTGGTGGACGCGATCTTTGTCAATTGGCCTCAATGTCGTTCGATCAAGGTGTGACTTGCCATCGGGATGCGGAATTTCTCCCTGAAAGCGGACTCCGCCGTCCTTGAGTTCTTGAATTAGTTTTTTCTCTTTGATCGGTCCTACTGCCGTTACCCAAACTTGTTTCCAGGACTTGGTAGCGCGCTGGTAATAGAAAAGACTTTTTCCGTCTGCTCCATCAGCAGAGAGTTCATGCCAGTTCTCGATGATGGCGCAACCGTCCAGGACCTTTTCGACGACATCGGTTCCTCCTTTGCTGCGATCGTGATTGTCATAGACATCCCAACTTCCTACCCAGAAGTCGAGTGTGTGATAGGCCGGGTCCGCTTCACAGGGGTGTGTAACTGTGTCACTCGTGACCGGATGATTCTCTGGGAGACGAAGCGCCGCCTGCGCTACCTGGGTGGCTTGTGCGAAGAAAAGAATAGACAGAGCAAGAAAGAGCAGCGCGGCGAGATGCTTCATTTTCTCTCCTGAAACGCTAGAGACTGGAGAGAGGAGAAAAAGTCACCACGCCGCAGGAAGACTATCCGCGTCCACGCCCGCCACTGAGCATCATTCCAGCACCTCCCAAAATCATAATCGTGCCGACAATGGGCGAGACACGCTCGTTGTGTGTAGTCTGAATCCCAATCTTGGTATCGCCTGCCTTAATTCCATGATTCTCGGTGTGCGGAACCGGGACGACAAATGACGCAATGCCCAGAATCAGCACAACCAATCCAGCCCAAAACAGCATTTTCATAGCTGCCTCCGAGAGTTATGGCTCGCTCAATCTGCATCGACCCGAGCAAAGGAGAGAACCAGCGCGTTTAAGATGCCGAAGGAGGGAAATCAGCTGCTCAGGTCGTGAACGACAAGTAAAGACTCAGGCCCTGCTTTGTGAAAACAGAGCCCGCAACAGGCAACCTAGTTTGATGTGCTGAAATCGCGCACGAATTCAATGAGTGATCGCACGGCAATGCCGGATGGACCTTTCGCAATCCAAGACTTGTTCTCTTCCATCCACGCCGTACCGGCGATGTCGAGGTGGATCCAGGGAGTTTCCTCGGCAAATTCCTTGAGGAACATCGCTGCGGTGATGGCGCCTCCCCAGCGTCCGCCGGAGTTGACAATATCAGCGATGCTGGAGCGGATGCTCTCCTTGTACTCTTCATCAAGGGGCATACGCCACATCTTTTCGCCCGCTTTGTCGAGTGCGCGCGCGAAGCGCTGATACATACCGTCGTCGTTCGCAAATACTCCAGCATTGACGTAGCCGAGAGCGACGACGCAAGCGCCGGTGAGGGTGGCAGCGTCAACAAGATGAGTGCATCCGAGCTGGCGGGCATAGAAAAGGCCATCGGCAAGGACGAGGCGGCCCTCAGCATCAGTGTTGATGATCTCGATCGACTTGCCGGACATGGCGATCTGAACATCTCCGGGCTTTTGCGCCTTGCCCGAAGGCATGTTCTCGGTGGCGCACACGATCCCAATGACCTTAATCTTCGGCTTGAGCAGCGCGATCGCGCGCATGGTCCCAATCATTGCTGCGCCGCCAGCCATGTCGTATTTCATCTTTTCCATGCCATCGGCTGGTTTTATGGAAATACCTCCGGTGTCAAAGGTAATCCCTTTCCCGACGAGCCCAAGCATGGGTTTTTCCGGCGCGCTTGCGGGTTCATAGCGCATTACGATCAAGGCGGGTGGTTCGTCGGAGCCTTGCGCGACACTCCAAAATGCTCCCATCTTCAATTCTTTGAGCTTGTCCGCACCATAAACTTCGCACTTGAGGCCGACTTCCTTACTCATCTCACGCGCTCGCTCGGCAAGGATGGTGGGAGTCATGCGATTGCTTGGCTCATTGACGAGATCGCGGGTGAAATTCTGCGATTCGCCGATGATACCTCCTTCCTCAACTGCTTTCTGAGCCTGCGCCTGGTCGTCCTTGGTGACGATGGTGATGGCATCGATTTGCTGATCCTTACGGTCGCTCTTGTACACGTCCGGATCGAAGTTGCCGACGAAAGCGCCCTCCGCAATCGCACGCAGTGCATCCGGCCCGGCAAAGGATTCGGGGGCGACGAAAGCGAAAGTCCGAATGCCCCGAGGTTTCAGAAAGCGGACGGCGGTCCCTGCCACCCGACGCAATTCGAAGGCAGAGAAGGTCTTGGCTTTTCCTCCTCCGAGTAAAAGAAGCCGTTTGGCCTTGAGGCCGGCAGGACGATGCACAAGCGTGGGTTCAAAAATCTTGCCACTTGCCTCGTTGCTGGCAATGACATCCGAAGCGGCGTTGCGGATGGCGTCGCTGCTGCTGTCAACGGCGACATCGGATCGATCTTTCTGGTTCTTTTCTGCACGATCGAGGACGATGACAGCAAGGCACTCCGTCTCCAGCTCCGCAGGATTGCTAAAAATCAGGTTAGTTTTCATAGGATGTTATTAGTATGGGTGCGCGGAAGGAAATTAGGCAAGCGGCTTCGAAGGTCTGACTGCGGTGGAAAAGTTACGAGCCAGACAAGGGTCGCCCGCGATCTTGACTCCGTATTTTTTAGGCCGCGATATACCGGTTGCCGGCTACCTGTATGACGTTGATCGGAATTCGGATGCGCCGCAAATCGCCGGAACGCCGTTCTCTTGCTTCAAGAAACACGATCTTCTCGCTGAGTGCGACAGGGTCAGAAACGACCTCAAGAATCTCGCCATACAGCTTGACCTGGTTGCCCTGAACGTAGCCGAGTCGCTTGATCCTCTCGCAAAGGCTGGTTTCTTCCTTTGTCATAGATATGCCTTTTGCTATCGGGTGACGGCTGTTTAGGGGTGACGGTGGACAACTTGAATCCTACGAAAGTTGGTGCTGGAAAGCAGTGAGCGGGCACCAAACTTTAGGCCAAACGGGAGGACTTGTTCCCAAGTTGGGACGAGTTGGCTAGAATCTCGATTCCATCCTCCTTTCGAAACCGTTCTTCCAACAAAAAAAGGCGCCGCTTGCCTGCGGCGCCCATATCCAACAACATCGTTTATTGGACCGAGAAGATCAGATCATCGTGGTCGTTGTAAGAGCCTGTGTTACACGAGGAAGCACTTCCCTGATATCGGAAGTTTGCGCGCACAGCCTGCAAGCTTCCGGTAGGCAGCGTGAACGTGGTGGACAGGCTCTGAACGCCGGCGCCCGTTGGTACGATCGTCTTAATAAACGTCCACGATGGGCTGTTGGCATTCGCGGTGTAGTACAGGTCAAGCGCGTCTGAGGTGAACGAACTGTATGCCCAGACCGTGGCGGTTACGGTGACCGTTTTGCCGTGGGTCAGATTGGTCCCATCGGTCGAGGCAATCTTCAGCCGGTCCACGGATTCGTCAGTATGGAATTGTCCCGACGTCCCATCCGCACACGAGCTGTTGATAGTGTTTGGTTGATTCGTTTCTGCGCCACCGGTGATGCTGTCGCGCCCGTTGATGAGTGTTGCGCCCGAGTCGCACGACGAACCTACGACAGCACACTTCGGTGCTTTCAAGGTTGAGTCGTAAACCGCGTTCTGTGCGCCTCCATTCGACGGAGCCACTGTCAGGGTGATATTCGCGCTATGGGACAACGTTCCGGACGTTCCCGTTACCGTAACAGTGGATGTACCCAAGGTTGCAGTTGGTGAAGCGGTGAAGGTCAATAACGAGGTGACATTGCCACCTGACGGCGGAGTCACTGGGTTTGGATTGAATGCGGTGGTTACTCCGCTGGGCAGGCCCGAGGCGGAAAGAGTTGTCGCCGAACTGAAACCACTGACGCTCGTCACCGTGATCGTGCTTGTGGCATTGCTGCCCTGGCTCACCGTGACAGACGACGGCGACGCTCCGATGGTGAAGTCGGGAGTACCGCCTCCGACAGCGAAAATCAGATCGTCGTGATCGTTGTAGCTTCCCGAAGGACACGAAGACGCGGTGCCCTGGTAACGGAAGTTAGCGCGAATCGCCTGAAGGGTTCCGGTCGGCAGAGTATAGGTGGCGGTCAGATTCTGCGCGCCGCTGCCGCCTGGCACGATAGTCTTGAGGAACGTCCAAGTGGGACTGTTGGCATTCGCGGCGTAGTACAGATCAAGCGCGTCCGAGGTGAACGAGCTGTACGCCCAAACGGTGGCGCTGATCGTGACGGTTTTTCCTGGCGCAAAGTTTGAGCCGTCACTTGTGGCGATCACCAGGCGGTCATTGGATTCATCGAAGTGGAAAGTCCCGGAGGTTCCATCCGCGCAGGAGTTGTTTATGGTGTTGGGTTGATTGGGCTCTGCTCCGCCGGACAGAGTGTCACGCCCAAGAATCAGGGTCGTGCCCGAGTCGCAAGAATTCCCAACGGTGCCGCACTTGGGAGCCTTGAGTGTCGAATCATAGGCGGCAATCTGCCCTCCGCCGCCGGTTACACCTACACCGGTAAGACTGGCCGTCTGTGGACTTCCTGGACCGTTGTCATTGACGCTCAATGTCCCGGTCCTGGTTCCTGACACAGTGGGAGTGAAGGTCACGCTGATCGTGCAGCTGGCATTCGCGGCCAGTGATGTTCCGCAATTGTTGGTTTGTGCGTAGTCACCGCTGGTCGTGATGCTGTTAATGGTCAAGCTGACATTCTGGTTGTTGGTGAGGGTGACGTTTTGCGCAGCACTCGTAACGCCAACCGTCACGTTCCCGAAGTTGAGACTGGTCGGGTTCAGCGTGACTGTGCCCGCTGTGCCGCCGCAGCCGGTGAACTTGAAATTAGCAATCCGGGTGTTCCAATTGAAGCTGCCGGTTGTCTTCATGTACTCCTGCGTATACCAGAAGGTACAGTCGTCGACGGGATCGACCTGCAATGCGCTGTAATCGCCCCACCGGCTCAGGCTTCCTGTTTGCGAGCCCGTGCCTGAGATAACGCTGGTTTCGCTCTCCAGTGTTCCGGTCGGATCCGTGGGAATACGTCCCGCGAATGCGATCGATGGATTCACCGAGGTGCTTGACTTGCTGTACCCGACCGCCAGATTTCCGGCCTGATCCATGGCAATACTGCCCATCCAGCGGTAAGTTGTGTCGGGTGCAAATGTTCCTTGTTGCGCCAGGGTTGGAGTTCCGCTGGGATTCTGAATTTCATACCAGCGAATTCCGCCGCTGCCGCTGACGGCGACAGAATGATTCACTACAAGCGATTCGTGATTTCCGAAGTTGCGGTAGGCAAGCCGGTACATGAGCCGGTCGGCAAGGGAGTCCAGCTTTTGTGTAGTGCCTGGCTGTGGTACGCAGGTACCGCCACTACACAGGGGAGTAAAAGCAGCAACCGAAATCACCGTGGGTCCGGTAAAAGTTGAGTTCCCGGGATTGGCAAAATCGGCGTGGAACCTGTAGAGGTTCAGATTGTTGGTTCCGAAGTAGACCATGTAGTTCGGAGAGCCCGTAGGCGGTGGTGTCAGGCCATCCAAGTCGGAGGGCAACAAGCCCCCGACGGAAGAGCTTTGCTGAAAGCAAATCTGTGTCGCAGACTGTCCGGCGAGCATGGCGGTCCGGTTATAAACGCAGGCATCGGATCCAACAAAGGTGTTTCCGTTAAACATGTTGAAGGTTTCGTAATACCCGTCGGACCAAACTCCCATCTTTGGGTAATCGTCGAAGTTGGTGTATTGGAACGAATAGCGATTGAAGGTTCCCGTGGCGTCCGACGTTGTCGAAACTGCGATGCACTGCAGGTAAGGCGTAGTCGAAACCGAGAACTGGCTGAAGATCCAGCGCTGCGCAATCTTGTCGTAGAGCACGATGGGGTCGCCGTCGTTATTCGTCTGGCAACCGCCGCCGAAGCCTGACCACAATGTGTTACCGGCTGTCGGCCCGGCGATCAGGGCACCGTTGCTCTTGTTGAAGATGGCGAACGAGGTATTGACCCATTGCACATACTGCGTCGCGCCTACGGTTCCGTTTGTGTCGGGTGGAGCGCCCGTAACACTGAAGCCATATTGCCCTTGGCCGAGTCCTTCGAAGCTCTGACTAACGATCGGAGTAAGAGGAGCGATGGTGTTCTGTCGTACTGGATCTTCGGGCAAGGTGGGAAGCCCAGGAGGCAGAGGGATACGTCGGACCGGTTCCGCCTCTTGTCGTATTAGGGACGCGGGCGGCGCTGTTCTGATCATGTCACGCAGCGGTGGGGAAACATCATGATGAATGTCACGCCGGACCGTTGTGGGTCCGGTCTGAGCGGAAAGATGGAGCGTGAGAGCAAACAACAAGCTCGCCAAGGGCACGACCCGCCCAGCGAGAGAAATTCTCGGACGTAGCATGGTGGCCTCCAAGATTTGATACTGACTGGAACCTTTTTTTTGGTACTTCCGTAGAACGGGGCCGCTGTAATCGACGACGGGTCAATGACTCGGGGTCAAGATGACGGCGATTGTAACTAAGGTTGGATGTCTAGTGTTTTTCTTTTTGAAACGTGTTACGAATTCGAAACAGATAGGGTGAAGGCCCGGAGAATGTTAAGGAATAACCCATAGAAGAGACAGAAAGTGAATGCCAGGGGATGGTCATATTAGTCACGGGAGTGGCCGGGTCGGGCAAGACGACAGTTGGGCAGTTGCTGTCGCAACAGCTTGAATGGCCCTTTGTCGACGCGGACGATTACCATCCCAAGGAAAACGTCGAGAAGATGCGAGCGGGGATTCCCCTGACCGATGCCGACAGGGCCCCCTGGCTGGCGTCCTTACGTGCGCTGATCGAAGGATGGGTGGCGAGTGGCCTGAACGGAGTCCTGGCCTGTTCCGCCTTGAAGCAGGTTTACCGCGAGAAGTTGGTCGTCGGGCCGGAGGTTAGAGTCGTTTATCTGGATGGAAGCCGCGAAGTTCTGTATCAGCGCTTGCAGTCTCGGGCCGGACATTTCATGACCTCGCAAATGTTGGAGAGTCAGTTGGGGACACTGGAGCCTCCGGAGGACGCGATTACTGTCGATGTCGACAAATCTCCGCAGGAAATCGTGTCGGAAATTCGAGACAAACTGAGGCTGCGCTAATAAGCTTCATAGCCGCCGTTGTGCCATACAGGAGACTTCTTGGATCAACTCGAACGGAGAGTTGTACACCGCTTGACGTGGCGGTTAGTGCCATTCTTGTTCCTGCTGTACATCGTCGCCTATCTAGACCGAATCAACGTCGGCTTTGCGGCGCTGCAGATGCGCGAGCAACTCGGGCTCACGGACGCCGTTTACGGGCTCGGAGCAGGAATTTTCTTTGCGGGATACTTCCTGTTTCAAGTGCCTAGCAATCTTGTGTTGCAGCGAGTAGGAGCGCGGCGGTGGATCTCGTTCCTGATGGTGCTATGGGGAGTCATTTCAGCGTCGATGTTATTCGTAGCCAGCGCGCGCACGTTTTACGGCCTGCGATTTCTGTTGGGAGCAGCGGAGGCGGGATTCTTTCCAGGAGTGATTTTCTATTTGAAAAGCTGGTTTCCGGCGCAGGCCCGGGCTCGGACCGTGGCACGATTCATGACTGCGGCGCCATTGTCAGGAGTAGTGGGCGGGCCTCTGTCGGGAGCGCTGTTGAGCTTGCGATCCTCAGGCCTGGCCGGGTGGCAATGGATGTTTTTGCTGGAAGGAATTCCTGCAATCCTGCTCGGCGTGATAACGGCCTTCTATCTTGTAGACCGTCCTGAAGAAGCCGACTGGCTCCCCCAGGAAGAGCGTGATTGGCTCATTCGTACGTTGAACGAGGAAGTGGATCTGAAGGCCAGTCGCGAAGGTGCTTTAACAGCTGTGCGCCTTTTCCAAGTCGGTACCCTCGCCTTGGTATATTTCGGTTTGAACACAGTCTCTTACGGTGTCAGCCTGTGGCTCCCAACATTGATTCGCAGCGTCTCCGGAGTGAGCGATCTGACGATCGGGATATTGTCGGCGATTCCTTATGTTGCCGCTGCGATTGCAATGATGTTGGTGGGCCTCCATTCTGATCAATCTGGCGAACGTCGATGGCATACCGCGGTGCCAGCCTTCGCTGGAGCGTTTGCCATGATCGCGGCAGCCTACTCCACTTCGCTGACGCCGTCGATCATTGCTCTTAGCATTGCGGTACTTGGGGTTTTTTCCATGATGGGTCCGTTCTGGTCGATGCCCACTTCGCTGCTCTCGGGCACAGCTGCGGCGGTCGGAATCGCAGTTATCAACTCCATTGGAAATCTGGGTGGCTTTGCAGGGCCTTATGTCATCGGGCTGGTCCGCACGTCGACGGGGCAGTTCAAAGGAGGGCTGCTGTTAGTGAGTGCATGCCTGGCCGTAGGTGGATGTCTCGTTCTATTGGTGAAGGTCCAGAACAGCACTGCCAAGTCAAGCTAGATTTGTTGCCATAGGTCCAGCTTAAGTTTTGCGCGATAGAGTTTGCTGGTCAACGCAAGTTGTGCCATGCTTTAGGCGTTTCTTGTTTAATCGTCTCGATGGAGTTTCCATGAAAACTACCTCTGTTGTGCTGGGAGTCGTCCTAGTCGGTAGTTGCGTTGCAATGGCCGCGGACAGCAGCATTCAGCCAATGAATGTGAAGCTTGGGCTGTGGGAAGTGACCACTGTTACGGAGACAACCGGCATGCCGCCGATCTCAGCGGATGCGACGGCGAATATGACTCCGGAACAAAAGGCACAGATTGAAGCCATGATGAAAGCCCGGGGAATCGGCGCACCACGGACCACGACCCGCAAGAGCTGCATGACGAAAGAGAAGATGGATAAAGGCGCCATGTTCGGCGAAGACCGTCCGAATTGCACTCGGAACGTCGTAACCTCTACCAGCAGCAAGGTGGAAGTTCACATGCAGTGCCAGGAACATGACACCACATCGAACGTGACGTTGAAGGTCGAAGCGTTGAGCGCGGAGAACGTCAAAGGTTCAATGCAGGCAGATGCCAGCGGATCCGGTCATACGATGAACATCAATTCCAACTTTACCGGCAAGTGGATCGGTGCATCGTGCGGAGACGTAAAGTAGATTCGGACCAAACCAATTAAGTCAGGGGGCGACGGGCGGTCAGTGGCCTTTTCGCCCCCGGGCTACCGCCTCGCGCGCTTCCTTGTCGGCTGTGCGGCGCCGCTCGGTTTCACGTTTATCCCAAAGTTGTTTGCCTTTAGCGAGCGCAAGTTCAACCTTAACGCGCCCGTTCTTGAAGTACATGCGCGTTGGGATCAGTGTCAGGCCTCGTTGCTGGGTCTTTCCGATCAGTTTGCGTATTTCTTCGCTGTGCGCCAACAACTTACGGGTACGGAGCGGCGCATGGTTGAAGATGTTGCCGTGGATGTAGGGTCCAATGTGGCAATTCAGCAACCACAATTCCCCATCTTTGATAATCCCGTAGGAATCCTTCAGGTTCACCAGGCCTGAGCGAACGGATTTCACCTCTGTTCCCGTCAAAACCACCCCAGTTTCAAATTTTTCCAGCAAGAAGTAGTTATGGGAAGCGATCCTATTTACGGCGGCGTCGCGTTGGCCCGCAGCCGTTGGATCGCGGCGGGGGTTTTTCTCCGGATTCGATTTTGTCTGATGGGTTTGGGAACGAGGCATACCTGCGAGTAGCTTAACGCATCTTGGTGTGTGTTCGACCCCAAATGGCGGGTGTTGGCACGCTCGCGCCGCGTTGACATCCCGCTGGACGACTAAAGTTGAGACGAATTTTGCGGTCTGAGTGTGGCCGATTCCCGTTTCCGCAAGGACTACGACTATCGAGTTTAACTGCCACCCCAGCAGTAACTTGGAACCACTTTGGAGGATGTTATAATCGCGCAGCTTGCATCTCCATTGAAGGGAATGGAAAGCCTTAGCCGGGTCGATGGCCGACCCCCCGGCGGAGGACTGTCTGCGAGGAATAATTGATGACACGCCTGAAACGCCTGGTGGCTGCTGTTTGGCTTGTCCTGGCCCTGACCTTACCCGCCGCCGCCGACAAGGCTAAAACTCTTTACCAACAGGGACGCGACGCAGAAGCCCGCCAAAACTACGAAGAGGCCTACGACTTCTACAAGCAAGCTTACGAACTGAAGCCTGAAGACCTTAGTTTCCGGGCGTCTTTCCAGAGGATGAAGTTTCTGGCAGGAGCCTCCCATGTCCACCGGGGCCAGTTGCTACGCGAGGCCGGCAAACTTGAAGAAGCCCTGGCGGAATTCCAAAAAGCTGTGGATATCGACTCTGCCAGCTTCATCGCCGTGCAGGAGCTTCGACGGACGCAGAAGCTGATTGACACGGTCAAGTCCGCGCCGGGGGGGCAACCACCCCCGAAGCCGGAAAATCCGATGGCAAAGCGTCTCGATGAGGCCACGGGTCCTATCGATCTGGCCCCGATTTCGAATGTTCCCATCACGCTGAAGCTGACGGAAGACAGCAAGATGATCTATGAGACGGTCGGCAAGCTGGCTGGAATCAATGTGCTTTTCGATCCCGATTACACGTCTCGGCGTATCAAGGTTGAGCTTAACGGCGTCACTCTGGAAGAGGCACTTCAGATCATAGCGCTCGAGTCAAAGACCTTCTGGCGGCCAGTAACCCCAAACACGATTTTTGTAGCTAGCGACACTCCAGCGAAGCGCAAGGACTTGGAACAGAGCGTCATCAAGACGTTCTACATGGCGAACCTCTCACAGCCCACTGAATTGCAGGATGTCGTCAATGCACTGCGTCAGATTCTGGAAATCTCACGCGTTCAACCTCTGCCTACCCAGGGAGCGCTGGTGGTACGCGGCACTCCGGACCAGATTGCCCTGGCCACCAAACTAGTTGGAGATCTCGATAAGGCGAAGTCGGAAGTCATCGTGGAAGTTGCGGTCATGCAGATCAGCCGCGACAAGATGAAGAACCTGGGAATCAACCCTCCCACATCCGCTACCATCGCATTGCAGAATAACATCAACACCACCACTGGCACCGTCACAACGGGAGCGGGCAACAGCGCAACGGCCACCAGTACGACTGGCAATCCTAACGAAATCAATCTTAATCGGCTGGCCAATCTGAATGCGACGGACTTTACCGTAACCATTCCGCCCGCGACGGTTACGGCGATGCTGAACGATTCCAGCGTCAAGATCATTCAAAACCCCCAAGTACGCGCATTGGATGGACAGAAAGCATCTCTCAAGATAGGCGACCGAGTGCCTGTAGCAACGGGATCGTTTCAGCCAGGTATCGGCGGTGTAGGTATCAACCCGCTCGTAAACACGCAATTCCAGTACCTCGATGTCGGTGTGAATATCGACATCACACCGAAGGTTCATGCCGGCGGAGAAGTGACCCTGAAAGTTTCTCTCGATATTTCAGCGGTAACTTCGACCTCGAATATCGGCGGCATCAGCCAGCCCGTCATTGGGCAACGGAAAGTGGAGCACGAGATTCGGCTGCGGGAAGGCGAAGTCAACCTGATGGGTGGCATGCTGGAAGATCAGCAGACCAAGTCATTGACCGGTATTCCGGGCCTCGCCAACGTGCCGGTGCTGAAGTATCTCTTCTCACAGACCAACACCGAGCATCGTGAAAACGAAATTGTATTTGTACTGATCCCACACATCGTGCGTGGACCCGATCTCAGCGACCTGAACCAGCGTGCGTTGGCAGTGGGAACGGCGAATGCCATCGAGTTGCGCCGAGTGAGCCGCCCTGCGACGCCGGCGCCCGCAGCTCAGGGTACTTCCGCACCCGCACAGCAACCCGTGCCGGCGCAGCCGGTTCCCCAGCAGAATCCGGTGCAGCCGCCGCAACCGCAGGGCGGAACTGCCAGCTTTAGCTTTGATCCTCCAACGATCACGCAGCCGGTGGGATCGACAATCGCTGTAAACGTCGCGTTGTCTGGGGCTCAGAACGTGTACTCGGTGCCTCTGCAGGTGAGCTACGACCCGAAAGTACTGCAGGTCGTGAACGTATCCAATGGCGGACTGCTATCACAGGACGGGCAGGCCGTTGCGCTCGTCCATCGTGACGACGGGAATGGAACTCTGCAGATAACGGCTACCCGTCCGCCAGGCTCAGGTGGAGTTTCGGGACAGGGCGCCGTCGTCACGCTGACGTTCTCGGCGAAAGCGCCAGGACAAACTGCGCTTACGATCTCGAAGGGCGGAGCACGCGATCCCGGTATGCAGGCCTTGCCGGTGGCGGGAGCGGTGGCCAACGTGGTGATCCAATAAGTTGATGACCTCGAAATCGCAAAAGTCGCCAACGCGCAGCTGTGTGGCTGTGCGTGGATTTACGCTGATCGAGCTGATTGTGGCCACTGCGATCCTGGTCATCCTGACGAGTCTGGCGGTTCCCATGGCCCGGGTCACGATCAAACGTGAGCGTGAACACCAGTTGCGTCAGGCTTTATGGCAGATGCGCGATGCGATCGACCGCTACAAGGACGCCGCCGACCGGGGCGCTTTCCAGATTAAAGTTGGCTCTGAAGGATACCCGCCGGATCTTGAAACGCTCGTCAAAGGAGTGGATGTAGGCGGGAAAAAACTGCGATTTCTGCGGAGAATCCCAGAGGATCCGATGACTGGGAACACCGAGTGGGGAATACATTCGATGCAGGACGATCCGCAGTCGGACTCATGGGACGGCAACAACGTCTTTGACGTCTACACCAAGTCGCAGGGCGAAGCGCTTGACGGCACCAAGTATAAGGACTGGTAGATGAGACGACGAGTCCGGAACAGCAGCCGCGGCTTCACTCTGATCGAGCTGATGATTGTCATTAGCATCATGCTGATCCTGGTGTCGATGGCAATTCCTGCATACCAGACCTCGATCCTGCGGGCCAAAGAATCCGTGCTACGTCAGAACCTGTTCACCTTGCGGTCGCTCATATCGCAATACACTCTTGATAAGCAGAAAGCCCCCCAAGCTCTCGATGATCTGGTTTCAGCTGGATATATCAAGCAGCTTCCTCTAGATCCCATGACAGGCAAATCGGACTGGGAAGCCGTACAGGAAGAAGACGTGAACATGTCCCCGGACCAGCAGGAACAAGGTATCGACGATGTTCATAGCTCTTCGACTGCAGTATCCAGCGACGGCAGCGCATACAACACGTGGTGATGCCGGTCATTGGTCGATAGTCGTTGGCCACTAGCCGAAACCCTCCACCTCCGATTTGAACCCCGTTCCTGAAAGCCTTACCATCTATCCATGCCGGTAGAGACTGAAATTACTGCGTCTACATACACACCGATCCGTGCGCCTCGGGGTACTGCGATTTCATGCAAAGGCTGGCAGCAGGAAGCCGCCATGCGCATGATCATGAACAATCTCGACGAAGAGGTTGCCGAGCGGCCCAAGGATCTTGTGGTTTACGGCGGAACGGGACGCGCTGCGCGCAGCTGGGATGCGTTTCATGCCATCGTGAAGTCGCTCAAGAATCTAGAGAGCGATGAAACCCTCCTAGTGCAATCCGGTAAGCCGGTTGGAGTTTTCAAAACGCACGACTATGCCCCGCGCGTTCTTATCGCAAACTCAAATTTGGTCGGCCACTGGTCGAACTGGGAAAAGTTCAACGAACTCGAACGTGCCGGCTTGATGATGTACGGCCAGATGACGGCCGGATCGTGGATTTATATCGGCTCGCAGGGAATCGTTCAGGGAACATTCGAAACCTTTGCCGCGGCGGGCGAGAAACATTTCGGCGGGGATCTCTCGGGCAAACTGATCGTGTCCGGCGGCATGGGTGGAATGGGTGGTGCGCAACCTCTAGCGGCGACAATGACTGGAGCCGCATTTCTGGGCATTGACGTCGATCCCGAGCGCATCAAGAAAAGGCTGAAGACCGGTTACTGCGATTTCATGGTGACGTCTCTTGATGAGGCATTGCGCATCCTGAAGAATGCGATACGAAAGAAGGAAAATGTATCGGTCGGTTTGGTTGGAAACTGTGCCGACATTATTCCGGAGTTGGCTGAGCGCGGCGTAGTTCCTGACATTCTTACCGACCAGACCTCCGCGCACGATCCCCTGAATGGATATGTCCCCAACGGCATGACCTTGCAGGAGGCCTTTGATCTGCGCAAGAGTGATCCCAAGAAATACGAAGAGAAATCGCTCGATGCAATGGCAAGCCATGTCGAAGGCATGTTGCGCCTCCAAAAAATGGGCGCGGTGACATTCGATTATGGAAATAACATTCGAACTTTCGCGTTTCAACGCGGAGTGAAGAATGCATATGACTTCCCCGGCTTTGTGCCGGCCTACATTCGTCCGCTCTTTTGTGAAGGACGCGGACCGTTCCGTTGGGTGGCGCTGTCGGGAGAGGCATCCGACATTCATATAACTGACGACTTGATTCTCGAACTCTTCCCGGAAAACCGAATTTTGCGGCGATGGATTGATCTGGCTCGAAAGCGGATCAAATTCCAAGGCTTGCCTGCCCGCATTTGCTGGCTTGGTTATGGTGAGCGGGCGCAATTCGGGTTGGCCATGAATGACCTTGTGAAGAAGGGGAAGATCAAGGCGCCGATTGTTATCGGGCGAGATCATCTGGATTGCGGATCGGTGGCGTCTCCATTTCGCGAGACTGAGAGCATGAAAGACGGCAGCGATGCGGTGGCAGATTGGCCGATTCTAAACGCATTGGTTAATACGGCTGCCGGTGCTTCGTGGGTATCGGTGCACAACGGAGGTGGTGTTGGCATCGGCTATTCACTTCACGCGGGACAAGTCACGGTCGCGGATGGAACGGAGATGATGGCTCGGAGGATTGAACGGGTGTTGACGACTGATCCGGGTATGGGGATTATCCGGCATGCGGATGCGGGATACGATGAGGCGAAGGAATTTGCCGAAAAACGAGATGTGAAAGTGCCGATGAGAGAATGAAACTGCAGACCGCCAGCACGACGCAAGTTCCTTGCGAAAAATCAACATGCCTCAGTCGCCGCCACTCTTACTTGTAAATATCGGTCAGCTCCTCACGTTGAAGTCGACATCAGGTGCCCTGGAGCCACTGCGTGGTGCGGCTCTGCGCGACTTAGCCATTGTGCGTGACGCCGCTGTCCTCTGCATCGCGGGCAAAATCGTATCGGTCGGCACAACCAAAGACGCGCTTCGCGACCCTTGGGTCCAGAAAAATCGCAAGAAAATTCTGGAGATCGATTGTGAACGGAAGGTTGTCCTGCCTGGTTTTGTCGATTCCCACACCCATCCTGCTTTCATGGTTCCGCGCCTGGTGGATTTCGAAAAGCGCATTGGAGGAGCCACATATGAGGAAATCGCTCAGGCTGGAGGAGGCATTCGCTCAAGCATTGAATCTGTACGCGCGGCAGATCAAAAATTGCTTTCGGAGCAGGTTCTAGACGGACTTCGCTGGATGGCAGAGCAGGGCACAACGACTATAGAAGCAAAGTCGGGATACGGATTGAGCCTCGAATCCGAACTCAAGTCTTTACGGGCAATTCGTCAGGCGGCTGCACGCTGGCCCGGCACTGTCATTGCGACGCTTCTCGGGGCTCACGTGGTGCCAAGCGAATTCAAAGGCCGCTCACAGAAGTACGTTGAGCTCGTCTGTAAAGAGATGATTCCGCAGGCGGCTCAACAGAAACTCGCCCGGTTTGTCGATGTCTTCACCGACAGGGGTGCGTTTTCTCCCCAAGAGACGGCAACTATTTTTGCCGCTGCCCGCAAGCACAACCTGAGCGTTCGCGGGCACGTTTGTCAGTTAACAGAGACTCGTCTGGGGCCGTTGATGGAATTCGAACCGGTGTCGTTGGATCACATGGACCATGTAAATGACGATGACATACGGTTATTGGCAAGAAGTGAGACCATTGCAACGCTCGTACCGGGAGCTAATTATTTTTTGGGTCTTGATGGCTACGCGCCCGCAAGGAAACTAATCGATTCCGGCGTTGCTGTAGCGCTGGCGACGGACTACAATCCCGGGTCTTCGCCCACGCCGAGTATGCCGTTTGTTCTGTCGCTGGCATGCACGCATATGCGTATGTCGCCGGCGGAGGCGATCGCGGCAGCTACCATCAATGGCGCATTTGCGCTAAAATTAGAAAAAAGAAAAGGAACTGTGGAGCCCGGCAAAGACGCCGACCTGGCTGTCTTTGCAGTAGAAGATTTCCGCGAAATACCATATTGGTTCGCTGCTGATTCTTGTGCTTTTACCCTCTTGGGCGGCGAACGGATATCTTCGGGGCCTAACTGCTGAACTTCCGCCGGACGTTTTGCGTACATTTAGCATCACACATTGCGAGCCCTGAGATCGCCATATCTCATGGGTGATAACAAAACGGTTAGAACTGATTCTCATCATTCGTGGAAGCTGAGGATTATATCGTTTGAAAAAGAACATAGGACGTGGGTTAGCGATACTGCTCGTATGCTTCATTCAGGCCTCGATTGTCCTTGCGCAACGCCTGCCTAACATCGTTGTGCCCGAGAACTACCAGCTCATTTTTGCCCCGAATTTTGACAGGGACAATTTCGCCGGGATGGAGACCATCAAGGTCCGGGTTTTGAAGTCGACCTCGGAGATTGTATTGAACGCGGCCGCGCTCGATATTCAGGAAGCACAAATTACGAGCGCAGGGGCGACCCAAAATGCAGAAGTGACTTTGCAGAAGGATCGGGAAACAGCGACCCTGCGAGTTTCGAATGAGCTTCAGCCTGGTCCAGTCGTCATTCGTATGCGATACATCGGTGCCTTGAACGATGAATTGCGCGGCTTCTACCTGGGCAAGGACGAGCAGGGAAAGAAGTATGCTGTTACCCAATTCGAATCCACTGATGCCCGCCGCGCTTTTCCTTCATTTGATGAACCGGCATACAAAGCGACGTTTGACATCAGTGTGATTGCCGACAGTGGAGACACGGTCCTTTCCAACAGCGCTGTTCTGACAGATTCACCCGGGCCAATGGCGGGTAAACACACGGTCACATTCCGAACGACGCCAAAGATGTCTTCGTATCTGGTAGCTCTTGCCGTCGGTAAGTTTGAATACATCGAAGGGCAAGCAGATGGCATTCCGATCCGCATTTACAGCATGCCCGGAAAGAAACACCTGAGCCCGTTTGCGCTCGCGACGGCCGAGCAATGTGTTCGCTACTTCGACAAGTACTTCGGCGTGAAGTATCCATTCGGAAAGTTGGACTTAATTGGGCTCCCGGACTTTGCCGCAGGCGCGATGGAAAACGCCGGGCTAATTACGTTCCGAGAAATTGAGCTGCTATTGGATGACCAGCGCGATTCCATCTCGTTACACAAGGAGGTGGCTGGGACCATTTCTCATGAAATTGCCCACATGTGGTTCGGTGACCTGGTAACGATGCAATGGTGGGATGACATCTGGCTGAATGAAGGGTTTGCGACCTGGTTATCGACGAAACCTATCGATGAATGGAAGCCGGATTGGAATCTGAAACTTGATGATGTATTGGACTCCAGCGGATCGTTAAATGTCGATGCGTTGAACAATACCCGCCCGATTCATCAGGCGGCAGAGACACCCGCACAGATCCAGGAGTTATTTGACGGAATCGCGTATGGCAAGACGGCGGCTGTGCTGCGCATGCTCGAGGCTTATATTGGGCCAGAGTCATTTCGCCAAGGTGTGATTGCTTACATCAAGCAACATTCATACGGAAACGCAACTGCCGAAGATTTCTGGAATGCCCTTGCGAAGGCCGCGAACAAGCCGGTGGATCACATCATGCCAACCTTCGTTACGCAACCCGGTGCGCCGATGGTCTCTTTGAAAGCACAATGCTCCGGTGGTTCGACGAAGGTCACACTTCTCCAACAACGTTATTTCTACGATCGCAGCCGTTTTCAATCCGGCAGCAGCGAGATCTGGCAGATCCCAGTGTGCATGAAGCAGGCTGGACATCTAGAGGCGCCGGGAAAGTGTGAATTGCTGACAAGAAAGGAAGACACTCTAACTCTGCCAGGGTGCACATCTTGGGTGCTCGGAAACGCCGGCGCAAGCGGATTCTATCGTACCGGCTACCAATCGGAGGCGATCCGTTCACTCGCGAAAAAAGTGGAGGGTTCGCTCACGCCCGCCGAACGCATCAGGTTGCTAAGTGACGCGTGGGCCACAGTCCAGGTGGGGCGTCTTCAAATTGGAGACTATCTTGCGCTTGCACAAGAATTCACGTCCGAGCGTAATCGAGCAGTTGTCGCACAGTTGAGTGGTCAAGTGCAGTACATCGGCGATTATCTGGTGAATAATAATGACCGTGCTGAATACGAGGAGTGGGTGCGCCGTCTTTTTGGCCCGATGGCGAAGCAGTTGGGATGGAAACCTCTAGCGGGGGAAGGCGCCGAGCAGAAATCGCTCCGTCCCATCGTTTTGCGGATCATGGGGTATAGTGGCCGCGATCCAGAGGTCTTGGCTGAAGCGAAGAAGGTAGCCGAACAGGCATTGGCGAATCCGGATTCGCTGGATCGAACGATCGCAAGCCTGGCGATTCATCTGGCAGTGCTCGACGGTGATCAGGCGTTGTACGAAAAGCTCTTCGAAAGACTCAAGAGCGCGAAATCTCCGGCTGAGTATTACATCTACCTCGGATCACTAACCCAGTTTTCCGATCCCAAGCTGCTGGACCGCACACTGCAGTATGCCGTGTCTCCTGACGTGCGTAGCCAGGACACGCTGGGACTGATCGCCGGAGTGGTGGAGAACAGGGCGGGCGGCGAGTTGGGATGGAACTTTGTTCGCTCTCATTGGCCTGACATTGAAAAAGTCGGGGGCGGCTTTACAAGCGGTGAAGTCGTGGCGGCAACGAGCGCCCTTTGCGATGCCGGTCTGCGCGACGAAGTAAAGGACTTTTTCTCCTCGCACAAAGTTCCAACTGCAGAGCGAACGCTTAAGCAGTCTCTCGAATCGATGTCAAATTGTGTTGATCTGAAAGCCCAACAGCAAGAACTCCTTGCCGATTGGCTGCAACAGCACGCGACCGCAGCAGGAGAGTAGAAGCAGATAGGCGTCAAGGGTTCGACACGAATCAAGGCATCATGGACACGCGTGTCATGAATTGTGCGCGCGCAGCTGGTGCCATCCCTTAACGGAGAAATCCGTCTGCGGTGGCTTGGTTTTATCAGCCGTCACGGATGCGTACTTTCGCCTGCATACTCCTCCCGCCTGCTGTTTGAGGGATCGTGACAACGTTGTTATAATCGTGGACGCCTTCCAGCGATATCTGCTTGTCTGTGGCACTCCTGCTGCGGTCAATGCAAAACGATGAGGCTCGTTCGCATTTCCACCAGCGCGTAACGACATGGCCAGGTAGCTCAGGTGGTAGAGCGCAGCCCTGAAAAGGCTGGCGTCGGCGGTTCAACTCCGTCCCTGGCCACCATGTTTCCAATCACTTGCAGAGACCAGTCCCGTAAAGTTGGGCACAATTGGGCACAATTCATTACTGTACCCTCCTGCTTAGGCTGCTCAGTTTCTCCACGACCTGTAGTTGTTTCTCGGGGACAAACTGGGTGTAGATGTCCATGGTTGTTGAGATCCTCGAGTGCCGCATCTGCCCTTGGGCGTCCTTCGGATCGGCGCCTGCCATCTTTAGCCAAACCGCGTGCGAAGTGCGCAGACACCGCCAGTTCACCCAGGTTAGGTTCATTGCCTGGGCAGCCGGCTTTATGAAACGTGCGAGGATGTTGTTGTCACGAATCGGTTTTCCGTCCTTTACCGACTGGAATACCAGGTCATTAGGGCCGTCACTCTTCACCACACGATACTTTCGTATGGCACGGCCGGCTCTTACTTCGACCGTGAGGAGTTTCAGACGGTGCCTGCATGACATCTTTGTCGAGGATTTCCGCAAAGAACTCGCCGAAATCCAAAACCCAGCCGCAAAGCGCCTGTTCATTCTGGCAAAGGCCATCCACCTGACCCAGCTTCGCATTGCTGAATACGCAGCTTTGGTCGCAGCAGCGGATGTAACCGGCCACTATGGCGTCGGCGTGCTGCTCGAAAGCTGCCTGGCGGACAAACTTGCGTTTGTGGAACGAACACGGCGCATGATTCGGAATGCCGTCGAGGCGAAGGTGGCCAAGAAGATGGCCGAGAGAGCGGCTTAGGTGTGTATCTTCGTTTCCGGGATATAGCGGTTGATTGAAGTGAATTGAATCGCGTCCGACCTGCGCCGAGCAATCTGCGTGGGTCGGAGCGAGCCCCTCTGTACGCTGACAACGTCAACGAACGGAAGATTTCCAGATGGCTTCAGGGCGCTTCGTGGAAAATGAGCAATTCAGCACAGTTCGGGCAGAACAGATGAGCGACCATAGTTCATCCGTCCCTTAAGAGCAGGTTTTGGAGGTTCCATGAGCATCTACATAATAGCGTTCATCGTTCTAATGAGTGCTTGGATTGCTGGATTTATGGTTTTTCACGCGATGGGCGAGTTGATTCATATTCTTCTTGTCTTGGCCGTGGTGTCGCTCATTTTGCATTTCGTTCTCGGCAGACACGGGGAAGCCGACTTGCGCATCAGCAACTGATCCCCCGCACTCATTGACCCGGTGCGAGTGGGGAAACTGGAACCTGGTTAAGGCGCGAGATGCCTTCGCGCTGGATCGCAAGATCCGCGGCGCGGGATGGAACTTCTCTTTCATGGCTGCAGAAGTAAAGGCTATGTTCTTTGGCGCTCCAGGGGCGAAGAATATCCAGAACTTTGCATCGGATCTTCGCGAAAGTAAGACGGCAACCCTACACGCTCTCGAAGTCACCGGAATTATCACGAAGCGCTTTCTCGGTTTGTCCTATACCTTTGTCTCGGCACACTCGCGCCATTTCCAAGAAAGCTGCTAATTGAACGCCCAAAAATGGGCGGTGGACGTTCCACACCGCAACCTGGAACCGGGCACATGTTGAGCGTGGGCTGCGGTTCCAGAGCGCATTATCATGAAACTCACTGAGAATCACACTCTGGAAGAAATCCTTAAATACGCAATTGTGGCTTCTTGGAAAGACCTGACGCATGGCGCCCAACTCAGTCTGATTCATATCGAGTACAACTTCGCCACCGGCTGCACTTTGGACGATCTGAGATCTTGTCTTCTATAATCCGAGGCCATTGGTTGCTCGTGTGTGAGGAACTCCCACCGCGGTGGCTGCGCTTTCAACCAAGGTAGGACGACAGCGCACGCGAATGCCGCGCTGACTCCGACCTTGAGATGCGGTCGCATCCGGCTGCAATCTGCGTAACTCCGTTAGGTTCATCAAAGCCAACGGGCTTAATCGTGCATGCTGAGCCTTCGGCGCCGAGCGATCGGCCGGAAAGGAGCTGCTTCTTGCGGACTCCTGCGGGTTAGGCAAGTCGAATTCCCGTCCACAATCGAAGCAAATCTTGTACGTGCGGTGTTTGATCGTGAACACACGACTGAGATGACGGTGCCGACAGCCGAAAACAAATTGGAACACAGCCGACAACACCTTCATAAATCCTGCGATCGCTGGCGGCGCTCGACGCTTCCATCGGCATCGAGCCACTCGAGTAGTGAGCGAACGCTGGCATGAGCCAGGGCGATCGAGCAATCAGCAGCTCCGTAGTAGATGTTGATCGTATCTCCATCGGCACCCATCGTGTACCCGCA